>NZ_JACKQK010000050.1:0-458 GCF_014892995.1 Pseudomonas sp. EggHat1
GCCAGTGTCAAGGTGGACCTGTCCGGCATCGTCGTGGACACCAAGGTGATCCAGGTGAATGGCCAGTCGCTCACCCTCAAGGTGGTGCGCCCCGAAGGTGCTCGCGGCATTCTGCCGGGCTTCATGTTCTTCCACGGCGGTGGCTGGGTGCTGGGCGATTATCCGACCCACGAACGCCTGATCCGTGACTTGGTAGTAGGTTCTGGCGCAGCCGCGATTTACGTCGACTACACGCCGTCGCCGGAAGCCAAGTACCCGACCGCCATCAACCAGGCCTACGCCGCGACCAAATGGGTCGCCGATAACGGCAGCCAGATCAGTGTCGACGGCTCGCGTCTGGCCGTAGTCGGTAATAGCGTCGGCGGTAACATGGCCGCCGTGGTGGCCATCAAGGCCAAGGAAGCCGGTACGCCGAAACTGCGCGCCCAGGTGTTGCTGTGGCCGGTGACCGACGCCAA
>NZ_JACKQK010000051.1:0-432 GCF_014892995.1 Pseudomonas sp. EggHat1
GAGCATGGCGTTGGCAATGATGAACATCAGCATGATGGTCAGCTTGCCGGACTCCAGCAGCACCTTCGGGCACTCGCGAATGGTCAGGTCCTTGTACACGAACAGGGCGACGAAGCCGGCGTACACCGCCGCCACGGCCGCAGCCTCGGTCGGGGTGAACATGCCGGTGTAGATACCGCCGAGGATGATCACCATCAGCAGCAGGCCCCAGAACGCCTCACGTGCGGCACGCAGCCACTCGCGGAAGCTGGCGCGCGGCAGCGCCGGCAGCTTCTTGATGCGCGCGACGATGTAGATCGCGATCATCAGCACCAGGCCCAGCATCACGCCCGGGATCACCCCGGCCATGAACAGCTTGCCCACCGACTGCTCGGTGGCGGCGGCGTACACCACCATCACGATCGACGGCGGAATCAGGATGCCCAGGGTACC
>NZ_JACKQK010000052.1:0-378 GCF_014892995.1 Pseudomonas sp. EggHat1
ACTGGCCAAGACCGACGCGTTGGATGCTCGGGTTCTCGCCGCATTCGGCATTGCCATCCGTCCCGCCATCCGCCCGTTACCCGATGAGCAGGCGCTCGAACTGGCGGATCTGGTTGGGCGTCGGCGACAACTGGTCGACATGATGGTCGACATGATGGTCGCCGAAAAGCTGCGCTTGCAGCAGGCGGTGGGCAAGGCCCTGCGACGCGACATCAAGCTGCACATCCAATGGCTGGAGAAGCGCCTCAGAGCCAACGATGCAGGGCTAAATGACGCCATTCAAAAGTCAGAGATCTGGCGGGCCAAGGATGACTTGCTGGCTGAAGTGAAAGGTATCGGGCCCGTTTGTCGAATCACGTTACTAGCTCTACTGCCAGA
>NZ_JACKQK010000006.1:0-271290 GCF_014892995.1 Pseudomonas sp. EggHat1
GTCTGGAAGAAGGTGTTGTAGAACGGCAATTGACGCATCTGCGCGCTGGCGGCTTCGACCAGTTCCTCGCGGCCATAGCCGACGGCCACGCACCACAGACCGGCCATGCCGTCGAGGATCTTGTTGCCCTCGCTGTCCCACAGGTGCACACCCTTTGCTTCAGTGATGATGCGCGGGCCCTTCTCGGCCAGTTGCTTGTAATCACTGAACGGCGCCAGGTGGTGGGCCTGGCTGAGGGCTTGCCAGTGGGCGGTCTTGGGGTTGTTCACGGCGTTATTCATGGCGCCTCCTTCTATCCGTGACATCACAGGTACCAGCGGTATTCGCGCGGGCTGATGTCGTGCATGAAGGCCAGGTGATCCTGGCGTTTGTTCTCGCAATAGACCATGACGAACTCGCTGCCGAGACCAGCGGCGACACGCTCGCTGGCCTGCATGCAGCGCACGGCGTCGAGCATGTCCTTGGGAAAGTCGACGCCGCTTTCGCGGTCGTCATTCAGGGGGGCGATGGGCTCGACCTTGGCGTCGAGGCCATGCTCGATACTGGTCAGCAATGCCGCCAGCACCAGATAGGGGTTGGCATCGGCGCCCGGCAGGCGGAACTCCAGACGCAGGTTGCGCGCATCCGACTCGGGGATGCGTACGCAGGCGTCACGGTCCTCGAAACCCCAACTGGCCTTGCTCGCCGAGTTCACCTGGGCACCGAAGCGGCGATAGCTATTGTGGTTCGGCGCGTAGATCGGCATCAGCTCCGGCAGCAGTTCCAGGCAGCCGGCCACGGCATGCCGCAGCGGGCGCTGCTCGTCACACGCCAGCAGGTTGTCACCGGCTTCGTCGTAGAGGCTGACGTGGATGTGCATGCCACTACCCGGATACTGCAGGTACGGTTTGGCCATGAAGCTGGCGCGATGGCCGTATTTGAGCGCCACGCCACGGGTCAGCCGACAGAACAGCGCCGACCAGTCGGCCGCCTGCATCGGGTCGGTGTTGTGGCTGAAGTTGATCTCGAACTGCCCCGGGCCGATCTCGGCGGTGATCACCGTGGTATCGATGCCCTGCAGGCGTGCGGTCTCGGTGATGTCGTCGAGCACGTCGGAAAAACGCGACAGCCGCTCGATGTGCATGTTCGGCTGGTCGTCGGCATCGCCGCTGAGGTCGTCGCGCGGGTACTGCGGCAAGCCGTCCTTGAGCGCCTTGTCGAACAGGTAGAACTCCAGCTCGAAGGCCACCACCGGGCGAATGCCGCGTGCGGCCAGACGCTGCACCACGCGCGCCAGCACCTCGCGCGGTTCGAATTCGATGGGCGCTTCGGTGCCGTCGGAGCTGATCAGCATCTGCCCCAACGGCTGGCGCTCCCAGTTCACCAGCTTGAGCGTGCCGGGAATCAGGCGCCGTGGCGCGTCCGGGTCGCCGTCATGAAAGCAGTAGTCGCCGATCTCGTAGAGACCGCCCTGGGCACCGAGCAGCACGCAGTTCTGCGGTAGCTTCAGGGCGCTGCCGGCAGCGACCTTTTCCAGCATCTCGATGGGGTAGCGCTTGCCATAGAAATGTCCGGGAATATCCAGGCAGATCAGGTCGACGAAGCGCACCTCTGGGTGGGCCTGGCGGAATTGGCGGACTTCGTCGAGCAGCTCGACTCGGGTGACGTTCATTGGAGTTATGTCCGGTTCACGGTAAGGGTCAGGTGTAGATCCACAGCACACGCGCTGGCGTTTCGCCCTGGTTGGCGTAGCGCAAACGCGCGTAGCTCGGGACCTGGAAGGCATCGCCGGGATACAGCGTGGCACTTTCTTCGTCCTCGCCCAGCCATAGCGTCAGCTGGCCGTCGAGTACGTAGCCGGCCTGTTCCGAGCGGTCGCTCATCTGCCGCTCGCCACTGCTGGCTCCAGGTTCGAGCAGGCTTTCGACCACCATGAAGGCGCCCTGCAAGGTCGGCGAAGCCATGATGTCGGTGATGCCACCGGCCAGGTACAGGGTGCGGCGCTCGTCCGGGCGCGTGACCCAGTCCAGCGCCTTGGGTTTGGGCAGGCTGTAGAAATAGGTGGTGGGTACGTCGAGCGCCTCACTGATGGCGGTCAGGTCCTCGACCGTCGGACGCGACAGGCCCCGCTCGACCTGCGAGACAAAGCCTACGGAACGACCGATTCGCTCGGCCAGCTCGTTGAGGGTGACCTTCTTGTGCTTGCGCAGGTCGTGGATGAGCACGGCCAGGGCCGCCATTTCCAGATTCTTGTCCATGTCAGGGCTGTCCATTTCAGAAGCTGTCTCTGAGTCGATACCAGGCTTTGCCGATGGCCTCGAGCGGCGCAGCCAGACGCTCACCGAACGGAAATTCGGGGTTGCGCAGTTGCCGGTACAACGCCAGTTCGTCGTCATCACCGAGGATGGCATCGCTGACGGCACGCGCCGCCGCCAGGGTCGGCAGCACGCCATGACCGGAGAAACCCTGCAGCCAGTAACGGCCGTTCTCGCCACCAACGTCCGGGGTGCGGGCACGGGTCACGTCGATATGACCGCCCCAGGCGAAGTCGATGGCCACGCCTGACAACTGCGGGAATACACGCTCGAGGAACGGCCGCGTGGCAACGGCAATGTCCTTTGGCAAGCCACCCAGGTAGGTGCAGCCACCGCCGAACAGCAGGCGGTGATCCGGGGTGCGGCGGAAGTAATCGAGGACGAACTGGTTGTCGGTGACGCAGGCATTGCGCGGCAACAACGCCTCGGCGCGCTCGGCGCCCAGCGGCTCGGTGGCGATCTGGTAGGTACCGACCGGCAGGATGCGCCGGGCCAGGCGTGGCTCCAGACGATCGATATAGGTGTTGCAAGCCAGCACCAGGGTGTCGGCCTGCACGCTGCCCTGCCCGGTACGCACGCGATAACCGTCCCCATGCACATCCTGGCTCAGCGCGCGGCTCTGCTCGAAGATCTGCCCACCGGCACGGACGAAGGCCTCGGCCAGACCGAGCGCCAGCTTGAGCGGGTTGAGATGCCCAGCCTCGGGGTCATAGAGGCCGGCGCGGTAACGCTCGCTGGCGACCCACTGCGGCATCTGTTCACGCGACACGAACTGCAGCGCGCGGTGCCCCCATTTATAGGCGGCTTCCTCCTGCCACTCATGCAGCAATGCCACGCGTCGGGGCAATACTGCCGTCCACAAATGACCATGGCGGTAATCGCAGTCGAAGCCATGGCGCTGGGGCAGTTCACGCAGCTCGTGGGCTGCCCAAGTCATGCCGTCCCACAGACGGCGAGCGCGCTCAATGCCCAGCGCCTTTTCCAGCGGCGGCATATCGCACGACCAGCCCAGAATCGCCTGCCCGCCGTTGCGTCCAGAGGCTGCCCAGGCAACACGACTGGCCTCCAGCAGAATGACTCTGCGTCCCGCTTCGGCCAGGCGCAAGGCGGTGTGCAGGCCACTGAAACCGGCACCGATCACCAACACCTCGCACTGCAGATCACCTTGCAGCACTGGATGATGCGTCAGTCGATCCTTGCAGCTATGGGCGTAATAGCTGTCGACGTGCTCACTGGCATGACGAAACATAGACAACTCATGAAATTTAAAATAATTAATTTCATGAAAATCTATAGAGATAATTTCACAAAGGCAAGCCTGAGCGGCTCAGGCGACTTGCTGCTGCAACTCCATACCGCACTCGAGATGAGTGAACAGCCCTTCGTCTATCGCCTGGGCCACCACCCGGCGCAGGCCCTCGCTACCGAGGAAAGCGTCGCGTGCCACTGCCGAGCGCCACTGCCCTTCTACCTGCCAGATCAACGGGTCAGTGCGCAGAGAGAACACATGCAGGCGTTCGCAACCTGGGATATCCCGGCCGACCTCATGCAAGCGCGCCAGGCACTGCCCCAACCGGTCTGAACGGTCGGGGCGGGCGCGAACGGTCATACGGTGAATGATGCTCATGGCAACCTCCTGGAGTTGAATCAATACATACCGGCAGCATTTCGCTGCAGAACATGGGGCGCTGCGTCTGGCTCTGCAAAAGCCGCTTCGCCAAGGGCTCTTGAGTCGAGCCAGGCAGTGGCGAGCAACAACAGGGTCAGCGGCGCGATCAACCATTTACTGGACATGGCTCGCTCCTTTCTTGACATGTGTGGGCACCGCTCAGCGGGTGATATCGCTACTGCATGCGCTCGAGCCGGCACAGAGGCATCGCTCGATGGCTACAAAGATCAGGCAGAAGGTCATCAGAGCGTTAGTCGATTTCTGGTGAATTCTTGCCTAAAACTCCATAGCAATGGAATTGCTGCAACCGAGTGCATCGCACCCTGCCCCCCTTGAAACACTCTGTATCACTGGCCATTTGCCCATTACTGGCAAATATTTGCCTAATCCTGCCGCACCTCATGACTTGCCTGAAAAACCTGGCTAGGCTTCGCTGACTTTCCGGAGGCGTGCCATGTATTCACCCATTAACACCGCCACAACTCTCGACACCCCACTTGCCGAGCTGAGCCACGAAATGGCGCGTCTGGTCGAGCGCTTCGTCCCCGAGGATGGCTTACACCTCACCGCCATCCCCGGCCTGAAACTGGCGCGCGCCACAACACCCAGCCTGCCGATGCAGACGGTCTACGACCCGTGCCTGTGCATCATCGCCCAGGGCCGCAAGGAGATTCGTCTGGGTGACGAACTCTATGTTTATGATCCGTTGAATTACCTGGTGGCATCGGTGGTATTGCCAGTCACCGGCCGAGTGATCGAAGCCAGCCCGGAGGCGCCGTACCTGAGCCTCGCACTGGAGATAGATCCGGCATTGATCAGCAGCTTGATCACCGAGATGCCACCCATTCCGGCCCCTGATGCCGCCTCGCAACGGGCGCTTTTTCTCGACCGTCTCGACCCGCGCTTGCTGGATGCGGTGATCCGCCTGCTGCGCCTGCTGGAAACCCCGCGCGACATCGCCATGCTGGCGCCATTGGCATTGCGCGAGATTTTCTACCGCATGCTGCTCAGCCCACAGGGCCATCGCCTGCATGAAGTGGTCATCGCCGACAGCCAGAGCCAGCGAATCTCCCGCGCCATCGAGTGGCTGCGCAAGAACTTCGATCAACCGCTGCGCATCGAGGAACTGGCCCGCGAAGTGAACCTGAGCCCCTCGACCCTGCACCACAGATTCAAGGCCGTCACGGCGTTCAGCCCACTGCAGTATCAGAAGCAGCTGCGCCTGCAGGAGGCCCGCCGGCTGATGCTGTGCGACAACCTGGAGGCGGCAGCGGCCAGCTACCGCGTTGGTTATGAAAGCCCATCGCAGTTCAGCCGCGAGTACAGCCGTCTGTTCGGCGACCCGCCGCAACGCGACATCGCCCGCCTGCGCCAGGCCGCGCAGAATCAGCAAGCATCCTGAACGCCGCCTTCCGTGGGAGGCGCTTTAGCGGCGACGGTGCTCAGCAGCGCCTCTGATCGCGGCTAAAGCCCCTCCCACTGCGCGCCCGGCTACAGCCCCATCTGCTTCGCGATGATCTCGTTCATGATCTCGCGCGTACCACCACCGATAGAGAGGATGCGGTTGTCGCGGTACAAGCGCTCGACCAGGCTTTCGCGCATGTAACCCATGCCGCCCATGATCTGCACCGCATCATAGGTAAGACGGTCGGAGATATCGGTGGCGAAGTTCTTGGCCATGGAAATCTCCTTGATCACGCTCCTGCCGGCGGCCATCTGCGCGGCCTGACGGTAGGTGAATTCGCGGGAGACCTCCAGCTGCGTCGCCATCTCGGCCAGGCGATGCTTGAGCACCTGGAACTTGCCCACCGGCTTGCCGAACGCCTGGCGCTCACGCGCCCACTTCAGCGACTCTTCCAGTGCCAGTTGCGCGGTCATGTTGGCCATGATCGCCAGGCTCAGGCGTTCGCTCTGGAAGTTGGCCATGATGCAGGCGAAGCCGGCGTTCTCTGCGCCGATCAGGTTTTCCACCGGCACCCTGCAGTCATCGAAGAACAACTCGGCGGTATCCGATGCCCACCAGCCCATTTTCTTCAGCTTGCGACCGACGCTGAAGCCCGGCGCCCCCTTCTCCACCAGCAACAGGCTGACGCCGCCGAAACCCTCACCACCGGTACGCACGGCCACCGTGTAGTAATCGGCACGCACGCCGCTGGTGATGAAGGTCTTGCTGCCACTGATACGGTAGTGATCGCCATCGCGTACGGCGCGGGTCTTGAGATTGGCCACGTCGGAGCCACCGGAAGGCTCGGTCACCGCCAGCGCCATGATCTTCTCACCGGCCAGCACCTGTGGCACCACACGCTCACGCACAGAGGGTTTGGCCCATTTGAGGATGGGAGGCAGCCCGATATCCAGTGAGCCGAGCCCGGCCACCAGGCCGCCGGAACCACAACGCATCAGCTCCTCGCTGGCCGCGACCTTGGCGAACACGTCACCCTCATGGCTGCCACCGTACTGCTCGGGGTAACCGATGCCTAGAATGCCCGCCGCTCCCGCCTTCTGATACAGCTCGCGAGGAAACGCCTCGGCCTCTTCCCATTCATCGATATGCGGCAGGATCTCGCGCTCGACAAAGCGCCGAACGGAATCACGAATCAGTCGGTGAGATTCATCGAAATACGACAAAGGGGCGGCCATGCGGGTACTCCCGTTATTGTTTTGGGAACCCTAACCTAGCGCTTGCTTGGTTTTCAAGCGAGCGTTTCATTTCTGCTCGCGCAACACCTTTCTCACCCGCTCGCCCATCTCGTAGGCTGGCCCCTCCACCGACTGGAAATTGCGCGTGTAGCGCTGGGCGAAGCCATCGGTGCCCCACTCTCGGTATTGCTGTACATGCCACAGTTCATGCGCCCACAACGCTGCATCCTCTGCGGCAGCATCGGCGTTGCGAAACACCACAACATCGACCAGCGTCACGGCCTGTACATCAGGGTTCTGCAGCATGACGGTAGCGGCGTCCATCTCGTCGGTAATGCCCACGCGATAGCGCACTTCATCGAGCAATGCATCGTCGTAGAACGACGCAAGCTGCGCACGGATCATCAAAGGAATCGGCTCTGTGCCGGCTCGCAGTGCTGCCTGGCGAGAGTGCAGCAACCAGGCTTCGAGACGTGCCGCAGCCAGATTCAGGCCGTCCTCACGGACCTGCACGGGATCGGGCACGCACAAGCAGGAAGCGCCCAGACACACCTGCACCTGCCCGGTCGGACATTGAGCCTGTGCGGCCAGAGGCCCCCCAAGCAGGAGCACCAGAGCCATACGGCGCAGAGTGTCGGTGGTCACTGGCACTCCGAATCTGGAGGGTCTGATTGCTTACAGGCTGATCGGGCGTCGACCTGCCAAGGCATGGGCCAGGGTGCCGCCGTCGACCAGTTCGAGCTCGCCACCAAGCGGCATACCATGGGCGATGCGCGAGGCGACCAGACCTTTGCCGACGAGTATCTGGGCGATGTAGTGCGCCGTGGCCTCACCTTCCACCGTCGGATTGGTGGCCAGGATGACTTCGCTGAAAGCACCGGCATCGATGCGCTCGAGCAGCGCAGGAATACCGATTGCCTCTGGCCCCAGACCATCGAGCGGTGACAGATGTCCCTTGAGCACGAAGTAGCGACCGCGAAAGCCGGTCTGCTCCACGGCATGCACGTCCATCGGACCTTCCACCACACACAGCAGGCTGTCGTCACGCCGCTCGTCCAGGCACAGCTGGCAGATCTCGTCCTCGCTCAGGCTGCGGCAGCGCTTGCAGTGCCCAACCCCTTCCATCGCCGCATTCAGTGCCTGCGCCAGACGCTGACCGCCACTGCGATCACGCTCGAGCAGCTGCAGCGCCATGCGCTGCGCCGTCTTCTGCCCAACGCCGGGCAGGATGCGCAGGGAGTCGATCAACTGGCGAATCAGAGGGCTGAAACTCATGGCGTTCCTACAGGTTGATGGCCCGGATGCGATCCGGGGAACGAGACGTACATCTATCCCCGGATTTCATCCGGGCTACGCACCCACCTGATTCGGCTGTGGGTGCGTCATTATCACCACGCAATCCGAGGGGGCGACCAGACGGTATGCAGGTTCGTAGCCCGGATACAATCCGGGTGCACAGGTCACAGATCATTCCCGGATTGCATCCGGGCTACAAATTTGAGGCCCGCCGCCGTCCTGCACATGCGATCAACACAATAAGAGTGGCGATCAGGCGACGTGCAGGGCAAGGCGTCGGCGGACGAGGAACCGCAGTGTGCTGGAGCACATGAGGATTCCGAGTTCGCCGGCAACGCCGCCATGTGCGTCGACTGGACGGCACGAGGCCTGTCAGAAAGGCATTTTGAAGCCGGGGGGGAGCTGCATCCCTGCAGTCATGCCGGACATCTTCTCCTGGCTATTCTGCTCGACCTTGCGCACCGCGTCGTTGACGGCAGCGGCGATCAGGTCTTCGAGCACTTCCTTGTCTTCCTGCATCAGGCTGTCGTCCAGGGTGATGCGTTTGACGTCGTGACGACCGGTCATCACCACGCTGACCAGACCGGCGCCGGACTGGCCGGTGACTTCGGCGTTGGCCAGCTCTTCCTGCATCTTCTGCATTTTTTCCTGCATTTGCTGAGCCTGTTTCATCAGGCCTGCCATGCCACCTTTCATCATGTCGGTATCCTCGGTGTTCGGGGTTTAACTGGGAGTATCGATAGGTTCGATGCTGTCGTCGCGCACCTTGGCGGCGAACTGCTGAATCATCTGCTGCACCAGCGGGTCGGCATGGATCGATGCCTCGGCACTGCGCTGGCGGTCGGCGCGGCGTCGAGCAGCGGCCTGCGCCGGGGTTTCCTGCTCGGGCTTGCACAGCTCGATGCGCAGTTTGATGCTGCGCCCCTGCTGCTGGTTCAGCGCATCATTGAGTCGACGCTGCTGAGTCGGATTGAACAGCGCGCTGTGCGCCGGGTCCAGGTGCAGCAGCCAGTCATCGCCATTGGCTTCGATCAGGGTGCAGTTGGCGGCGATGCTGCCCGTCATGCCACCCAGGCCAAGCTGCGGAAACAGTGACAGCCATTCTGCCGCCAGACCGGTAGCCGGCTTGGCGGCCGGCAACGGTTCTTCAACCACGGGCGCCGTGGTTTCAGCCTGGCCGAAATCATAATCGAGGGTTTCGGCGTCCATTTCGACGTAGTCGTAGTCGCCGAGCGGCGGCTCGTCGTCAGCGCCATCGGCGTCCACCACGGGCTGCGCAGCCTCGCTCTGCTCCGGCGTGGCAGCCGCGGTCACTTGCAGGACTTCAGGCTCGGCAACAGTCACCTCAGGCATGGCTGACGCGACGGCCTGAACAGGGTCGGCTACGGGCGCAACGGGCGCGGCCGTTTCCCAGGGCACATCGACAGCAGCAGGAGCAGCGGGCTCAGGCTCAGGCTCAGGCTCAGGGGCCACGATGGCGGTCGCTGCAACGGGAGGCACAACCTCGGGTTCCGGCTCACTCACGACAGGCTCAACGACAGGCGCTGGCGTAGCCGCGACGAAATCAACCGGAGCAGGCGCAACAGGTTCCGGTGCGACAGCTGGAGCAGGCGAAGAAAGCACAGGAGCAGGAGCCGGCATAGCGGTGCCGGCCACTGGGTTTTGTTGGGAATCAGCAGTGGCCTGGCTGATCCCCAAGGGCTTTAGCGTGACCTTGGGCGCGTCATCGGCGCCCGCCGGGCGGAAGGCCAGCATGCGCAGCAACACCATCTCGAAGCCGCCACGCGGTTCAGGTGCCAAGGGTAGATCGCGACGGCCGATCAAACCCATCTGATAGTAGAACTGCACGTCTTCGGCCGGCAGCACCTGGGCCAGTTGCAGCACGCGCTCGCGGTCGCCCTGACCATTGTCGACGGCCTCCGGCAGCGCCTGGGCAATCGCAACGCGATGCAGAACGTTGAGCATCTCCGACAGCACGCCATTCCAGTCCGGCCCCTGCTCGGCGAGATGACGCACCGCCTCGATCAGCGCCCGGGCATCGCCCTCGATCAGCGCATGCAGCACACCGTAGACCTGACCGTGATCGAGGGTGCCGAGCATGGCGCGCACGTCGGCCGCCAACACCTTGCCCTCGCCGAAGGCAATGGCTTGGTCGGTCAGGCTCATGGCGTCGCGCATCGAACCATCGGCAGCACGACCGAGCAGCCACAGGGCATCGTCCTCGAACGGCACGTTCTCGGCAGTCAATACGTGTGTCAGGTGCTCGACCACCCGCTCCGGCGGCATGTTCTTCAGCGAGAACTGCAGGCAGCGCGACAGCACGGTGACCGGCAGTTTCTGTGGATCAGTGGTGGCGAGCAGAAATTTGACGTGGGGCGGCGGCTCCTCCAGGGTCTTCAACAGGGCGTTGAAGGAGCTGGTGGAGAGCATGTGCACTTCGTCGATCAGGTAGACCTTGAAGCGACCCCGACTTGGCGAGTACTGCACATTATCGAGCAGCTCACGGGTGTCTTCGACCTTGGTGCGGCTGGCGGCGTCCACTTCGATCAGGTCGACGAAACGACCCTCATCGATTTCCCTGCACACCGAGCAGGTGCCACAAGGGGTAGAGCTGATGCCGGTTTCGCAGTTCAGGCACTTGGCGATGATCCGCGCAATAGTGGTCTTGCCCACACCACGCGTGCCGGTAAACAGGTAGGCATGGTGCAGGCGCTGGCTGTCCAGGGCGTTGATCAGAGCCTTGAGCACATGCGTCTGGCCGACCATTTCGCGGAACGAGCGCGGACGCCATTTACGTGCAAGAACCTGATAACTCATGGAAAACCGTCATATGAGGAAAGCAAAAGTGGGCTAATCCTAGCGGAGCAACCGGCAAATTGCATCCGCCACCCGCTTGTGTGGAGCAGCATCGCCCCAGCTTGAGAAATAACACTGGTCATTTCTTGCACAAAGCATTAGTATTCGCGCCGTTCGTACCACGCTGTAAGTCATTAAAGGCCTTTGCGCCCCCTCGCTGGTTTCCCGGTTCAACGTCTAGCGCGTCTCTGCGCTGCCGCCCTCCCCGATCCCATCTGCTGACTGATCAGGCCGACTCGCCGTTTATCGGCGCAGTTCCTCTGCCTGCCTCCGACGTACCGACCACGCCGAAGAACCGTAACAATGGAACTTTATCGTGCTAATCAAGCTCCGATCGGTTGACATGCTATGGCCGCTTTTCGGCCAACCACATGGAGCTACACCACGCGCAACGAAGCGCACATGCTTTAAGGAATACCCAGAAAAATGAATGCTCAACATCAAATTCAGAAAGCCATCAGCACCCTGACTCACGCCTTCGCTCCGTTCGATTGCCGCATCCTAGCAACGCGCAAGGGCAGCTTCAGCTTTACCCTGGTCGACAAGACCGGTATCGCTCAGTACAGCCAGCGTCTTTACCCAGGCCAGTACAGCGACGAGTCTCTGCAACAGGTGATCGAGCGTACCCGCCAGTCGCTCACCGCCTGAACTTAGTCGTCATCCTGGGGTCGAAGGTGACCAACCTCAGGATGGAGTAGGACATGGAACTCACCAACCAACAGCTCGTCGATCACCTGTTCAATCCGTTGCGTGCCAGCTTCAGCTCACCACGACCGGACGGCAGCATCATCCTCGCCTTGCTCGACGAGAGCGACAGCACCGTCTACAGCCGCGTCCTGGCCAAGCCACAGATCACCGACCAGAATGCCTTCGCCCAGAGCCTGGAAGAAATCCGCCTGGAACTGGCCGTACGCGCCGGCAACATACCCGCCGACCTGCGCAAGACGCTCAAGGAACAGGACAGCGTGTTGAATTACCGCATTGCCTGAGCCTGCAAACACCCAAAGCCCGCGCCCAAAGCGCGGGCTTTTTAATGCGCACAGCAAAAACCGCCAGATGGGCGCTGAAGATGGGGATAAGGGAGAGGCAACAGCCTGGAAAACTGGAGGTGGACCCTACCAGCCACACCCCGGCACACAATGTTCCCGCTGTGGCTGCTCCCTTCCGGGCCTGACCAGGTTGACGGGTAATCGTTGCGAGGGGACCGGCAGGGCCACCATAACGCTGCTCGCCATTGCGACGAGCCGCGCCATTGTAACGACTAAACGTAAACTTACAACCGCTTCAAACACTTAGATACGCGAGACACTCAGGTTACACCCGGAAACGTCCCACCAACTGGGCCAGCCCGTGGGACAGTTCGGACAGATGCTGGCTGGCCCGCGTGCTCTGTTCGGAGGTCTGCGCCGCTTCGTTGGAGAGGTCGCGAATGTCACTGATATTGCGTGCGATTTCCTCGGTGACGCTGCTCTGTTCCTCACAGGCGGTAGCGATCTGCGCGGCCATATCATTGATGCGCTGCACCGAATCACCGGTCACGCTCAGCGCCTGGTCCACACCGGCCGCCTGTTCCACGCTTTGCCGCGCTCGCGCGCTGCCCGAATGCGTGGCCTTGACCGCGTTCTGCACACCGGCTTGCAGACGCTCGATCATCTGCTGGATGTCCTTGGTCGACTCCTGTGTACGCGCTGCCAGCGCCCGCACCTCATCGGCGACCACGGCGAAACCACGACCCTGTTCGCCTGCGCGCGCCGCCTCGATGGCCGCGTTGAGCGCCAGCAGGTTGGTCTGTTCGGCAATGCCCTTGATCACCGCCAGCACCGCACCGATGTTGGCGGTTTCCTGCTCCAGGGTCTGGATGGTGTCGGAGGCGCTCTCCACTTCCTGGGCCAGTTGGCGGATCGAATGAATGGTCGCGCCGACCACCTGGGCGCCCTCTCGCGACTGCACTTCGGCGTGCCGCGCTGCATCGGCGGCATTCTGCGCATTGCGCGCCACCTCATGCACTGCCACGCTCATTTCGGTGGCCGCTGTGCTGACCTGATCGACCGCCGCGTGCTCGCTGCTGATCAACCGATCATTGGCCGCTGCCATGCCAGCGAGACTCTGCGCCGAGTCAGCCACCTCACCCGTGACCCTTCCGACCTCCTTGATCAACGGCTGCAGCTTGTCGAGAAAGCGGTTGAAGGCATGACTGAGCTTGCCCAGCTCGTCCCTGGAGAGCACGTCCAGACGCACCCGCAAGTCGCCGTCACCGTCGGCGATCTGTTCGATGCGATAGAGCAGGTTATGCAGCGGACGAGTCACCAACAACGGAAAACCGACCACCAGGATCAGGCACACCAGCAGGCCTATGGCGATGATGAGTCCCTGCTGCCAGACCAGCGCTTCGCCGCGGGCAATGGCCTCGGTGCCAACGGCATTGGCGGCGCTGTCTTCCAACTCACCGAGCTTGTCGATGGCAGTACGCGCCTCTTCGAATTGCGCCTCGCTGTCTGCGAAACTCAGCCGACTGGCTGCATTGGGATCGCTGCCGGCCATTTCCAGCACGCGCGACGAAGTCGCCTTCCAACGGTCGAAGCCGCGATCGAACTCCGCCACCAGTGCCAGCGCCTCGCTACCGGGCTGCATGTCAGCGAACTTGTGCACGCGGTCGTAGGCCTGCTGCAAGTTCTCCGCATGCGAGGCACGTAATTGTGCGGCGTGCGCACCAGAATCCTCATCAAGCAGACTGCGCTCAGCGACGAAGGCCTGGTAAAGATCGCGGTCAGCATTAAGCAGCAGGCTGATGGCCGGCAGATGGCGATTGGTCAGCGTGGTACTGGATTCGGCAACCTGAGTGATACCGCGCACACCCAAGGTTCCCATCGCTACCAGCAAGGCGGCCAGCAATAGAATGGGCAGAGCAATCTTCCAACGGAACCCCAGATCGGCAAATGCGCGCAACATGATGGCACTCCAGCACTAAGCAAGTATCAGTAGCTTAGTCGAGCCGTGCCAAGTCGCCGTCTGGCCGTGGAAAAACCCGGAAAACCTCTGGCGCTGGGCTAACCTTCTCCACTCTTACTAGCGCCACTCGTCGCATCCCGCAGTTCGGCCATGATGAGCATTCCCGAGACACGCGCACGCCACCTCAGGAGCAACCATGGCCAATTCGCATAGCCCCTTCCATCCGATCATCTACGTGCGTGGCTACGCCATGACCCCGGGGGAGATCGACCAGACCAGCGCAGACCCGTTCTGCGGCTTCAATCTCGGCTCTACCGTCTACCGCGCGGTAGCGGAAAAGACCCGCCAGCCACGCAAGTTCGTCTTCGAGTCGCCAGTGATCCGCCTGGCCTCGGAGTTCGGCTATCAGGACGTATACGAAGACGGCTACGACATTCTCGATCCGGAATGGGCCGCCAACGCCGACAATCGCCTGGGCAGCCGTTCGATCATCATCTATCGCTACTACGACGAGGCCTCAAGGCTGCTGGGTATCGGCAGCACACCGAGCCTGGAGGTGTTCGCCAGCAAGCTTGGCGAGCTGATACTCAAGCTGCGCGAACTGGTGTGCGCCAACCCGAAGAACGACATCACCAGGACCGACTTCCGCTGCTACCTGGTAGCCCACTCGATGGGGGGCCTGGTCTGCCGCGGCCTGCTGCAAAATTCCAAACTGGACCCGGGCGGAGCGGCTCAGCTGGTGGACAAGGTGTTCACCTACGCCACGCCGCACAACGGCATCGACCTGCTCGGCATCAACCCGCCGAGCTGGCTGAGCCCAAGCGACATCAGCAATTTCAACCGCCAGCGCCTGGCGACCTTTCTGGATCTGGAAGCCGCCTACACACTTACCGAGCGGGTCGACTGGTTACCCGAGGCACGCTTTCCACCCAAACGTTTCTTCTGCATGGTTGGCACCAACCGCATGGACTACGAAGCTGGCCTGGGCCTGTCACGTACCTTCGCCGGACATGGCAGCGACGGCCTGGTACGCATCGACAACGCAACCCTCTGCGGCCTGGACGCTCACGACAAACCGACAGCACCCTGCGCCAAGGCCTTTACCTATCGAGCACATTCCGGCTACTTCGGCATCGTCAACAGTGAGGAGGCTTACCAGAATCTCACGCGCTTTCTGTTCGGCGATGTACGGGTGGACATCTGGGCTGAAGTCGACGCCATCCCCCTGCCCAAGGAGCTGCGCAAGTCTGAAAGCCAGGGGCAAACGGTCAACGCCCTTTATCAGTTCGAAGTGCTCGCCGCACCCCGTGGCAAACTCTGGTACCTGAGCCGGCGTACCGCCGAAGAGGATTCGGTGGCCTGTCTCGCCCATCAGCACTGGCTCAAGGCACCACAGGAGAACGGCAAGCTGTACCTTGGCAGTTTGTTTCTCGCTGATCGAGCGCGCGTGAACAGCAGACGCAAGGGGCTGGCCTATACCTTGACCTTTAACGTGCGGGTGCCGGACTACGAGGTGGAGCGCAAGCTTTGGATCAACCAGCACTTCGAGGGCAGCTATCTGTTCCGCAACAGTCTGGTGCTGGAAATAACCCCGCCCGGTGCCGACAATGGCTGGCAGGTAAGCCACGCCTGGCAGAACCAGGGAGTGCATGGTGCCGACCGCAAACTCGATGGCAACGTCCTGAAGGACGGAAGCCTGGAGATCGAGGTGCCGTTCGACAGCGCCAGCGAACCCGGCATCAGCGGCCGGCTGCGTTTTTTGGTCGCACGCTGGAACCACCAGGACTGATGCGACACTAAGCCCTATCGGAAGAGCCGGTTACGGCGCTGCCGAGCCACCCCTTTTATGTTAGCGTTCCCATGTTTTCGGCTGCGCAGATCCCTATCTGCAGCGTCGAACCTCTCACCTGCAAACGGAGTTACATCATGGCAATCACCAAAGACCAACTGATCAGCGACCTGGCCGAGGCCGTATCCCTGCCCAAAGCCACTGTCCGCACCCTGATCGATCAGCTGGGCGAAATTGTCGGCGACGCACTGGAAAACGACGGTGAGATCACCCTGCCAGGCATCGGCAAGCTGAAAGTGACTGAGCGCCCGGCGCGCACCGGCCGTAACCCGCAGACCGGCAAAAGCATCGAAATCGCTGCCAAGAAAGTGGTCAAGCTGGTACCTGCCAAGGCCCTGACCGACGGCCTGAACTGAGTGTTCGCCAGCCCAGGCGCAATGCCTGGGCCGGCTCGACCCTGCTATTGCATTACCTGCAACTCGGTGACGATGTAGCGATTTCCTTGTTGCTGCACTTGAAAACTCACCTTTTCTCCAGCTGAAACCCCTTCCAGCAGTTCCGGCTTCTCGACCTCGAACACCATGGTCATCGGCGGCATGCCAATACTGGCTATGGGGCCGTGGCGCAGGGTGATTTTCTGCGCAGCGACGTCCACCTTACGCACCTCGCCCTGACTCAGCGGCGCGGGGTCTGCGGCTAGCAGCGGCAGGCTGAACAGGGCGGCCAGGGCAGCGATCATCAGTTGCTTCTTCATGCGTTTTTTCCTCTCGCAGGTCATTCGGTCAGCACGTGGATGGTGCCGACCATGCCAGCTTGGTAGTGGCCGGCGATCAGGCAGGCAAAATCGAATTCGCCTGCACGGTTGAAAGTCCAGATCATCTCGCCGACTTGACCCGGCGGCACATGCGCCATGTAGGGTTCGTCGTGTTCCATGCCGGGAAAGCGCAGCATCATCGCGGCGTGCTCGTCCAGCGTCTGGCGGGTGCCGATCACGAACTCGTGCAGCATCTGGCCGTCGTTGTGATGGACGAAGCGGATTGTCTCGCCCTGTTTGACCTGCAGGTGATCCGGGGAGAAGCGCATCTGGTCGGTCATGCGAATCTCGATGCTGCGGCCGACCTCTCCGGCATCACCGGCGATGCCCCAGGGTTTCTGTTCCTTGATCGTCGCCTGAGCGTGATGGCCCTCGTGCGCCTGGCTGTGGGCCAGGGCAGGAGCGGCGACCAGCAAGCCGACCAGGAGCATCGGGGTGGAAAAATTTATCGGCTTCATCTGCGAATTCCTCAAATTGCGCTGGCAACGCCTTTAACCTGGCGCTGCGTCAGTTCGCTTCGCGGCTAAAGCGCAATGCCGCCCAGCCGCTCCTACTCACACTACTTCCGGTGTCCGTCAATGCCCGGCATGCCCGCCCGGCTTACGCACCTGAACCTCCACCGGCGCCTCGATCGGCTGCTTGAGCGGCATCGACTGGCCGCCGCCGTCGTGCGAGCGACTCGGGCTGGCCAACGCCGCCCCCTTCCATTCATAAGCCACCGTGCCGGCCGGATGCTTGAACCAGCCGGGGTCGCGGTAGTCGCCGGCGGCCTGGTCCTTGCGCACCTTGAGCATGGTGAACATGCCGCCCATCTCCACCGAGCCGAACGGGCCGTCGCCGGTCATCATCGGCACGGTGTTGTCCGGTAGTGGCATCTGCATCTCCGCCATGTCGGCCATGCCGCGCTCGCCCATCACCATGTAGTCCGGCACCAGTTTGGCAATCTTGCGGGTCATCTCGCGATGATCGACGCCGACCAGAGTCGGTACGTCGTGGCCCATGGCGTTCATGGTGTGGTGGCTCTTGTGGCAGTGCAGCGCCCAGTCGCCCTCCTCGTCGGCGATGAGCTCAAGCTGGCGCATCTGCCCCACTGCCACGTCGGCGGTCACTTCCGGCCAGCGCGAGCCGACCGGGGTCGGCCCGCCGTCGGTGCCGGTGACCTCGAACTCGTGACCGTGCAGGTGGATCGGGTGGTTGGTCATGGTCAGGTTGCCGACACGCAGGCGCACGCGCTCGCCCTGGCGCGCCACCAGCGGGTCGATACCGGGGAACACGCGGCTGTTGAAGGTCCACAGGTTGAATTCGAGCATCTGCATGATCTTCGGCGTGTAGGCGCCCGGCTCGATGTCGTAGGCGCTGAGCAGCAAGCAGTAGTCGCGATCAACCTCGGCGATCAGCGGGTGATGCTCTCTGGGGTGGGTGACCCAGAAGCCCATCATGCCCATGGCCATCTGTACCATCTCGTCGGCGTGCGGGTGGTACATGAAGGTGCCGGGGCGGCGGGCGACGAACTCGTAGACGAAGGTCTTGCCTACCGGGATCGCCGGCTGGGTCAGCCCCGCCACGCCGTCCATGCCGTTGGGCAGACGCTGGCCGTGCCAGTGGATACTGGTGTGTTCGGGCAGCTTGTTGGTGACAAAGACGCGCACTCGGTCGCCCTCCACCACCTCGATGGTCGGCCCCGGCGACTGGCCGTTGTAGCCCCACAGGTGGGCCTTGTAGCCGGGCGCCAGCTCGCGCACCACCGGCTCGGCAACCAGGTGGAACTCCTTGACGCCGTTGTTCATGCGCCATGGCAGGGTCCAGCCATTGAGGGTAACTACCGGGTTGTAGGGTCGCCCGCTGCCCGGCTGCAGCGGCGGCTGGGTGTCAGCACTGCCCTGCAGCACCGGCTCGGGCAGGGCAGCCATGGCTACCCTGCTGACTGAAGAAGTGGCCACCGCAGCGCCGATGGCGCTGGCCCCGAGAAAGAAATCGCGTCGTGAAACCATCAGAGAAATCCTTGTTCAGTGGCCGGCGGCGGCCGGCTCGGCGGTAGCGGCAGGTGCCGCGGCGAGCGAGGGATTGGGAGCGCCCAGCAGGGCCATGTCGAGGTCGGCGCGGGCCATCCAGAAGTCGCGTTGCGCCCGCAGGTAGCCGTCCACCGCCTGCACCTGGCGGCGCGCGTCGGCGAGCAGGTCGAAGGTGCTGATGAACATGCCGTTGTAGCGCAGCAGGTTTTCCTCGGCGATGCGCTGGCGCAGCGGCAACACCTCGGCGCGATAGTGCTGCGCCAGCTCAAAGGCGTTGCGATAGGCGTGGTAAGCCTCGCGCACCTGCGAACGGGCGTTGATCGCCGTCTCGGCCGCACGGTTTAGCGCCTGACGATACTGCGCCTCGGCCCGCGCCACCTTGGCCCCGCTCCAGTCGAACAGCGGCAGCTCGACGCTGATCTCGTAACCGCGCTGAGTCGGCTCCTCGTTGGAACGGTTGTTCACCACGCCCAGCTCCAGCACGTTGATGAAGCGCGTGGTGCGGGTCAGGCCGAGGTTGTGCGCCAGGCGCTCGGCATCCAGGCGCACGATCTGAATGTCCTGGCGCTGGCTCATGGCCAGGCGCTCCACGTCCGGCAGCTGGTCGGCGTTTTTCGGTAGCGTCGGCAAGCGCTCGGGCAGGCGATAGCCGAGTTGTTCGCCCCACAGGCCGAGCAACCGGGTCAGGCGCTCGCGGCTACGTACCCGCGCCTGTTCGGCCTGCAGCAGGCCGATGCCAGCCTCGGCGTAGAAGGCCTGCTGCTCGGCCTGCTGCAATTTGCTGAAGTTACCTACCGCAGCCATTCGCCTTGCCAGTTCGGCACCGACCTCAGCGGCATCCAGCACCTGCCGTGCATAGACCTGGCTTTCCTCGGCCGCGACCGCCTCATACCAGGCTTTGCGCGTCTCGCTGGCCAACTCGAATACCGCCAGGCTGGTCTGGCGCTGCAGTTGCTCGAAGCGCCGCCCCTCCAGGCGCGAGGTCAACGGCAAGGCGATCAGCCGCGCCAGGTTCAGGTGCAAGCCACGCTCGTACTCCACCTCACTGCCCTTCTCCAGACGACCGTAGGAGAAGCCGGGATTGGGCAGGCGCCCGGCCTGCACCCGCTCGGCCTCGCCGATGCCCAGCTCGTCGAGGGAGGCCTGCAGACCGCGGTTGTTGAGCAGCGCCAGCTGTACAGCAGCATCCAGGTTGAGGGGTTCGGCCAGCAGCTCGGTCACCCGCGCGTCGATCTGACCGCGACCGGCTTCGTCCCGGGCCCACAGCAGTTGCTTGTCCAGCTGGCGCTCGCTGGCCTGCTGCACTGGCCCGAAACCGCCGTCCTGGCTGAAGCTGGCGCAGCCGGCCACTAGCGACACGGCGCAGAGCAGCGCGAGGGGTCTAGTGATGGCCATGGCCACCTCCCTCGGACGGATCAGCGCCCTGTTCGTCCGGCTGCTCCCAGCCTTCCATGCTGTAGGTGCGCCAGCCGCCGATACGGCCGACCAGGTCGTTGGCCGCGCGCCAGTCCTGCAACGGCTCGTCGGCCTGGGCGCGATAATCTTCAAGGGGTGAACGGTAATCCTGCGCCGGCACGACGGCGTTGGCGTCCAGTGGGTCGGACTGGGCCGCCACCAAGATGCCGGGTAGCGCCAGGGCAGCAAAGCCCAGCAGCCTTCCGGCAAGGAAATGCAAAGTCATGATGTGTTCTCGCATACGGCGGCCAGGCGGCCGCGTGAGCTACAGGCGCCGCAGGACGGCGCTCCCTAAAAGGCTCAGGCGAGAGAAAAACGCGGGGGGCGTTCGGGCGTGTCGGCTACGCCGACGATAAGGCGATCGGGCCAGGTCGCAGGCAGCTCGACGGCTTGCAGGACAGAGTCGTTCAGAAACGGCTGGCTGGGCGCGGCGACGCCGACGCAGAAGGCGCACAAGGTACAGAGGTTACCGTCGGCGGGAACATCGCTGCTGGCCACCGGGGCGGCGTCCTGATGTGCACCATGCGAGCTGTCGGCCGCCCTATCATGTTGCATGCCGTGCTCGCCGTGCTGACTGGCGCTCATCTGCAGGACACTGCTGCGATGCACCTGCTCGCACAGTTGCATGCCGAGCGCCGCCATGGCCTGTGCCGGCAGGGCCAGCATCAGCATCCAGATCAGGGCGGTACGCAGGTTTTTGCGCATAGGGGTGGCGAAGCCAGAGTCAGGGGTGATAGGCCGGATTATCCGCGCGCCGGCCGCTTTGTCCAGCCCTAGAGCGTCAGGTGACCGGCATACAGGCCATAGCCGGCCAGCACGGAAGTCAGCAACACCGCGGCGAAGATCGGCCATTCGTAGCGGGTGAACAGCACCTGCCCCTGCTCGCGTTTGGCCTGGCGAAACAGCAGCGCCCCTGGCGCGTAGAGCAGCGCCGACAGCAGCAGGTACTTGACCCCGCCGGCATACAGCAGCCAGATCGCGTAGCCCACTGCCAGCAGGCCGATGGCCAGGTCCTTGCGGCGCACCCCGGCCTGGCCTTCGTAGGTTTCGCCACGCAGCGCCAGCAACAGCGCATAGACCGCCGACCACAGGTAGGGCACCAGAATCATCGACGACGCCAGGTAGATCAGTGACAGGTAGGTGCCCTGGGAAAACAGGGTGATCAGCAGAAACAGCTGGATCATGCCGTTGGTCATCCACAGCGCATTGACCGGCACCTGGTTGGCGTTTTCCGTACGCAGGAAGGCCGGCATGGTGCCGTCCCTGGCGCAAACGAAGAGGATTTCGGCGCACAGCAGCGCCCAGGACAACAGCGCACCGAGCAGCGACACTGCCAGGCCGATGCTGATCAACACCGCGCCCCAGCGCCCCACCACATGCTCCAGCACACCGGCCATCGACGGGTTCTGCAATGCCGCCAGCTCGGGCTGACTCATCACCCCCAGCGACAGCAGATTAACCAGCATCAACAGCGCCAGCACGCCGATAAAACCGATCACCGTGGCCTTGCCCACGTCGCGGCGGCGCTCGGCGCGCGACGAGTAGACGCTCGCCCCTTCGATACCGATGAACACGAACACGGTGACCAGCATCATGTTGCGCACCTGCTCCAGCACGCTGCCAAATTGCGGATTGCTGCGCCCCCAGATGTCACGGGTGAAGATGTCGCGGTCGAAGACCAGGCCGACGATGACGATGAACAGCAGGATCGGCACCAGCTTGGCAACCGTGGTGATCAGGTTGATCAGCGCCGCTTCCCTGATACCGCGCAGCACCAGGACGTGCACGCACCACAGCAACACCGAGGCACAGGCGATGGCCAGCGGCGTATTACCCTGGCCGAAGCCCGGGAAGAAGTAACCGAGGGTGGAGAACAGCAGGACGAAGTAGCCGACATTGCCCAGCCAGGCGCTGATCCAGTAGCCCCAGGCCGAGGAAAAGCCCATGTAATCGCCAAGACCGGCCTTGGCATAGATGTAGACACCGCCATCCAGCTGTGGCTTGCGGTTGGCCAGGCCCTGAAAGACGAAGGCCAGCGCCAGCATGCCCACTGCGGTAATGCCCCAGCCGATCAGCACTGCACCGACATCGGCCTGTGCGGCGATATTCTGCGGCAGCGAGAAGATCCCGCCGCCCACCATCGAGCCCACCACCAGCGCGGTCAACGATCCCAGGCCCAGCTTGCGGCTTTCCCCTGTCATGCGTCTCCCCCTGGCAATCCCTGCACTCACTCTAGCAGCCCCGTACGTCGTGCCGGTGGGCAAACCTCGGCACAGCCCGATACCAGAATCGCAGTTACATCCAATCCGAGCGGCGACGGCTCTGCAATAGTCCTTTCGCCTACCCGGACGGCAACGACCGACGGGATGCGTGCATCGTCTACCGCCCCACCAACAGGTAACCGCTATGAGCAATCCAAAAACCGAAGTCCTGACCCCGCACAACAGCCAGTTGATCTTCATCGACCAACAGCCGCAGATGGCCTTCGGCGTGCAGAGCATCGATCGGCAAACCCTGAAGAACAACACCGTGGGCCTGGCCAAGGCGGCCAAGATCTTCAACGTGCCGACCATCATCACCACGGTCGAAACCGAGAGCTTCTCCGGCCACACCTATCCCGAACTGCTCGCCGTGTTCCCCGACGCACCGCTGCTCGAGCGCACCTCGATGAACTCCTGGGACGACCAGAAAGTCCGCGACGCGCTGAAGAAGAACGGTCGCAACAAGGTCATCGTCTCCGGCCTGTGGACCGAAGTGTGCAACACCACCTTCGCCCTCTCCGCCATGCATGACGCCGGCTACGAAATCTACATGGTCGCCGACGCTTCCGGCGGTACCTCTCAGGCCGCCCATGACTACTCCATGCAGCGCATGATTCAGGCCGGCGTAGTGCCGGTGACCTGGCAACAAGTACTGCTGGAATGGCAACGCGACTGGAAGAACCGCGACACCTACGACGCCGTGATGGCCCTGGTCAAGGAGCACTCCGGCGCCTACGGCATGGGCGTGGACTACGCCTACACCATGGTCCACAAGGCGCCTGAGCGCGTCGAGCACGGTCCAACCCTGGCCCCTGTAGCGGCGCCCATCTGACCTCATGACGGCGGAAACGCCCTCGACTCGACCAGTGGCGCGCATAGGTGCGCGCCGCTGGATCGCCAAATCCAAAGCATTGAGCAGAGTCTCCAGCATGAGCGAGACGCAAGCGGAAACCGTCACCCTGGTGGTGCGCCATCAGGTTCGCCCGAGTCATGTGCCCCATTACGAGGCTTGGTTACGGCGCATCATCGCGACTGCCAGCCAATGCCCCGGACACTTGGGGGTCGACGTGGTACGTAGCCATCAAACCTGCCTGGCGCAGTTCACCTGCGTGCTGCGCTTCGCCAGTCTGCAGCAGTTGCAGAGCTGGATCGAATCGGAACAACGACGCCAACTGATCGCCGAAGTCGAGCCACTGCTACGCGCCGGCGACCAGTTGGAAATCGCCGAGAGCAAGGAATTCTGGTTCGTGCCGGAAACCGCACAGGCGCCACCGCCCCGCTGGAAACAGGCCTGCGTCACCTTCCTGGTGATCCTGCCGCTGAGCCTGCTGGTCCCGCTGCTCTGGCAACCCCTGCTCCATCTTGTTCCCTGGCTCGGCGCTTACCTGCCGAGCAACGTCCTGATCACCCTGAGCATCGTCCTGCTCGTGGTGTACCTGTTCATGCCCATGGCCACGCGCCTGTTCGACGCCTGGCTGAACCCAACCGTAGACGAGGATCGACCATGAGCCAGGACCCCTCCGACCCGAAACGCCGCCACTTTCTCGCCACCAGCAGCGTGCTCGGCGCAGCCGGGGCATTGTGGTCAGCCATGCCCTTCGCGGCCATGGCCAGCGACTCATCCGTCAGTTCATCAGGAGGCAACATGAGCGCCGATCTCATTCTCTACAACGGTCGCCTGCACACGGTCGACCGCGAAAAACCCCAGGCCAGCGCCGTAGCCATCAAGGACGGGCGCTTCGTCGCCGTCGGCAGCGACGCCGAGGCCATGGCCTTGCGCGGTGATGCCACCCGCGTCATCGACCTGCAAAAGCGCACCGTCATTCCCGGCCTCAACGACTCGCACCTGCACCTGATTCGCGGCGGCCTCAACTACAACCTCGAGCTGCGCTGGGAAGGCGTGCCGTCGCTGGCCGACGCCCTGCGCATGCTCAAGGACCAGGCCGACCGCACGCCGACGCCGCAGTGGGTGCGTGTGGTCGGTGGCTGGACCGAGTTCCAGTTCGCCGAAAAACGCCTGCCGACCCTGGATGAACTGAACAAGGCAGCGCCCGACACCCCGGTGTTCGTCCTCCACCTCTACGACCGCGCCCTGCTCAACCGCGCTGCATTGCGCGCTGTGGGCTACGACAAGAACACGCCGAACCCGCCCGGTGGCGAGATCCAGCGTGATGCCAGTGGCGAGCCCACCGGCATGCTGATCGCCCGGCCCAATGCGCTGATCCTCTACGCCACCCTGGCCAAGGGGCCGAAGCTGCCACTGGAGTATCAGGTCAACTCCACCCGCCAGTTCATGCGCGAGCTCAACCGCCTGGGCGTGACCAGTGCCATCGACGCCGGTGGCGGCTACCAGAACTACCCCGACGACTACCAGGTGATCCAGGAGCTGGCCGACAAGGATCAGCTCACCGTGCGCATCGCCTACAACCTGTTTACCCAGAAACCCAAGGAAGAGCTGACCGACTTCAAGAACTGGACCAGCAGCGTCAAGCTGCACCAGGGCGATGATTTCCTGCGCCATAACGGCGCCGGCGAAATGCTGGTGTTCTCCGCCGCCGACTTCGAGGATTTTGTCGAGCCGCGTCCGGACCTGGCGCCGAGCATGGAAGCCGACCTGGAGCCAGTGGTGCGTCATCTGGTCGAGCAACGCTGGCCGTTCCGCCTGCACGCTACCTATGACGAGTCCATCTCGCGCATGCTCGACGTGTTCGAGAAGGTCGACCGCGACATGCCGTTCAACGGCCTGCCCTGGCTGTTCGATCATGCCGAGACCATCAGCCCGCGCAATATCGAGCGAGTTCGCGCGCTCGGTGGCGGCATCGCCATCCAGCACCGCATGGCCTTCCAGGGTGAGTACTTCATCGACCGCTACGGCGCCAAGGCTGCCGAGGCCACCCCACCGATCCAGCGCATGCTGGCCGAAGGCGTGCCGGTCGGCGGCGGCACCGATGCCACTCGCGTGGCCAGCTACAACCCCTGGACGGCGCTGTACTGGCTGGTCAGCGGCAAGACCGTCGGCGGCACCACGCTCACCCCGCAGGGCCTGTCACGCGCCACCGCGCTGCAGCTGTTCACCCACGGCAGTGCCTGGTTCTCCAGCGAGCAAGGCAAGAAGGGTCAGATCAAGGTGGGCCAGCTGGCCGACCTGGTGGCCTTGAACGCGGACTTCTTCAGCGTCGAGGAAGAGCAGATCAAGTGGCTGGAGTCGGTACTCACCATCGTCGGCGGCAAGGTCGTACATGGCACCGGCGAGTTCGACAAACTCGCCCCGCCGACGCTGCCGGTACTGCCGGACTGGTCGCCGGTGGCCATGGTGCCCGGGCACTGGAAACCGACAGCGGCGCCCATGGCCGCCAGCATCCACCAGTGCATCGGCTCATGCGCGGTGCATCAGCACCAGCATGACCGCGCACGTCGCAGCAGCATCCCGGTGAGCGACCACCAGGGCTTCTGGGGCGCCTTCGGCTGCTCGTGCTTTGCGTTCTGACATGACCGGGGAAAAAGCTTCGCCGTGGAGCGCACTCAACCACGTCACGTTTCGTTGGCTGTGGCTGGCCAGCATCGCCTCGAACATCGGCACCTGGATGCACGAGGTCGGTGCCGGCTGGCTGATGACCAGCCTGTCGACCAATCCCATGCACGTGGCGCTGGTTCAGGTCGCAGGCTCCGCGCCGATGTTCCTTTTGGCGCTGCCTGCCGGTGCCATGGCAGACATCATCGACAAACGTCGCTACCTGCTTGGCGTGCAGCTGTGGATGGCGGCAGTGGCGACACTGCTGGCCACCCTGACGCTACTCGGACTGACCACGATCTGGCTGCTGCTCAGCCTGACCCTGGCCATGGGTGTCGGCACCGCGCTGATGATGCCGGCCTGGTCGGCGCTGACACCAGAGCTGGTGAGCAAGCGCGACCTGCCCTCGGCCATCGCCCTGTCGAGCCTCGGCATCAATGTCGCCCGCGCACTCGGCCCGGCCATCGCCGGGGTATTGGTCAGCCTCAGCGGCCCCTGGGCGACCTTCGCCCTCAACGCCCTGTCGTTCTTCGCGGTGATGGCGGTGCTACTGACCTGGAAGCGTGAGCGCCAGGTCGCTGCCTTCCCGGCCGAACGCCTGCTCGGCGCCATGCGCGCCGGTTGGCGCTACAGCCGCGCATCGCGACCGCTACAGGCGGTCCTGGTACGCGCCGCTGCGTTCTTCGTTGGCGCCAGCGCCGGCATGTCGCTGCTGCCGCTGATCGTACGTGGTGAATTGAAAGGCAGTGCCAGCGACTTTGGCCTGCTGCTGGGTAGCGTCGGCATCGGCGCAGTGCTCGGCGCCATGCTGCTGCCCAAACTGCGTGAGCACATCAGCACCAACATGCTTGTGGCCGGGGCCAGCGTGCTCTACGCACTGGTGCTGCTGGCCCTGGCCTGGGTGCGTGACTTCGCCGTGCTGCTGCCGGTGATGCTGCTCAGCGGTGCGGCGTGGATTGCCGTGCTGTCGAGCCTGCAGGTCAGCGCGCAGACCTCGGTACCGGATTGGGTGCGAGCCCGCGCGCTGTCGGTGTATATCCTGGTGTTCTTCGGCAGCATGGCTGCTGGCGGCGCACTCTGGGGTTATGTCGCCAGTCAGGCGTCGATTCCGGTCGCCCTGTTCGCCGCAGCGGGTTGCCTGGTGCTGGGCTTGCTGCTGACGCTGCATTTCCCCCTGCCGGTAACCGAAAGCGAAGACCTCGCCCCATCGCTGCACTGGCCAGCGCCGATTCTGGCTGACGAAGCCGATCTGGAGCGCGGCCCAGTCATGGTCACCCTGCAGTACGACATCGCACCTGAGCATGCGTCCGACTTCCGCCAGGCGATGGCCGAGGTCGCCCACATGCGCAGACGCAACGGCGCGTTCTCCTGGGGGCTGGTACAGAACAGCGAAAATCCTCGCCACTGGCAGGAGTTCTTCTTTGACGAGTCCTGGCTCGAACACCTGCGTCATCACGGCCGGGTAACGCGCGCCGAGCAACGCATCGAGGCTGCGGCCAGGCACTTCCAGAATCCGGATGTGCCCGTGCACATCGAGCATTTTCTGATGCCGGCCAAGGATGTGCCCCATGCCACCCCCTGACGACGGCGACCGCCCGAACCAGGGCGCAGCAGGTTGAGTGCAGCATGCCTCGTCACGCCCTGTTCATTCACGGCATCTGGCTCACGCCAGCGATCTGGGAGCCATTTCAGAGACGCTTCAGCGCCTGCGGTTATCGCTGCACGGCGCCGTCTTGGCCGGTTGGCAAAGGCGGTCGACAACCCGGCATCAGCACCCTCCTCGCCCACTACGAAACACTGGTACGCAACCTGGAGCAGCCGCCGCTACTGATTGGCCATGACCTTGGTGGTCTGCTGGTTCAATTGCTGCTCGACCGCGGCCTGGGCCAGGCCGGCATAGCCATTGCCCCACTGCCACCACGCGCCGGTTTGCTGGGTTTGTATAGCACCTGGCCATGGCCATTGCCCTGGGTGGGTTGGCGTGACCTTCTGTACATGACACCGCAGTATTTCGCGCGCAATATGGCGCAAACGCTGACACCTGCACAGCAAAACGCGGCCTATGCGCGCCACATCGTTCCGGCGCCCGGCCGGGTATTCGTCGAGGCTGCGCTAGGCATCGGTAGCACCGTCGACTTCAGCAACGGCGAACGTGCACCTCTGTTGTTGCTGGCTGCAGGCAATTCCCACATCGTTCGCGCCAGCGTAGTGGCCGCCCTCTATCGTCGTCACCGAGGCTCGTCAGCCATCACCAGCTTCAAGCAGTTCCCCGGCTACAGCCACTGGCTGATCGCCGAACCCGGTTGGGAAAGAATTGCCGACTACAGCATCGAATGGGTTCAGAACCAAGTTGGACGTTTTTAAAGCACACACCCCACAAGCTCGCCTCGGCGTCATGGCAAGCCTGTTTTGCCTGGTGTTTTTCAGCGCTGTCGCGCTGGCCGACAGAAGCGCTCTGGAGCAGCAACTGGAACATCGGCGCTGGACGCTCAACGACGACAGCCCCAGCCAGATCGGCGCTTTGGCCGAAGCCCGTGACGGCTACCTGTGGCTGGGTACTCACGACTCCCTGTATCGCTTCGATGGCTTCGACTTCACCCGATATCGCACGCCTGGTGGCCATGAACTGGGTATCGTATCCAGCCTGCTGGCCAGCGACACCGGGCTTTGGGTCGGTTTGCGCAACGGAGGCGTTCACCTGATCGCATCGGGGGAGGAACACCCCAGCAGCTTCGATCTGGCCCGAGGGGTAATCTACGCCCTGGCACAAACAGCAGACGGCAGCGTCTGGGCTGCAGCCAACGACGGCCTGATGCGTTTCGACGGCAAGCACTGGCAGCAACTGGGCATCGCAGAAGGTTTTATCGGCGAAAATGCCTACAGCGTCTTCGTCGACAGCAGTGACCGTCTCTGGGTAGCTGATGAGCAGCGCCTTTATGTACTGCCGCCTGGCACCCGGAAGCTGCACGACACCGGCGTTCGCAGCCAACGCACGCGTCAGATAGCGCAAGCCGCCGATGGCGCACTGTGGTTGATCGAACGCGACCGCGACAGCCTGCTGCGGGTAAAGACCGATCAGCCGCAACTGCAGGCGACCCACATGGCACTTGGCGAAGTGGCCAACGCCATGCTGTTCGACCAGCATGGCTGCCTCTGGCTGAGCACCGCTGGCGGTGGTCTGTTGCACGTGGCCAAACCCAACGAACATGGCAACGGCAGCTTCGATGATATCGAGCGGCTTTCTTCACGTGATGGTCTGAGCTCCGACTTCGCCTGGCCGCTGCTGGAGGACAGCGAAGGCAGCCTGTGGATCGGCACGCAGAACGGGCTTGATCGACTGCGCGAACGCCCTCTGCGCCCGGCTGGCTTTCCGCCCGAGGCGAACAACCTGGCGATTGCCGCAGATGACGCCGGCAATCTCTGGGCTGCCAGCAGCAACCTGCCGCTCATGCGCCTGGATGAACAGGGTTTGCACGAGCTGCCGCTGCGTACACCGATCAGCGCGATCAGCAAGGGCCCTGACGGCACTGTCTGGCTGGCCGGACCCGAAGGTATCTGGCGCAGCGCTGACGAACAGGTGGAGAAAATCTCCGCCCTGCCGGTCGAGCACGACCTGGATTCATCGGTGCGCACCCTGCTGATCGACGATCAGGGCATGCTCTGGCTCTCACTCAACCGTCAGGGTCTCTACGTGCTGCGCGATGGCAACTGGCGACGGCTTCCCGCCCCCAGCAAGGACAAGGCGCAACTGATGCCGGTGAGCTCTGCCCTCGCCCCTGATGGCAGGCGCTGGTTCGGCTATCGCAACAACCTGATCGTCAGCCATGACGATCAGGGCGAACGCCAGTGGGGCAGCGCAGATGGCCTGGATATTGGTCATGTGACGGCGATGGCTCATTTGCAGGACCACAGCTGGTTCGGCGGCCAACGGGGCCTGGCACGCTTCGATGGGGAGCGCTTCCAGAATCTTCCGCTGAGCGAGAATGGGCTGTTCAACAATCTCTACGCGATCATCCCGGTCACCGGTCCTCAGGGAGAAGACCTCTGGCTGCACGGCAAAGGTGGCGTCTTTCAGTTACCGGCCGCAGAAATCGAAAAGGCGCTGAACGATCCCAAGCACCATATCCATTACCGTACCTACGATCTGCAAGGCGGTCTCGCCAACGACCCGCACCAGGTGCTCGCCCTGCCAACAGCGGTGCGCAGCAGCGATGGTCGTCTGTGGTTCGTCACCCGCAACGGCGTGGCCGGCTTGAGTCCACATAAGGCGATACATAGCGACAAGCCCCCCAGGGTGCGTATCGACTCCCTCATGGCTGACGGTGCGACCATCTCCGTGCAAACGCCGCCAACCCTGCCCGCAGACAGCAAACGCCTGGTCATTCACTACGGCGCCCTGAGCCTGTCTGCGCCCGAGGGGCTGCATTTTCTCTACCGTCTCGATGGTTTCGACAGCGAATGGCACTCCGCCGGACGTCAGCGCGAGGCGACCTATACCGGCCTGCACGCCGGCGACTATCGCTTTCGCGTGCGTGCGCTCAATCAAAATGGCGTAGCCAGCGAGCAGGATGCCGAACTCAGGTTCAGCATCGATCAGGTGTTCTACAGTCATCCGCTGTTCATCCTGAGCATTGCACTGGTCATACTGCTGACCCTGCACCTGCTCTATCGCAACAACATGCAGCGCGCAGCCGAACGCCTGCGCACACGTCTGGAAGAACGTCACGACGAACGCGAGCGCATCGCCCGCGAACTGCACGACACCTTGTTGCAGGGCGTGCAAGGGCTGATGCTCCACGTGCAGGCTGCGGCAGACAGTCTGCCAGCCGATCAGCCTGCGCGAGGCAAGCTGGAGAATGCCCTGGATCGTGCCGATCAGGTGATCGCCGAAGGTCGTGAGCGGGTGCGCAACCTGCGCCACGCACAGGAGGCGTCGAATGACTTGCCGCAAACGCTGCACGAGCTCGATCAATTGCATGAACATGCGGATACCGAGTATCGGGTCGAGATCGCAGGCACACCCTGCGCCCTGCACCCGGTGGTGCATGACGAGCTCAGCCAACTCGCCCGCGAGGCAGTCAGCAATGCCTTTCGTCATGCCGGGGCTCGCCATATTTGCGTGCAGCTGGATTACCACCCCCGGCAGTTCTCATTGCGCGTTATCGACGATGGCCGCGGCTTGCTGGCCGAGTACCTGCTGGGCGCAGAGCCGGTCGATCACTGGGGCCTGAGAGGCATGTACGAACGCGCCGCCAAGATTGGCGGCACACTTAATATCGACAGCACCCCCGGCCACGGTTGCCAGGTACGACTGACCCTGGCCGGACCATTGGCCTATCGTCAGTCGCCCCCTCGCGCGCGGCGTTGGCTAAACTGGAAAAGATTGATCAGGAGCTCGCAGTAATGACCGCTGCCAACCCCATCCGCGTGCTGGTCGCCGACGACCACCCTCTGCTGCGCGAGGGCATCGCTGCCGTGCTCGCCGGACAGGCGGATATCGATCTGGTCGGCGAAGCCAGCGACGGCCGCGAAGCACTGGAATGTTTTCGCCACCTGCGACCGGACGTCACCCTGATGGACCTGCAGATGCCTCATATGAACGGCATCGACAGCATTCTGGCGATTCGCGGCGAATGCCCGGATGCACGCATCGCGATCCTCACGACCTATCGCGGTGACGTGCGTGCGCTGCATGCGATCCAGGCGGGCGCGCAGGCCTATCTACTGAAAAGCACACTGCGCAAGGAGCTGGTGGAGACCATTCGCAGCCTGGCCGCCGGCAGACGCCATATTCCGCCCGAGATCGCCGCCGACCTGGCCCAGCACATCGGCCAGCAGTGCCTCAGCCCACGTGAAGTGGAGGTTCTGCAGGCAGCAGCTCTGGGTTATTCGAATCGCGATATCGCGCTGCAACTTCGCATCACTGAAGACACGGTCAAAGGCCATATGCGCCTGATCATGGACAAGCTCCGCGCCAACAATCGCACACACGCCGTGGCCATCGCCGTGCAACGCGGTGTACTGGAGATCGGCACCCCACTTTAGTGTTGTCACCCTTCCCCTCCTTGTGAGCTGTGCGCCGCCGACGGCGCCGCGCATGCTTTGCAACCAATAAGATAAGGAGGCTGGCAATGGGCTCGTTCGGCGAACTTCAGGCAATTACGCCCTGCCCGCACCAGGCCGGGCACGACCCGCAGCTACTGGACCGTATCGCTGCCTTGCTCGCGGAGGCTGAAACGCAACTGCTGGAGGACACGCAAAGCGCCTACTTGCAGGTCGAGCAGGCCATGACGCTGCTACGCCAGGTCAACGCCTGCAAGCAGTGTGGCATTCGTCATTGCGCAAACGGTCTGACACGCTGGCAGACGCGACGCCTGGATCAGTACATCGGCGACAACCTGGCCACCGCCATTCGCACCTGCGACCTGGCAGCCCAGCTCAGCCTGAGCAGCAGCCATTTCTCTCATGTGTTCAAACAGACCTTCGGCATCACGCCGCTGGCCTATGTGGCACGCAAACGCATCGAAGCAGCCAGAGAGATGATGCTGTCCACCGACCAACCATTGACGCAGATCGCGCACGCCCACGGGTTCTGCGACCAGTCGCATTTCACCCGCACCTTCCGCCGCGAGACCGGATTGAGTCCCTTGATATGGCGGCAGCGCTGCACAGCAAACTCCAAAGCCACCGCCGAGCCGTGATCAGCCGAACATGGTCACGTGGCGTGGGTGACTGGCGACGCGCTCGATCCAGGCGCGCACGGCCGGAAAGTCTTCGAGGCTGAAGCCACCTTCGTCCGCCACATGGGTGTAGGCATACAGGGCGATATCGGCAATGGAATACTGCTCACCGACCAGATAAGACGTGCGCTCGAGCTGTTTCTCCATCACCTTCAAAGCCTTGTAGCCAAGCTTCAGGCAGCGCGCATGCTCTTCAAGGCGGGCCTCCGGCATACCCTGATAAAGCTGGATGAAACGCGCCACCGCGACGTACGGCTCGTGGCTGTATTGCTCGAAGAACTGCCACTGCAGCACCTGGGTGCGCAAACGCGGCTCACTGGGCAGGAACTCGCTACCATCGGCGAGGTAGTTGAGGATGGCGTTGGACTCCCACAGGCAGGTGCCGTCTTCCAGCTCCAGCACCGGGATCTTGCCGTTGGGGTTCTTGGCCAGGAAGGCTTCGCTCTGCGTTTCGCCCTTGAGGATATCGATGGCAATCCACTGGTACTCCTTGCCCAGCAGATGCAGCATCAGCTTGACCTTGTAGCAGTTGCCCGAGCGGTAATCGCCGTAGACCTTGAACATCGCGTTGCCCTCCCCGTGTTTCCTTCTTTTACCTGTAGGAGCCGGCTTGCCGGCGATCCGCCTTAGCAAGCGCATCGCCAGCAAGCCGGCTCCTGCGCTTCAAGCTTCTACTTCGCCTGTGCCTCTTGGATCACCGCCGACAGGCGGCGCAACCCTTCGCCCAGGCGCTCCGGCGCCACGTGACTGAAGTTCAGTCGCAGATGGCCTGGGTTGGCGTCCGGATCGATGAAGAAGGGTTCGCCTGGCATGAAGGCGACGTTCTGCGCCAGCGCCGCATCGAGCAGCGTGCGGGTGTCGAGCGGCTGCTTCAGGGTCAGCCAGAAGAACAGGCCACCCTGAGGAATTTCCCACTCGGCCAGGTCGCCGAAGTGCTCCAGCAGCGCCGCCTGCATCGCGTCACGGCGAATGCGGTAGAAGTCGCGCAGCTCGGCCAGGTGGCCACGATACTGCTCGCTACCCAGCCACTGCAGCGCCTGCCACTGACCGATGCGGTTGGTGTGCAGGTCAGCCGACTGTTTCAGGCGCAGCAGGTGCGGATAGAGGTCTTTGGTGGCGATCAGGTAGCCGACGCGCAGGCCTGGCAGCAGCGTCTTGGACACGGTACCGGTGTAGATCCAGCTGGCCTTCTGCAGGCGGCTGACGATGGGGGTGGCGCTACCGGCATCGAACACCAGCTCGCGGTACGGTTCGTCCTCGATCAGGGTCACGCCGAACTCGTCGAGCAGGGCCGCCACGGCTTCACGCTTGGCTTCGCTGTAACGGGTGCCGGACGGATTCTGGAAAGTCGGGATCAGGTAGGCGAAGGCCGGCTTGTGGTTTTCCAGACGCTGACGCAGCGCCGCCAACTCGGGGCCGTCGGCCTCCTGCGGTACGCTGATGCAGTCGGCGCCAAACAGTTGAAAGGCCTGCAGGGCAGCCAGGTAGGTCGGCGCTTCGAGCAGCACTTCGGTGCCCGGATCGATGAACAGCTTGGAGGCCAGGTCCAGGGTCTGCTGCGAGCCGCTGACGATCAGTACCTGGCTGGCATCGCAGGGCACACCCAGCGTACGTGCCTCAGCGGCGATGGCCTCGCGCAGCGCCGGCTCGCCTTCGCTCATGCCGTACTGGCCCATGCTCGCCGGCATCTCGGCCCAGTCCACCTTCGGCAGCATCGGCTCGGCCGGCAGGCCACCGGCGAAGGACATCACTTCCGGACGCTGCGCCGCGGCAAGAATTTCACGGATCAGGGAGCTTTTCAGGCGGGCGATGCGTTCGGAGAAGGCCATGGGATGTCCTGGGGTGCAAAAGTCATTGGAATTAAGTCAAACTGCTTGACCGAAACTACGCCGCCAAGCAGAGATACGTCAATATGACTGACCTAAAAAATTTCCCCGAGAAATTTTTAACGTCACCCGCCGAGGGCACGCAGGCCGGCCGTCATGGTTCGCAGGTCATCAAAAACGCCGCCGCTCAGCAGGCTGCCATGGAAGCCTTCTTCTTCGGCTACCAGGCCTTCACTGCCAAGCCCGACGAAATGCTCGCCAAGCGCGGCCTGTCGCGCGTGCATCACCGCATCCTGTTCTTCATCGCCAAGTACCCGGGCCTGAACATGACCGAGCTGCTGGGCTATCTGGGCGTGAGCAAGCAGGCGCTGAACATGCCGTTGCGCCAGTTGATCGAGATGAATCTGGTGCAGAGTGAGGCAGCCGCGGACGACAAGCGCAAGCGTGTGCTCGGTTTCACCGCCGAGGGCGCCAAACTGGAGCAGGCCCTGCGCCGCGAACAGGCGCGCCTGTTGCAGCGCGTATTCGGCGAGATGGGCGAAGAGGCCGTGCAGGGCTGGCTGGAAGTCAATCACGCCCTGGCACGTAGCCGCCAGGAACGCACCTAAGCATCATCGTCGCACTTCCCCGTAGGAGCGAGCTCTGCTCGCGAACCCGCGCCCTTTACGGGCCGCGCTCACGCCTGCATCCGCAATTTCCTTGCCGTTCTTCCCCTGCCCTTCGCGCCACTGGTCACGCCACGCCAAAGCGTGATTGCACCCTGACACGACCTCTGCGATCATATGCGAATCATTATCACCTTAACTTAGATCTCGCGAGGTGCGCGTGTCGGTTCAGGATTCCAGCAATCAGCAACTGGTCGGTCTGCTTTATCGCGATCACCGTGACTGGCTGTTCGGCTGGCTGCGCAAAAGCCTGAATTGCGCGCAGCGCGCCGAAGACCTGAGCCAGGACACCTTCGTCCGCCTGCTCGGTCGCACTGACCTGCACAGCCCGCGCGAGCCCAGAGCCCTGCTGACCACCATCGCCAAGGGGCTGCTGGTCGACCAGTTTCGCCGCAATGCGTTGGAACGTGCCTACCTGGAAGAACTCGCGCTGGCTCCGCAAGCCGTGCAGCCCAGCCCGGAAGAACAGGCGCTGGCGCTAGAGCAACTGGCCGAAATCGACCGCCTGCTCGGCCAACTGTCGAGTAAGGCACGCGCCGCTTTCCTCTATAACCGTCTGGATGGCCTCGGTCATGCCGAGATCGCCGAGCGTCTTGGCGTGTCCCCGTCGCGCGTGCGTCAATACCTTGCCCTGGGCCTGCGCCAGTGCTACATCGCGCTGTACGGAGCGCCGCAGTGAGCCAGGTATCGGCTCGCGTGCTCGATGAGGCCATCGCCTGGCAGCTGTGCCTGGACTCGGGCGAAGCCAGCGAGCAGCAGCGCCACGCCTTCGCCGACTGGCTGGCCGCGCACCCGGAGCATGGCCTGGTCTGGCGACGCCTCGGCGGCATCGACCAGCAACTGTCTGCCGCCAGCGCGCCGATGGCGCGGCGCGCCCTGTTGCAGAGCAGCATCAGCCGTCGGCGCAGCCTGCGCCGTCTTGGCGGTAGCGCCCTGAGCCTGCTGCTGGCCGCAGGTGTAACACTGGTACTGCTGGCTCAGCAGCGCCCGCTTGGCGATTACCTCGCCGATTACCATACCGCCAGCGGAGAACAGCGCGACCTGCTGCTCGCCGACCGCAGCCAGGTGCGCCTCAACAGCCGCAGTGCGCTGGATATCGAATTCGACGACAACGAACGACGCCTGCGCCTGCGCAGCGGCGAAATCCTGATCCAGACCGCCAAGGGTGACGCACGCCCCTTCATCGTCGAGACGGACCAGGGACGACTGCGTGCGTTGGGTACGCGCTTTCTGGTCCGACGCGAAGGGACTGCGACCGAATTGATCGTGTTGCAGTCGGCGGTCGCTGCCAGGCCGCTGGCCAGTTCGCAGGAACGCATCATCCACAGCGGCGAGCAGGTGCGGATGGACAGCCAGCACCTCGGCGACAGCCACCCTGCCCCCATCAGCGCCGACGCGTGGAGCCGTGGCATGCTGGTGGCGGACAACCTGCCACTGCAGCGCCTGATCGATCAGCTTGGCGAATACCGCGGCGGTTATCTGAGCCTCGACCCGAGCCTGGCCGGGCTGCGCATCAGCGGCAGCTTCCCACTGCACGACAGCGACAAGGCGCTGGCAGCTCTCGCGCTGAGTCTGCCCGTGCGCACCGAACAGTTGGGCCCCTGGTGGACCCGCGTGGTGCCGGCGGAAAAATAATTTTCTCCGCCCCTGTCATTTTTCTTTCCTGCTTCGGCAAAAAGACATTGAGATACATTAACTCTTAGGAGACGTTCGCAATGTCCTTCCGCCCCGCTCCCTTCCGCCACACGCTGCTGGCCCTGACCATCGCCTTTGCCGGCCATGCCGGGCTGGCCCATGCCGAGGCCTACCAACTGCCTGCCGGCCCTCTGGCAGCCACGCTCAACCAGATCGCCAGCCAGGCCGGCGTGACCCTGAGCATCGATCCCGCCCTGACCGAGGGCAAAAACTCGGCACCGGTCAGCGGCGACTACGAAGCCATCGAAGCCCTCGATCAGGCGCTGCGTGGCACCGGCCTGCAGCTGCAAGGCGGCAGTGGTGGCACCTACAGCCTGGCCCCTGCAGCAGAAGCGGCAATGGCACTGCCGGACGTGACCGTGACAGCCAGCGAACAGGCCGCCGAGACCGCCTGGGGCCCGACCCGTGGTTATCTGGCCAACCGCACCGCAACCGGCACCAAGACCGACACGCCTCTGCTGGAAACCCCACGCTCGATCTCCGTCGCCACCCGCGAGCAGATGCAGGACCGCAAGGTGCAGAACCTCGATGATGCCGTGCGTTATATGCCGGGTGTCATCGCCAGCAGCTACGGCAGCGACAGCCGCGCCGACTGGATGAAGATCCGCGGCTTCGAACCGATCCAGATGCTCGACGGCCTGCCACTGCCCAAGGGCAGCTACACCATGGCCAAGCTGGAAACCTGGAACCTGGAGCGCGTTGCCGTACTGCGCGGCCCGGCCTCGGCCGTGTATGGCCAGACCCCGCCCGGCGGCCTGGTGGATGCGGTCAGCCGCCGCCCGCAGGCCGAAAGCAGCCATGAAGTGCAGGTGCAGGTTGGTAACTACAATCACAAGCAGATCAGCTTCGACAGCACCGGCAAGATCGACGATGAAGGTCGCTTTCTCTACCGTTTCAGCGGTACCGGCCGTGACAGTGGCACCGTTATCGAACATATGGACGACCAGCGTTTCAACCTGGCGCCCAGCCTGACCTGGAATATTGCCGACAACACCAGACTGACCTTCCTCGGCCAGTTCAACCGCGACGATACCGGCGGCACCAGCCAGTTCCTGCCCCTGCAGGGCACCAAGCTGGGCACGCCAGCCGGCAAGGTCGATTACAACAAGAACCTGGGTGACCCTGACTGGGAGTTCTACGACAAGACGTTCTACGCACTGGGCTACGCCTTCGAGCACCGCATCAACGATACCTGGCAGTTCAATCAGAACCTGCGTTACAGCAAGCTCGAACTGGACAACCAGATCATCACCGCTGGCGGCTGGGCAAGCGCCGTGGCCGATGACGGCACGGTGGCACGCGGTGCCAACGTGTACGACGAGAACATCAGTCACTTCGCCGTGGACAACAACTTCCAGGCCGATTTCAACACTGGCGCAATCGGGCATACGTTGTTGCTCGGCGTGGATTATCTGCGCGTCAACACCGATTACCGCTGGCTCTACGGTGCTGCTCCCAGCAGCAACATCGTTCGCCCGATCTACGGCCAGGACTTCAGCGGCGTCGCCTACACCGCCTTCCAGGACTACAACCAGAAGCGCAGAAACACCGGCCTCTATCTGCAGGACCAGATGGCACTCGACGCCTGGCGCTTGACCCTGGGCGGCCGCTGGGACCGGCTGGATACCGACTCGGTGTTTTACAACGCCAATAACGCCAAGGACAGCCGTCGCGACAGCCAATTCAGCGGCAACGCAGCGCTGAGCTACGTGTTCGATTCCGGCTTCACGCCCTATGTGTCCTATGCCGAATCCTTCCAGGCCGAAGCAGGCGGCAACAGCGGCGCCGCGTTCAAACCCAGCACCGGCAAGCAGTACGAACTGGGCATCAAGTATCAACCGCCGGGCAGCGACATGCTGTTCACCGCCGCCGTCTATGACCTGAAGCGGCAGAACATCGTCACCACCAACACCGCCGGCGCCACCGAGCCGGTGAGCGAGGTGGAAGTGCGCGGCCTGGAGCTGGAGGCTACCGGTAACGTCACCGAGAACCTCAGCCTGACGGCGTCCTACAGCTACACCAACAGCAAGATGACCGAGGTCGGCGACCCGCGCGACAAGAACCGCGCCCTGCCGCTGATCCCCGAGCATCAGGCGTCGATCTGGGCCGACTATGACTGGAACCAGGGTGTGCTGGCGGGCTTCGGCGTTGGTTTTGGCGCCCGCTTCGTCGGCTCCACCGACAATATTGCTGTCGGCAGCATGGGCTTCGTGCGTGATCCTTCCGACGGCCACAGCAGCGCCTACACCGTTTACGACGCCGCAGTGCGCTACGACCTCGGTCAGCTCGATGCAAACCTGCGTGGCGCCAGCGTATCGCTCAACGCCAACAACCTGTTCGACAAGGAATACCTTTCGACCTGCGACGGTTTCTACTGCTACGCAGGCGACCCGCGCCGGGTCACAGCCAGCCTCGATTACAAGTGGTAACAGGCTGAAAAACAGGAGCCGCCGATGGGCGGCTCCTGTCATTTACGCTGCAGTCAGCTCGTAATCCCCTGCAACTCGGCAGCCCCTCTGAAGAACACCAGCCCCTGCGCCACGCAAACCGCCAGTGCCGGCAATATAGCTAGCGGCAGCAACAACACACTGGCGAACATCAAACCACTGGCAATGGATAGCCAGGCCATGATCCGCAGAGAGGCGTACGCCAGCCTCACCTTGAGCAAACGAATACCGAACCAGGTAATGCCGAGGCCCATGAGTACCATCAGGCCCAGGTAGATAATGGTCAGCATGCTAAGTGCCTTGAACACCTGATCCCCAACCATGAAGTCCATCGCCCCGCTGACCAGGGCCAGGACGACGATGATCCAGACCGGCCAGCCCAACCCATGTGCAGTAAAACGCCGCTCAATGAAGCTCTTGAGCCGGATCAGCAGATAGTTGCCCAACAACATCAGCAACAGCTGCAGCCAGCGGGTATAGCGCTCAACCTGCTCCAGTTCTGCCTGGCCCAGCCAACTGCTGAGGAAAATAACGCCCAACATCAGCGCACTGCCCAGCGCCGACATCAGCGCCAACCAGCCGAGCACCTGCAACTGACGCACACTCCAGCCTGGGAGCTGCCGCACCGGCAGGTCGTCGATCAGTTCGACCTGCGGGGCACTGTAGGGGTTATCCGGCTGCATGGGGCTTCCTTGTCTGCAAAAAGCCAAGGCTAACCACAGATCAGCCACTTGCCTAGGCCCGACTGTACGGCCCAACCCAGCCATGGCTGTACCGCGACGCCGCTGCGGTCGAGCAATAGGCTTTGCCAGTCACCGGAGAACGACCATGTCCACCGAACTGCTGCTCGCCTTCATCGCCTTCGCCTTCGTCACCTCGGTGACGCCCGGCCCCAACAACATGATGCTGCTCGCCTCTGGAGTGAACTTCGGCGTGCGCCGCAGCATTCCGCACATGCTCGGCATCAGCCTGGGTTTCATGTTGCTGGTGGCTGCCGTGGGCCTGGGCCTCGGCCAGGTGTTCCAACGTCTGCCGGTGCTGCACGATGTGCTGCGCTATGCCGGCGCCGCGTACCTGCTTTATCTGGCCTGGAAGATCGCCCAGTCCGGCGCGCCGCAAAGCCGGGAGAATCCCGAAGCGAAGCCGTTCACCTTCATCCAGGCGGCGGCCTTTCAGTGGGTCAACCCCAAGGCGTGGATCATGGCCATCGGCGCCATTACCACCTATACACCGCAGGACGGCTTCTTCAGCAACGTACTGTTGATCGCCGCGCTGTTCGCCCTGGTCAACTGCCCAAGCGTGGGTCTGTGGACCGTAGCCGGCAGCCTGCTGCGCAAATGGCTGGACAACCCACGCGCGCTGCGCGCCTTCAACATCGGCATGGCGTTGCTGCTGGTCGCCTCGCTCTACCCCATCATCGTCGATACTGGAACGTTCTGATGCAAGACGCCGCCCCTACTCGTCTGCGCCCACTGGCGGACACCTCCACCTCGGCCGTGGTCGCTGGCTTCATTGCCATGCTCACCGGCTATACCAGTTCCCTGGTGCTGATGTTCCAGGCCGGCCAGGCTGCCGGCCTGAGCAGCGGGCAGATCTCCTCGTGGATCTGGGCGTTGTCGATCGGCATGGCGCTGTGCTGCATCGTGCTCTCGCTGCGCTATCGCGCGCCGGTGATGATCGCCTGGTCCACCCCCGGCGCTGCGCTGCTGGTCACCAGCCTGCCGCAGGTATCCTACGGTGAGGCCATCGGCGCCTACATCCTGGCCTCGGGATTGATCGTGCTGATCGGCCTGACCGGCACCTTCGACCGCCTGATGCGCCGCATCCCCGCCTCCATCGCCGCCGCCCTGCTGGCCGGCGTGCTGTTCAAGATCGGCCTGGAAATCTGCGTGGCCGCCGAGCAGCAGCCGATTCTGGTGGTTGCCATGCTGCTCGCCTACCTGCTCGGCAAGCGCCTGTGGCCGCGCTACTCGGTACTCTCTGCGTTGATCGTCGGCAGCGTGCTGGCCGGGATCTTCGGCCTGCTGGATTTCAGCGATTTCCAGCTGCAACTGGCCACGCCTGAGTGGACGACGCCAAGCTTCTCGCTGGCCGCCGCCATCAGCATCGGCATTCCGCTGTTCATCGTTGCCATGGCCTCGCAGAACCTGCCGGGCATGGCCGTATTGCGCGCCAATGGCTACGACGTGCCGGCCTCACCGCTGCTGACCAGCACCGGCCTGGTGTCGATCCTGATGGCGCCGTTCGGCAGCCATGGCATTCACATGGCTGCCATCAGCGCCGCCATCTGCGCCGGCCCGGAGGCCCATGAAGACCCACGCAAGCGCTACACGGCGGCGGTCTGGTGCGGGGTGTTCTACGCCATCGCCGGCATCTTCGGTGCCACCCTGGCTTCGCTGTTCGCGGCGCTGCCGGCGGCGTTGATCCTGTCCATCGCCGCATTGGCGCTGTTCGCTTCGATCATCGGCGGCCTGACCCAAGCCATGAGCGAGCCCAACGAGCGCGAAGCGGCACTGATCACCTTTCTGGTCACCGCCTCCGGCATGAGCCTGGCCGGCGTCGGCTCGGCATTCTGGGGTATCGTTGCTGGCCTGTTGACCTTGGCGATCCTCAACGCCGGCAAACGCTAGCCACCGTAGCCCGGATGCAATCCGGGAACGCCCTGCAAGACCGCCCCGGATTGCATCCGGGCTAAGGACTCGGTCGAAAGTGGGAGGGGCTTTAGCCGCGACTGTTGCCGGTAAAGCCCCGCGCCCATTTGCTAGTGCTACGCCCTTTCACCCTGCGCCACCGGCTCGGCCAGTTCTGCGCCATGCACACGGTTGACCCACAAGCCGAACAGCGCTGCGGTCACGAACATGATCAGGCTGTAGATGGCCGCCGGAATAGCCATGGTCGGGTTGTTCAGCAGCGCCGGGCTCAGGGCCAGGGCGATGGCCAGGGTGCCGTTGTGGATGCCGATCTCCATGGCGATGGCGATGGCCTGACGCAGATTGAGCTTGAGCAGCCTGGGTACGCAGTAGCCCACCGCCATGCTCAGCAGGTTGAATGCCAGCGCCGCCCCGCCCACCGCAGGCGCGTAATCGACGAAGGTGCGCCAGTCTTTGGCCACCGCCAGCAGGATGATCAGCAGTAGGAACAACGCCGAGATGATCTTCACGGGTTTCTGCATGCGCTCGGCGAAACCAGGGAAGTGGCTGCGCAGCCACATGCCGATGGCCACAGGACCGAGGACGATCACGAATACCTGCACCACCTTGGCGAACTGTAGCGGGATGGCCTGATCGGCAGACATGAAGTACGCCAGCGACAGATTGACGATCAGCGGCATGGTCAGAATCGCAATCACCGAGTTGACCGCGGTGAGGGTGATGTTCAACGCCACGTCGCCGTGAGCCAGATGGCTGTAGAGATTGGCGGTGGTGCCACCCGGCGAGGCTGCCAACAGCATCAGACCGACGGCCAGTGCCGGCGCCAGACCAAAGACCTTGGCCAGGAAGAAACACGCCAGCGGCAACAGCAGCAGCTGGCAAGCCAGGCCGATCAGCACGGGTTTGGGAAATTTGGCCACGCGGGCGAAATCGGCCAGGCTCAGTGACAAGCCAAGCCCGAGCATGATGATGCCCAGCGCAGCGGGAAGGAAAAACGTCAGCAAGGGATCGGCGGTCATTATTGTTATCGCTCCAGTTGAATCTGGCAGGATTGTGCTGAGTCAGGACCACTGCGGACAGTGGCCCTGCGAGCCAACCTTAGCCTGCTTGCAGACTACCGGGATAGAGCCTTTATATTGCCGTGGCCCCGCCGTCCACCGCCAACGCCTGGCCGGTGGTGAATGCCGCGTGGTCGCTGCACAGATAGAGCACGGCAGCTGCGATCTCCTCGACCTTGCCGATGCGCCCGACGGGGTGCATGGCGGCGGCGAACTCGGCCTTCTTCGGATCGGCTTCATAGGCGCGGCGGAACATATCGGTGTCGATCACGGCCGGGCAGACTGCGTTCACCCGCAGCTTCTTCTTGGCGTACTCGATCGCTGCAGATTTGCTCAGACCGATCACCGCATGCTTGGAGGCCGCGTAGATGCTCATCTTTGGCGCGGCACCCAGGCCGGCCACCGAAGCGGTGTTGACGATGGCGCCGCCGCCCTGGGCCAGCAGCAAGGGGATCTGGTGCTTCATGCACAGCCACACACCCTTGACGTTGACGCCCATGATGGCGTCGAACTCGGCTTCGTTGCCGTCGGCCAGCTTGCCCTGTTCGATCTCGATACCGGCGTTGTTGAAGGCATAGTCCAGACGACCGTACTGCGCCACGGTGGCGTCCATCAGCGCCTTGACCTCGGCATCGCGGGTCACGTCGCAACGCACGAAGCAGGCCTCGCCGCCAGCCCCACGAATCAGCTCGACGGTGCCCTCACCGCCGGCCACATCCACGTCGGAAACCACCACCTTGAGCCCTTCGGCAGCGAAGGCCTGGGCGGTGGCACGGCCAATACCGGCGGCAGCGCCGGTGACCAGGGCAACCTGGCCGGAGAACGTCATGCTCATGTCTGCTTCCTCGCAGCGATTCTTGTTGAATTGGCGAGGAGTCTAGCCAGGCGGCCGCACGCAGAGCAGCACTATCAGGCTCTGGAGTGGCGAGTCATGCAGGGCGCTGATGGCGACTCCACCAGCGCGGTGCCGCGATCAGCGGGTAGGGACAGATCGGACGGCATATCAGACAGCCCCGGAGTTCATCCGGGCTACAGGGCTCAGCCTTGCAGTTCGGCAACCACCGCAGCCAGTGCCTGGGCCGGATCGGCAGCCTGGCTGATCGGGCGACCGATCACCAGATAATCGGAGCCAGCATCCAGCGCCTGACGCGGGGTGAGGATGCGTTTCTGGTCATCGGCGCTGCTGCCGGCAGGACGAATACCCGGTGTCACCAGCTGCAGCCGCGGCTGTGCGACCTTCAGCGCGCTGGCTTCCTGCGCCGAGCAGACCAGACCATCGAGCCCGGCCTCGGCAGCCAGCCCGGCCAGGCGCAGCACCTGCTCCTGCGGCGGCACGTCCAGGCCGATGCCGGCCAGATCCTGCTGTTCCATGCTGGTCAGCACCGTCACGCCGATCAGCAGCGGCTTGGCGCCCGCGAGCTTGTCCAGCTCGTTGCGACAGGCCGCCATCATGCGCAGACCGCCAGAACAGTGCACGTTGACCATCCACACGCCCAGCTCCGCAGCGGCCTTGACCGCCATCGCCGTGGTGTTGGGAATGTCATGGAATTTCAGATCGAGAAACAGCTCGAAACCCTTGGCCTGCAACGCCTCGACCACCTGCGGACCACTGCGGGTGAACAGTTCCTTGCCGACTTTGACCCGGCACAGCGCCGGATCGAGCTGAGCGGCCAGCGCCAGAGCGGCATCACGGCTGGGAAAGTCGAGGGCGACGATGATCGGGGTTTGGCAGACAGGCATGGGGTGGGTCTCGAACAGGATGAAAAACGCCGCGCATTGTAGCGCAAAGCATCCGATCACTGGTCGCGGCCGAAGTCCCTGTCCAGGGCAACCGCGCTATGCGTTCAGGGACCCGAGGATACTGCATTGGTAGGGCGGGTGAAGCCCGCCAATAGCCTCTGGCGGGTTTCACCCGCTCTACGAATCTGGCGTTGCCCCGTAGGAGCGGCTTCAGCCGCGAAAGCTCAGGGCAGCCAAACGGTCAGGCTATCAGCCGTTCACGCAGGCGCCCGAGCATGCCCATCAGGCTGCCCACTTTCTCCTGCTCACGCTCGTCACGCGGCACCTCGGCCAGGCGAGTAACCACCTGCTGTGGTTGAGCGCGCCAGATCAGCGCCTGTTCGGCAGCGGCCTTCAAACCCTTCTCGAACAGACCACGACGAATCGGCTTGGGCAGGTAGCGGAAGATCTGCGCCTCGTTGACCAGACGCAGCAGCGCCTGGGTGTCCTGAAATGGCGTGACCACCAGGCTGAGCAGCCGCGGGTGGGCTTGCGCCAGGGTCTTGAGCAAGGGCGCGGTATCTTCGCCGGCCAACTTGAGGTCACTGACCAGAATGTCCGCGCCTTCGTTGTTGAGCTGCAGCATGGCTTCGGCCAGATTGCGTGCGCGTAGCAGGCGATGCCCACCCGCGACGCAGAACTCGCCAACGACGGCGAGCGTGTCTGGCTCGTCGTCCAGCAGCAGCACCGACAGCGGTGCACTCAGCCCTTCGCTGGCGACAGCTTGCAGCGGCTGCGCCTGGCGGACGGCCAGCTCAGCCGCCTGGCGCAGGGTGAAGGCCATTTCCTGTTGGTCCCAGGGCTTGGTCAGGTAGCGGAAGATGCCGCCGTTGTTCAGCGCCTCCACCGCGGCATCCAGATCGGAATAACCGGTCAGCAGGATACGCAACGTGTTCGGCGCGATCTCGCGCGCTTCGGCCAACAACTGGGCCCCGCTCATCTGTGGCATGCGCTGATCACTCACCAGAACGTGAATGTGCTCCTCGCGCAGACGCTGCAGCGCGCGCAGCGGATCGCTCTCGGTCAGCACGTCGTAGTGGCGGCGAAACTGCAGGGCAAGGCTGCGCAGAATACGCTCCTCGTCGTCGACGAAGAGAATGCGAACGGGTGCGGACATCAGGCGCTCCTTTTCATGGCGGCGGTAGCGGGCAACGGCAGGCTGATGAGAAAGCGCGTGCCACGCCCTGGCTCGGAGGCGACGCGAATCTGGCCGCCGTGGTCCTGGACGATCTTGTAACTGATGGACAAACCGAGGCCGGTGCCCTGGCCGACCGGTTTGGTGGTGAAAAAGGGATCGAAGATCTTCGCCAACACCTCGGGCGGCATGCCACGGCCGTTGTCCTGCAGCGACACATGAACGCCCTGGGCATCGACCCAGCTACGGATCTGGATGCGCCCCATTCCCTCGATGGCCTGTGCAGCGTTCGTCAGCAGGTTGAGCAGCACCTGGTTGATCTGTGATGGCGCACAGGCAATGCGTGGCAGCTCGCCGAGCTGCTGTACCACTTCGACCTTGTCCTTGATGTGATTACGGGCGATCAGCAGCGCGCTGCGGATGCAGTCATTGAGGTCGACCTCCTCACTCATGGCGCGGTCGAGACGAGCGAAATCCTTGAGGCCAACCACCAGCTCGGCGATCTGTTCCAGGCCATACAGAGTGTCGCCGTAGAGCTGCTGCAGGTCCTCGGCAAGCAGCTCCGGCGCCGCCTGCTGGCGAGCCTGTTCGGCAGCCTGCAGGGCCTGGGCGAGGCTTGCCTCGTCGCAATCCGGGTCGCTCAGGCATTGGCCCAGTCGCGCCTGCGCGGCGGCCAGTCCGAACAGTGGCTCGCTCAGCTCGCGCAGCAGTTGCACGTTGTTCTTCACGTAGCCCAGCGGCGTGTTCAGCTCATGGGCAACGCCGGCGACCATCTGCCCGAGCGACGCCATCTTCTCCGACTGCAGCAGCTGCGCCTGGGATTCCTTGAGGTCCACCAACGCCTGGCGCAATACGCGATTGCGCTGGGCAACGCGCGCTTCCATGGCCTTGAGCAAATCCAGAACCGTACCCAGACCGCAGTACTGGCCTTGAGCATCGATCAGGATGAAGTCCTCGGTGATCGGGTACTGCAACTGCGCGGTAACCTGCTTGGCAGCCTGTTCCAGGCTGGTTTCCAGGCTGACGATCAGCGGCGCTTCGTTCATCACCTCGCCCACCGGGTGGCGGCCTCGCAGGTCGCGCCCGAAGCGCTGCATGAAGATGTCCTGCAGCGTGGCGCGACTGACCAGGCCAAGCGGCCGATTGTGCTCATCGACCACCGGCAGAGAGAGAAAGGCGCGGTGTTCAGTCGCCAGGAACAGATCGGCGACCTCGTTGATATTCATCGACGCGGCGAGCGGTGTAACGGCTCGCATCAGCGATTGCAGCGCTCTGGCATGGGTCACGAACGGCCTCCCCGCGCGATCGGAAAGCCGACATTCAAACAGCGCCAAGTTGCCATCATGTGACAGACATCACGATGCCGACGCGCTAATCTGATGCACCAGTCTCAGCCCTGCACCGTTTTCAGGCTTCCGAGATATTCGGCCGCGCCTGCGGACCACCAATCACCGGCGGCAAGCCCGCTGGCATGAGCACTGCACGGCAAGTACATCCTCTTGCAACGGGTTGCAGCCATGCCCTATCAAACCACCATCGGCAGCCTGGTCTACCGCTTCGCGGACCTCAAGACGCTGCTGGCCAAGGCCAGCCCGGCGCGATCCGGCGACTACCTGGCGGGACTGGCTGCCGCTACCTACGAAGAGCGCATGGCGGCCAAGCTGGCCCTGGCCGAGGTGCCGCTCACACGCTTTCTCGACGAGGCGCTGATTCCCTACGAGCAGGACGAAGTCACCCGCCTGATCATCGACCGCCATGACGTCGCCGCCTTTGCTCCGATCAGCCACCTGAGCGTGGGCGACCTGCGCGACTGGCTGCTGCTGGAGAAGACCGACAGCGCGCGTCTGGCAGCCGTGGCCGCCGGGCTGACACCGGAGATGGTTGCCGCCGTGAGCAAGCTGATGCGCAATCAGGACCTGATTCTGGTGGCACGCAAATGCCAAGTGATCACGCGTTTTCGCAACACCCTGGGCCTGCCCGGTCATCTGGCCGTACGCCTGCAGCCCAACCACCCCACCGACGACGTGCGTGGCATCGCCGCCAGCATGCTCGACGGCCTGCTGTATGGCTCCGGCGACGCCACGGTCGGTATCAACCCGGCCAGCGATTCGCTGCCGACGCTGATGCGCCTGTGGCAGATGATGGACGAGGTGCGCCAGCACTTCGAAATCCCCATGCAGAGCTGCGTGCTGACCCACGTCACCACGCAGATCCAGGCCATCGAAGCTGGCGCGCCGATCGATCTGGTATTCCAGTCCATTGCCGGCACCGAAGCCACCAACGCCGGCTTCGGCGTATCCCTGGCTATCCTGCGCGAAGCCCATGAAGCCGCGCTGTCGCTGGGGCGCGGCACCCTGGGTGACAATGTCATGTACTTCGAAACCGGCCAGGGCAGCGCGCTGTCGGCCGGCGGCCACCATGGCGTCGACCAGCAGACCTGCGAAGCCCGCGCCTATGCCGTGGCCCGCGAATTCCGCCCGCTATTGGTCAATACCGTGGTCGGTTTCATCGGCCCGGAATACCTCTACGACGGCAAGCAGATCATCCGCGCCGGCCTGGAAGACCACTTCTGCGCCAAGCTGCTCGGCCTGCCGATGGGCTGCGACGTCTGCTACACCAACCACGCCGAAGCCGATCAGGATGACATGGACAGCCTGCTCACCCTGCTCGGCGCGGCCGGTATCAACTTCATCATGGGTATCCCGGGTGCCGACGACATCATGCTCAACTACCAGAGCACCTCGTTCCACGATGCGCTTTACCTGCGCCATGTGCTGGGCCTGAAACGCGCACCCGAATTCGATGCCTGGCTGGCACGCATGGCCATTACCGAACCGAGCGGCCGACTGCGTGAGATCGGTAGCGGTCATCATCTGCTCAAGCAACTGCCGCACATCTCGGGAGCTGCGTGATGGCCAATGATCTGATTCAGCAAAATCCCTGGGACGAACTGCGCGCGCATACCTCGGCACGTATCGCGCTCGGCCGCGTCGGCTGCAGCCTGCCCACCCGCGAAGTGCTGAAGTTCGGCCTGGCCCATGCCCAGGCGCGCGATGCGGTGCATCGCCCGCTGGACTTCGGCGAACTCAAGCACCAACTGCATGCGGCGGGTTTTCGCACCCTGAAAGTACGCAGCAACGCCGAAGACCGGCAGACCTACCTGCTGCGCCCGGATCACGGCCGTCATCTGCATGGCGACTGCCAGGTGCAACTGCTGCACGAATTGCCCGCCCCTGAAATCGCCATCGTGCTGGCCGATGGTTTGTCAGCCGTCGCCGTGCAGCGCCATGCTCTGCCGCTGTTGCAAGCCTTCCGCGAACGCTTCGACACTGACTGGGCCAACACCCCGGTGGTGCTGGCCGAGCAAGGCCGCGTGGCGATTGGCGACGGCATCGGCGAAGCACTGCGTGCGCGCCTGCTGATCGTCATGATCGGCGAACGCCCTGGCCTGACCTCGCCGGACAGCCTCGGTCTGTACCTGACCTACGCACCGCGCGTAGGCTGCCTGGACAGCGCACGCAACTGCATCTCCAATGTGCGTCCCGAGGGTCTGCCCTACGAGCTGGCAGCACACAAACTCGACTACCTGGCGCGCCAGGCGCTACGCCTGCAACTGAGTGGCGTGCAGCTCAAGGACGACAGCAACCTGAGGCCTGTCCTACAGGCAGACTGACAAGAACCTGAACGCGCGTTATGGTGACAGCTCCATTCCTTGTGAGGAGTCATCATGCCCTGGTACGTCTGGCTGCTGCTGGTTCTGGTATTCGGCTCGGTGATCGGCAGCCTGCTGGTGCTGCGCAGCAGCGCCAAGAAAATGCCCCTGAGCGAAGACCAGCTCGAACGCATGCGCAAGCGTGCCATCGAGCAGGAAGCCAAGGACGCACGCGAGCGTCAGCGCTAAACGCACTCGTCCCATCAGGTAACGCCAAGACTGCCCGCAACGCAGCCTGCTAGCAGGTTGTTGAAAAACGTAGGCGACGACTGCATGGATGCAGGAGCCAAAGCCGAGGTAGTTTTTCGACTGCCTGTTAGACTGCGCGCCTTCTCAGGAGGAGGTGCCATGCCCCTGCATCTGCGCTTGCTGTTCCCTGCTCTCACCCTGGCCCTGGGCACCGGCCTGGGCTTCATCCACCCCGTCGGCCTGCTGCTGGGCAGCGCATTCGCCATCATCCTGCTGGCCGGGCAATCGCATCTGCCGAACTGGCTATGGCTGCCTCTGATCCTGCTCGGCGGCATTGCCCTGGCGGCGCACCTCATACCCGGTTTCAGCCCCTGGCAGTTGTGGCAGCCACGTCTCATCAGTCACGACGCAGCTCCCTATGGCCTGCGTCTGTCCTGGGACAAGCTGCTGTTGGGCACCGCCCTGCTCGCCTGGTGGCTGGGGCAGCCACGCAGCCCTGTGATTTCGCTGAAACATGCCTGGCTGACGTGCGTCGCCACCCTGCTGCTGGTGCCGTTATTGGCCATGGCGCTGGGTCTGGTCGCCTGGCAGCCCAAATGGCCGCAGGGCCTGCTGCTGTGGCTGGCAGTCAATCTCGGCGTGGCGGTGCTGGCGGAGGAACTACTCTTTCGCGGTCTGTTGCAGACTGCCCTGATCAAGCGCCTGGGAATCTGGCCAGGCTTGCTGTTGACGGCGGGCCTGTTCGGTGCGGCCCATATGCCCTTCAGCACGCTATTCGCCGTGGTGGCGACCTGCGCGGGGCTGGGTTATGGGCTGGTCTTCCACTACAGCGGCCGCCTGAGCCTGGCCATCGCCCTGCACACAGCGGTCAATCTTCTGCATATATTGCTGTTGAGCTATCCGCTACGTCTGGCGTGACGGCAATGCGATAAGGCGAGAAAATGCGTTGCAGCTCGCCTTTCGCCCTCAACTGCTCGAGCAGAGCGGCGAAGCGTTCAGGAGTAATCGGCGCGCCGGCGCGAATCATCGCATGATGGCGATAGACCTGATCGACACGCTCGGAGATCAGTAACTGCCGTGCATACTCGCGATTGCGCTCGAGGAAGTCGTAGAGATTGGAGCGAGTCACCAGCGCGACATCGGCGCGCCCGCGTATCACCATCAGCAGGTTGCTGTCGTGGGAATGACCGAGGTTGGCGTTGAAGGCGCTGGTAAGGAACTCCGGGTCGCTGTTGAACTGGGCAAAGCCGTAGTGATAGCCGCGATAAAGCGCCAGGCGCTTGCCTTCGAGCTGCTCGAAGTAACCCTGGTCGCGCAGTGCCTCCTTTCTAGCGACGAACAACTCCGCATCTTCCAGCCTCATATCGACGGCTTCAGCGTCGATGTCCTGCCAGCCCCATTGCGGATTCTCGAAAATTGCCATATCGATACGCCCACGCTGCAGGTCGCTGAAGCGACGCACGATGGCGGTGGGCAACATGGTGAAGTGGTATTCGCTCTGCTCTCGATTGAGCGCTTCGAGCAGCTGCGGCAGCAGGCCACTCGAGTCATGCAGGTTGGACTTGATCACATAGGGGGGGAAGTGCGCGCCACCGACCTTGACCACGTCGGCCGCATGAAGAGGATCCACCAGCAAGAGACACAAGGCACCCAAACATCCATGAATCCAGCACCGCACATGCCGCATGTCGAGTCCCCAAAAAATTCCTTCTCTACAGTGAGCTGCACACTACTCCAGTCTCTCCTGACCGACTAGATGGATTTTCACTCTACTGACACTTTGTTACCCAATGTCAGACGATAGCGCCCAAGTAGCTTAGTTAGTTCACCACTGGCCTGCAGCCGGCTCAACAGCTCGGCAACTTCAGCCGGACTCAGTGGTCCCTTGGGGCGCAGCAGCACCTGATGGTGATAGAGCTGATCAGGGCGATCGGAAACCAGCAACTCGGACAGCATTTCCGGGTGCCGATCCAGGAACAGCTCCAGATACGAGCGCGTCACCACGGCGATATCGACGCGTCGCGCCACGAGCATGCGCAGGTTGCTGTCGTGGGAATAGGTCAGCAACGCGTTGAAGTTCCGCGCGAGATAGTCAGGGTCGGCGTCGAAACTGGCGAAGCCGTAGTGATAGCCGTTGTAGAGCGCCATGCGCTTGTCGCTGAAATTCTCGAAATAGTCCTGCCCACGCCCCGGTTCCGCCGCAGCGACATAGACTTCCGCATCATCGATATCCAGCCCCAAGGCCAGGTATGACGTGCCCTGCCACCCCCAGCGACTGGACTCGAAGAACATCAGGTCGAAGCGTCCGCTTTCAAGGTCGCGGTAACGGCGGGTCGCCGAAGTCGGTACAAGCACGAAACGGTATTGCTGCTGCGCCGCGTTGAGTGCGCGCAACAACTCGGGCACCAAACCTTGCGGATAGGATGATTCGGGTTTGTCCAGATAGGGCGGGAAGTGATAACCGCCGACGCGCACCTCCTGCAGCGCAACGGCAGCAGGTACATGCAACAGCCACAGACAGCACAACAGGCAAAAGGCTAGTGCGCGCAAACTCGACCTCTCGTCACGGATCACAGCGCGGGAGTACCCAACGCCCGTGTTCGAGCCAAAAACCGGCAGTTGCTACTATCCTAGGTTCTCTACGAGAAGTCGTCGAGCGAAGGTCAGGCGAGGCAAAAACAGATGAGGAGGCGGAGTTTACGAGCTGTAAATGAGCATTCCGAACCTGTTTTTAACGAAGCATCACCGAGCGCAGGCACTTTTCGTACAGAACCTAGCCGAATTCGCTCAGGCTTCCTTACACACCAATGACAACGCTTCTTCTGCCAACTGATCCAGCGTCATGGGTCCCTGCGAACGGAACCAGGTATTGGTCCAGCTCAGCGCACCGGTGAGAAAACGCCGCTGAATGAAGGGATCGCCCCTGAAGTAACCGGCCTCACGCGCCTCGCCCAGCACCGCCAACCAGATCTGCTCGTAGGTATCACGCAAGGCCAGTACCTGCGCCTGCCCATCTTCCGAAAGCGAACGCCATTCGTAGACCAGCACCGCCATGGCCTCGCCGGTACCGCCCATGATCGATTGCAGCTCGCAGCGGATCAGCGCCAGCAGCCGCTCGCGGGTGCCCTGCGCCTCGGCCAGTGCAGCGCGCATGAGCGCGGTGTTGTAAACGATGGTTTCCTCCATCACCGAGCGCAGGATCTCGTCCTTGCTCTTGAAGTGGTGAAAGATGCTGCCCGACTGAATACCGATCGCGGCGGCCAGATCACGCACCGTGGTGCGCTCGTACCCCTTGCTGCGGAACAGGTGGGCAGCCATCTGCAACAGCTTGCCGCGGGCACTGTCCGGATCGGTTACCTGGCCGCTGGCGACCAGTTCCTGCATCACGGCCTGGGCTCTGTGTTCATCCACGCTGACTTCTCCCCTGGCTGCCTTGCTCGGCGATTGTTCTGATGAATTCTCTATGCTGCCGGCAAGTGCTTGTCTTGCTTGATGAAATGTATGCGGCGAGAGCTGACCAAGCAAGCGCTTGGGCGCATTTTTGGCCGAATTGCCGTCTTTCACCACTTTAAAACCAAGCGCTTGCTTGGTAGTGTGAGCTCACCTTCTAAATGTGTGACGGGCCAATTCCAATGAGCAAAACCGTACGCATCGGCTGCGCCTCCGCTTTCTGGGGCGACACCTCCACAGCAGCAGCCCAGCTGGTTCGCGGCGCCGAGCTGGATTACCTGGTATTCGACTACCTGGCCGAGATCACCATGTCGATCATGGCCGGCGCCCGCATGAAGAAGCCTGACGATGGCTACGCCCGCGATTTCGTCGAAGTGCTGACGCCGCTGCTGGGCGAGCTGGCGGCGAAGAAGATCCGCGTCATCAGCAACGCCGGCGGGGTCAACCCGATGGCCTGTGCCACCGCACTGAGCGCTGCCTGCGAGCAGGCCGGCGTGCAACTTAAGATCGCCGTGCTGCACGGCGACAACCTGCAACCCAAGCTTGGCGAGCTGGTCAAGGCCGGCACCCGCGAGATGTTCAGCAGCGCAGCGCTGCCGCCCTTCTGCGTGTCGGTCAACGCCTACCTGGGCGCGCCGGGCATCGTCGCCGCGCTCGAACAGGGCGCCGACATCGTCATCACTGGCCGCGTGGTCGACAGCGCCGTGGTCAGCGCCGCCCTGGTGCACGAGTTCGACTGGGCCTGGTCCGACTACGACAAGCTCGCCCAGGCCGCCCTGGCCGGGCACATCATCGAATGCGGCGCGCAGTGCACCGGTGGCAACTTCACCGATTGGCGCGACGTACCGGATTACGAGCACATCGGTTTTCCCATCGTAGAAGTCGAAGGCGATGGCCGTTTCGTCGTGACCAAGCCCGAGGGTTCCGGCGGCCTGGTCACGCCTCTTACCGTGGGCGAGCAGATGCTCTACGAGATCGGCGACCCGCGCGCCTATCTGTTGCCGGACGTGATCTGCGACTTCACCCTGGTCGAACTGCGTCAGGTCGGCGACAACCGCGTGCAGCTGCAGGGCGCGCGCGGCCTGCCGCCTACCGATCAGTACAAGGTCAGCGCCACGCACCCGGACGGTTTTCGCTGCACCGCCAGCTTCCTGCTCGCGGGTATCGACGCCGTGGCCAAGGCGGAGCGGGTCAGCCAGGCGATCATCAAAAAGACCGAAGAGATGTTCGCCGAGCGTGGCTGGGGCCGTTACCAGGAGGTCAGCGTCGAGCTGCTCGGCAGCGAGGCCACCTATGGAGCCCATGCCCATCGCACCTACTGCCGTGAGGTGGTGGTGAAGATCGCAACTCGCCACGCCCGGAAGGAAGCGCTAGTCCTCTTTTCCCGCGAGATAGCCCAGGCCGCCACCGGCATGGCGCCGGGCCTGACCGGCATCGTCGGCGGCCGCCCCACCGTCTACCCGGTGATCCGCCTGTTCAGTTTCCTGGTGGACAAGAGCGCCTGCGCCTTGAGCGTCGAGATCGATGGCGAGCGCCAGCCGGTCGCCCTGCCCCAGGTCGATGCCTTCGACCCCATGCAACTGCGCGCGCCGGCCGCCCTCCCCGTGCCCATGGGCGAAGCGGACGCCGCCGTGCCGCTGATCCGCCTGGCCGTGGCGCGCTCCGGCGACAAGGGCAACCACAGCAATATCGGCGTGATGGCCAGAAAGCCCGAATACCTGGCGTGGATAGCCGCTGCACTGACACCCGAAGCCGTGGCCAGCTGGATGGCACATACCCTGGATGCCGAGCACGGTCACGTCAGCCGCTGGTACCTGCCAGGCAGCCACAGCCTCAACTTCCTGCTGGAGAACGCGCTGGGCGGTGGTGGCGTCGCCAGCCTGCGCATCGACCCGCAGGGCAAGGCATTCGCCCAGCAACTGCTGGAATTCCCGGTGCCGGTGCCCAAGGCGCTGGCCGACAGCCTGTAGGAGCGGGCTTGCCCGCGATCAACAACGCAAAAGCATCACCAGCAAGCTGGCTCCTACATAAACCGATGCAGGTGCAACAAGGAAAACAACAATGGCATACGACTCGGTATTCAGACCTGGCCTATTCGCCGATCAGACCATCCTGGTTACCGGCGGTGGCAGCGGCATCGGCCGCTGCGTGGCCCACGAGCTGGCCCATCTCGGCGCCCATGTGGTGCTGGTCGGACGCAAGCAAGAAAAACTGGAGAAGACCTGCGCCGAGATCATCGAAGACGGCGGCAGCGCCAGCTTCCAGGTCTGCGACATCCGCGACGAAGACGCGGTAAAGGCCATGATCGCTACAGTGATCGAGGAACGCGGGCGCATCCACCAGCTTGTGAACAATGCAGGCGGCCAGTTCCCCGCGCCGCTGATCGGCATCAACCAGAAAGGCTTCGAGACCGTGGTGCGCACCAACTTGGTGGGCGGTTTCCTGGTGGCCAGGGAAGTCTTCCTGCAGAGCATGAGCAAACACGGCGGCGCCATCGTCAACATGCTCGCCGACATGTGGGGCGGCATGCCCGGCATGGGCCACTCCGGCGCCGCCCGCGCCGGTATGGAGAACTTCACCAAGACTGCTGCCTACGAGTGGGGCCACGCTGGCGTGCGGGTCAACGCCGTGGCGCCGGGCTGGATCGCCTCCAGTGGCATGGACACCTACCCCGAGTCGATGAAGAACATGATCCGCAACCTCAAGGATCACGTGCCGCTGCAGCGCATCGGCAGCGAATCCGAGGTAGCCGCGGCCATCGTTTTCCTGCTCAGCCCCGGCGCCAACTTCATCAGCGGCAACACCATCCGCATCGACGGTGCGGCCAGCCAGGGCACCCGCGCCTGGACGCTGGGCAAGGCGAGAAACAGCGAGCCCTACAACGGTTTCCATCGGGCCTATGTGCCCGATGTACTGAAAGATCAGGAGTAAGGCGATGCCCGTGATCCAATCGGAAATCGACGTGCATGGCGAAGCCTTCGCGCAGAACCGCGAAGCCATGCTGGCCGCCATCACAGCCTTCCGCGACGTCGAGCAGAAGGTGCAGGACAAGGCGCAGGAAGCCAAGGCCAAGTTCGAGAAGCGGGGCCAGTTGCTGCCGCGTGAACGCATCAACCTGCTGCTCGATGCCGGTGCGCCGTTCCTCGAGCTGGCCTCGCTGGCCGGCTACAAGCTGCATGACGACAAGGACGGCAGTCAGGCCGGCGGCGGCCTGATCGCCGGCATCGGCTACATCGCCGGCGTACGTTGCCTGGTGATTGCCAACAACAGCGCGATCAAGGGCGGCACCATCTCCCCCAGCGGCCTGAAGAAATCCCTGCGCCTGCAGCAGATCGCCTTCGAGAACAAACTGCCGGTGGTGACCCTGGCAGAAAGCGGCGGCGCCAACCTCAACTACGCCGCCGACATCTTCGTCGAGGGCGCGCGCGGCTTCGCCAATCAGGCACGCATGTCGGCCATGGGCCTGCCGCAGATCACCGTGGTGCACGGCTCTAGCACCGCCGGCGGGGCCTATCAGCCCGGCCTTTCGGACTACGTGGTGGTGGTACGCGGCAAGGCCAAGATGTTCCTCGCCGGCCCACCACTGCTCAAGGCCGCCACCGGCGAGATCGCCACCGACGAGCAACTCGGCGGCGCCGAGATGCACGCTCAGGTCGCCGGCACCGCCGAATACCTGGCCGAGAACGACGCCGACGGTGTGCGCCTGGCGCGGGAGATCCTCGCCATGTTGCCCTGGAACCAGCAGCTACAGGCGCGTCCGGCGAAAACCTGGCGCGAACCGCTGTACCCAGCCGAGGAACTGCTCGGCCTGGTACCGGCCGACGCCAAGAAGCCCTACGACGTGCGCGAGATCATCGCGCGCATCGCCGATGGCTCGGAGTTCCTCGATTTCAAGAACGAGTTCGACAGCCAGACCGTCTGCGGCCATCTGCAGATCGAAGGCCAGGCCTGCGGTTTCATTGGCAACAACGGCCCTATCACCCCGCAGGGCGCGGCCAAGGCAGCGCAGTTCATCCAACTGTGCGAGCAGAGCAACACGCCGATCCTGTTCTTCCACAACACCACCGGTTTCATGGTCGGTACCGAGTCGGAGCAGAACGGCGTGATCAAGCACGGCTCGAAGATGATCCAGGCCGTGGCCAACGCCACCGTGCCCAAGCTCACCATCGTCGTAGGCGGTTCCTACGGCGCCGGCAACTACGCCATGTGCGGCCGAGGCCTCGACCCGCGCTTCATCTTCGCCTGGCCCAACAGCAAGACCGCCGTGATGGGTGGTGCCCAGGCCGGCAAGGTGCTGCGCATCGTCACCGAGGACAAGCATGCCAAGGAAGGCAAGGAAGCCGATCCGAAAATGCTCGACATGCTCGAGCAAGTCACTGCGCAGAAGCTCGACAGCCAGTCCACCGCGCTGTACGGCACCGCCAGCCTGTGGGACGACGGCCTGATCGATCCGCGTGATACGCGCAAGCTGCTGGGTTTTTTGCTGGACATCTGTGCCGAAGCCAACCTGCGTCCATTGAAGAAAAGCAGCTTCGGCGTGGCGCGATTCTGACCGTAGGGCGGGTGAAACCCGCAAAGCATGCGGCGGGTTTCACCCGCCCTACAGACCCATTCGATACGGAGCACAACAACAATGATCTTCACCCAGGAACACGAAGAACTCCGCCGTACCGTCCGCAATTTCGTCGACAAGGAAATCAATCCGCACGTCGATGAGTGGGAAAAGGAGGGCCGCTTCCCCATCCACGACATCTTCAGGAAGGCCGGCGAACTGGGGCTGCTTGGCATCTCCAAACCGGAGAAATTCGGCGGCATGGGCCTGGACTACAGCTACTCGATCGTTGCTGCCGAAGAGTTCGGCACCATTCACTGCGGCGGCATCCCCATGTCCATCGGCGTACAGACCGACATGTGCACCCCGGCCCTGGCGCGCTTCGGCTCCGATGAGCTGCGCGAGGCGTTCCTGCGCCCGGCCATTACTGGTGAGATGGTCGGCTGCATCGGCGTCTCCGAAGTTGGCGCCGGCTCCGACGTGGCGGGCCTGAAGACCACCGCGCGCAAGGACGGCGATGACTACGTGATCAACGGCAGCAAGATGTGGATCACCAACTCGCCATCGGCCGACTTCATCTGCCTGCTGGCCAACACCAGTGACGACAAGCCGCACGTCAACAAGTCACTGATCGTGGTGCCGATGAAGACTCCTGGCATCACGGTGAGCCCACACCTGGACAAGCTCGGCATGCGCAGCTCGGAAACCGCCCAGGTGTTCTTCGACAACGTGCGCGTGCCGCAGCGCTATCGCATCGGCCACGAAGGCGCCGGCTTCATGATGCAGATGCTGCAGTTCCAGGAAGAGCGCCTGTTCGGTGCGGCGAACATGATCAAGGGCCTGGAACACTGCGTAGACACCACCATCGACTACTGCAAGCAGCGCCACACCTTCGGTCAGCCGCTGATCGACAACCAGGTCATTCACTTCCGCATGGCCGAGCTGCAGACCGAGATCGAGTGCCTGCGCGCACTGGTGTACCAGGCCACCGAGCAATACGTGAAAGGCCGTGACGTGACCAAGCTGGCATCGATGGCCAAGCTCAAGGCTGGGCGCCTCGGCCGCGAGGTGTCCGACGCCTGCCTGCAGTACTGGGGCGGCATGGGCTTCATGTGGGACAACCCGGTGTCGCGCGCCTACCGCGACGTGCGCCTGGTCAGCATTGGCGGCGGTGCCGACGAAATCATGCTCGGCATCATCTGCAAGCTGATGGGCATCCTGCCTGGGAAAAAGAAGGGCTGAGATACGCTGATGGTTCCCACGTCGAGGCGTCGAACCGTCCGCGTGGGAACCCATAACGGGACGCTCCGCGTCGCCAAATGCATTCCCACGCGGAGCGTGGGAACGATCTAAAGGTGCCCGCCAATGAGCAACCTGCCCCACTGCGACACCCTGCTGCTCGACCTCGAAGGTGGCGTGCTGCACATCACCCTCAACCGCCCGGACAGCCGCAACGCCATGAGCCTGGCCATGGTCGGCGAACTGCGCGCCACGCTGGAGGCCGTACGCCATGACGCGAACGTGCGCGCCCTCGTGCTGCGCGGCGCGGGCGGCCATTTCTGCGCCGGTGGCGACATCAAGGACATGGCCGGTGCCAGAGCCCGCGGCAGTGACGCCTACCGCGAGCTGAACCGCGCCTTCGGTGCACTGCTGGAAGAGGCCCAGGCCGCACCGCAGGTACTGGTGGCGGTGCTGGAAGGCGCCGTGCTCGGCGGCGGCTTCGGCCTGGCCTGCGTGTCCGACGTGGCGATCGCGGCCAGCAGCGCCAAGTTCGGCCTGCCGGAAACCACGCTAGGCATCCTCCCGGCGCAGATCGCTCCTTTCGTCGTGCACCGCATCGGCCTGACCCAGGCGCGCCGCCTGGCTCTGACCGCCGCCCGCTTCGACGGCACCGAGGCCCTACGCCTGGGCCTGGTGCATTACTGCGAAAGCGATGACGCCGCCCTGCAGCAGCGCCTGGACGAGACCCTGGAACAGATTCGCCAATGCGCGCCACAGGCCAACGCCCAGACCAAGGTCCTGCTGCTGGCCAGCGAACGTGAAGCACTCGGCCCGCTGCTCGACCGCGCCGCCGAACAGTTCGCTGCCGCCGTCACAGGCGCCGAGGGCGTCGAAGGCACCCTGGCCTTCGTGCAGAAGCGCAAGCCGAATTGGGCGCAGTAACCACACCAACAACTGTAGGAGCGAGCTTGCTCGCGATCAGCTCGAACCAGGATCGCCAGCAAGCTGGCTCCTACAACAAAATCGACAGACCGCAGCCGGGATGTAATCCGGACACCGACCAACCAGGTTGCACAGCAGGAGCACGAAGATGCCCGCATTCAACAAGATCCTGATCGCCAACCGTGGCGAGATCGCCTGCCGGGTAATGCGCACCGCCCTTGAGTTAGGCTACCGCACCGTGGCGGTGTACTCCGAGGCCGATGCCGATGCCCGCCACGTGCAGATCGCCGACGAAGCCGTGTGCATAGGCCCGGCACAGGTGGGCCAGTCCTACCTGCGCATCGACGCCATCATCGAGGCCGCGCGCAAGACCGGCGCCGACGCCATCCACCCCGGCTACGGTTTCCTCTCCGAGAACGCCGACTTCGCCCGCGCCTGCGAGGCGGCCGGTATCGTCTTCATCGGCCCGACCGTAGAGGCCATCCACCTGATGGGCAGCAAGCGCCTGTCCAAGATCGCCATGTGTGACGCCGGCGTGCCCTGCATTCCCGGCTTTGAGGGCGCCGCCCAGGATGACGAAACCCTGGCCAGCGAAGCCGAACGCATCGGCTACCCGCTGATGATCAAGGCCAGCGCCGGTGGCGGCGGCCGCGGCATGCGCCTGGTACAGGAAGCCTCCGAACTGCTGGGGCAGATCCGCACCGCCCGCTCGGAGGCGCAGAACGCCTTCGGTTCCGGCGAGCTGATCCTCGAACGCGCGGTGATCCGCCCGCGCCATGTGGAAATCCAGGTCTTCGGCGACCAGCACGGCAATATCGTCTACCTCGGCGAACGCGACTGCTCGGTACAGCGTCGCCACCAGAAGGTGGTCGAGGAAGCGCCCAGCCCGGTGATGACGCCCGAGCTGCGCCGCGCCATGGGCGAGGCGGCGGTGAAGGCGGCGGCTTCGGTCAACTACGTCGGCGCCGGCACCGTGGAATTCCTGCTCGAAGCCAGCGGCGAGTTCTTCTTCCTGGAAATGAACACTCGCCTGCAGGTCGAGCACCCGGTCACCGAGCTGATCACAGGGCAGGATCTGGTGGCCTGGCAGATTCGCGTGGCCGAGGGCCAGCCCCTGCCACTTCGACAAGACGAAATCCGCCTCAACGGCCATGCCATGGAAGTGCGCCTGTACGCCGAGGACTCGGCCGCCGGCTTCCTGCCGCAAACCGGCCAGGTGCTGCGTTGGGAGCCCGAGCTACTGGCCGGCGTGCGCATTGATCACGGTTTGGTCGAGGGCCAGGCGGTCACGCCCTTCTACGACCCGATGCTGGCCAAGGTCATCGCCTACGGCGCAACCCGCGACGAAGCCCGGCGCAAGCTGGTGCGCGCCGTGGAACAGTGCGTGCTGCTCGGCGTGAACGGCAACCAGCGTTTCCTCGCCAACCTGCTCAAGCACCCGGAGTTCGCCGCCGGCAACGCCACCACCGCCTTTATCGCCGAACACTTCGAAGGCGATCCCAGCCTGCAACCGCACACGGCCAGCCTGGCCGAGCTGGCCATGGCCGCCGCCCTACTCTACCAGGTCTCGGCCAATGCCCGCGCGCACCAGCCCGGCCTGTCCGGCTGGCGCAGCGCCGGCAGCGCGCCCTGGCGTTTCGTTCTCAAGCAGGGGGAGCACAGACACGCTGTGGAACTGGACGTGCTCGCCAGCGGCCCACAATCACAGCTTCGCGTGCACTGGGGTGAGGAGCAGTTGTCGTTGCGCCTACTGGCCAGCGACGGCCGTTGGCTGACCCTCGAACTGGACGGCGTGCGCCGCCGCCAGGCCTACCACATAGAAGGCGAGCATCTGTGGCTGTACGGTGAACACGGCAACCTGGAGCTGCTGGACGTGACCCACGAGCCAGCGGGCGGGCAGAACGCCGCCAGCAGCGGCGCGGTAAAGGCACCGATGGATGGTGCCATCGTCGACGTACTGATCGCCGAGGGCGCTAGCGTGAGCAAGGGGCAACTGCTGGTGGTACTGGAAGCAATGAAGATGGAGCACCCGCTCAAGGCCGGCGTCGACGGCATCGTTCGTCGCGTTGGCGTGAGTCAGGGCGACCAGGTCAAGAACCGTCAGTTGCTGGTGGAAATCGAAGCTGTAGGGGCCTGATATATCGCCGTGGGAGGGGCTTTAGCCGCGAGCGTTGTTCATCGCGGCTAAAGCCCCTCCCACGGCCCCATAACAACAAGAAGGAGCACGTCCATGTCACTTTCCGGTAAAACCCTGTTCATCACCGGCGCCAGCCGTGGCATCGGCCGCGAGATCGCCCTCAAGGCCGCCGCCGATGGCGCCAACATCGTCATCGCGGCCAAGAGCGCCGAGCCGCACCCGAAACTGCAAGGCACCATCTTCAGCGTCGCAGCCGAGGTCGAAGCCGCAGGCGGCAAGGCCCTGGCGATACAGCTGGACGTGCGTGACGAGCAGGCCGTGGCGGCCGCCATGGCCAAGGCCGCCGAGCATTTCGGTGGCATCGATGCACTGATCAACAACGCCGGGGCGATCAAGCTGGTGGGCGTGGAGAAACTGGAACCCAAGCGCTTCGACTTGATGTACCAGATCAATACCCGTGCGGTGATGATCTGCAGCCAGGCGGCGCTGCCGTACTTGAAGAACAGCAGCTCCGCTGCGGGGAAGAAAAGCCCGGGCGGGCACATCCTCAACCTCTCTCCGCCGCTCAACCTCGATACCAAGTGGTTCGCCCAGCATGGCCCCTACACCGTCACCAAGTACGGCATGAGCATGCTCACCCTGGGCATGAGCGAGGAATTCAAGAAGTACGGCATCAGCGTCAACTCACTGTGGCCGAGGACCATGATCGCCACCGCCGCCATCGAGTTCGAACTGGGCAGCCGTGACGCCTTCAAGCGGGCACGCACCCCGGCGATCATGGCCGACGCGGCTCATGCGATCCTGGCCAGCCAGGGCCGCAGCATCACCGGGCGCCTGCTGATCGATGAAGACATCCTGCGCGAACGGGGTGTCAGCGACTTCGAGCAATACCGTTTCGATCCTGCTGGCGGCAGCCTGATACCGGATCTGTTCGTCGATTGAGTCAATCTTCGGCTGCTCATCGGGCCTGCAGCAAATACCGAATGTGCACCCGAAAGAAGTCAGGCACAATGCCATCACATGCCTGGCATGTCAGGAAGCCGTATGCAGGGAAGTGCAATCTGAACCCTCCCGCCGTACCGCTGATAAAAACGCGTCGCATCGCTCGCCTGGCAGTTGCCAGGTAGCGCAGGGAGCAGTCATGAACAAAGCTTTTAGTATCGTCTGGAGCTTTACCCGCAATAGCTTCGTCGTTGCCGATGAACATGCCAACCTGCATGGCAAGCGCAGTGGCGGCGCACTCAAGCTCGCAGGTGTAGCCCTTGCCCTGACGACAGCTGGAGCAGCGCAGGCTGTCCCAGGTATTTGCGGGGCTGGCAATAACACCATCAGCGGCAACGAATCCTACAGTTGTTATCTGTACGGCAATGACAGTCTGACCGTGAGCGAATCCGGCAGCATCACCACAGCCAATGAGTCAGCCGTTTTTAGCGATTCCGGTTTCGGCAGCATCAGCAATGCCGGGATCATCCGCAATACCGGCGGTACCTACTACCTGGACGGTTCCGGCATTTATCTACAAGCCAGCGGCAGCAGCATCAGCAACCTGGCAGGCGCCACCATCGAGGGTTCCTTTGTCGGTATTACCCTGGATGGTCTGATGCAAACAGTGACGCTCGATAGCCTCAACAACGCCGGTACCATCACCGGAGGTACCGGTATCCTGGCGACCGGAGATGTGGGTATCAGCACCATCGTCAACAGCGGCACCATCAACGGCATCGGTACTGATGGTGTCGGCATCGGTATTGATACCGGCACGACCATCGACTCAGTCAGCAACAGCGGCACCATCAATGGCACCCTGGCGGGCATTCAGGTCTATGACAGCGCCATCGGTGCCATCGATAACAGTGGCACCATCTCCGGAACCCAATACGCAATCAGCGACCTGAGTTTCAGTGGTATTTCCGCAATCAACATCACGGGCAATACTGCACGCCTGGTGGGCGACGTTGATGCTGGGAACAGCCTGTTCACCCTCAAGTCAGGCGCAGTTTTCAGCAGTGAAAATGCCATCGCCGTCGACCGCTTTGTAATCGAGAACGGTGCCACTCTGAAGATGGGCGCAGGCCTCAGCACGTCCAGCACGATGGACGACGGCATCTTTGCCTTCAGCGGCTTCAGCAACGCGGGAACCCTTAGCCTGGCTGCTGGCGTCACCGGCACCATTTATGGCGACTACAATCAGGCCAGCAGCGGCGCCTTGAAGATTGGCGTGGCTGATGACAACTCCTACGGCAAGCTGGTGGTAGACGGCACCGCTACCTTGCTCAGCAATGCCAAGATCATGGTGGACGTCAGCAATCCCAGCTACTCCTTCACGGCCAGCACACTCAACGATGTACTCAGCGCCAACAACCTGATCAGTGACGGTACCTTTGCCGTCAGCGACAACTCCCTGCTCTTCAACTTCGGCGCAGTCAAGGACGGCAATACCGTCGATCTGACACTGGCCAAGGCCGAGACTGCCGGCGTGCTGGACAGCGTCATCAATACCGGCAACAACCCGGCACAAGAAGCGGCCCAAGTGCTCGATAACGTACTAGCCGAAGATCCGACTGGTGAGCTGGCGTCCAACTTCATCGGCCTGACCAGCGAGCAGGAGGTCTCCAACGCAGTCACCTCTACCATGCCCACTGTCGCCGGCAGCGCCACCAGTGCCACCAGCAGCACATTGGCCGGTATCAACCGGGTGATTCAGGCCCACCAGGACAGCAATCGCGGCCTGTCTTCGGGTGACGCTCTAAGCAACGGCAATCTTTGGATCAAGACCTTTGGTTCCTGGGCCGAGCAAAATGAACGTAGTGGTATCTCTGGCTACGACGCCAACACCAAGGGCCTGGCTATCGGTGCCGATACGGCCGTTTCCGAGACCACCCGGCTTGGCCTGGCATTCGCTTACGCACAGACCGACCTGGACAGCGACTCACGGGTTGCCCCGCAAAGCGCCCAGATCGATACATTCCAACTGATTGGCTACGGCAGTTACGCCCTGAGTGCCGATACCGAGCTGAACTTCCAGCTGGACGCCGGGCAGAACCGTAACGAAAGCAAGCGCCACATGCCTTTCGCAGATGCCACTGCCCACGCCGACTACAACGGCTACAACGTCCATGCCGGCATTGGCATCGGTCACAACATGCACCTGTCCGAACAGTTGACCTTCGTGCCTTCGGCCCGCGCGGACTACACGTGGATAGGTACTGATTCGTATCATGAGAAAGGTGCTGGCGCTCTTGATCTGGACGTAGACAGCAACGACACCGAAGAGCTGTTGTTCAGCATCGACGGAAAACTCAACTACGCCTTGAGCGAAGCCACCTTGCTCAGTGCCAACCTCGGCGCCGGCTACGACGTGATCGACGAAAACGGCACAATCACGTCCACCTACGCTGGCGCACCCGGCGCCGCCTTCAGAACCCAAGGGCTGGATCTGGAGCCCTGGCTAGCCCGCGCCGGACTGGGTCTGATCCACACCCTGAGCGGAGGCACCGAAGTCAGCCTGCGTTACGATGCAGAGGCGCGTAGCGACTTCACCAACCAGGGTGCCTCAGTGAAAGCACGCTGGGCCTTCTGAGCACTGCGTCGCGACACAAAGGCCACGCCCAATGCTGTGGCCTTTGCGTGTTGGCGCTCAGCACCGATGAGCAAGATGAAACGACGGCGCGCACTACCTGATGAAACCCCGCTCCATCTGCAAACAGCTCGGTCAGCTGAGGTAGATATTCATCCATGCGCCTGAGCCCCCTATTCCTGCTGGCAGGAACACTACTGCTGGCAGCCTGCACCTCCTTTCCCAGCCCGGGCGAGCGGCACCAGCAAGCATCCATCCTCGCGCACCAACAGAACTGGCAGGCTCTGCAACTGCAGGGCGGTGCATTTCGCCTGCAGGCCTTTGCGCCTCAGACCAGAGGTGATGAGCTGACGATCTATCTGGAGGGTGATGGCTTTGCCTGGATCAGCGCTCGCCAACCTTCCAGTGACCCGACCCCTCTCGACCCGATTGCCCTGCGCCTGGCATTGGCGCAACCCCGAGGCAACGCTGCCTATCTGGGACGCCCCTGCCAGTACCTGGATGCCTCTCGCCCACCCTGCCAAAGACGCTACTGGACTGACGCCCGCTTCGCCGAAGAAGTGGTACAGAGTCTTGATCAGGCTGTTGACCAATTGAAAGACCGAGCTGGCGCTCGACGTCTGGTGCTCATCGGCTACTCGGGCGGTGGAGCCCTGACATTGCTCCTAGCGGCGCGGCGTCACGATGTGAAGCGCATCGTCACAATTGCCGGCAACCTCGATCATGCCGCCTGGACCTATCACCATCGAATCTCCGCCCTGAAAGGTTCATTAAACACTGCGGTCCTGCGTGCGCGTTTGGCGAATGTTGAACAGTTTCACCTGGTAGGAGATGAAGATCGCATTATTCCCCCTCAATTAACCGAAGCGTTCCTGGCGAGCTACCCTCCCGGCCACCGCGCGCAGCGCAAGGTAGTACGTGGCTATGATCATCGCTGCTGCTGGGCGCAAGACTGGCCTGCCCTTTGGGAGCATATCGAGGCCTGGCAGCCGGGCTCACAGGATTTCTAAACGACGATAGCGACGCAATTCGCCGATCTGCCCACCGAAGCGCGCGCCAGGGCCATGGCTGGTAAGCGCCACGCTGACTAGAGTCAAGACTCGCCTCCCATTCATGACATCCAAAGTGCGAGCCCCATGAGCCAAGCCGATCTGATTTCGCCCTTCCGCTTCCTGGCCCACCTGCCGCAGCACCTGCCGCGAGTGCCGCGCATGCTGCGCGGCCTTTACTACGCAGGCATTCGCAACCGCGAGAAGAACCTGTCGCTGGCCTGGGCCCTGCAGCGTGCAGCCGAACGCCACCCCGAACGTCCGGCGCTGATGGATGAAAACCGCCAGCTCAGTTATCACGCGTTCAACGCCTGGGCCAATCGTCTGGCCTGGGCGCTCAAGGCCGAGGGAGTAAGCCATGGCGACGTGGTCGCGGTGATGCTGGAGAACCGCCTGGAACTGCTGGCGATCCTCGCCGCGTTGAGCAAACTCGGTGCGGTCGGCGCACTGATCAACACCACTCAGCGCGGCAAGGTGCTGGCGCACAGCTTCAACCTGGTCAAGCCCGGCTTCCTGGTGATAGGTGACGAACTGCATGGCGTCTTCGACGAAATAGCCGACCAGTTGCACACCCCATGCACTCGCCGCTACTGGATCGCTGACCAGGATTGCCTGAGCGATGCTGGCCAGGCGCCGGACGGCTGGCTCAACCTCATGCAACTGGCCGCCGCCCAGGCCGAGGACAACCCGCCGGACAGCCTGCGCGTGCGCATGAAGGACGCCTGCTTTCTGATCTACACCTCCGGCACTACCGGCCTGCCCAAGGCCTCGATCATGAGCCACGGCAAGTGGATCAAGGCCTATGGCGGCTTCGGCCACTCAGGCCTGACCCTGAGCGAGCGCGACGTGCTCTACCTGACCCTACCCTGCTACCACAACAATGCCGTCACCGTATGCTGGAGCGCAGCGCTGGCCGGCGGTGCGGCCATCGCCCTGCGCCGCAGGTTTTCCGCCAGCGCCTTCTGGAGCGACGTGGCGCGCTACCAGGCTACCTGCTTCGGCTACATCGGCGAACTGTGCCGCTACCTGCTCAACCAGCCCGTGCACCCGGCGGAACAGGGCAACAGCCTGCGCTGCATGATCGGCAACGGCCTGCGCCCGTCGATCTGGAGCGACTTCAAGCAGCGCTTCGGCGTCGAGCAGATCACCGAGTTCTATGCCTCCAGCGAAGGCAACATCGGCTTCACGAACGTCTTCAACTTCGACAACACCGTCGGCTACACCCCCGCTACCTACGCCATCGTCCGCTACGACCTGGAGAATGATCGGCCGATCCGCGGCAACAAGGGCTTTCTGCAGAAGGCCGACAAGGGCGAAGCCGGTCTGCTGATCAGCGAGATCAGCGCCAAGTGGCCGTTCGATGGCTACACCGATCCGGCCAAGAGCGAGGCAGCGATCCTGCGCGACGTGTTCAAGAAGGGCGACGCCTGGTTCAACACCGGCGACCTGATGCGTGACATCGGCTGCAAGCACGCGCAGTTCGTCGACCGCCTCGGCGACACCTTCCGCTGGAAGGGCGAAAACGTTTCAACGACCGAGGTGGAGAACGTGCTCGGCGCCTTCCCAGGCGTGGAGGATGCGGTGGTTTACGGCGTGGAGATTCCCGGCACCAACGGCCGCTGCGGCATGGCTGCGCTGCGCCTGGCACAGGGCTTTGAGCTGGATGGTGCCGCGCTTGGCACCCACCTCGACGCACGATTGCCGGCCTACGCGGCGCCACTGTTCGTGCGTTTGCTCGGCGAAGTGGAGACCACCGGCACCTTCAAGTACAAGAAAGCGGATCTGAAGCAGGCCGGCTACGATCCGCGCCAGGTCGACGGCCCGCTGTTTGTACGCCTGCCGAGTTCGACGAGCTTCGAGCCGCTGGATGATGAGCTGCATGCGGCCATCGCACGGCAGGTCTATCGCTTCTGAGCGCAACCTACGCCCGAGAGGACTCGCCCCCAGGAGCCCGCCAGCTCTGTAAATGCCTGCTGTCCAGGCGATGCCAGTGCACGGCATCGCTCAGCTGTTCGGCAAGCAACCAGATATCACCAGTGCGAATCAGCATCTGTCGGGGTAACGCCAGCAGTGTCTTCATCACGACCAACTGCACCTGTTGCTCGACACCACTGACATGCAGGCCGGCAGCATCGAACGCTTCGAAGCATGGCATCGCAGCCAGAGGCTGGGGGTCGTGGCGCAGCGTGTGATCCTGAGTATCCAGCAGCAACAGGTGCCACTGTACGGTCACTTCGCCGATCACCCGACGACTCAACGCCAGATAACGGCCGTCCGCCGACCAGGCCATCGAGGGAGCGAGATCTGCCACGCCGCATCCGGAGGCGGTCAGGACGCACGCCCCACCTGGCAGCGCATTGCCTTCATGTACGTATCTGTCGAGTCCGAACAGCCAGGCAGCATCCCCAGCGCCGGGCGCAGCGAGCAGGTAATCACCCTGAGCACTGGCAGGCACAGGGCGCCATTGCAGACGCCAGTTGGGCAACAAACGCAACGACCAGGGATCGACCGCAATCTGCGTGATTCGATGATGCAGGCGGCCAAGCGCAACGAAGGCATCGGCCTGCTCTGCCGCCGGCGCCAGCGCCTCGAGATGCGGCAGGGGGCCGATACCCATGGCACTGGCCCGCCTGCCGACTATCTGCTGCAGACGAATGACACCGTCCTCGAACGCCTCCAGCCTGGCGATCAGCAGCGGCTCATCGACCCTCAGCAGGCGCCGCGCCAAAACATCAGCCACAACCAGTTGATGAGGAATGGCGGGCGCCTCGGCAAAAGCGATCAAGGCCAGATAGCGCCCGCAGTCGGAAATACGGTGATCGAGACACCACAGCCCCGGCAACTGCCAGGCACCGATATGACAGGCAAAGGCATGGCGGCGACCATCACGGCTCTTGCGCAGCAGGGTCAGGCAGGGTTGCGCGTCGTCCGACATCGACGCTGGCTGCAGCGATGCAGTGCCAGCCCGCTCCCCTTCCAACTCGGTGCACAGTGTCAGACTCATAGATCGCTCAGCTTGCGGTCCATGCATCAGCGCATCGTAAAAGAGACGCCCTCCCTCCAGGCGCATGGGTGCGCCCCACTCCAGCAAGGGCTCGTCGACGAGCGACTGCCAGGGCTCTTCCAGCGGGCGCCAGCCGGAGGCTGATCGCCAAAGCCAGGAGGTGGTTTCTTCTACGGACTGGCTCTCGGCACGCGCGAAACAGACAAGCGACTGACCGTCATCGCTCCACAACACCGAAGCACCCTGTTCGAGCAACAGCCCGGTGGGCTGGTCATCCAACCAGAGACTAAAACCTGGCGCGCCTTGGCCGTCCACTGCGCTGAACGGCTCGCCACGGAGCACGTGACTGCCCCGCGGCGCATTGAAGGTCAAGCGGCCGCTGCCGTCGATTTGGCCTTGGCAACGGTGCCCAGGCGTCGGTGTGCCGACAACCACAGGCGGCTCGGTTGGCGCAGGTGAAGCAGCCGTTACTCGCGCGATGGGACGCGACCACTGATCGACTCCAACCTGAAGCTGCTCGTTCACCCGCCCATCAATGGCCCAGGCAAAGCCAGCGATGGTCCTGGCCAGCCAGGCGGTGCCATATTTGGGCAGGTAATCCGAACGGGAAGTCGGCTCCCAATCTACTTTTCTGCCATGAGATGACAAGGTGTGACGGTATCTGAAGTCTTTGCTGGTGAAGCCCAGAAACTGCATCCAGAAAAAAAGATGCACACCGCTAAAAAGCAGAACGAACAGCCCAACGAAAAAGCCGAGGAAACCAGAAACCTCTCCCCAAAGATTAAAACTGAAGCCCAGAATCAGGCTCATCAGGGGTAACGGAAAGTGCTTGTAGAGTCCGGGATGCCCCGTAATGGCAACGACACCCAAAGCAATGATCGCCGCCTGAATAAGACCCAGTACCTGCTGCCATTGCAGGAGAATCCCCAGCGCAAGCGGAACGATAAAGCTCGCCAAAGCGGCGACAATTGTTAACGCCGCAGGGCTGTCGTGCTCATCGGTATTGGCAGACATTCGGCACTCCTTTGCCAGTGACTCAGTTTGCGGGCCGCGATAATAACGGCACAGCCCCCACGCGGACTTGCGCCAACCCGCAATCCCATTCATTCATGACCGCCAGGTACGGCAGTCGAGTCGGCTAGAATTACTGCTTGAACTCGAACTGCAGCTCAGCGCCTTCGATGGAGTCCCAGTAGTCGTCGACCCGTTCGTTGCTGATCAGTCGGCCACTGATCTGGAACGGGCTTTGAACTTCGGGTTTCTCGCCAAACAGCGGTGGCAGAACCGGCGAGAGTTCCTCGCGCGTTTCACTTTCCAGCGCCTGCTCGAACAGCTCCTGCGGCACGCTCAGGTCCAACACCAGTTTCGACTCGGGCTCTGCCGGCTTGGGCTGTGGCGCTGCAGCAGGCTTGGGCTTGGCGGCGACGGGTGGTTTGGCGGGTGTAGCCACTGGTTTGGCCTCGACCGGCTCTGGCTTGGCAGCAGGCACCTTGGCCGGTGTCGCAACCACTACCGGCTCTGGCTCGGGCTGCTGCGCAACAGGCTCCGGCTCACGCTCACAGGCGCTCAGCCAACCCAGGCACAGCAGTAGAAGAATGGACTTACGCATCATGGGACAAGATCAACTCGATCAGTAACGCGCCCATGCTCCTCCGCATGGGCGCGCCTGACAAGTCGACTTACACGACTTTTACTTCGGTTCCTGCGCGGCCAGGTGTGCGAGTTCGGCTTCGATATCCAGTTGCGGATAGTCGGCCTTCAGCTGCTCCAGCAGCCGCTGCGCCTCGTCCTGCTCGCCCGCCTTGCGCAGCTCCAGCAGACGCAGCAGCGCCTCGCGCGGCTCGCTCCGGACCACCAGCTCGGCCATGGGCGCCAGCGCAGCGCCACTGGCCATCGGTGCCTCAGCCCTATCGGCAGAGGGCGCCTGGCGTGCCATGGCCTGGCTTCTCATGCGTTCCTGCGGGGCAGCCACAGGCGCAACCGCCTCCTGCTCTGCCGCACGCTTGGCCGCCATCGGCGCCGGCGCGGCCGGGCTCATCGCAACGCTGGGCGGTACCGCATCGAAGGCATCCGGCGTCTGCTCCAGCGTGCGCCAGGTCAGGCTGACACCGATCCCGACACAGGCCAGCCCAGCCACGGCCACCGACCAGCGCTGACGGCCACTACCGAACAGCCATTGGTGCAGGCGCTGCGCCCAGCCGGATTCAGCCTCGTCGGGCTGATGCGCTTCTCGGGCAGCCGCACTGGCCGCCGCCAGGATACGTGCATCCAGCTCGGCCGAGGGCTCGCCATTGCCATGGGCACGGAAATGCGCCAGCAGCGCCTGTTCGTGGTCCAGAGGTTCTCGTTCATGGGTCATGCGGACAACTCCTCGGTGGCCAGCAGCCGGCGCAATTTCTGCAGGGCATAACGCAGACGGCTCTTGACCGTCTCGGCCGGCGTGCGGGTCAGCTCGGCAATCTCGTTCAGTTCCAGGTCGCCATGGGCGCGCAGCAGAAACACTTCGCGCTGATCTTCCGGCAAGTCGGCCAGCGCCGCCTGCAGCCGCTCACTGTCGCGACTCAGGCTCCACTGCTGCTCAGGGCCGGGCTGTGGATCGGCCTGGGCGTGCTGGCCTTCATCGTATTCGTCATGCCCGGCCTGATGACGGCCCGTCTTGCGCCAGTGGTCGATCAGGCGGTTGCGGGCGATCTGGTACAACCAGGTCTTGAACAGCACCGCCTCGCGCTGCTCGCTCTGACTGCGTACCAGGCTCATCCAGGTGTCCTGGAACACTTCCTCGGCCAGGGCGTGATCACCACACAGGCCGAGCAGAAAGCGAAACAGGCCCAGACGATGGCGCTGGTAGAGCATGTTGAAAGCGGCGGCATCGCCGCGGCGGTAACGCCGCAATAAAGCGGCGTCGTCATCCGTGAGAGGTGCGTTCACTGCTGAGCTCGTGCAGGGGTTGAAGCCGAAGTGTGCAGGCTCTGGGCGATTTCGGCCAGTTGGATGAACTCGCCACGCAGGCCGAAGCGATCCTCGCCCTTGGCCGAACGCGCCAGCGCGATGCTCTGCGCCAGATCGAAATCGCCGGTGTAGCGGCCGTCCTTGAGCTGCTGGGCGAATGCAGCCACCGCTGCGGCAAAGCGCAGATCCTCGCTGGCAGTCGCGACCGGCTTGGCCTCGGCCCGCACGATGGGCCGCTCCAGCAGACGGCTGACCGCCTCGCCTGTGGCCTTGTAGCGAATCCGCAGCCAGGCCAACTCGCCGCTCTTGCTCGCGGGCTTCGCACCAGCCTGATAACGCAAGGGCTCCAGCCAGCCTTTGGCGCCCGCCGGGACGATCTCGTAGAGCGCGGTGACGGTATGCCCGGCGCCGATATCACCGGCGTCGACCTTGTCATTACTGAAGTCCTCGCGCTTGAGCGCCCGGTTCTCGTAGCCCAGCAGACGATACTCACTGATCTCGCTCGGATTGAACTCCAGTTGCAGCTTCACGTCGCTGGCCACCGTGGCGAGGGTGGAAGCGAGCTGATCCACCAGCACCTTGCGCGCTTCGCGCAAATTATCGATGTAGGCGTAATTGCCGTTGCCGGCGTCGGCCAACTGCTCCATCAGGTGCTCGTTGTAGTTGTCCACGCCAAAGCCAAGGGTGGTCAGCGAGACACCTGTCTTGCGCTTGTCGGCCGCCATTTGCTTGAGGCTATCGAAGTCGCTGATGCCCACATTGAAGTCACCATCGGTGGCCAGCAGGATGCGGTTGATGCCGCCATCGATCAGATGCTTGCTCGCCTGCTGGTAGGCCAGCTGGATACCCGACTCCCCCGCCGTCGAACCGCCAGCGTTCAGTTGATCGATGGCAGCGCGGATCTTCGCCTTGTCGCTGCCGGGCGTGGAATCCAGCACCACCTGGCTGTCACCGGCATAGGTAACCAGCGAGACGCGATCCTGCGGGCGAAGCTGATCGACCAGCAGCTTCAACGTGCCCTGCACCATCGGCAGGCCTTCGCGGCGATGCATGGAACCGGACACGTCGACGAGGAATACCAGATTGGCCGGCGGCAGTTCCTCGACGCTGCGATCCGACGCCTTGATGGCAATGCGCAGCAGGCGCGTCTGCGCGTTCCACGGCGTCACCGCCAGTTCGGTGCTGACACCGAAGGGCGCGTCGCCCTGAGGCAGCGGATAGGTATAAGGGAAGTAGTTGACCAACTCCTCCAGACGCACGGCATCCTTCGGTGGCAGCTGCCCGCCATTGAGGAAGCGCCGCACGTTGGCGTAGCTGCCGGTATCGACATCGATGCTGAAGGTAGAAACCGGAGTCTCGGCGACAGCGAACACCGGATTATCGGCATAGGCCTGGTACTGCTCGCGCGATTCGTCATGGTAGCCCGGAGGCAGGACATCGGCGACGGGAGACGGTGCGTGAGCCAGGGTCGCCATGCGCTTCTGGCTGGCTGCTGCAGGCATCTCGGCTGCTACAGGTGCAGCCAGACGTTCACGGACGAGTGTCGCCGCCGGCTCCGAGCTGGCCTGGGCTTCCGGCTCCGGGCCAGAGGCACTACAGGCGGCGAGCAGCAGCAAGGTGCTCGCGGAAAAACCGACGGCGAACGGGCGAACAAGTAATGAGGAATAAGCGAACATGATGCACCTCCTGAGCAATGGCACGAGACCTTCGCTCAGGTAGACGCAGCCCCTCGATGAAACGGGTTAACCCAGGACGTACTTTCTCAACCCTCCCAGGAACCGCCCGCCTCCTGGCACAGCTGCGTGGCCAGCATGCCCAGGGTCATCAGCGCCCTCTCCGCCTCACGGTTCCACGGAATGCCGCAGTTGAGCCGCACGCAATGATTGAACTGCTCGGTGTTGCTGAAGATCAGCCCCGGCGCGATCGAGATGCCCTGCTGCAGCGCACGTACGTGCAGATCCTTGGTATTGACCCGCGCCGGCAGGCTGACCCAGAGGATGAAGCCGCCCTTGGGCCGGGTCATCTGCGTGCCGATCGGGAAATACTGCTGCACCGCCAACTGGAAGGCGTTGAGGTTCTTGCGATATTCCTGACGGATATGCCGCAGGTGACGATCGTAACCACCATTTTCCAGATAGGCCGCTACCGCCATCTGGGTGACGCTACACGCCGAATGGGTGGAAAAGGTCTGCAGCCGCTGAATCTCGTCCTGATACTTGCCAGCGACGATCCAGCCAATGCGCACACCCGGCGACAGCGTCTTGGAGAAGCTCGAGCAATAGATCACCCGGCTGTCGCGATCATGCGACTTCAGCGCCTTGGTCGGCCCCTGCTCGAACATCAGCTCGCCGTAGATATCGTCCTCGACGATCTGGAAATCGTAATCGCCGGCCAGGCGCAACAACTGACGCTGACGCTCCTCGGGAATGGTACCGCCCAGCGGGTTGGACAACCGCGCAGTCAGCACCAGTGCCTTGATCGGCCACTGGTTGGCCGCCAGTTGCAACGCTTCGAGGCTGATGCCGGTGGTGGGGTCACAGGGAATCTCGATGACCTTGAGGCCCAGCAGATCGGCCAGTTGCAGCAGGCCGTAATAGGTTGGCGACTCCACCGCGATCAGATCGCCCGGTTTGGTAAGCACACGCAGGCTCATCTGCAGCGCATCGACGCAACCGTGGGTGATCACCACCTCGGACGGGTCGACCACCACGCCGGCATCGCGCATGCGGATCGCCACCTGGCGGCGCAGCGGCTCGAAGCCGGGGCTGAACATGTAGCTGAACGCACGTGGGCTGTGAAAACGAGTGACCTTGGCCAACTGTTGGTGCAGCGCACGCACCGGCAGGTAATCGACATGCGGCACCGCGGCGCCCAGCGGGAACACGCCTTCACGACGCGACTCGGTGAGCACCTGGTTGATGATGCTGGCGCGGGTGACCAGGCCTGGCCGCTCCACCTTGGCGATATCCGGCGTCGGCGCGGTCAGTGCTGGCGTCTGGTGGACGTAGAAGCCGGATTGCGGGCGCGCACGAATCAACCCCTGATCTTCAAGGTTGGCGTACGCCTGCAAAACCGTGGCATGGCTGACATTGAGCTGCGCACTCATCTTGCGCACCGAAGGCACGCGCTCGCCGGGCTGGTAGACACCGCGACGAATATCTTCGGCCAACTGCTGGGCGATACGTTGATAGAGCAGCAGATTGGTCATAGCGGTATCCTCCGGGTCACTGGAGCATAACAGTAACCTATTGCTACACAATTGTACCGGCACAGATTCTATCTGTTTTTCTGGTACGGCATAACTTGCCGAAATCGCGCGGTGCCGTAGCCATTTTCAGCGCACAAAAAACCCCGGACGCTGCCGGGGTTTGGTCAGGTATTTCGCTCAACGCTCGGCGCCGAGCTGGCCTCTCTCGTCGGAGAAGACGATCTCCACCCGCCGATTCTGTGCCCGACCACGCGCCGAAGCGTTTTCCGCTACGGGGAAGTCGACGCCGTAACCGGCCACCTGAATACGCTTGGCATCCACGCCCAGGTCCACCAGTAGATCGGCTACAGCCTGTGCGCGTGCGCGCGACAGTTGGAGATTCTCGGCAGCATCACCGGTATTGTCGGTGTAGCCCTCGATCCGCACGCGGCGCTGTGGATTGATCTGCAGGAACTGCACGAGATTGAGCACCGTCCGGTTGGCTGCCGGCTGCAGCTCGGCACGACCGGCGTCGAACAGCATGTCACCCAGGGTCATGACCAGGCCGCGCTCTGTCTCATTGGTGGCGAGGCTGACCATCTGCTCCTCCAGCCAGCCACTGTGCTGCTGCACGCTCATCAGCTTGGCCTCGCGCAACGTCAGTTGCAGGCGCTGGCGCTCCAGCTCAAGCTTGGCTGCGCGCTCCTGGTTGAGGCTGATATCGCTGTGCTGTCGGGCGATCGCGGCATAGCGCTGGCTGAGGTAAGCGTAATGACGGACATCATCGCCACTGCCCCAGTAACTGGACAGACGTTCGGCACGGGCCAGCGACTCGCCTGCGCGAATCACGTCCTTGGGTGCGGCGCGCAGCACACCGGGATCTTCCTTGACTGACTGGAAGCTCAGACGCGCCTCTTCCAGGGCCTGCTCGCTCGCCAACTGACTGGAGGCACAACCACTCAACAGCGCAGCGACCAGCATCAGGCCGCCCAGGAGCTCAAAATCCTTCATCACATGGCTCCCAATTGCTGGCGCAGACGGCCGATGCGGTGATTGAGCTCGGTCAGCTGTTCCCGCCCCTTACCATTGAGGTACTCAGCCTCGGCCAGACGCGCATCCAGCTCAGCCTGCTCGGCCAGCAGGCGCGCCTGCTTGTTTTCGCCGTCCTGCATGGCCACCTGTGCCTGGGCGAACTTGTCTTCAGCCTGGCGCAGTGACTCGGACTGCTGGCTAACCACGCCCAGGGATTTGGTCTGCGCCAACGCCTGTTCGGTCAGCCGTATCTGCTCGATGGGAGCAGGATCGCTGGCGCAGGCCGTCAGGCCCAGCGCCAGCAGCAAGGGAAGGGTTCGATTGATCACGAAAATTTCCTACTGAGTGACGTCGCCAACCGGATCGGGCTGCATCTGCTGCGCCTTCCAAAGTTCCAGGTTGCGTTGCAGGAACTGCTCAGGCAGGCCAGCGGCGACCATTTCTGTCATCTTTCGCGCCAGCTGGCCGCGTAGCCAAGGCTCATTGCATGCCGAATTGTGCGACAGGGTTAAGTAGAGGCCTTCGCTGGAAATCGGCGGGTCCAGCACCTCCAGATCATCGTCCATACCCAGCGTCTCGGCGAGCGCCAAGCCGGGGTAGCGCTCGTAGAGCACGTAGTCGGTGCGGCCAAGCAGCAACTTCTGGAAAGCCTGGGTCAGGCTGGAGACGCCCTCGAGCTTCAGGTTCTGTTTGGCGAAGGTATCGAACTGCTGGCCAAAACTGTTGCCCACCAGGGTGTCGCCGGTATGTCCCTGCAAGTCGATCCAGCTGCCATAGGGAAATGCTTCGCCCTTGCGCACCCAGACCACGCTGGGCGTATAAAAGAACGCCGGGTGCACGTAATCCATGTGTTCCAACCGCGGCAGAGTGATGAACGCCCCTGCAATCAGATCGACCCGCCCGGTACGCACTTCATCCTGCGCTCGCGACCAGGGCCCGGTGTAGATCACATCAACCACTACGCCGAGCTCCTTTGCCAGATGTTTGAGCAGATCGGCATTGGCGCCAATCAACTGCTGCGGGTTCTGTGGATCACGCCAAAGATAGGGGGGATATTCCGGGTTACCGGTCGCCACCAGGCGCTCGCATTTACCAACCGCCAGGGCCGCAGTCGGCATAACGACCAAGGCACACCACAGCAACAGCGACTTAAACAGACAACGCTCAGGCATTGGCTACTCTCGGTTTATGCGTTGATTGGCAGGATGAGCTTGGCACCCCGGCATCCTCTGTGTTCATGCTAGCTTAGTGGCGCCGCCGGAATAGCTCGCGATAAGGACGCGCCATGAAAAAACTGCTGCTCGCTTTGCTGCTACTGCTTCTCGCCGCCTCAGCAACGCTGTATTTCTTTCCCGCCACTCAGTTGACCAGCCTGCGCCTGATAGAACAACAGCGCGCCGGGCTCAGTCACGAGCGGCTATCTGTCCGTAATCTTAACATCCATTACTACCAGGGAGGACCGGCGAGTGGCGAAACGCTGGTGTTGCTCCACGGCTTCGCTGCAGACAAGGATAACTGGCTGCGTTTTTCTCGCCACCTGACCAAGGACTATCGCGTAATCGCACTGGACTTGCCCGGCTTCGGCGACAGCGACCTGCCCCCTGGCAGCTACGATGTCGGCACCCAGGCGGAACGCCTGGCGGGTATTCTCGATGCCATGGGCATCCAGCAAGCTCATGTGCTGGGCAATTCGATGGGTGGACACATTGCTGCACTCTTCGCGGCACGCTACCCGGATCGCGTCCACTCGCTGGCGCTATTGGCCAACGCAGGAGTCGACAGCCCGCACAAGAGCGAGCTGTATCGACTGCTGACCAGCGGCGCGCCCAACCCTCTGGTGGTCAAGCAGCCGCAGGATTTCGAAAATCTGCTGCAATTCATCTTCGTCGAGCCACCCTATCTGCCCGAGTCGCTCAAGCGATATCTGGGCGAGCGCTCCATGGCCAAGGCTGCGCACTATGAACGGGTATTCAAGCAACTGGTAGAGCGCAACATCCCATTGGAGCCCGAACTGGCAAAAATCCAGGCGCCCACTCTGCTGCTCTGGGGCAAGCAGGACCGGGTGCTGGACGTATCCAGCATCGAGGTCATGCAACCATTGCTACGCAAACCCAGCGTGGTGATCATGAAGAACGTCGGTCACGCCCCCATGCTCGAACGCCCCGAAGAAAGCGCCCTGCTCTACCGGCAGTTTCTGGAAGGCCTGAAGTGACACCAAGCACACGCAGGCAATAAAAAGGCTCTTCGCATAGTTTGGGGAAGTGCGAGTTGACACCGGACTGGCAAGTTTGTGTGCGTCTTGCTCACGGGCTTAGCATTATCCGTTACCGAGTCCACTGAGCGTTTGGGTTGCGCCCCTTACGGGCGCCACACCTTGATTCGCAGCGCTCACCCTGCGGGCCAGCCTGCGGCTGTTACTTCGCTTCGCTGCGTTTCCTCGCTCCGGCGCCGCTCCGGGGGCCGGCTTGCAAGGGCCATCCCTGGCCCTTTAAGTGGGGCCGCCATCGGTATCTCGCCGCATCCATGCGGCGTCCCCCTACGCAACACCTCCACTCGGCCTCCTGAAGGGGACCAGGCCGCGAGCTTGCGAAATCTCCGGAAGATCAAAGTCGGTAGCGTCTGGCTTTTGCTCTTTCACCGCGATGTACCAGACGACGCCCAAGTCCCCTTCAGGAGGCCGAGTGGAATCACCGTGGAAGGGGTTGAGCGGCATGGATGCCGCGAGAGCCGTGATGGGCCAGGGATGGCCCTTCTCGGCGTGCCCCTGTAACGGTGATGGAGCGAGGGAACCCCGGCGTAGCCGGGGCCGTATGTAGGGGTGTGTTTCTTTGCTTACTTTCTTTGCACAAGCAAAGAAAGTGAGTCGCCCGTAAGGGGCGAAACCCATCAGGCCAGGCGGCGTGTTAACGGAGAGTGCCAAGTCATCGACAGCTCACACAAACTTGCCAGTCCGTTATCGAACGTATCCTCCCTGCGAGAATGCGAAAAACCATAAAAAAACCCGCTCTGGTGAGCGGGTTTTTCGTTGCGGGAAAAGCGGCTTAGACCGACTTCTCCAGCTCCGGTACGGCTTCGAACAGGTCGGCGACCAGACCGTAGTCGGCAACCTGGAAGATCGGCGCCTCTTCGTCCTTGTTGATCGCAACGATGACCTTGGAGTCCTTCATGCCGGCCAGGTGCTGGATCGCGCCGGAGATACCGACGGCGATGTACAGCTGCGGCGCAACGATCTTGCCGGTCTGACCGACCTGCATGTCGTTCGGGACGAAGCCAGCATCGACCGCAGCGCGGGAAGCGCCGACGGCAGCACCCAGCTTGTCGGCCAGGGCGTACAGGTGCTTGAAGTTGTCGCCATTGCCCATGCCACGGCCACCGGAAACGACGATCTTGGCAGCGGTCAGTTCCGGACGGTCGGACTTGGCGAGTTCTTCGCCAACGAAGGCGGACTTGCCGGCATCGGCCGGGCCGGATACGGCTTCAACAGCGGCAGAACCGCCTTCGGCAGCAGCAGCGTCAAAACCGGTGCTACGTACGGTGATCACCTTGATGGCAGCCGAGGACTGCACGGTCGCAATGGCGTTACCGGCATAGATCGGACGCTTGAAGGTATCGGCGCTTTCGACGGCGATGATCTCGGAGATCTGATCGACGTCCAGCGCAGCGGCGACGCGCGGCAGGATGTTCTTGCCGTTGCTGGTGGCGGCAGCCAGGATGTGGCTGTAGTTCTTGCCCAGCTCGGCTACCAGCGGAGCGACGTTCTCCGGCAGTTGGTTGGCATAGGCAGCGTTGTCGGCAACCAGGACCTTGGCCACGCCGGCGATCTTGGCAGCGGCTTCGGCAGCAGCGCCAGCGTTGGCACCGGCTACCAGAACGTGAATGTCGCCACCGATCTTCTGCGCAGCAGCAACGGTGTTCAGGGTCGCGGCAGCCAGAGCGGCATTGGTGTGTTCAGCGATAACCAGGATAGTCATTTAGATTACCTTCGCCTCGTTCTTCAGTTTCTCGACCAGTTCAGCCACGGACTTGACCTTGATGCCAGCGCTGCGAGCAGCCGGCGCTTCGACTTTCAGGGTCTTGACGGTGGAGGCGGTGGAAACGCCCAGAGCGTCCGGGGTAACGGTTTCCAGCGGCTTCTTCTTGGCCTTCATGATGTTCGGCAGCGACGCATAGCGCGGCTCGTTCAGACGCAGGTCGGTGGTGACGATCGCCGGCAGGTTCAGCGCAACGGTCTGCAGACCGCCATCGATCTCACGGGTGACGTTGACCTTGTCGCCAGAAACTTCGACCTTGGAGGCGAAGGTGCCTTGGCCGAAGCCAGTCAGGGCGCCCAGCATCTGGCCGGTCTGGTTGTTGTCGCTGTCGATGGCCTGCTTGCCCATGATCACCAGCTGCGGCTGCTCCTTGTCGACCACTGCCTTGAGCAGCTTGGCCACGGCCAGGGAGTTCAGCTCGTCATTGGATTCAACCAGGATGGCGCGGTCGGCACCCAGAGCCAGCGCGGTGCGCAGTTGCTCCTGGGCGGTAGCCGGGCCGATGGAGACGACGACGATTTCGCTCGCCACGCCTTTCTCCTTCAGGCGCACGGCTTCTTCCACGGCGATTTCGCAGAAGGGGTTCATGGACATCTTGACGTTGGCGAGGTCGACGCCGCTGTTGTCCGCCTTGACGCGAACCTTGACGTTGTAGTCAACCACTCGTTTGACAGCTACAAGAACCTTCATGGATTCCTCGTTACTCTCCGGTGAATAAGAATGTCGCCAAGGCGAGCCTGGCCGGTGATGCAAAATCAGCCGCAACCAACCTTTCAGCTCAGACGGCGAGCGCAAAACCGCCCGTATCTTGACCCCGCGGCCTGGCCTGGTCAATACAGCGAACTGGCCGGTCATCCGCGATGTAGTACGATTCTAACAGGCCTACAGAAAATTCAAACAAACGTTTGTATTGGCCCGCTGAGAGGGTGTAGATATAATGCCCACGCCGTGCTTAGGGAGCGAGCCGCGCCCTCCAACATAAAATATCGAAGAGCCTTGAGTAGGAGATAGCCTGTGGAACGCGAATTTATGGAGTTCGACGTCGTCATCGTCGGCGCCGGCCCGTCCGGACTGTCCGCCGCCTGCCGACTGAAGCAGAAAGCCGCTGAAGCGGGTCAGGAGATCAGCGTCTGCGTGGTCGAGAAAGGCTCCGAAGTTGGCGCTCACATCCTCTCTGGCGCGGTATTCGAACCGCGCGCCCTGAATGAACTCTTCCCCGACTGGAAAGAACTTGGCGCCCCGCTCAATACCCCGGTCAAGCGCGATGACATCTACCTGCTGCGCGACGCTGACAAGGCTACCCGAATTCCTGACTTCTTTGTGCCAAAAACCATGCACAACGAAGGCAATTACATCATTTCCCTGGGCAACCTGTGCCGCTGGCTGGCCCAGCAGGCCGAGAATCTGGGCGTCGAGATCTACCCAGGCTTCGCCGCTCAGGAAGCGCTGATCGACGAGAATGGCGTGGTACGCGGCATCGTCACCGGTGATCTGGGTGTCGACCGTGAAGGCAACCCCAAGGAAGGCTACTACACCCCCGGCATGGAACTGCGTGCCAAGTACACCCTGTTCGCCGAAGGCTGCCGTGGCCACATCGGCAAGCAACTGATCAAGCAATACAACCTCGACAGCGAAGCCGACGCCCAGCATTACGGCATCGGCATCAAGGAAATCTGGGACATCGACCCGGCCAAGCATGAACAAGGCCTGGTGGTGCACACCGCTGGCTGGCCGATGGACATCATGGGCACCGAAAATACCGGTGGTTCCTTCCTCTATCACCTGGAGAACAACCAGGTGGTAGTCGGCCTGATCATCGATCTGTCCTATTCCAACCCGCATCTGTCGCCGTTCGACGAGTTCCAGCGCTACAAGCACCACCCGGTGATTGCCCAGTACCTGGAAGGTGGCAAGCGTGTTGCGTACGGTGCTCGCGCCATCTGCAAGGGCGGTCTGAATTCGCTGCCGAAGATGGTCTTCCCGGGCGGCGCCCTGATCGGCTGTGACCTTGGCACCCTGAACTTTGCCAAGATCAAAGGTAGCCACACCGCGATGAAGTCCGGCATGCTCGCTGCCGACGCCATTGCCGAAGCACTGGCAGCCGGCCGTGAAGGCGGCGATGAGCTGAGCAACTATGTCGATGGCTTCAAGGCCAGCTGGCTGTACGACGAACTGTTCCGTAGCCGTAACTTCGGCGCAGCCATCCACAAATACGGCGCCATCGTCGGCGGCGGCATCAACTGGCTGGACCAGAACATCTTTGGCGGCAAGGCACCCTTCACCCTCCACGACAACAAGCCGGATTACGCCTGCCTGAAGCCGGCCGCAGAGTGCGCGAAGATCGCCTACCCGAAACCGGACGGCAAACTGAGCTTCGACAAACTGAGCTCGGTGTTCCTCTCCAACACCAACCACGAAGAAGAGCAGCCCTGCCACCTGAAGCTCACCGACCCGAGCATTCCGCTGGCGAAGAACCTGCCGCTGTACGACGAACCGGCGCAGCGTTACTGCCCGGCCGGAGTGTACGAAGTGGTGACGCAGGAAGACGGCGAGAAGAAGTTCCAGATCAACGCGCAGAACTGCGTGCACTGCAAGACCTGCGACATCAAGGACCCGGCCCAGAACATCACCTGGGTTGCGCCGGAAGGCACCGGTGGCCCGAATTACCCCAACATGTAATTCGCGCCACACGTGAAAAAGGCTCCTTCGGGAGCCTTTTTCGTTTCTGTCGAATTCGTAGGAGCGAGCTCTGCCCGCGAAGGTTTCAAGACCACGTTCCGCGAGCAGAGCTCGCTCCCACAGGCATTCAATCCTGATAGATCATCTTGCGGCTCATGCCGCCGTCGATGACGAACTCCTGCCCAGTGACGAAACCGGCCGCATCGGAGAGCAGCCAGGCGACCTGCGCCGCGACATCTTCCACCGTGCCGACACGGCCGACCGGATGTTGCGCATGATCGAACACCGACAGCGGCTCCAGGCGCTGCTGCGACGGGTCGCGAGAGTCGATCCAGCCTGGGCTGACGCAGTTGACGCGCACCTCCGGGCCCAGGCTGATCGACAGCGCGTGAGTGAGCGCGACAAGACCGCCCTTGCTCGCGGCATACGCCTCACAATCAGCCTCGGACTGGCTGGCGCGGGTGGAGGCGATATTGACGATGGCGCCGCGATGCCCACGCAAATATGGCGCACAGTGCTTGGCCAGCAGCATGGCGCCGGTCAGGTTGACCGCCAGCAGGCGATTCCAGCGCTTGAGGTCGAGCGACTCCAGCGGCGGCGTGTGCGGATCGGATATAGCCGCATTGCACACCAACGCATCGAGACGCCCGAACTGACCGAGCACCTCGGCGACGCCGACGCTGACCTGATCTTCCTTGGCCACATCCATGGCCACGAACCAGGCGTTATTACCCAAAGCACGTGCCACTCTGGAGCCACGCTCGCGGTCGACGTCGGCCAACACCACCTGCCAACCCTCGGTGATCAGCCAGGCACTGATACCCAGGCCGATGCCACGCGCGGCACCGGTGACCAGCGCGACACGCCCGTTGTTGGGCGTGTCATTCGTTCCCCACTCCAGCATGCTCAGAGCGCAGCCAGGCCGCGCGCCAGATCCGCCTTGAGGTCTTCCAGCTCTTCCAGGCCCACAGCGACGCGGATCAGGTTGTCGCGAATGCCGGCGTTAGCACGCTCCTGCGGAGTCAGGCGGCCATGGGAGGTGGTAGCCGGATGGGCGACGGTGGTCTTGGTATCGCCGAGGTTGGTGGTGATGGAGATGACTCGCGTGGCATCGATCACCTTCCAGGCGGCATCACGACCGCCCTTGACCTCGAAACTGACCACGGCACCGAAGGCACTCTGCTGCTTTTTTGCCAGCTCATGCTGCGGATGGCTGGCTAGCCCCGCGTAATGCACGCGCTCGACCTGCGGCTGTTGCTCGAGCCACAACGCCAGCTGCAGCGCACTTTCACTCTGTGCACGCATACGGATGCGCAGGGTTTCCAGGCCCTTGACGAACATCCAGGCGTTGAACGGGCTCAGAGTGGGCCCTGCGGTACGCAGGAAACCGACCACTTCCTTCATCTGCTCGCTACGCCCCGCCACCACACCGCCCAGGCCACGGCCCTGGCCGTCGATGTACTTGGTCGCCGAGTGCATGACGATATCGGCACCGAGCTTCAGCGGCTGTTGCAGGGCCGGGGTGCAGAAGCAGTTGTCCACCGCCAGCAGCGCGCCGCGCGCGTGAGCGATTTCGGCAAGCGCGGCGATATCCACCAGCTCGGCCAGCGGGTTGGATGGCGACTCGACGAACAACAACTTGGTATTGGGTTTGAACGCGCCCTGCCAGGCATCGAGATCGGCCAGCGGCACGTAATCGACCTCGATGCCGAAGCGCTTGAGGTACTTCTCGAACAGACTGATGGTGGAGCCGAACACACTGCGCGACACCAGCACATGGTCACCGCCACTGCACAGGCTCATGACGATGGCGAGGATCGCCGACATGCCGGAGGCAGTCGCCACCGCCTGCTCGGCGCCTTCCAGCGCGGCGATGCGCTCCTCGAAGGTGCGCACGGTGGGGTTGGTATAACGCGAATAGACGTTGCCCGGCACCTCACCAGCAAAGCGTGCAGCGGCATCGGCAGCGGTACGGAACACGTAACTGGATGTCAGGTACAACGCTTCGCCATGCTCGCCCTCGGGCGAACGGTGCTGGCCAGCACGCACCGCCAGGGTGTCGAAGCCTACGCCATCCAGGTCGCTGTCGAGCCTGCCGGCATCCCATTCCTGTGTCATATCGCTACCTCAAGCAATGTAGCCCGGATGCAATCCGGGAAATCCTTTGTGATATCCCCCGGACTGCATCCGGGCTACGGACCAGGCAGGACCGCTGCCCTGCCCGCTCGAATCAGTTGTTATACAGATCGATGATCGCGCTGACGGCCTGCGATTTGACCTTGCTGGCATCGTTGCGCGCCTGCTCGATCTTGTCCAGGTAGGCTTCGTCGACGTCGCCGGTGACGTACTTGCCGTCGAACACCGCGCAGTCGAAGTTGTCGATCTTGATCTTCTTGCTGCCACTGACCGCCTCGATCAGGTCCGGCAGATCCTGGTAGATCAGCCAGTCGGCACCGATCAGCTCGCAGACCTCTTCAGTGGTCCGGCCGTGCGCGATCAGCTCATGGGCGCTAGGCATATCGATGCCGTAGACGTTCGGGTAACGTACCGCCGGGGCTGCCGAGCAGAAGTAGACGTTCTTCGCGCCAGCCTCGCGGGCCATCTGAATGATCTGCTTGCAGGTGGTGCCACGCACGATGGAGTCGTCCACCAGCATCACGTTCTTGCCGCGGAACTCCAACTCGATGGCGTTGAGCTTCTGCCGTACGGATTTCTTGCGTGCCGCCTGGCCGGGCATGATGAAGGTGCGGCCGATGTAGCGGTTCTTGACGAAACCTTCGCGGAATTTCACGCCCAGATGATTGGCCAGCTCCAGCGCCGCCGTACGGCTGGTGTCGGGAATCGGGATGACCACGTCGATGTCATGATCCGGACGCTCACGGAGAATCTTGTCGGCCAGCTTCTCGCCCATGCGCAGACGCGCCTTGTACACCGAGATACCGTCCATGATCGAGTCCGGGCGCGCCAGGTAAACGTGCTCGAAGATGCAGGGCGCGTACTGCGGGTTGGCCGCGCACTGACGAGTGAACAGCTTGCCCTCTTCGGTGATGTAGACCGCCTCGCCCGGCGCCAGGTCGCGGATAAGGGTGAAGCCGAGTACGTCCAGCGATACGCTCTCGGACGCGATCATGTACTCGACGCCTTCATCGGTATGGCGCTGGCCGAAGACGATCGGGCGAATGCCGTTGGGATCACGGAAGCCGACGATGCCATAACCGGTGATCATCGCGACGACGGCGTAACCGCCCAGGCAGCGCTCATGCACGTGGGTAACGGCGGCGAACACATCTTCTTCGGTCGGCTGCAGCTTGCCGCGCTGGGCAAGCTCATGGGCGAACACGTTGAGCAGCACTTCCGAATCGGAATTGGTGTTCACGTGACGCAGATCGGACTCGTAGATTTCCTTGGCCAACTGCTCGACGTTGGTCAGGTTACCGTTGTGCGCCAGGGTGATGCCGTAAGGCGAGTTGACGTAGAACGGCTGAGCTTCGGCCGAGCTGGAGCTACCAGCAGTCGGGTAGCGCACATGGCCGATGCCCATATGACCAACCAGGCGCTGCATGTGACGCTGCTGGAACACGTCACGCACCAGGCCGTTGTCCTTGCGCAGGAACAGGCGGCCATCATGGCTGGTGACAATACCGGCAGCATCCTGGCCGCGGTGCTGGAGGACGGTGAGCCCGTCATACAGCGCCTGATTGACGTTCGATTTACCGACGATACCGACGATGCCACACATGTGCCACGACCCCTGCTAGATAGTTCAGGCTAATTCAGCGACCGGCGCAGCGGTTACTCCGCGCAGGCCACTCTTTTAAAGCAGATCAGCTGGGTGAGCCGACCCACCGGTAAACCACTGATCGGACCACCCCAGAATGAGGTTCTTCGACCAGTCGGCGACCATCAGAAAATGCGGCACCAGCTGTGACTGTTGCCACCACGTATCCTGTTCCACGGGTGCCAGGCTGATCAGCCCGACCAGCAGCACCACCAACAAACCACCACGTGCGGCGCCGAATACCATGCCGAGAAAACGGTCGGTACCGGACAGGCCAGTCACACGGATCAGTTCGCCAATGAGGAAATTGACCAGAGCGCCCACCAGCAAGGTGGCGATGAAGAGAATGGCACAGGCTGCAATGACCCGCGCGGAAGGCGTTTCGATAAATTCGACGAGATGCTGGGCCAGTGCGCCACCGAACATCCAGGCGACCACACCTGCGATGATCCAGGTCAGCAGCGACAGGGCTTCCTTGACGAAGCCGCGCTTCAGACTGATCAAACTAGAAATGGCGATGACGGCGATGATCGCCCAATCGACCCAGGTGAATACCACGGTGCGGCCTACCAGCGGAAAAGGCGAAGTATTTTAGCAGAGCCCGGCGCATCGGGTAACCAGGCGCTGCAAAGTCCCTTGCGTGCTTAGCCTGCTTCCGGCTGGAAGCGCACGACAAAACCACTGAGTTTGTGCTGGCGGTTGAGCTGGTCACGCAGACGCTCGGCCTCGGCGCGCTCGATCAACGGACCAACGAACACCCGATTCATGCCGTCGAAGGTACGGATATAGGCGTTGTAACCCTGACTGCGCAGCGTTTTCTGCAGATTTTCTGCTCCAGCCCGACTGGACAGACTGGCCAACTGTACCGACCAGCTGATCGGCAGACTGTTGGCGTCCAGGCGGCCTTCCGGCTTGGCAGGAGCAGCGCTCACAACCTGTTCGGTCTTGACCGGATCGGGCTTGCTCTGCTGCGCGAGAGGCGGCGGGGTCGGCTTGGGCTGCTCAGGCACCTCGACGATCTGAGGCTCCACCTCTTCAACGGGAACCGGCTCCTGCGGCAACTCCTCGGGCTCGACGACCTCGGCAGGCTGCACGATGATCTCGGCAGCAGCCGGCGCTTGCGGCATGACCGGCGCATCCACTACCACGCGGCGCATCTCATCCTCGCGCGACAGCAGCATAGGCAGGAAAATCACCGCCAGCGCCACCAGCACCAGAGCACCGACCATGCGCTGCTTGAGCCCACTGTCCAGCATTGCCATCCCCAATCCCCTTATCAAGCCGGGCGGGCCAGCCAATCCAGGGCCTCGGCCACGCAGAAAAACGATCCGAACAACAGTATCTCGTCACCCTCTGCCGCCTGCTCGCACTGCGCATCGAGCGCGGTACGCACATCCGGGTACTGCACCACCGCCGCGCCCTGCCCCCGCAGGTGCTCGGCCAGGTCATCGGCAGAGCGTGAACGCGGCGTATCCAGCGGCGCCACGGCCCAACCAGAAACCAGACTCAGCAGCGGCGACACCACGCCGGGCAGATCCTTGTCGGCCAACAAACCGAACACCGCCCAGCGCTGCCCGGCCAGCGGGCGACTCTCCAGGCGCTGCGCCAGATAATCGGCGGCATGAGGATTATGCCCAACATCGAGCAACAGTGTGAGTGACTTGCCTCGCCAATCCAGCGCGCGACGATCCAGGCGCCCGGTTACCCGCGTGGCGAGCAGGGCCTCAACGATCTGCTGGTGATTCCACGGCAGCGGCAGAAGCGCATAGGCCTGCAACGCCAGCGCCGCGTTTTCCATTGGCAGATCAAGAAGCGGCAGCTGCTCGAGTCGCAGTACCTGGCCTTTTACGTCAAGGCCATACCAGGACCAGTCCTGCGCTTGCACGCTTAGGTCATAGTCACGACTGCGCAGGAACAGCGGCGTATCCAACGTGACTGCTTGCTGCAGCAATGGCAGCGGAGGGTCGAGGTCACCGCACAACGCAGGCATGCCGGCGCGCATGATCCCGGCCTTTTCGAAGGCGACCGATTCACGGGTATCGCCCAGCCAGTCAGCGTGATCCAGCCCGATGCTGGTGATCAGCGCCAGATCGGCATCGACCAGATTCACCGCATCCAGGCGCCCGCCGAGGCCAACTTCGAGCACCACGGCATCCAGCTGAGCACGCTCGAACAGCCAGAAGGCCGCCAGCGTACCCATCTCGAAATAGGTCAGGGAGATCTCGCCACGCGCGGCTTCGACCGCCGCAAAAGCCTGGCACAACTCTTCGTCGCTGGCTTCTCGCCCCTGCACAAGCACACGTTCGTTGTAACGCAGCAGGTGCGGTGAACTGTAAACACCGACGCGCTGCCCCTGGGCGGCGATCAGACTGGCGAGAAAGGCGCAGGTAGAGCCCTTGCCATTGGTACCGGTGACGGTAACCACCAATGGCGCAGGCTTGCCCAGGCCGAGCCGCTGCGCGACCTCACGCGAGCGCTCCAGGCCCATGTCGATGGCCGAAGGATGCAACTGCTCGAGATAGGCGAGCCACTCGCCCAGGCTGCGTTCGGTCATGCAGTGGCCGGCAGGGAAACCGGAGAGGGACGATTCATCATTTGCGCAAGCAGACGAGCCAGGCGCGGACGCAGCTCATCGCGCGAAATGATCATGTCGATGGCACCATGCTCGATGAGGAACTCGCTACGCTGGAAGCCTTCCGGCAGTTTCTCGCGCACGGTCTGCTCGATCACGCGCGGGCCGGCGAAACCGATCAGCGCCTTCGGCTCGGCCACGATGACATCTCCAAGCATTGCCAGGCTGGCGGAAACACCACCGTAGACCGGGTCAGTCAGCACGGAGATGAACGGCAGGCCTTCTTCACGCAGACGCGCCAGGGCGGCGGAAGTCTTGGCCATCTGCATCAGCGAGATCAGCGCTTCCTGCATGCGCGCACCGCCCGAAGCGGAGAAGCACACCAGCGGGCAGCGTTTTTCCAGCGCGACATTGGCCGCCTGGACGAAACGCTCACCGACGATGGCGCCCATGGAGCCACCCATGAAGGAGAACTCGAACGCGCAAACGGCGATCGGCATACCTTCGAGGGTGCCACTCATTGAGATCAGGGCGTCCTTCTCGCCGGTCTGCTTCTGCGCACCAGCCAGACGATCCTTGTACTTCTTGCTGTCGCGAAATTTCAGGCGGTCGACCGGTTCCAGATCAGCACCGATCTCCTCGCGGCCGTCGGCATCGAGGAAGATGTCGATACGCGCACGAGCGCCGATACGCATGTGGTGATTGCACTTGGGACAGACGTCGAGCGTCTTTTCCAGCTCAGGACGGTAGAGCACGGCATCACAGGACGGACATTTGTGCCACAGGCCCTCGGGCACAGAGCTCTTCTTCACCTCGGAACGCATGATCGAGGGAATGAGTTTGTCTACCAACCAGTTGCTCATGCTGTCATTTCTCCATAACCGTTGGTTCGGATGAACGCCTCATCGTGAAACGCCCATCTCCAGCAATTCTTTTCTGCCGCACCCAGCGCCCGTCGAAACGAGCCCATGGCGGCGTGACAGGCTAATTGACGGCCCTGCTTCAATCGCCGTCACATCGAGCATCACGCACCGCCCGCACGAATGCACGAATCTTGCCTGCATCCTTTATGCCTTTACTGGCCTCTACCCCACCACTGACGTCGACGGCATAAGGGCGCACCTGGCGAATGGCCCGCGCGACATTGTCCGAATCGAGGCCGCCGGCCAGGATGATTGGTTTGGCGGCATCTTCAGGCACCAGCGACCAATCGAACGAAGCGCCCGTACCACCCGGCACGCCCTCGACGAAGGTATCCAGCAGAATACCCCGCGCACCAGTGTAGGGCGCCATGGCTGCCGCCACGTCCTCACCGGGGCGAACCCGCAGCGCCTTGATATAGGGGCGGCCAAAGCCTTCACAGTCGGCTGGCGACTCGTCACCGTGAAACTGCAGCAGATCCAGCGGCAGGCGCTGCAGCAACTGCTGCAGCTCGTCGCGCGGCATGTCGACGAACAGCCCGACAGTGGTCACGAACGGCGGTAAGGCATGCAGGATCGCAGCGGCCTGCTCGACACTGACTGCTCGCGGGCTTTTCCCGTAGAACACCAGACCAATAGCGTCGGCTCCCGCCTCCACCACCGCCAGGGCATCCTCGATGCGGGTGATACCACAAATCTTGCTGCGTACGACCGTCACGTTCATGCCTCTCGCCATGCGGGTTCGGATGGTAACAAAGGGTTATGGCTGTCGCACGTCCGGAAGACCAGAGAGAAAATGCGGCCCGAGATAGCGCTGCGGCAATTCGAACTCCTCCGGGTAATCGACCTGTATCAGATAGAGACCGTAGGGGTGCGCCGTCACTCCCCCGCTATGTCGATCACCGCGCTCGAGCACCTCCCGCGCCCATTCTGGCGACCGCTCGCCGGCACCAATGGTCATCAGCACACCCGCGATGTTACGCACCATATGGTGCAGAAAAGCATTGGCGCGGATATCCAGCACGATGAAGCGGCCATGCTCGATCAGTTGCAGGTGGTGCACGGTCTTGACCGGTGACTTGGCCTGGCAGCGGGTTGCCCGGAAGGCGCTGAAATCATGAGTGCCTACCAGCGCCAGGGCCGCTTCACGCATGCGCGCCACATCCAGCGGGCGATGATTCCAGGTCACTTCCTCGGCCATGTGCGCCGGGCGAATCGGATCGTTGTAGATCACGTAGCGGTAGCGTCGCGCCATTGCCGAGAAGCGCGCATGAAAGTGCGCCGGCATCACCTTCGCCCAGGTCACGCTGATGTCAGCGGGCAAATTCATGTTGGCGCCCATGATCCAGGCGTGCAGCGAACGCTCGACAGTGGTATCGAAATGCACCACCTGACCACTGGAATGCACAGAGGCATCGGTACGTCCGGCGCACAGAATGCTGACCGGGGCACCACCAGCGACTTTGGACAAGGCCGTTTCCAGATGACCCTGGATCGACGGAACATTCGCGCCCTGGCGTTGGAACCCACGATAACGTGCGCCCTTGTATTCGAGGCCCAGAGCGATTCTGAAAAAGCCAGCGGCCGCCATTTCGGCGGCCGCTACAGGTACTGCATCAGACATGTTTCAATCAAACCATCTTGGCAATCATCTCGCGAGCTTCCTGCTGCTGAGCATCACTGCCCTCGGCAATCACTTCATCAAGAATGTCGCGGGCACCTTCAGTGTCGCCCATGTCGATATAGGCCCGGGCCAGATCCAGCTTGGTCGCGGTTTCATCGGTACCGGACAGGAAGTCGAAGTCATCATCGCCATCCAGATCACTGGACAGGCTACTGGCCGGTGCCAGCGGAGCTGCTTGCGGCTCTTCGAAATCAGTCGACAGCTGATCCAGCTCAGCGGTCACCTCGTCCAGCTGCGCGGCGAAGCTATCAGGCGCGACAGCCGGCTGAGCCGGAGTTTCATCTTCGAGCGAGAGATCGAAGTCAGCCGGCAGATCGAGATTGGCAGACGGCGTTTCTTCAGCCAGATCGATGCTCAGATCGGAAAGATCGTCAGCCGACTGGTTCAGCGGCGCATCGTCATCGAGGCTCAGCAGGAAATCATCAACTTCGTCGCTGGCTGCCGGAGCAGGTTCATCCAGGTCCAGGCTGAAGGCGGACAGATCGTCGCTCGGCCGGGACAGTTCGACCTTGTCATCATCCAGGGCCAGATCGAAGCTCAGATCGTCATCGGCAGAAGCTGCCGGCGCGGCTGGCTCATCGACCAGACCGAAGTCCAGATCATCGTCCAGCGACAACGGCGCTTGGTCAGTCCTGGCTGACTGAACATCACTCTCCAGATCAGCCTCCAGATCGTCGAGGCTCAGATCGAAGGCATCATCCAGATCACCACCAGTGGAAGCAGGCGCCTCAGCGGTCGGCCCATCCAGGCTGAGGTCGTCCAGACTGAACTCGCCCATGTCGTCATCGGCGGAGGCAGCGGCCGCTACGGCACCCGCACCCGCGAAGGCAGCGATCGCCGGATACTTGGACTTCAGCTGCTCGGCTTCGGCATTCACGCCGCCGATCTCGCGCAGTTCATTATCCTGACGGGCAAAGCCTTCGCGATCACCCAGCTCGGCATAGACTTCCATCAGCTTCAGACGCAGATCGGCACGATGTGGCTCGTCATTGATGGCGTTCTGCAGCAGTTCGGCCGCCTGATTGAAGCGCCCGTAAGCAATGTAGATATCGGCCTCGCCCAGCGCGTCGCCAGTCTGCGCCGTAACGCGGTCTTCGCCAGCGCCCTGAGCGGCCTGGACAGGCTCGTCGTCAAGGCCTGCGAAGCTGCCTTCAGGCATGTCCAGATCGGAGGCGAACGCCTGCCCCTGGGACAAGTCGTCAGCCAGTTCATCTTGCAGCTCGGACTCTTTCTGGGCGTTGCGGCGCGACAGCGCCATCAAGCCAACCAGCAGGAGCAGAAGCGCACCACCACCGGCCAAACCCAGCGTCATCGGGTTAGCCAGCAGGTCATCGATGAAACCCTGCGGGGCCGGTGCAGGCGCAGGAGCAGGTGTAGCAGGTTTGGCGGCTTCGGCCGGCTTGACCGGGGCGGCTGGTTCAACGGCAGCAGCCGGCTCACTGGCCGGCTGCTGGGTTGCGGCGGCGCTGTCCTCGACAGGCGCAGCCGGTTCCTCGGAATAGTTGTAGTCAGGCGCCGCCTCCTCAGGCGGCGTAGTCGGCGGCGTTGTCGCTTGCGCAGCGGGCGGCGCGGCTTCAGGCGCCGCTGCCGGAGTTTCCGCAGGCGGCTCTTGCGTTGCGGCAGGAGCAGGAGCTTCGGGCGCTGCCGACAGGTCGGCCTGCATCTTGGCCAACTGACTGTCCTTCAGCTCTACCAGACGCTGCAACTTGTCCAGCTGGCTTTGCAGATCACCTACACGGCTCTGCAGCTCGGCGTTCTCGCGACGGGTCGAATCCAGACTTTCCTGAGTCACTGCCAGCTTGTCAGCCAGCGCCTTGCTTCCAGCCGCACCGGTATCGCTACCGCGAGTGGCCTGACCAGCCTCAGCAGCAACCAACTTAAGACTGTCGCCCGCCTCTGCAGTCGCCGGTGCTGCGCCAGCGGTGGTACGGCGAGTGGCATCCAGTTGACGCGAGGCGACGGCACGACCTTCACGCCAGGCTGCATTCTGCTCGGAGACCTGAGCGATCGCCTCGGCATTGCTGCGACTACGAATCTGCTGTTCGTCCGGCAGACGTAGCACCTGACCGCTCTTCATACGGTTGATATTGCCGCCAATGAAAGCATCCGGATTCAGGTCCTGGATAGCCAGCATGGTCTGATTGACCGAACCACCGCCAACACGCTGGGCGATTTCCCAGAGCGTATCGTTGGCAGTGGTTTTGTATTCGCTACCGGAAATGGCGCGCGCTGCAGGCGCTGGTGCAGCAGGACGCGGTGCAGGTGCAGGAGCAACGCTGCGTGGCGCAGGCGCTGGAGCGGAGGCCGGACGCGGTGCAGGTGCGGCGACCGGCAGCTGCGGAGCAGCGGCGACTGCCGTTTGCGGGGAATAAAGTGGCGGATCGAGCAGCAGGGTGTATTCACGCAGCAGGCGACCGTTCGGCCAGAGCACTTCAACCAGGAAATTGAGGTAGGGCTCACGCACGGTCTTGCTCGAGGTGATGCGGATAACGCTCTTGCCGTTGGGTTTCAATACAGGGGTGAACTTGAGGTCGGTCAGAAAGTACTGACGATCGACGCCAGCTTTGACGAACTCCTCAGGAGACGCGAGGCTGGTAATCACCTCATTGGAAGCAAGGTCGCGCACCTCCAGCAATTCGATTTCCGCTACCAACGGCTGATTCAGCGACGATTGCAGGGTAACTTCACCCAACCCCAGCGCATGCGCCATACCGGAAGACAGCGCGGAAGCGGCTGCGATTGCCAGCACCAGTTTGCGAACCCGAACCATAGCGTTATCCCTTGTTTTATCTTTTTCTCGGCATGCGAGAGGGTCTTGAGAACTGCTGCCTGCCTCCGCTCCACGAGCGGCTCCCCATTCAGCAATCAACTCAGCCAGTATTGCCAAGCTAGAAAGATTCTTCAAATTTCTAGGTAAGTATCTTTTACAGATAGTGTTTTATCAATAACTCAGCTATCTGCACAGCATTCAGGGCGGCGCCTTTTCTTACATTATCAGACGCAATCCACAAATTGAGTTGCCTTGGATCGCTCACACCACGACGGATACGCCCCACGTACACCTGATCCTGCCCCACCGCATCACCCACTGCAGTCGGGTAGTCGCCGGCCTCTACCAACTCGATACCTTGCGCGACCTCGAGCAACTGCTGCACGGCACTGATATCGATATCCGAATCAGCATACACACCCAGCGCGAGACTATCGCCAAAGAATACTGGCACCAAGGCGCAGGTCGCTGCGACCGGAAGCTCAGGCAGACTCAACAATTGTCGAATCTCGGCGGCCAGACGCTTCTCCAGCTGAGCATGCCCTTGATCATCCACCTCGCCGACCTGCGCCAGCAGATTGAACGCGATCTGTCGATCCACCGTCTTCGGTTCCAGAGGGCGCCCGTTGAGCAGCTCAGCGGTCTGCCGTGCCAGCTCCTGAACGCCACTGCGCCCCAGTGTGGAAATCGACAGCATGGCCGTCACCTGCAACTGCTGCGGCTTTAGCACAGGCTTCAGTGCTGCCAGTACCAACGCACAGGCAACCGCCGAAGGCGTCGGCGCACTGACGCACCACGGCTTGGTCAATGCCGGCAGCCCTTCGGCGCCGAGCTCGGGCAATACGCATGGCGCCTGATCCAGCGAAAAAGCAGCGCTCAGATCGATAACGGAACAACCGGCTGCGACCACGCGCTCCTGATGGGTGCGTGTCACTTCAGAACCTGCGGCAAAGAAAGCCAGTTGCACCTGAGTGAAATCGAAGGCATCGAGCGACCTGACCCGCACCTGCCGACCACGGAAAGAAAGACTCTGCCCAGCCGACTCGTTGCTGGCCAGCAGATGCAGATCCTTCACCGGGAACTCACGCTCTTCGAGCAACTCGACCAGCGCTTCGCCGACGTTGCTGGTGGCGCCGATCACGGCGATATTGATGGACTGACTCATGAGCGGACCTGCGACACAGAGGGAGCGGCACTGTAACTGCGCCCCATCGCCCAAGCAATCAGCTTGCGCCCCCATAAAACACAAAGCCCCTCTGCCGAGACAGAAGGGCTTTGTTTGACGCTGGATATCAGCCTGCGGTTAACGCTCCAGCAGAATCCGCAGCATGCGGCGCAGCGGCTCGGCAGCGCCCCACAGCAGTTGGTCACCGACAGTGAACGCGCCCAGGTACTGCGAACCCATGTTGAGCTTGCGCAGACGACCGACCGGAACACTGAGGGTGCCGGTCACGGCAGTCGGGCCGAGGTCGCGGATGGAATCTTCGCGATGGTTCGGCACCAGCTTGACCCAGGGATTGTGCTGGCTGATCAGGCCTTCGATGTCGGCCATCGGCACATCCTTGTTCAGTTTGATGGTCAGCGCCTGGCTGTGGCAGCGCATGGCGCCGATGCGCACGCAAATGCCATCGACCGGGATCGGGTTCTTGAAGCGACCGAGAATCTTGTTGGTTTCGGCCTGAGCCTTCCACTCTTCACGGCTCTGCCCGTTCGGCAGTTCCTTGTCGATGTAGGGAATCAGGCTGCCGGCCAGCGGTACGCCGAAGTTGTCGACCGGGAAGCCTTCGCCACGCATGGCCTCAGCCACCTTGCGGTCGATGTCGAGAATGGCGCTGGCCGGGTCGGCCAATTCGTCGGCAACGGCACCGTTGATCGCGCCCATCTGCTTGATCAGCTCACGCATGTTCTGCGCGCCAGCCCCGGAGGCAGCCTGGTAGGTCATGGCACTCATCCACTCCACCAGACCAGCCTCGTACAGGCCACCGAGAGCCATCAGCATCAGGCTGACGGTGCAGTTGCCGCCGATGTAGTTCCTGGTACCGGCGTCCAGCGCCTGGTCGATCACCTTGCGGTTGACCGGATCGAGCACGATCACCGAGTCGTCATCCATACGCAGGCTGGAGGCCGCATCGATCCAGTAGCCCTGCCAGCCGGCTTCACGCAGCTTGGGGAATACTTCATTGGTGTAGTCGCCGCCCTGGCAGGTCAGGATCACGTCCAGGCCCTTGAGGTCGTCAATGCTGTAGGCATCTTTCAGCGTCGCGATGTCCTTGCCGATGGCAGGGCCTTGGCCACCGACATTGGAAGTGGTGAAGAACACCGGCTCGATCAGGTCGAAGTCCCGTTCTTCCAGCATGCGCTGCATGAGCACGGAACCGACCATGCCACGCCAACCGATCAGACCTACACGTTTCATAACGACTACACCTATATAAACAGCCCGCCGGAACCACACCGGCGGGGCTGGGAAGATTACAGACTACGCAGCGCGGAGGCCACTGCATCACCCATCTCAGCAGTACCGACCTTGGTCTTGCCTTCGGACCAGATGTCGCCCGTGCGCAGGCCCTGATCCAGTACCAGGCTCACCGCCTTCTCGATGGCATCGGCGGCAGCGACCTGGCCGAAGCTGTAACGCAGCATCATGGAGACCGAGAGAATAGTGGCCAGCGGGTTGGCGATGCCCTTGCCGGCGATGTCCGGCGCGGAGCCATGGCAAGGTTCGTACATACCCTTATTGTTGGCGTCCAGGGATGCCGACGGCAGCATGCCGATGGAGCCGGTCAGCATCGAAGCTTCGTCAGACAAAATGTCACCAAACATGTTGTCGGTGACCATCACGTCGAATTGCTTGGGTGCACGCACCAGCTGCATGGCGGCGTTGTCGACGTACATGTGGCTCAATTCGACGTCCGGGTAGTCCTTGGCCACTTCCTCGACCACGGCGCGCCACAGCTGGCTGGACGCCAGGACGTTGGCCTTGTCCACCGAGCACAGCTTCTTGCCGCGCACGCGCGCCATGTCGAAACCGACCTTGGCGATGCGGCGGATTTCGCTCTCGCTGTACGGCAGGGTGTCGAACGCCATGCGCTCACCGTTTTCCAGCACCTTGCTTTCGCGCGGCTGGCCGAAGTAGATGCCACCGGTCAGCTCACGGACGATGAGGATATCCAGGCCAGCGACCACTTCCGGCTTGAGGCTGGAGGCTTCGGCCAGTTGCGGGTAGAGGATGGCCGGACGCAGGTTGCCGAACAGGCCTAGCTGCGAGCGGATCTTCAGCAGGCCGCGCTCGGGGCGGATGGCCGGATCGATGGTGTCCCACTTCGGCCCGCCAACGGCGCCGAGCAGCACGGCATCGGCAGCCTTGGCGCGCGCCAGGGTCTCGTCGGCCAGCGGCACGCCATAACGGTCGATAGCGGCGCCACCCAGGTCATCGAAGCTCAGCTCGAAGCCCAGGGCGTATTTGTCGTTGGCAAGGTTCAGCACCTTGACCGCCTCGGCCATGATTTCCGGGCCGATACCGTCGCCGGGGAGAACCAGAATCTGCTTGCTCATTGCATCCCTCAATCTATCCGTAGGGTGGATGACGCTGCTTTCATCCACCGAAACCCAGCACGGTGGATGGATAAAGCGCCATCCACCCTACCTTCATGTATTACTTGATTGCGCCGAACAGCCAGGGGCTGCTCTGCTGGTAACCGACCTCGAACGCCTTGATCGCGTCCTGATCCTGCAGCGTAAGGCCGATGTCGTCCAGGCCATTGAGCAGGCAGTGCTTGCGAAAAGCATCGACCTCGAAGCTGTACTGCACGCCATCGGGGCGGGTCACGGTCTGCGCCTGGAGATCGACGGTCAGTTGGTAACCCTCGGTGGCTTCGGCCTGCTCGAACAGCGCATCGACCTCTTCGTCCTTGAGGACGATCGGCAGCAGGCCGTTCTTGAAGCTGTTGTTGAAAAAGATGTCGGCAAAGCTCGGCGCTATCACCGTGCGGAAACCGTATTCGTCCAGTGCCCAAGGCGCATGCTCGCGCGAAGAGCCGCAGCCGAAGTTCTCGCGGGCCAGCAGCACGCTAGCGCCCTGGTAGCGCGGGAAGTTGAGCACGAAATCCTTGTTGATCGGGCGCTTGGAGTTGTCCTGGTTCGGCTGGCCGACATCCAGATAACGCCATTCGTCGAACAGGTTCGGACCAAAGCCGGTGCGCTTGATCGACTTCAGGAACTGCTTGGGAATGATCTGATCGGTGTCGACGTTGGCACGGTCGAGCGGACAGACCAGGCCGGTGTGTTGGGTAAAGGCTTTCATCATCTAGCTCCTCAGGCCTGGATCAATTCGCGAACGTCGATGAAACGACCGGTTACCGCAGCAGCGGCAGCCATGGCCGGGCTCACCAGGTGGGTACGGCCACCAGCGCCCTGACGGCCCTCGAAGTTGCGGTTGGAGGTCGAGGCGCAATGCTCGCCACTGCCCAGCTTGTCCGGGTTCATCGCCAGGCACATGGAGCAACCCGGCTCACGCCATTCGAAACCGGCCTCGATGAAGATCTTGTCCAGCCCCTCGGCCTCGGCCTGCTGTTTCACCAGGCCAGAACCCGGCACCACCATGGCTTGCTTGACGGTGCTGGCGACCTTGCGCCCCTTGGCCACCTCGGCAGCAGCGCGCAGGTCTTCGATGCGCGAGTTGGTGCAGGAGCCGATGAACACGCGGTCCAGCTGGATATCGGTGATCGGCTGGTTGGCGCTCAGCCCCATGTACTTCAGTGCGCGGGTGATCGAGTCCTTCTTCACCGGGTCGGCTTCGGCGGCCGGGTCCGGCACGTTCTGGTCGACGGCCAAAACCATCTCCGGCGAGGTGCCCCAGCTGACTTGCGGCTTGATGTCTTCGGCTTTCAATTCGACCACGGTGTCGAACACCGCATCGGCGTCAGACACCAGGCTCTGCCATTGCGCCACGGCCTTGTCCCAGTCACTGCCCTTGGGCGCGAATGGACGACCCTTGACGTAGGCAATGGTTTTCTCGTCCACGGCCACCAGGCCTACACGGGCACCAGCTTCGATGGACATGTTGCAGATGGTCATGCGTCCTTCCAGCGACAGGTCGCGGATGGCGCTGCCGGCGAACTCCAGCGCGTGGCCATTGCCACCGGCGGTGCCGATCTTGCCGATCACGGCGAGCACGATGTCCTTGGCGGTGACGCCGAACGGCAGCTTGCCTTCGACGCGCACCTGCATGTTCTTCATCTTCTTGGCCACCAGGCACTGGGTGGCGAGCACATGCTCGACCTCGGAGGTGCCGATGCCGTGGGCCAGCGCACCGAAGGCGCCATGGGTAGAAGTGTGCGAGTCGCCACAGACCACGGTCATGCCCGGCAAGGTGGCGCCCTGCTCCGGACCGACCACGTGGACAATGCCCTGGCGCACATCGTTCATCTTGAACTCGAGGATGCCGAAGTCATCGCAGTTCTCGTCCAGGGTCCGTACCTGAATGCGCGAAACCTCATCGGCGATGGCCTCGAGGCCACCCTGACGCTCGGCCTTGGTGGTCGGCACGTTGTGATCCGGGGTGGCGATGTTGGCGTCGATGCGCCACGGCTTGCGCCCGGCCAGGCGCAGGCCCTCGAAGGCCTGCGGCGAGGTCACTTCGTGAAGGATGTGACGATCGATGTAGATCAACGAAGAACCGTCGTCGCGACGTTTCACTTCGTGCATTTCCCAGAGCTTGTCGTAGAGCGTCTTGCCAGTCATCAGCCTTACCTCATCAGCGCCTTTTGAGCACATCCGCAAACTGCCTGCGTTATCACCGCCCGGCGTCAGAAGTGCACCTTTCTATGCCTGGGCGAAAATGGCCCTTCGGCTTATGGGGAGAATGCTATTGCCAGGCACGAAATAACTCAAATTCATATTTTTTATTCAAAGGATTCCGAAGAGGAATGTATGCTCAGCGCATCATTACTGACCCGGAGCGCTCCATGGATCTGGCCAACCTCAATGCCTTCATCGCCATTGCCGAAACCGGCAGCTTTTCCGAAGCCGGCGAGCGCCTGCACCTGACCCAGCCTGCCGTGAGCAAGCGCATCGCCGGCCTGGAACAGCAACTGGGCGTGCGTCTGTTCGACCGCCTCGGTCGCGAGATTGGCCTGACCCAAGCCGGCCGCGCCCTGTTGCCGCGCGCCTACCAGATTCTCAACGTGCTGGACGATACCCGTCGCGCGCTGACCAACCTCTCCGGTGAAGTCAGCGGCCGCCTGACCCTGGCGACCAGCCACCACATCGGCCTGCATCGCCTGCCCGCCCTGCTGCGCGCCTTTACCCGCGCCCATCCGCAGGTGGCGCTGGATATCCAGTTCCTCGACTCGGAGGTCGCGTACGAAGAAGTCCTGCATGGCCGCGCCGAACTGGCGGTGATCACCCTCGCCCCGGAAACACGTGAGCCGATCCGCGCCGTCGCCGTGTGGGACGACCCTCTGGATTTCGTCGCCGCACCGGAACACCCACTGGCCCGCAGCCAAATGATCAGCCTGGCCGACGTGGCGCAGCACCCAGCCGTATTTCCCGGCGGCAACACCTTCACCCATCACATCGTCCAGCGCCTGTTCGAGGCCCAGAGCCTGACACCCAATATCGCCATGAGCACCAACTACCTGGAAACCATCAAGATGATGGTCTCCATCGGCCTGGCCTGGAGCGTGCTGCCCCGCACCATGCTCGATGATCAGGTCGCGCGCCTGCCGATACCGGGCATCCAGCTGACCCGCCAGTTGGGCTACATCCTGCATACCGAGCGCACCCTGTCGAATGCCGCACGGGCATTCATGGATTTGCTCGACAGCCAGCGCGATGATCTTGCATAGGCATCCGAACTGAGACTAACGTGGCGACATAACGACAAAAACATACCTACATGCCTCTAAAGCCCGCCCCGCAAACCGCGCACTCCGGAGGAAGGTACGGCCATGGCCAGATCGACTGACCAGACCCCGCCCCTGCCACATATACCGGCGATGGATCCCGCCGAATTCGAGCAAACCTGGCAAGACGCGCCACGTTTGCTGGCTGCGCTGAACGGTGCGCACCTCGGTACCTGGTATTGGGACATTCGCAGTGGCCAGGTGAACTGGTCGCGCGGCGCCCAGGCACTGTTCGGCCTCGATCCCAATCGCCCGGTCACGCGAGAACTGCACTACATCGAGCTGATCCCCGAAGAGGAACGCGCCGACGTTCTGGCTAAATTCGACGCCATCCTCAAGGGCGAACAGATTGCCAACGCCCTGCGCCACCGCATCCGCTGGCCGGACGGCAGCCTGCACTGGCTGGAGATCACCGGCAGTCTGCAACGCGAGGCCGATGGTCGGCCGCGCATGTTCGGCGTGATCCGCGACATCAGCGCCCAGCAGGAGCGTGCCGAGGCCCTGCGCGCCTCCGAGGAACGCTTCGCCAGCCTGTTCCGCCTGAGCCCGGACATCATGATGCTGGTGCGCTATGACACCAGTGAGGTCGTCGAGGTCAACCAGCACTTCACCCACGCCTTCGGCTGGAACGCCAGCGACATTCTTGGCCGCACTACCCATGAGCTGAATCTCTGGGTACACGCCAGCCAGCGCGACCAGTTGCGCCAGCAGGCGCCGCTTAGCCGGGAACCAGTGATTCAGGAAGTACAACTGCGCACCCGGGGCGGCAATATTCTCGATGGCGTGCTGTCGAGTCAGTACATCGAGCTGCAGGGCGAGCGCCTGATGCTCTGCACCTTCCTCGATACCAGCGAACGCAAGCGCGCAGAAAACGCCCTGCGCGCCAGTGAGGAAAAGTTCGCCAAGGCCTTCATGCATACGCCTGACGCGGTGGCCATCACTGACCGGGGGACAGGCCGCTTCATCGAGGTCAACCCGAGTTTCGAGCAGCAATTTGGCTGGAGCAGCGCCGAAGCCGTGGGCCGCACCTCGCTGGAGCTAGGCATCTGGGCTGACCCCAGCGACCGTCAACGCATGCTCGACGCCGTACAGACCGGGCGCCTGAACAACCTCGAGGTACGGCTGTTCAGCCGCGACGGCAGCGTCACCAGTAACTTGCTGTTCGGTGGCGAAATAGAGCTGAACGGCACCTCCTGTCTGGTCCTCACCGTGCGCAACATCACCGAGCAGCGCGCGCAGGAGCAGGCACTCAACGAAAGCAAGCAGCGCCTGCGCCTTGCCCTGGAGTCGGCCGATCTGGGCACCTGGGACTGGCACATTCCCAGTAGTCGGCTGTTTGCCAGCGCCCGGGCCTCCCAGCTGCAAGGCCTGGAGTCGCTACCGTTCGAAGGCGCCTTCCTCGACTTCTTCCGTCAGGTACCGATGGAAGATCGACGCAGTCTGCGCCAGAGCTACCAGAGCCTGGTCGAAGAGCACCGCAGCCACTATCAGGTCACCTACCGTGTGCAACTGAAAAATGGCGGCCTGCGCTTTCTCGAAAGCACTGCCAAACTGCAGCTCGACGAGGCCGGCCAACCGCTGCGCATGGTCGGCACGCTGGTCGATATCAGCGAGCGACTGCTGCGCGAACAGCGCCTGCAAGCCTCGGAAGAGAAGTTCGCCAAGGCCTTCCACTCCAGTCCGGACGCCATCACCATCACCGAACGGGACAGCGGGCGCTACATCGAGGTCAACGAAGGCTTCACCCGCATCACCGGCTACCAGGGCTGGGAGGTGATCGGCCGCACGGTGCATGAGCTGGACATCTGGGCCTACCCCGAAGAGCGCGTACGGATGATCGAACACCTGGCCCAGCAGGGCCAGGTGCTGCACATGGAAATGCACGGCCGGCATCGGGACGGTGAAGTGCGTCTGGTCGACGTTTCCGTGCAGCCCATCGAGCTCAATGGCGTGCCCTGCCTGCTGCTCACTGCACGCGACATCAGCGAACTGAAGCAGGCGCAGGCGCAAGTACAGCACCTGGCCTACCACGATGCGTTGACCAACCTGCCCAACCGCGCCCTGCTGATGGATCGCCTGACCCAGCAGATCGCCCTGCTCAAGCGCCATGATCTGCGCGGCGCCCTGCTGTTTCTCGACCTCGACCACTTCAAGCACATCAACGATTCACTCGGCCACCCCGTCGGCGACTCCGTGCTGCGTCTGGTCACCGCGCGCCTGGAAGCCAGCGTGCGCCTCGAAGACACCGTGGCCCGCCTCGGCGGCGACGAATTCGTGGTGCTGCTCTCCGGCCTGGAGGGCAAGCGCTCGGAGGTCACCCGCCATGTCCGCCAGGTCGCCGACAAGCTGCGCCAGTTGCTCGCCGAACCGATGCTGCTGGACGGCCACCGCCTGCAGGTGACCCCGAGCATCGGCGTCGCCCTGATTCCCGATCACGGCAATACTCCGGCGGATCTGCTCAAGCGCGCCGATATCGCCCTCTACCGCGCCAAGGATTCCGGACGTAACGCCATCCAGCTGTTCCGCACCACCATGCAGGAAGCGGCCAGCGCACGTCTGCGTCTGGAGAACGATCTGCGCCTGGCCCTGGCACGCGGCGAATTCGAACTGCACTTCCAGCCCCAGGTGGACGCTCGTGATGGCCAGGTGGTCGGCGCCGAGGCACTGCTGCGCTGGCAACATCCGCAGCTGGGCCCCCAGTCGCCCGCGCAGTTCATCCAGGTGCTGGAAGAAAGCGGGCTGATCGTCGAAGTCGGTGGCTGGGTGCTGGCCGAGGCCTGCCATTTCTGCTCCCAGCTACTCGCGGGCGGCTTGATCGACAGCGAACGCTTCAGCCTGTGCGTCAATATCAGCCCTCGCCAGTTCCGCCAGCACGATTTCGTCGAACGGGTAGCGACCAGCCTGCGCGACAGCCAACTGCCCAACGCCATGCTCAAGCTGGAGATCACCGAAGGCATCGTCATTCAGAACATCGATGACACCGTCGGCAAGATGCTGCGCCTGAAAAAGCACGGCGTCAGCTTCGCCATGGACGATTTCGGCACGGGCTACAGTTCGCTGACCTATCTCAAGCGCCTGCCGGTGGACATGCTGAAGATCGACCAGTCCTTCGTGCGTGACGCCACCAACGACCCCAACGATGCCGAGATCATCCGAGCAATCGTCGCCATGGCGCGCAGCCTGGGCCTGGCGCTGATCGCTGAGGGCGTCGAGCAGCAAGATCAATTGGACTTCCTGCAGGCGCAAGACTGCCATCTCTATCAGGGCTATCTGTTCAGCAAACCATTGCCGCAGGAAGCCTTTCGTGAACTACTGGAAAGGCAGCGACCGTAACCGGACAGCACTCTCGGTGCGCACAGCGCATCCTACCGACGAAACAGCCGGAACCAGACTTTTGCCTGAAGTGAAAAAGGCGCCCCAAGGGGCGCCTTCTTCATCATCAGCTATCGACTCAGCTTTCCAGCGCCGGACGCTGGCTGCCGATAGGAATGCGCTTGGCCTTGGCCTCTTCCGGCACGATGCGCTCCAGCTCGACATGGAGCAGGCCATTGGCCAGGTTGGCGCCCTTGACCTCGATATGGTCAGCCAGGCGGAACGACAGCTTGAATGCACGCTGGGCGATGCCCTGATGCAGGTAGCTGATGCTCTCGGCGCTGCGGTCACGCTTGTTGCCGACCACGGTCAGCACGCCACGCTCGACCTGCAACTCCAGGTCGTCTTCCTCGAAGCCGGCAGCCGCGACCACGATGCGGTAGTGGTCCTCGCCATGCTTCTCGACGTTGTAGGGCGGGTAGGAACTGCCGGCGTCATTGCTGCGCAGGGCAGATTCGAAAAGATCGTTGAAACGGTCGAAACCGACAGACTGGCGAAACAGTGGGGCCAGGGACAGTACGTTGCTCATGAGTAATCTCCTGAAATTTCAGCAAGTGTCATATCGCGGAACCCGACTTCGGCATCCCGCAGTCACTTATCTGAGGTCACTCGGACATTTTTCAAGAGCTGGAAAATTGCTCACGACCAACAGGGCAAGAGGCACACATTCATGCCTGGCAGGCGGTGCGCACAGCGCACCCTATGGAAATGGCGCAAGCAGCTGGTCGATGCGCTCGCAATCCTGTTCGCGGCGCACCTCAGCGAACAGCGCGACAGCTTCCGGGTAGGTACGGGTAAGCATCGCCAGCCACTGCTTCAAACGCCCCGGCGCATAGCGTGGCGCCAGCTTGCGCCGTGCCTGCTGCCAGAAGTCGAGCAGCAGCGGCTGCAGCTCGGCCCAGCTCATTTCCTCAGGCTCTTCGCCAGCTCTGACCGCCGCGATCTGCCGCGCCAGCCCCGGCCGAGAAACCAGGCCGCGCCCCAGCATGATGTCATCCACGCCGCTGATCTCGCGGCAGCGGCGCCAGTCGTCCAGCGTCCACACCTCGCCATTGGCGAATACCGGCACGGTGACCACCTCCTGCACCCGCGCCACCCACTCCCAATGCGCTGGCGGCTTGTAACCCTCGACCTTGGTCCGCGCATGCACGACGATCTGGCTCGCCCCGCCCTCGGCAAGCGCTCGCGCGCAGTCCAGCGCGCCCTCCTTGCCCTCGAAGCCCAGGCGCATCTTCGCCGTCACCGGAATCTCGGCCGGTACCGTGCGCCGCACTTCACGGACGATGGCGTGCAGCAACTCCGGCTCCTTGAGCAGCACCGCGCCGCCCCGCGACTTGTTCACCGTCTTGGCCGGACAGCCGAAGTTGAGATCGATCACTGGCGCACCGAGGGTACAGGCGAAGGCAGCGTTGTCCGCCAGGCACTGCGGATCCGAACCCAGAAACTGCACACGCATTGGTGTGCCAGCCAGGGTGCGCGAGCCGTTGAACAGCTCAGGCGCCAGCTTGTGATAAGTCGCAGCCGGCAACAGCCGTTCGCTGACGCGAATGAACTCGGTGACGCACCAGTCGATACCGCCGACACGAGTCAGTACGTCGCGCAGAATCTCGTCGACCAGTCCCTCCATGGGCGCCAGGGCGATTTGCATGAGGTTGTCCGGAAAAATGGGGCGCACAGTCTAACAGCCCGTTGAAAAACGTAGGCGACGACTGCATGGATGCAGGAGGTAGAGCGACGCAGGAGGCCAAAGCCGAGGTAGTTTTTCAATGGCCTGTTAAGGGGTCGCGCGCGGCGCGCAACATGGGCCACACTGGTGCCTCGCCAAACAGGGAGGCTTGCCATGCGTTATCTCGCACTGATCGTAGTGGGTATGTGCTGTTTGGGGGCACAAGCCAACGAGGCGGTGCCCAGCGACATCGCGCCAATGCCTGCAGACCCGACGGCCGATGCGCCAGCTCGCCTGATATTCAGTCGCGACAACAACGCACCGAATGCCTGCGACGTGGAGCTCTACGTCAACCAGCAGGTAGTGGCGAAACTCGGCCCCGGCAAGCACACCAGCCTGGATCTGCCCAGCGGCGAACTGAGCGTAGCCGTGGCCATGTCGCCAGATGGCTATTGCGCAGGCCGTGGGCCGGACGTGGCGCAATCGGTCATCCTGCGCCCCGGTGAAACCCGCCAGTTCGACGTCATGGTCGAGCCGGGGCAGGTATTTCTCGCGCCGGCGATCGACTGAGCGGCCTTACAGCTCCAGCGGATAGGACGGCATCAGCGCCTTGCCATAACCTTCGACGAACTCCGCTGGCATGCGCTTGGGGCGACCGCTGGACAACTCGATGCAGACGAAGGTGGTCTTGGCGCGCAGCAAGGTCGCGCCATCTTCCGGGCGAACCAGCTGGAAGCGCCGATCCATCTTCAGGCGCTGGTCGGACTCGACGATCCAGGTCGCCATCTGCAGATGCTGCCCTTCGTAAGCACTGGCCAGATAGTCGATCTCGTGACGCACCACGGCCATGGCCCGATCCAGACGGCGATACTCGACCAGGTCCAGCCCCAGGAACTGCGAATGCCGCCAGGCGCAGCGCTCCAGCCAACTGACGTACACCGCATTATTGGCATGGCCGAGGCCGTCGATGTCCTCTGCGCTCACTTCGATATCGATGACGAAGGGGCTGGGCAACTCCCAGTTCATGACTGTACCTCCAGGTGTGCAGCCCGCATGTGGCAAGCTGGGTGATCCGATTCATGAGCGTGGCCGCCAGCATCCTCGGCGACCGTTCGGCCAGGTGCTGCATGATACGCCGCGCAGCCCTTGCATGCAGTGCCGAGCTTTCATCGCGTCATCGCCGCGCGCCATAATGCAGTGCACTCGCCTGAGAGCCCGAGAACGAGCAATTGACTGCCATCCTGCGCCTACTGATGCTTTTGCTGCTGCCAGCGCTGACCTGGGCAGAAAGCCTGCCGCTGCCGATCGGTCAGGCGCAGACACTGCCCGGTCCCTATATGCACGTCTGGGAGGACCCGGACGGCCAGGCCGACTTCATGGATGTCAGCGCACTCCCCGACTCCGCCTGGCAGGTCGTCGCCCGGCGCGATGCCAGCTTCGGCTACAGCGGCAGCACCTATTGGCTGCGCCTGGATGTGCACAATCCGCACAACCGCTCGCTTGGCTGGGTCCTACTGATCGGCAATCCCTTGCTGGATCAACTCGACGCCTACGGCCTGGACGGCAAGCGCATCTACCGCGCCGGCGACCAGCGCCCCTTTGACTGGCGCTGGGTCGCACACCGGCAACTGGTACTCCCCCTCACCCTGGAGTCTGGCGAGCAGCAGCGCATCTGGCTGCGCATGCAAACCGATGGCTCGGCGAACCTCAGCGCCAGCCTGATGACGCGCGAAGCCTTCGACCTCCAGGAACAGCGCAGCCTGTTGCTACAAGGCCTGTTCTTCGGCGCCCTGATCGCGATGCTGATCTATAACCTGAGCATTTTCTGCATCACTCGCGATCGCAACTACCTCTGGTACAGCCTGTTCGTCGCCAGCTTCAGCCTCTACCAGTTCATTCAACTCGGCTTCGCCCTGCAATGGCTGTGGCCCAACGCCCTGAGCTGGCATCAACTGAGCTTCCCGCTCAGCTCGGCACTGGCGACACTGTTCGGCATTCACTTCACCTACGGCGTGCTGGAACTGGACAAGGCCGCGCGGCCTTACCGCTGGGTCGCCAACACACTCAAGGCCTGCGCCTGGCTGGTGCTGGGCATGGCGCTGTTTGGCCCCTACGCACCAGCCCTGATCGGCAGCTTCGTGCTGGTGGTCGCCTGCGCCGTGGCTGCCTTCATCATCACCCTGCTGCGCTGGCGGGGCGGTTACGCGGCCGCGCGCCTGTTCGCCCTGGGCTGGTTCGTGCTTATTGCTGCCAGCCTTGCCAGCATCCTCACCGGCACAGGGCTGCTGCCTTACTCGCTGCTGACCCTGCATGCCCAGCAGATCGGCGGCCTGATCGAGATGACAGTGTTCTCCATCGCCCTGGCCTCACGTATCCGCCACGCGCAGGAAGCAGAACGCCTGGCCCAGGCCAAACTGATCGACCAGGAACGCCGCCTGCGCACCGAGCAGACCAGGCACCTGGAACTGCAGACGCAGATCAGCGAAAGCCTGGAACAGCGCGTACAGGAGCGTACCGCGACCCTGCAGGACACCCTGCATCAACTGTCCAGCGCCAACCTGCGCCTGGCCGAACTGAATCGTCGCGACGGACTCACCGGCCTGTTCAATCGCCAGACACTCAGCGAAGAACTGGCACGCGCCTGCGCCCGCGCCGAGCGCAGCCGACAGTCGCTGGCGGTATTGATGCTGGATCTGGATCACTTCAAGCAGGTCAATGATCGCTACGGCCACCTGGCTGGCGATGCCTGCCTGCGTCATGCGGCCCAGCGCATTCAACAACGCCTGCGCAGCAGCGATCTGCTGGCACGCTTCGGCGGCGAAGAGTTCGCCGCCCTGCTCGACAGCACGGATCTGACCGGCGCACTCGATCTGGCCGAGCGACTGCGCGAGGACCTCGCGCAAAACCCTTGCATCTATCAACAAACGCCGATAGCGCTGAGTATGAGTATCGGCCTGTACGCCGGAGTACCGAGCGACCCCGGCTGCGGCGAGCAATGGCTGGAACTGGCAGACCGTGCCCTGTATAGCGCCAAGGCAAGCGGTCGTAACCGTGTAGTCAGTTACGAAGCCAGCGCCTTCAACGACGTCTGAGGCACCGTATCCAGCAGCTCGAGCACGGCCTGCAGAAGCAACGGATCGCTCAGCAGACGCTGATGCCCACCCGCAGGCAGGCGCAGCAGCTGGCTGTCGAACCAGGCCTTGTGGATCAGATCGGCTTCGCTCGCCGGCACCACCTGATCATCCGCGGCATGCACGATCAGACCCGGCAGTTCCAGCTGATAACGCTGCACGTCGAGATGCGCAGCCGGGATGCCGGCGGTCTTTTCCACCTGATGCACGAAATGCGCACGCGCTTCGGCAGGCAACCCCATGAATCGAGCGAAGCCGCGCAACAGCCCCAAGATGCGGCTCGGCGCGGCGATGGTCACCAGGGTCTCGCTGCGCAAGCCCATTTGCGTAGCCAGCAGCGCGCTGGCCCCTCCCATCGAGTGACCGATCACGGCGCGTAGCGGCGGCAACTCACTGGCGGCCTCGAGCAGCGCACGTGCGAACAGCACCACATTGGCCTCACGCCCCGGCGATTGACCATGGGCGGGCGCGTCCAGTGCGACGACACCATAACCCGCATCGACAAGGCCGCGAATCAGCAGCGCGAACTGGGTCGGGCGCCCCTCCCAGCCATGCATCAGCAACACTGTAGGGCCGCTACCCCAACGCAACGCAGAGAGACCGAAACGCAGGGTAATACGCTCTGAACTTGCCAGCAGCGGCAGCTCCCAATCCCGCGGCGACGAAGTGCGCGGCGTCATGAAACGTTCGCGCAAACGACTGGCGATCAGTTGCGGCGCCACTCTACCCAGCGTTGCATTGACACCACGGACCCAGGTCATCTGGTTCATCACCCTCTCCTTCACGCTTGATTTCACACAACTGCCGACTTGGCAGCACGCAGCACCCGGTCGGACAATTCGCCAGGCCCCAAGGCCCGCGCCAGCGCCAGACCACCGATCATCAGCGCCAAGTCAGCCAGCGCCACATCGCCCTCTTCCGGCGCCCCGCTCATTTGCGCGGTCATCAACTCGATGTGTTCAGCCAGGGTCTGGCGAAAACCATCCGGCAACCGCGCAATTTCCGCCAGCGAACTCGGTAGCGGGCAGCGCTCGTCATTGTCATCACGGTGCCTGCGCGAAAGGTAGAACGCGGCCAAGAGCACTCGGCGCTCTCTGCCTGTCAGGCTCTGATCGACCTGCGCCAGTCGCTCACGCCGCACCAGGAGCAACTGGCGAAAGGCCTCGAGCATCAGCGCATCCTTGCTGGCGAAGTGCGCGTAGAAGCCGCCGACCGTCAACCCCGCCTCCGCCATGACCTCAGCCACCGCCGGGTCACCAGGCCCGCGCTCTGCGAGCACTCGCCCTGCCGCAGCGAGAATGCGCTTACGAGTTTCACTCTTGCGTTCGCTCATGATCGCGCCCTTGATATGATGAACACAATATTACGGCCATCATATTAATTTGCAAGCCAGCCGATCGACCGCCGGTCAGCATTACCAGGCAGGCGCACCAGCATCGGAAAAAGAAGGGGCGAAAACAAAAAGGGGCCACTTCCGAAGAAGTGACCCCTGGGTCCCGCAAACGCGGCAAGAAAAATGGCGTCCCCTAGGGGACTCGAACCCCTGTTACCGCCGTGAAAGGGCGGTGTCCTAGGCCACTAGACGAAGGGGACGAAACCTTCGAACGACAAGGCCAGCACTAGGCTGGCCTTGAGTGTGATTGGTGGAGCTAAACGGGATCGAACCGTTGACCTCTTGCATGCCATGCAAGCGCTCTCCCAGCTGAGCTATAGCCCCAAAACCTTGCGGTCGGTTCGCAACACTTGAGCGCTGCGACTGGAAAATGGCGTCCCCTAGGGGACTCGAACCCCTGTTACCGCCGTGAAAGGGCGGTGTCCTAGGCCACTAGACGAAGGGGACAAAACCTTCGAAGAACAAGGCCAGCACTAGGCTGGCCTTGTCAGTGTTTGGTGGAGCTAAACGGGATCGAACCGTTGACCTCTTGCATGCCATGCAAGCGCTCTCCCAGCTGAGCTATAGCCCCAAAACCTTTCGGTCTGGCTGCAACGCCTGAGCGCTGCGGCTGGAATAAATGGCGTCCCCTAGGGGACTCGAACCCCTGTTACCGCCGTGAAAGGGCGGTGTCCTAGGCCACTAGACGAAGGGGACGCAAGACCCTGATCGTGAATCGACTTACGTCGACTCTGGCACTCCCGAAGGAGCCGAGATTGGTGGAGCTAAACGGGATCGAACCGTTGACCTCTTGCATGCCATGCAAGCGCTCTCCCAGCTGAGCTATAGCCCCATCTCGAGGACGGGGCGCATGTTAAGAGCGCCCCGACTGGCTGTCAACAACATTTTTCCTGCCAGCCCAAAGTTTTTGCCACTAGAACAATTACTTAGAGCCTCACTCGTGGAAAGTTAGCTGCAACCGTGGGAGGCGCTTCAGCGGCGACAAAATCAAATCATCGCGGCTAAAGCCCCTCCCACAGTTGCACGCCTCGACTTAGCCGATGCTCGCCAGCAGCTTCTCCCACTCCTTGGCCTCTTTCTTCGAGGTGCCACCGAGCAACTCCAGCGCCTGACGCAGGCGGAAGCGCGTCAGGTCCGGGCCGAGGATTTCCATGGCGTCGAGCACGGAAACCGAGCTGGCCTGGCCGGTGATCGCCGCGAACATCAGCGGCATGGCATCACGCAGCTTCAACTCCAGATGCTCGACCACCGCCTGAATGCAGCCGGTGATGCGATCCTTTTCCCACTGACGCAGCGACTCGAGCTTCCACAGGATCAGTTGCATCAGCTGGCGCACCTGATCGGCCGAGAGTTTCTTGTGCTCGAACAGCTTGGCGTCCAGATTCAGGCCACCGGAGAAGAAGAAGCCCGCCAGCGGTGCGATCTGGCTGAACGTCTCCACCCTGCCCTGAACGTGCGGCGCGATCTTCATCAGGTAGTCGGGATTGAGCGCCCACTTCTGCACTTCGGCAGCGAAGGTTTCTACCGGCAGCTCGCGCAGCCATTGGCCGTTGAGCCAGGACAGCTTCTCCAGGTCGAAGATCGGCCCGCCCAGCGACACGCGGTTGATGTCGAAGTGCTCGATCATCTCGGCGAGCGAGAACTTCTCGCGCTCGTCCGGCATCGACCAGCCCATGCGGCCGAGGTAGTTGAGCATGGCCTGCGGCAGGTAGCCCATGCGCTCGTAGAAGGTGATGCTGGTGGGGTTCTTGCGCTTGGACAGCTTGCTCTTGTCCGGATTACGCAGCAGCGGCATGTAGCACAGCGCCGGCTGCTCCCAACCGAAGTATTCGTAGAGCTTGATCAGCTTGGGCGCCGACGGCAGCCACTCCTCGCCACGCAGCACATGGGTGATGCCCATCAGGTGGTCATCGACCACGTTGGCCAGGAAGTAGGTGGGTAGGCCGTCGGCCTTCATCAGCACCTGCATGTCCATGCGATCCCACGGGATCTCGACGTTGCCACGCAGCATGTCCGGCACCACGCAAACACCTTCACTCGGTACCTTCATGCGCACCACATGCGACTCACCCGCAGCGATGCGGCGCTGCGCCTCGGCCGGCTCCAGATGCATGCAGTGACCGTCGTAGCGCGGGGTTTCCTTGTTGGCCATCTGCTGCGCGCGCACTTCGTCGAGGCGCTCGGCTGAGCAGAAGCACGGGAAGGCATGGCCTTTGCCGACCAGCTCGTCCGAGTATTTCTTGTAGATCTCGCCACGCTCACTCTGCCGGTACGGACCGTGCGGGCCGCCGACATCCGGGCCCTCGTCCCATTCGATGCCCAGCCAGCGCAGTGCATCGAAAATCTGCTGTTCGGACTCACGAGTCGAGCGAACCTGGTCGGTGTCTTCGATGCGCAGGATGAACTGGCCACCGTGCTGACGAGCGAAGCACAGGTTGAACAACGCGATATAGGCGGTGCCGACATGGGGGTCGCCAGTGGGCGATGGCGCGATACGGGTACGGACGGTGGTCATGAATGCTCTCGGAAGGAAGACACGAGGTTTGAATCAAGCGGGCGATGTTAGCAGGCCGACGGCCCCCGGCTCCAGCAGCCCGCCACGGGTGATCGGCAAGCTGGCGATGAGGAAGTCGAGGAAGGTCTTGACCTTCATCGCCTGGAAGCGCCGTGACGGGTAGATGGCGTAGACCTCTCCCACCGGCAGGCGCGCCTCGGGCAGCAGCTCGACCAGACGCCCGCTGCGCACCGCCTCCTCACTGATCATCACCGGCAGCCCGCAAATCCCGGCCCCTGCTAGCGTCGCCTCACGGGCAAAGGTGATGTTGTTGCAGGTCATCACCCGCTGGCACGGCAGATGCTCGCCCAACAGCGGCCAGTAACGCGGAGCGTCATGCTGCAGGAGTATCGCCCGATGCCCCTCCAGCCCGGCAACGCTGCGCGGCGTCCCGTGCGCCGCCAGATAGGCGGGACTGGCGCACAGACGCCGGCCACTTTCGAACAACTTGCGCGCGATCAGCGTGGAGTCCTGCGGCTGGCCGACCTGGATGGCGATGTCCACGCCCTCCTCCAGCGGGTCCACGGATCGCGAAGTCAGCTCCACCTCGGCGTCGATCTGCGGGTACTGACGCATGAACTCGCCCAGCACTCGCCCGAGAAACAGCTGGCCGAACTCGATCGGTGAAGTGATGCGTAACAGTCCGGACGGCTCGCGCTGCAGTTGCATCACGGCCTGCTCGGCCTCGGCGAAGTCGAGCATGATCTGCCGGCAACGCTCGTAGTAAGCCTGCCCCACCTCGGTCAGGCGCAACTTGCGCGTGGTGCGATTGAGCAGACGTACGCCAAGACGCTCTTCCAGCAACGCGATACGCCGGCTCACCGTCGATTTCTGCATCCCCAGGCTGGTCGCCGCCTGCGTGAAACTGTGGCACTCCACCACCCGGGTGAAAATCAAAGCATCATCCAGCCCCATGATTGTTCCTCATACGCAACAAAGCATGCCAAGCCGAGAGTCTACTAGCGAAAAGGGAACGCTGTTAAATTTACTTACATTTCTCCGACGCATCCCGAGCCTCAAGCATGCCCGCCAAACTGCAACGCCGCCTTCTTGTATTCGTGATCCTGCTGGCGTTGATCGCCGGCGCCCTGCTCGCCCACTGGCTGCTGATCGGTCGCTACCACGAGAGCACGGACAACGCATACGTGCAGGGCGAGATCACTCGCGTCTCCAGCCAGTTGAACGCACGAATCGAGAAAGTACTGGTACGTGACAACCAACACGTGGAGGCCGGCCAACTGCTGGCCGTTCTGGAGGACGCCGACTTCCGGCTGGCTCGCCAGCGCGCCCTCGCGGCTCTGCAAACCCATCAGGCCGAGCGCGCCCAGGCGCAGAGCAAACTCGACCAGCAGGCCAGCCTGATTGCCGCCAGCCAGGCCGACGTCGCAGCCAGCCAGGCCACCCTGGACCGCTCCAGGCTCGATCTCGGCCGCGCACAGACCCTACGCAAACCGGGTTACGTCTCCGAAGAGCGCGTCACCACCCTGGCCGCCGACAACCGCGTGGCCCGCTCGCAAGTGGCCAAGGCCCAGGCCGATCTGCAGGCTCAGCGTCAGCAGATCGCCAGCCTGGAAGCCGAACTCAAGCGCCTGGACGCACTGATTCTTTCCGCCCAGGCCGACCTGGAACAGGCCGATCTCAACCTGTCGCGCACGCAGATCCATGCGCCGATCAGCGGCCTTGTCGGCCAGCGTTCGGCCCGCGAAGGCCAGGTGGTGCAGAGCGGCGCCTACCTGCTGTCGCTGGTGCCGGATCAGGACATCTGGATCCAGGCCAACTTCAAGGAAACCCAGATCGGCCGCATGCGCCCGGGACAGAAAGCCGAACTGCTGTTCGACAGCTACCCCGATACGCCCATCGAAGGCCGCATCGACAGCCTGTTCGCCGCCTCCGGCGCGCAGTTCAGCCTGCTGCCGCCGGACAACGCCACCGGCAACTTCACCAAGGTGGTGCAGCGCATTCCGGTCAAGCTGACCTTCGCCGCCGACAATCCGCTGCACGGTCTGATCCGCCCCGGTATGTCGGTGGAAGTCAGCGTCGACCTGCGTGGCGACGAACACCATGGCGGGTGATGCGCTGATCCGCCCCACGGCGGAACCCAGCCGCCGCGACTGGATCGCCGTGATGAGTGCCATGCTCGGCGCCTTCATGGCGGTGCTGGACATCCAGATCACCAACTCCTCGCTCAAGGACATCCAGGGCGCGCTGTCCGCGACGCTGGAAGAAGGCTCGTGGATCTCCACCTCCTACCTGGTGGCCGAGATCATCATGATCCCGCTCACCGCCTGGCTGGTGCAGCTGCTCTCGGCGCGGCGCCTGGCGGTGTGGGTATCGGTGGGCTTTCTGATCGCATCCTTGCTCTGCTCCCTGGCCTGGAGCCTGGAGAGCATGATTCTGTTCCGCGCACTGCAGGGCTTCACCGGCGGCGCGCTGATCCCGCTGGCGTTCACCCTGACGCTGATCAAACTGCCCGAGCACCACCGCGCCAAGGGTATGGCCCTGTTCGCCATCACCGCCACCTTCGCCCCCTCCATCGGCCCAACGCTGGGCGGCTGGCTGACCGAGAACTGGGGCTGGGAATACATCTTCTACATCAACGTGCCGCCCGGCCTGATCATGATTGCCGGCCTGCTCTATGGCCTGGAAAAGAAGGCGCCGCACTGGGACCTGCTGAAAACCACCGACTACGCCGGCATCGTCACCCTGGGCCTGGGCCTGGGCTGCCTGCAGGTGTTCCTCGAGGAAGGTCATCGCAAGGACTGGCTGGAGTCGCAACTGATCGCGGGGCTCGGCAGCATCGCGCTGGTCAGCCTGATCCTGTTCGTGCTCCTGCAGATCTCGCGGCCCCACCCGCTGATCAACCTCGGCGTACTGCGCGAACGCAACTTCGGTCTGGCCAGCATTTCCAGCCTTGGGCTCGGCGTCGGTCTCTACGGCTCGATCTACGTGCTGCCGCTGTACCTGGCGCAGATCCAGGGCTACAACGCCATGCAGATCGGCGAAGTGATCATGTGGATGGGCGTGCCGCAGCTATTTCTGATTCCGCTGGTGCCCAAGCTGATGAAGATCATCTCGCCGAAATGGCTGTGCGCCCTGGGTTTTGCCCTGTTCGGCGCGGCGAGTTTCTTCTCTGGCGTGCTCAACCTGGACTTCGCCGGCGAACAGTTTCAGCACATCCAGATCATCCGCGCCCTGGGCCAGCCGCTGGTGATGGTCACCGTGTCGCTGATCGCCACCGCCTACATCCTGCCGCAGGACGCCGGCTCGGCCTCCAGCCTGTTCAACATCCTGCGCAACCTCGGCGGCGCCATCGGCATCGCCCTGCTGGCCACCCTGCTGGATGCTCGCGCCAAGGTCTATTTCGACTACCTGCGCGAATCCATCGTGCCGACCAACCCGCAGGTCGAAGAACGCCTGCACCTGCTGACGCAGACGCTGGGCAGCGAACAGGCCGCCCTGGCCAAACTCAGCCAGATCGTGCACGAACAAGCGGTCATCATGGCCTACAACGACGCCTTCCACTTCATCGGCATCGCCCTGGGCGTGAGCATGCTGGCAATCCTGCTGACGCGAAAGCTGCCGCAGAACATGGCAGGCGGTAGCGCGGCGCATTGAACCTACTCTGTAGGAGCCGCGCCCCGCGGCGAATCGAAAGAACACCGCAAAGCCAAAAGCTTCGCGCCGGGGCGGGGCTCGAACAGGACCGTAGTCCGGATGTAATCCGGGGAGCCCGGGCTGCTGGCCCCGGATTGCATCCGGGCTACGCGGTCTGCGGTATCAACCTTTGTGGGAGGCGCTTTAGCGGCGATGGTTTGTCGCGGCTGAAGCCGCTCCTACAGTTTGCGGCGGTCTTCTAGGCGGGGCATTTCGCGGCTGAAGCCGCTCCTACACACATTCCACAGCCACCCCCCCCTGACGGAGCTGCGCCACGCGGCGAATCGAGAGAACACCGCAGAGCCAAAAGCTTCGCCCCGGGGCGGGGCTCCTACACGGCAACCCCGCGCCACGCGACAACATCAAACCTGCAACAACCGATCCCTCAGCTTCTGAATCTCGTCACGCAACTGCGCTGCGGCCTCGAACTCCAGGTCGCGCGCCAGGGCGTACATCTTCTCTTCCAGCTGACGAATACGCTTGGTGATCTCGCTCGGCGAGCGCAGCTCGTTCTCGTAACGCGCGCTCTCCTCCGCCGCCTTGGCCATGCCCTTGCGCTTGTTGCTGCGCGAACCTGGCACCACGGCACCTTCGAGGATGTCCTTGACGTCCTTCTGCACGCCCTTGGGCACGATGCCATTGGCTTCGTTGAAGGCGATCTGCTTGGCACGGCGCCGTTCGGTCTCGCCGATGGCGCGCTGCATCGATCCGGTCATGTTGTCGGCGTAGAGAATCGCCCGGCCGTTGAGGTTACGCGCCGCGCGACCGATGGTCTGGATCAGCGAACGCTCACTACGCAGGAAGCCTTCCTTGTCCGCATCGAGAATCGCCACCAGCGACACCTCGGGCATGTCCAGGCCCTCGCGCAGCAGGTTGATGCCCACCAGCACATCGAAGGCGCCGAGGCGCAGATCGCGAATGATCTCCACCCGCTCGACGGTATCGATGTCCGAATGCAGGTAGCGCACCTTGACGTCATGATCCCCCAGGTAATCGGTCAAATCCTCGGCCATACGCTTGGTCAGGGTCGTGACCAATACGCGGTCCCCCGCCGCCACGCGCAAACGAATCTCCGAAAGCAGATCATCGACCTGAGTGCGCGCCGGACGCACCTCGATCTGCGGGTCGACCAGGCCCGTCGGTCGCACCAACTGCTCCACCACTCGCCCGGCATGCTCGCCCTCGTATGGCCCAGGCGTGGCGGAAACGAAAATGGTCTGCGGGCTGGCCGCCTCCCATTCCTCGAAACGCATCGGTCGGTTATCCAGCGCAGAAGGCAGACGAAAACCGTACTCCACCAGTGTTTCCTTGCGCGAGCGGTCGCCCTTGTACATCGCGCCGACCTGCGGCACCGAGACGTGGGATTCGTCGATCACCAGCAGCGCCTCGTCCGGCAGATAGTCATAAAGAGTGGGTGGCGGCGCGCCGGATGGGCGGCCCGACAGATAACGCGAGTAGTTCTCGATACCGTTGCAGTATCCCAGCTCGAGAATCATCTCCAGATCGAAGCGCGTGCGCTGCTCCAGGCGCTGCGCCTCCACCAGCTTGTTCGCCCCACGAAGGTACTCCAGGCGCTGCTGCAGCTCGACCTTGATGTGCTCAACCGCCTCCAGCAGCGTTTCACGCGGCGTGACGTAGTGGCTCTTGGGGTAGAAGGTGAAGCGCGGCAGCTTCTGGATCACCTCCCCGGTCAACGGGTCGAAGGCACTGATGCTCTCCACTTCGTCATCGAACAGCTCGACGCGAATGGCTTCGAGATCCGACTCCGCCGGGAAGACATCGATCACATCGCCACGCACGCGGAAGGTGGCACGAGCGAAATCCATATCGTTGCGCGTGTACTGCAGCTCGGCCAGGCGCCGCAGCAGCGCGCGCTGATCCATCTTGTCGCCACGGTCGAGGTGCAGCACCATTTTCAGGTACTCCTCGGGGCTGCCCAGGCCATAGATAGATGACACGGTGCAGACCACGATGACGTCCTTGCGCTCGATCAGTGCCTTGGTCGCCGACAGGCGCATCTGCTCGATGTGATCGTTGATCGAGGCATCCTTCTCGATGAAGGTGTCCGACGACGGCACATAGGCTTCCGGCTGGTAGTAGTCGTAGTAGGAGACGAAGTACTCCACCGCGTTGTTCGGGAAGAACGCCTTGAACTCGCCATAGAGCTGCGCCGCCAGGGTCTTGTTCGGCGCCAGAACCAGCGTCGGGCGCTGCACTTGAGCGATCACGTTGGCGATGGAGAAGGTCTTGCCCGAGCCGGTCACGCCCAGCAGGGTCTGGTGCGACAAACCGGCCTCCAGCCCCTCGACCATCTGCCGGATCGCCTCGGGCTGATCGCCGGCAGGTTTGAAGCGGGTCACCAACTGAAACTCGGACATGCAGCACCTCGACAAATGGCTGTGACGCATCCTCTCGGACTGCGTCAAAAGCCATGAATTGCGGGGCGATTCAGCGATAGTTCCAGGTAGAGTCAAATTACCTGGCAAAAGGCCTTAATTCAGGGCTTTGCGCTGTCGCCCCCTGGATTCAGGGCCGTTATACTAACGCCCCGTTTACGCGCCCCCTAGCGCTTTTGTCGGGGACGCCTGGCCACCCACCCCTCACTCGAGTTGCCGCACCCATCATGAGTCTCTTCTCTGCCGTCGAAATGGCTCCGCGCGATCCCATCCTGGGCCTCAACGAAGCATTCAACGCCGACACCCGCACCACCAAGGTCAACCTTGGCGTGGGCGTCTACTACAACGAGGAGGGGCGAATTCCGCTGCTGCGCGCCGTCGCAGAAGCCGAAAAAGCGCGTATCGAGGCCCACGCGCCGCGTGGCTACCTGCCGATCGAAGGTATCGCCGCCTATGACAAGGCCGTGCAAGAACTGCTGTTCGGCAAGGGCGCCGCGCTGATCGAAGCCGGCCGTGTGATCACCACCCAGGCCCTGGGCGGTACTGGCGCACTGAAAATCGGCGCCGACTTCCTCAAGCGCCTGCTGCCGGACGCCACCGTGGCCATCAGCGACCCGAGCTGGGAAAACCACCGTGCCCTGTTCGAGTCCGCCGGCTTCCCGGTGCAGAACTACCGCTACTACGATCCGTTCAGCAACGGCGTAAACCGTGGCGGCATGCTCGAAGACCTGCGCAACCTGCCGGCCCGCTCCATCGTCGTACTGCACGCCTGCTGCCACAACCCGACCGGCGTCGATCTGCAGCTGGAAGACTGGAAGGCCGTGCTGGACGTGCTGCGCGAGCGCGAGCATGTGCCCTTCCTCGATATCGCCTACCAAGGCTTTGGTGACGGCATCGAGCAGGACGCCGAAGCCGTACGCCTGTTCGCCGAGTCGGGCCTGGAGTTCTTCGTCTCCAGCTCCTTCTCCAAGTCGTTCTCGCTGTACGGCGAGCGTGTCGGCGCCCTGTCGCTGGTCACCAGCAGCCGTGAAGAGTCGACTCGCGTCCTGTCGCAGCTCAAGCGCGTGATCCGCACCAACTACTCCAACCCGCCGACCCACGGTGCCACCGTGGTCGCCAGCGTACTCAACAGCCCCGAGCTGCGCGCCATGTGGGAAGCCGAGCTGGGCGAAATGCGTGACCGCATTCGCAGCATGCGCCTTGCCATGGTCGAGCAACTGGCCTCACTGGGCGCCAAGCGCGATTTCGGCTTCGTCGCCGAACAGCGCGGCATGTTCTCCTACTCCGGCCTCACCGTGGAGCAGGTAGAGCGCCTGAAGGAAGAGTTCGGCATCTACGCCGTCGGCACCGGCCGCATCTGCGTCGCCGCGCTGAACAAAGGCAACCTGGACAGCGTCACCCGCGCGATCCACGCCGCGCTGTAAGTCTCTGCGATAAACAAGAACGCCGGCCCATGAGCCGGCGTTTTTGCATGCACCAAAGCCATACACCTGCAGGAACGGCTTCAGCCGAGATCTGTCGCGGGCCAACTGCTGTCGCGGCTAAAGCCCCTCCCACGACACCACCGCTGAACACCCCGAATTCTGACCACATAGATATCGCGGCAAAGTGTTGACTTCTCTTTTTTAATCAGTAACATACGCGCCGTTGTTCCGCGATAGCTCAGTCGGTAGAGCAAATGACTGTTAATCATTGGGTCCCTGGTTCGAGTCCAGGTCGCGGAGCCAAATTCAAGAACCCAGCCTAACCGCTGGGTTTTTTATTGCCTGCGGACTCTCACCAGGGACCATGTCCCAGGTTATTCGCTTCGCTCACCCCTCCGGGGCCGCGCTGAAGCGCGTTCAGCTGCGCTGTCGAGTCCAGGTCGCGGAGCCAAATTCAAGAACCCAGCCTAACCGCTGGGTTTTTTATTGCCTGCGGACTCTCACCAGGGACCATGTCCCAGGTTATTCGCTTCGCTCACCCCTCCGGGGCCGCGCTAAAGCGCGTTCAGCTGCGCTGTCGAGTCCAGGTCGCGGAGCCAAATTCAAGAACCCAGCCTAACCGCTGGGTTTTTTATTGTCTGCGGACTCTCACCAGCCTGCGAAAAACCAGAAAAAACCCGCCGAGCGCAGGACGCAGGGCGGGTTCTGGTGCAACGTGATTGCCTTACAGCGTCACGGCTGCCGGCTCGGGCTCAGCGGCCATTTCCACGTCCGGAGCCACTTCGATGTGCTGCAGCTCGAGACGCTCGCTGCTCCACTGGCGAATGCGGTTGGTCAGCGCCAGGTCATCGTTCAGCTTCTGCCCGTAGGACGGGATGATGCCCTTCAGGCGCTCCTGCCACTCAGGGGTGGCGACCTTGTCGGCGAACGCCTTCTCGATCAGGTGCAGCATGATCGGCGCAGCAGTGGACGCACCCGGCGAGGCGCCCAGCAATGCGCTGATGCTGCCATCGGCAGAGGTCACCACTTCGGTGCCGAACTGCAGCACGCCACCCTTCTCGGCATCCTTCTTGATGATCTGCACGCGCTGGCCAGCATTGATCAGTTCCCAATCGGCATCCTGCGCCTGTGGGAAGTACTCGCGCAGCGAGGCCATGCGGTCTTCCTGGCTAAGCATCAGTTGACCCATCAGGTAGGTGCTCAACGACCAGTTGTCCATGCCGGCATTGACCATCGGCATGAAGTTGTCGGTGGTCATGCTGCTGAACATGTCGAGCAGCGAGCCGTTCTTGAGGAACTTGGTGGAGAAGGTGGCGAACGGGCCGAAAAGCAACACGTTCTCGCCGTCGATCACACGGGTGTCCAGGTGCGGCACGGACATGGGCGGCGAGCCGACCGAAGCCTTGCCGTAAACCTTGGCCAGGTGCTGAGCCACGATGTCCTGGTTACGCGTCATCAGGAACTGGCCGCCGACCGGGAAGCCCGCGTAGCCCTCGGCTTCTTCGATGCCGGACTTCTGCAGCAGCTTGAGCGCGCCACCACCGGCGCCAATGAAGACGAAGCGCGCGTTGATGCTCTGCTCGGCGCCGTCCTTGGCCAGGTCGGCCACGGTCACGCGCCAGGTGCCGTCATCGTTGCGCTGCAGGTCGCGAACTTCGTGCTCCAGGTGCAGGCTGGCCTGCTCCTTGCCGATCAGCGAGTCGATCAGCTGACGGGTGATTTCGCCGAAGTTGACGTCGGTCCCAATGGCCATGCGCGTGGCAGCGACCTTCTGCTGCGGATCACGACCTTGCATGACCAGCGGCACCCACTGCGCGATCTGCGCCTGGTCCTCGGTGAACTCCATGCCACGGAACAGGTTGCTGTGCTGCAGCGCAGCATGGCGCTTGCGCAGGTATTCGACGTTGTCGTCACCCCAGACGAAGCTCATGTGCGGAGTGATGTTGATGAAGCTCTTGGGCTTGCTCAGCACCTCGCGTTCGACCTGGGTGGCCCAGAACTGCTTGGAGATCTCGAACGACTCGTTGATGGCGATGGCCTTGCTGATGTCGATGCCACCGTCGGCGGTTTCCGGGGTGTAATTCAGCTCGCAGAACGCCGAGTGGCCGGTGCCGGCGTTGTTCCAGCCGTTGGAGCTTTCGGCGGCTACCTTGTCGAGGCGCTCGTAGATTTCGATGCTCCAGTCCGGCTGCAGCTCGTGGAGGTAGGTGCCGAGGGTGGCGCTCATCACGCCAGCGCCGATCAGCAGCACGTCGACGGTTTTCTCGGGCTCGCGGGGCTTGGAGCAACCGATCACGCTGAGACAAAGCAGCGTCAGCAGGATTTTTTTCATGGGACAGTCCAGTTCATCGCACGACGACAACAGCCGTGCAGGCAAGGTTTCGGGCAGCGGCCGTTTGGGCCGCACATGGGCGATAGCCGCAGATCTGCGGCGCGGCGGGAGGAAGGGTGTTTCCAGGCCTCTTGGCGGGCATATTCCGATCGCGCCGCGGACTGGAGCAATATGCGTGCCGCTGAAAGGATTCAGCAGCCCCGATGCGGCTTTCTGCCACACAGCAGATTCCAGGCTGGCGGGAACTCGCCAGTTCCACGGGAGTAGCCCCCTGGAAATGGCGGAATCCCGCCCGAATCAGGCCAACAGCAGTGGCAATAGCAAGGCGGTGCCGATCCCCAGCAGGCTCATCGCCAGGGCGGCGAAAGCGCCGCACTCCTCGCCTTCCTGCAAGGCATGCGCGGTGCCGATGGCATGGGCATTGATACCGTAGCTAAGGCCACGGGCCGCCGGGTGATCCACCCCGGCCCAGCGCAGCAGCAACGGCCCCATGGCCGTGCCGATCACGCCGGTAAGCATGACCATCACCGCCGCCAGCGAAGCGACACCGCCAATCTGCTCGGCCACCGGCATGGCAATCGGCATGGTCACGAACTTCGGCGCCAGGCTCATCACCACGCTCCAGTCGGCGCCCAGCGCCCAGCCGATGGCCAGGGTCAGCGCCACCGACAGAGCACCACCGGCCGTGAGGGTGATCATCACCGGCCAGAACAGTTGGCGGATGCGCTTGATGTTGTGCTGCAGCGGCACTGCCAGGGCAACGGTGGCCGGCCCCAGCAGCCAGGCCACGGGCTCGGCGCCGGCGCGGTAGGTGGCGTAATCCACCCCACAGAGCAGCAAGGTGGCGACGATCAGCGTCACCGATACCAGCACCGGCTGCAGCACCAGCCAGCCGCTGCGGCGATAGAGCCAGGCGGCGATCAGAAACGCCGCCAGCGTGAGGGCGATGGCGAACAGCGGATGATGAGTCAGCAGCGTCATCCCTTGCGCTCCTGACGGCGGATCAGCGTCTGCAACAGCCAACCGCAGAACGGTACGGTCACCAGCAGCGACAGCACCAGCGCCGTGGCGATCACCGGCAGTTCACCGAGCAGCAGGTCACTGCTGGTCATGATCCCCGAGGCTGGAACGGCCAGCAGCAGCGGCAGGTAAGGCAGTAAACCACCTGCGGCCTGCTGCAGCGGCTCAGGCACGGCGCCGCGCCACATCAGCCAGACCGAGAGCAGCAGCAGGCCGATGATCGACGCTGGCAGCATCGGCAACAGCCAGTGATTGAGAGCTACGCCGAACAACTGCAGCAATACCAGCCAGAACAGGCCACGCACCATCATGATCTCGACTCCTCCTTATGGCGCCCCCGACGAAACAGCGGACGCGGCTCGATAACCGAGCGACCATACAACACACTGAGCCCTTGCAGGCCCTTGAGTGCATCCTCCAGCGATTTGTCGGCGCGTACGGCGAAGGCATCGAAGCCGCACTGGCGCATGTGCGCCAGTTGGTCGCGCAGTACATCGCCCACCGCGCGCAACTCACCGCGCCAACCCAGTCGGGTACGTAGCAGGTAGGCCTGGCTGTAGCCACGGCCATCGCGAAAGCTGGGGAAGTCGATCGCGATCAGCGGCAGGCTGGCGAGAAACGGCTGCAGCGCCTCCGGCTCGTCATCCACCTGCAACAGCAGGCCGTCGGCGCTAACCACCCTACCCTCCAGCACCGCAGCAGGCTGCCGCTCGCGCCAGGCTGCCAGCGGCAGGATCAGCGGCGCGTCCCCTTCAGCATCGAGTTGCCAGGGATCATCACTGACGATGCAGGCCTGGCCCTCGACCAGGCGAATCAGGTTGTTCATGCCACCTCCTCGCGGCTGTACACGCGCTCCTTGAATGGCTCCAGGCCGATGCGCTGGACGGTGTCGAGAAAGCCCTCGTTCACCTCTCGGTAATCGACGTAGGTACGCACGATGCGCTCGATCACCTCGGGCACCTGTTCGGCGGCGAACGACGGGCCGATCACCTTGCCCAGCGCCGCCTGCTGGCCCTGGCTGCCGCCTAGGGTGAGTTGGTACCACTCGCTGCCGTTCTTATCGACGCCGAGGATGCCGATATTGCCGATATGGTGATGGCCGCAGGCGTTCATGCAGCCGGAGATGTTCAGGCTGATATCGCCGAGGTCATGCAGGTAATCGAGGTCGTCGAAACGCTGCTGGATGGCCTGGGCAATGGGGATCGACTTGGCGTTGGCCAGCGAGCAGAAGTCGCCACCGGGACAGGCAATGATGTCGGTAAGCAGGCCGGCGTTGGCCGTGCCCAGCCCCGCCGCCTGCGCCTCGCTCCAGAGCGCATGGAGATCGCTCTTGCGCACGTCGGGCAGCACCAGGTTCTGTTCGTGAGCGACGCGAATCTCGCCGAAGCCGTAGCGCTCGCTCCAGTCAGCCAGCGCGTCCATCTGCTCGGCGCTGACGTCACCGGGCGGTGCACTGATGCCTGGCTTGGTCGACAGCACCACGCTGAGGTAGCCAGGCACCTGATGCGCCATGACGTTGCGCGACACCCAGCGGGCGAAGGCCTCGTCGCGCGCCAGGTGCGTGCCGAAGTCGAGGTCGAGGGCGTCCTGCGGCACGTAGGCCGGTTTGTGGAAGGAGGCGGCGACGCGCTGGTACTCGTCATCGGTGAGGCGCGCCGGGCCATCCTTGATCGGCTGCCACTCGCGCTCCACCTCGGCGGCGAAGGCGTCGATGCCGAGGGCCTTGACCAGGATCTTGATGCGCGCCTTGTACTTGTTGTCGCGCCGGCCGTGGCGGTTGTACACGCGCAAAATGGCCTCGACGTAGGACAGGCAGTCCTGCCAGTGCAGGCCCTCGCGCAGAGTCTGGGCGATGATCGGCGTGCGTCCCAGGCCACCACCGACCAGCACACGCAGGCGCAGTTCGTTGGCCACATCGCGATAGAGCTGCAGGCCGATGTCATGCACCTGCACCGCTGCGCGGTCCTGTTCGGCCGCGCACAGGGCGATCTTGAACTTGCGCGGCAGGAACAGAAATTCCGGATTGATCGTCGACCACTGCCGAAGGATCTCGGCCAGCGGGCGTGGGTCGAGGTACTCGTCGGCGGCGACGCCAGCGAAGGCTTCGGTGGTGATGTTGCGCACGCAGTTGCCGGAGGTCTGGATGGCATGCATGTCGTGCTCGGCCAGCCAGTCGAGGATGTCCGGCACGCGCTCCAGCTCGACCCAGTTGAACTGGATGTTCTGCCGCGTGGTGAAGTGCCCGTAGCCCCGGTCGTACTCGCGGGCGATATGCGCCAGCGCGCGCATCTGCCTGGCCGACAACGTGCCGTAAGGGATCGCCACACGCAGCATGTAGGCATGCTTCTGCAGGTACAGGCCGTTCTGCAGGCGCAGCGGCAGGAACTCCTCCTCGCTCAGCTCGTCGGCCAGGCGCCGCTGTACCTGGTCGCGGAACTGGGCGACGCGCTCGCGCACCAGCGCGCGGTCATAATCGTCGTATTGGTACATGCCGGCAGGCCTCCTGATCACGGGGCGTCGACTATGCCTGCCGGGCGCGTACCGAAAACAGCGCCAGAAAAGCCTTAAAAAACCGGATCAGATCGAGACGAGAGTGGCCGGCGCAGAGCACGTATTGGCGCGGCGCGATGTCGCAGGGTGGTCTCTGCATCGCTCGACATTGAGGCTCCTGGCGCCAGAAGTGACGCGGTTCGGCGGCCGGTCAGCGGTTTTACCCGGAGCACCACTCGATCATCTGATCCGCTTTTTTATCGAAAACCTGAGTCTGTTTTGCGAACAGTTCCACTCGGATCATGGCGCCAGCCTGATAAACGCCTGATGAGGGCACGACATGACCGATCTGATCCCCGTGCGGGCCGTCGAGAGCATCGACCCCGCCAAACCGATTCGCCTGACACCGGCCCAGGCCGGTGGCCCGATCCACACGCGCAGCTTCACCGGGCGCTTTCGCAACCTGCGCCTGCTCGGCGCCGGCCTGCTGTTCCTGCTGTTCTTCGGTACCGCCTGGATCGACTGGAACGGCCGCCAGGCCGTGCTCTGGGACCTGGATAACCGCCAGTTCCATATCTTCGGCGCGACCTTCTGGCCGCAGGATTTCATCCTGCTCTCGGCCATCCTGATCATCGCTGCCTTCGGCCTGTTCTTCATCACCGTGCTGGCCGGCCGCGTCTGGTGCGGCTACGCCTGCCCGCAGAGCGTATGGACCTGGGTCTTCATGCGCGTCGAGCAGATCACCGAGGGCGACCGTGGCCAGCGCATCAAACTCGATGCCGCGCCCTGGTCGCTGCAGAAACTGGCTCGGCGCAGTGCCAAGCACGGCCTGTGGCTGGTGGTGAGCGTGGTCACGGCGATGGCCTTCGTCGGCTACTTCACGCCGGTACGCCAGTTGACGCTCGACCTGGCGACCCTCGAAGTCGGCGCCACCACGGCGTTCTGGGTGCTGTTCTTCACTGCCGCCACCTACATCAACGCTGGCTGGCTGCGCGAGAAGGTATGCCGCGACATGTGCCCCTACTCGCGCTTCCAGAGCGTGATGTTCGACAGCGATACGCTGGTCATCTCCTACGACGCCGCCCGTGGCGAGAACCGTGGCCCGCGTCGCAAGGACGCCGACTACAAGGCCGAGGGCCTGGGCGACTGTATCGACTGCACGATGTGCGTACAGGTCTGCCCCACCGGCATCGACATCCGCGACGGCCTGCAGCTGGAATGCATCGGCTGCGGCGCCTGCATCGACGCCTGCGACAGCGTGATGGACAAGCTCGGCTATGCCCGCGGCCTGGTGCGCTACAGCTCCGAGAATGAGCTGGCCGGCGGCAAGACCCACTGGCTGCGCCCGCGCCTGATCGGCTACGCGGCGATGCTGGCGGTGATGATCGGCGCCTTCGTCTGGGCGCTGGCCGAGCGGCCACTGATCTCCCTGGACGTGACCCGCGACCGTGGCCTGTTCCGTGAGAACGCCCTGGGCCAGATCGAGAATATCTACAGCCTGAAGATCATCAACAAGACCCAGCAGCCACGCAGCTACGCCATCTCGCTGGCCCAGGCCGGCGACTTCGAACTGCATGGCCCGAGCACACTGAAGCTGGCGCCGGGGGAGATTCGCGACCTGCCGGTGAGCGTCGCGCTGACGGCATCGCACAACGCGGCCGGCCCGCAAACCCTGCGCTTCGAGGTAAGCGATCAGGCCGATTCGCAGAGCCGCGTGAGCACCCAGAGCACCTTCCTCGCGCCGTTGCGTTGAGGCCTCGGATGCAATGGCTATGTCCCTGTTAGCTGTTGCCGGGGTTCCAAGGAAGGCTCGGGAGCCAGGCAGGGTGGGCTTTACACCGCTGGTGGGCTAAAGCCCACCCTTGTATCTACGGACTGTTCACTTAATGAAAGATGAATGCGATCAATCCCCTCTCCCCTCCGGGGAGAGGGGAGCAAGCGTCGCAGCCCGGATGCAATCCGGGGCGGTTCAAGGTCCTTCCCCAGGTTGCATCCGGGCTACGGTTGCCACAACCGTGATACGTCCCCCTTCACGAGGCACTGCCATGTCTGCCGCTCACCCCGTAAAGTGTTCGCCCGTACCCTTTGCCTCGGTGAACCAGGACAGGATGAAACGCTACGAAAAATTCGCCGACGAGCTCGCCGAGCTGATCCGCACCGGCGTGCTCGGCCCCGGCGAGAAGGTGCCCTCGGTACGCCATGCCAGCCGCACCTACGGGGTCAGCCCGTCCACCGTGTTCCAGGCCTACTACCTGCTGGAGGATCGCGGCCTGATTCAGGCGCGCGCACGCTCCGGCTACTTCGTGCGTGAACACGCCAAGCGCCCGCTGCACGAGCCGGAACTGACTGCCCACGCGGCGCAGACCACCGAAGTGGACGTCAGCGAGCTGGTGTTTTCCGTGCTCGCCTCGCTGAAGGACCCGCACACCGTGCCCTTCGGCTCGGCATTCCCCAGCCCCGACCTGTTCCCCCTGCCGCGCCTGGCCAAGAGCATGGCGCACGCGCTGCGCAGGCTCTCGCCACACGAGATCATCGCCGACATGACCGCCGGCAACGCCGACCTGCGTCGACAGATCGCCCTGCGCTACATGGTCAGCGGCGTGATGCTGCCGATGGAGGAGCTGGTGATCAGCAACGGCGCCATGGAGGCGCTCAACCTCTGCCTGCAGTGCGTGACCCAACCGGGCGACCTGGTGGCCATCGAGTCGCCGACCTTCTACGCCTGCCTGCAGGTGCTGGAGCGGCTACAGCTCAAGGCCGTGGAGATTCCCGTGCACCCGCGCGAAGGCATCGACCTGGGCGCCCTGTCGGAGAGCCTCAAGCAACTGCCGATCAAGGCCTGCTGGTTCATGAGCAGCCTGCAGAACCCGCTGGGCGCTAGCATGAGCGAGACCAAGAAGCAGGCGCTGTACGAACTGCTGGTCGAGCATCAGGTGCCACTGATCGAGGACGACGTATACGCCGAGCTGTACTTCGGCAGCCACCCACCCAAACCGGTGAAGAGCTTCGACCGTGAAGGGCTGGTGATGCATTGCAGCTCCTTCTCCAAGAGCCTGGCGCCGGGCTATCGCATCGGCTGGGTGGCCGGTGGGCGTTATGCCGAGCAGATCGCCCGACTCAAGCTGATGACCACCATCTCGCCTTCGGTACCGGCCCAGGCGGCGCTGGCCGACTACCTGCAGCACGGCGGCTACGACCGCCACCTGCGCAAGCTGCGCCACGCCCTGGAAATGCAGCAGAGCGCGATGCTGGCCTCGGCTGCCCGGCACTTTCCTGCCAGCACGCGGGTCACGCGGCCGGCGGGCGGTTACTTCCTCTGGTTCGAGTTCCCCGAGCGCCTGGACTCGCTGCAACTGCTGCGTCTGGCGCTGGCCCAGGGCATCAGCCTGGCGCCGGGGCCGATATTCTCCGCCAGCCAGGGGTTTCGTCACTGCGCGCGGCTGAACTACGGCCACCCCTGGAGCCCGCGCAGCGAACAGGCCATGGAGGTGCTCGGGCGCCTGGTGGCGGGGTTGCTCTGACACCTGGTGCGCACCCTAGGATCAGCGGTGCCCTTCGTAGGGTGGATGACGCCGTTTTCATCCACCATCCCGGCATCCACGGTGGATCGGTGAAGCGTGATCCACCCTACGTCTGGCTACGCGCACCCCAGCATCAGCGGCGCCCTTCGTAGGGTGGATGACGCCGTTTTCATCCACCATCCCGGCATCCACGGTGGATCGGTGAAGCGCGATCCACCCTACGTCTGGCTACGCGCACCCCAGCATCAGCGGTGCCCTTCGTAGGGTGGATGACGCCGTTTTCATCCACCATCCCGGCATCCACGGTGGATCGGTGAAGCGCGATCCACCCGGCGCATAAGCTACTTCCACCAGTACTCGACCTGAACGCCGAAGTTGGAGCCGTTGCGCGCGCTGCCGAAAGCGCCGTTCTCGGACAAGGCCGAGCCGTCGGCCAACAGGTTGGCGGCTTGCTGCGCTGCGCGGTTCCAGCTGGCGTAGGTGTAGTACAGGCGAATTTCCGGACGCGCCCAGAAACCGGGGCCGGCTGGCGACCAGGTCGGCGCGATGGTGAACTTGGTCAGCTTGCGCGTGCCGCCGGGCGCCTCGACCTGATCGCGGCCGATCTCGCCGACCAGCTTGAACTGCTCGGTGAAGGCGTAGCTGGTACGGCCGCCGATGGACAGCCAGTTCTGATCCGCACCGTCCGGGCGCTTGTCCTTCTGATAAACAAGCTGCACCTGGCCACCGAGGCGCGGCGTCATCTGGAAGTCGAAGAACTCCACCAGGCGCCAGCTGCTGTTGCTGCTGTCGAGCGTCGGGTCGCCGGTGTAACCCAGCGCGGTGCCCGGCCCGCGGCCGTATTGCAGGGCGACGGTGTTGACCCCGCCGAAGAAGCCCTGCTGCTTGTGCTGCGCGCTCACTGCCCAGCCGCTATTGGCGTCGGTGCTGTCCGGCTTGTCGATGTAGCTGACGCCCACTTCCAGCTCGCCACCGGGGTTGATCTGGAATCCGCCGACGTTGAAATCGTGGCGATTGATGTAGGGCTCCTGGTCGTAGTTGTCCTTGCGCGAGAACACGTAGCTGTACTTGAGGTCACCGATCTTCATCTCGTCGATACCGAAACCGGTAGCGCTCTGGTTCCAGTAATAGAAGTCGGAAATGTGGATGTCGTTGCGCTTGTAGAAGCGCCGCCCGGCCCACAGCGAACCGCCGCCCAGCGCCGGCATGTTGCTCCACTCGGCGTACATCTGGTTCATCCGCGCGAAGCCGTAGTCACCGGTGAATTTGGGCGTGTGGCCGTACTGGTTGTAGAGCTGCGCCATGCCCTCGACGCTGATCACCGAGCCGTCGTCCAGGCGAAACAGGTCCTGGCGCAGGTCCAGCTCGATGTACTGCTCGCACTCGTTACCCAGGCGATACTTCGATTGCGCGCCCGGCAACTGGAAGCACTGCTGCGTGCCACCGGTATCCGCCCCGCCGATGCCGCTACGCACATAACCGCTGAACTCGACGGCCTGTGCCTGCAGCGTGGTCAAGGCCAGTGCCAGCAGGCAGGGAACGCCGACTGAACAGGTGAGGGTTTGTTGTGTGGTCTTCATCGTTGCTCCTGATTGTTTTTATTGAGCGATGCTGCGGATTACCGCCGCAGCGACGGTTTTTTCGTTTTTCTGGTGCACACGGCGCACCCTACGTGACTGGGTGCGCCGCATAACCTGAATGCAATCGGGGGGTTATTGGGCAGCCCCCGGATTGCATCCGGCTACGCGGCTAACCGGCCTTGAACTGGGCCACCTTGTTGTCAGTGGCCTGACGCTTTCCCGGGCGCAGGCGCTCACCGCTGGCGGCGTCAAACAACAGCACGCGCGCCGGATCGAACTGCAGGTCGAGGCTGCTGCCGGCCTGCGGCGCAGCGTCCGGCGCCAGGCGGCAACACACCTTGGTCTGGTTGAGGCTGACGAACACCAGGGTGTCCGGCCCCGTCGGCTCGACCACCTCGACCTCGGCGCGCAGGCTCGGCAGCGCTGCTGCGGCAGCGGCCAACTGGATCTGTTCAGGACGCACCCCAAGAATCAGCTCGCGCCCTTCCAGTTCGGCCGCCGCGCCCAGCGGTAGCTCGCAGCACGCCTGCCCCTGAGCGCCGGCCGCCGAATCCAGCCGCCCAAAGCACTGGCCATCGCGCACCTGCACGCGCAGCGGGATGAAGTTCATCGGCGGCGAACCGATGAAGCTGGCGACGAACTGGTTGGCCGGGTCGTTGTAGATCTCTTGCGGGGTGCCGAACTGCTGGATGATGCCGTCCTTCATCACCGCCACCTTGTCGCCCAGGGTCATGGCCTCGATCTGGTCGTGGGTGACGTACACCGTGGTGGTCTTCAGGCGCTGGTGCATCAGCTTGATTTCGGTGCGCATCTCCACGCGCAGCTTGGCGTCGAGGTTCGACAGCGGTTCGTCGAACAGATAGATCTTCGGTCGCCGCGCCAGCGCCCGGCCCATGGCCACGCGCTGTTGCTGGCCACCGGACAGCTGGCCGGGCTTGCGCGACAGCAGATGTTCGATCTGCAGCAGCTTGGCCACACGCGCCACCTCGGCCTCGATCTCGGTCGGCGGCAGCTTGCGCATCTTCAGGCCGAAGGCGATGTTGTCCTTCACCGTCATGGTCGGGTACAGCGCGTAGGACTGGAACACCATGGCGATATCGCGATCCTTCGGGCTCATGCCGCTGATGTCGGCGCCATCGACCAGGATCGCCCCGCCGCTGATACTTTCCAGGCCGGCGATGCAGTTCATCAGGGTTGATTTGCCGCAGCCGGAGGGACCGACCAGGATCAGGAACTCACCGGAGTCGATGGCCAGTTCGATGTTCTTCAGGGTGTCTGCCAGACCGCTGCCGTAGGATTTGTTGACGTTGCGCAGTTCGAGGGTAGCCATGGTTATTACCTCAACCTTTGACGGCGCCGGCCGTCAGGCCGCGCAGGAAGTACTTACCGGCCAGGATGTAGACCAGCAGAGTGGGCAGCCCGGCGATCATCGCCGCGGCCATGTCGACGTTGTATTCCTTGGCCCCGGTGCTGGTGTTGACCAGGTTGTTCAGCGCCACGGTGATCGGCTGGGTGTCGCCGCTGGCGAACACCACGCCGAAGAGGAAGTCGTTCCATATCTGGGTGAACTGCCAGATCAGGCAGACCATGATGATCGGCACCGACATCGGCAGCAGGATGCGCCCGAAGATGGTGAAGAAGCCGGCGCCATCCAGGCGCGCGGCGCGCACCAGCGCCTCGGGAATGCTCACGTAGAAGTTGCGGAAGAACAGCGTGGTGAAGGCCAGGCCGTAGACCACGTGCACCAGCACCAGGCCTTCGGTGGTGTTGGCCAGGCCGAGCTGGCCGAGGGTGAAGGACGCCGGCAGCAGGATCACCTGGAACGGCAGGAAGCAGCCGAACAGCAGCAGGCCGAAGAACAGCTGCGAGCCGCGAAAGCGCCACATGGCCAGCACGTAGCCGTTCAGCGCGCCGAGCAGCGTGGAGATCAGCACCGCCGGGATGGTGATCTTCACCGAGTTCCAGAAGTAGCCGCCGACGCCGTCCCAGGCCTTGACCCAGCCGATGAGGGTGAACACGTCCGGGATCGACAGCAGGTTGCCGCTGCGGATGTCGTCGGGGGTCTTGAAGCTGGTCAGCAGCATCACCAGCAGCGGCACCAGGTACACCGCGCAGGCCAGGATCAGGGTGGTGTGGATGGCTATACGGCTGAAGCTGAATGCCCTCATCCGGCGCTTCGCGCCACCTTCTCCCGGAGGGAGAAGGACATCAGAAGATCGTCGCTGCGCGACGCTCACACTAGTCATGGCGTTTGCCTCGCAGTTCGGAATACAGGTAGGGCACCAGGATCGCCAGCACCGCGCCGAGCATCAGCATCGCGCTGGCGGCACCGAGGCCCATCTGGCCGCGGGTGAAGGTGTGGGCGTACATGAACATCGCCGGCAGATCGGAGGCGTAGCCGGGGCCGCCGGCGGTCATCGAAGCGACCAGGTCGAAGCTCTTGATGGCGATATGGGCGAGGATCATCAGCGCGCTGAAGAACACCGGCCCCAGGCTCGGCAGGACGATGCGCAGGTAGATGCTCGGCAGGCTGGCGCCATCGACCTGGGCGGCGCGGATGATCGATTGATCGACGCTGCGCAAGCCGGCGAGAAACAGCGCCATGACGAACCCCGAGGACTGCCACACGGCGGCCATCACCAGGCAGTAGACGACGCGATCCGGGTCCACCAGCCAGTCGAAGCGAAAGCCCTCCCAGCCCCAGTCGCGCAGCAGCTTGTCCAGCCCCAGACCGGGATTGAGCAGCCACTTCCAGGCGGTGCCGGTGACGATCATCGACAGCGCCATGGGGTAGAGAAAGAGGGTGCGAATGAAGCCTTCGCGGCGGATGCGCTGGTCCAGCAGCACCGCCAGAAACACGCCAATGACCAGGCTGATGGCGATGAACAGGCCGCCGAACAGCAGCAGGTTCTGGCTCGCCACCCACCAGCGGTCGTTGTCCCACAAGCGCGCGTACTGCTGCAGCCCGACGAAGTTGTAGCTGGGCATGAAACGCGAGTTAGTGAACGACAGCAGGAAGGTCCAGCCGATGTAGCCGTAGAAGCCCACCAGCACGATGACCATGCTCGGCGCCAGCACCAGCTTGGGCAGCCAGCGCTGCAGGACGTCCAGCGGTGAGGCTTTGGTGATGACTGCGGTTGAACTCATGGGTGACTCCATTGCGTCAACGGTGGAAACAAGCCCCCTCTCCCTCGGGAGAGGGTTGGGGTGAGGGGAGGCGGTGCGCCGAAAAATCCGAGTTGCCCAAGTCCCTCACCCCCGGCCCCTCTCCCAGAGGGAGAGGGGTGGAAAGCACGGCGCGGCCGATCCCGTGGCGCAGGCATGAAGGCATGCGCCAGGGATGGAAGGCTCGGAACCGGCGGGGTTTAAACCCGCACTATGGCAAGGGCCGCCTAGGCGGCCCGCAGACTCACTGCACCGCCTGGATCGCCGCCGCCAGTTGCTGGGCGGCGCGCTTCGGGTCGGCCTCGGGGTCGTTGAAGAAGTTGGTCACCACGTCGAACACCGCACCCTGCACGTAGCTGGAAGCGGCCATGCCGTGAGCCAGGCTTGGCTGCAGGCCGCCACCGGAAGCGGCCGCCTTGAAGTCAGCCATGGACTTCTGCGCGCAAGCGTCGAAGCTGCTCATGTCCTGGTCCATTCGCACCGGGATCGAACCTTTGTTCTGGTTGAAGAACGCCTGGAATTCGTTGCCGATCACCGTGCGCGCCAGGTCTTCCTGGGCCTTGCGGTTGTCAGCGTCGTTCAGCTTGAACATGGCCAGCGAGTCGATATTGAAGGCGAAGCTGCCCTGGGTGCCGGGGAAGGCCAGGCATTCGTAGTCCTTGCCGGCGACCTTGCCGGCAGCGGTCCACTCGCTCTTGGCCCAGTCGCCCATGATCTGCATGCCGGCCTTGCCGTCGATCACCAGGCCGGTGGCGCTGTTCCAGTCACGCCCGGCGGCGTCGGCGTCGATATAGCCGCGCAGTTTCTGCAGGGCGGCGAACACTTCGACCATCTTGTCGCCGGTCAGGGTGGCGCGGTCCTGCTCGACGAAGGCCTTGCGAAAGCCGTCGGCGCCGAGAATGCTGAATGCCAGGTCCTCGAACACGGTGCCGTCCTGCCAGGGCTGGCCGCCATGGGCGATGGCGATGAAGCCGGCGGCCTTCAGCTTGTCGGCGGCGGCGAAAAATTCGTCGAGGGTGGTGGGCGGCGTGGCGCCAGCCTTGGCGAAGACTTCGGGGTTGATCCACAACCAGTTGACCCGGTGCACGTTGACCGGTACCGCCACGTAGTCGCCCTGGTATTTCATCACCTCGATCACCTGCGGCGGCAGCAGCTCATCCCATTTCTGCTCGGCGGCGACACCGTTGAGGTCAGCGAGCAGGCCCAGCTCGCCCCACTCCTGAATATCCGGCCCCTTGATCTGTGCAGCAGCGGGCGGATTGCCGGACACGGCGCGGGTCTTCAGCACGGTCATGGCCGCTTCGCCACCGCCACCGGCCACGGCAAAATCCTTCCAGGTGTGGCCCTGGGCTTCGACCAGTTTCTGCAGGGTATCGGCCGCACGCTTCTCGCCACCGGAGGTCCACCAGTGCAGCACTTCGACTTCACCGGCATTGGCGGACAGGGGCAGCAGAACAGCGAGGGAGATGGCACAGGACAGGCGAGAGATCGCTTTCATGGGATAAGGCACCTTGTTGTTGTTATTCGCGAGCACGTCGTGGTGCTTGCATTGCGAATGAGTCTACCCAGCCCCCATAGCGCTGGGGGTAACAAAGGGTATTGGAACGTCACCAAGCCGTTACAAAGCAGTGCGAGCACGTGACATGGGGCGCAAGGGCACGTTCAGCGACTCTGACGCGGCAACCAGAGGGTGACGCGCAGCCCACCGTCGCGCAGGTTGCGCAGGCTCAGCTCGCCGCCGTGGCTGTGCGCCAGGTTGCGTGCGATGCCGAGCCCCATGCCGTAGCCCTGCTGCTGGCTGGCCAGGCGAAAGTGCGGCTCGAACACCTGCTCGAGCTTCTGCTCGGGCACACCCGGGCCCTCGTCATCGACATGCAGGACGAACGCCTCGGCGTCGTCCTCGATGTGCAGATGCGCACGCTCGCCGTACTTCAGCGCGTTGTCCAGCAGGTTGCCGATACAGCGACGCAAGGCCAGCGGCTTGCCGGGATACAGATCACGCGCCGCGCCATCGAGGGTCACCCGGCCCGAGCCGAGGTAGGGTTCGGTCAGCCCATGCAGCAGGTGATTGAGGTCAACCGGCTCGATGTTCTCGTGAATGTCGGTGTCCTTCACGCATTGCAGCGCGCCTTTGACCAGCAGCTCGAGGTCGTCCAGATCACGCCCGAACTTACTCTGCAGGCTTTCGTCATCGAGCAGTTCGACGCGCAGGCGCAGGCGTGTGATCGGCGTGCGCAGGTCATGGGAAATGGCGCTGAACAGCTGGCTGCGCTCGGTCAGGTAACGGCTGATGCGCTCGCGCATGGCATTGAACGCGCGGGCCACCTCCACCACCTCGCGGCCGCCGCCTTCGGCCACTGGCTCCACTTCCGCGCCCAGCGACAGGTGCCGCGCGGTACGCGCCAGGCGCTTGAGCGGACGGCTCTGCAGATGCACCAGCAAACCGATGAACAACAGCAAAAAGGCAGTGGTCAGCAAGATGAACCACAGCTGCTGGGTCGGCAGGATGGGTTCCTCCAGGCTGGTGTAGGGCTCCGGCAGCAGCGATGCTATATACAGCCATTCCCCCGGCGCCAGCTGGATCTGCGTCACCAGCACGGGTGGATTGACCGGCTCCAGGGTCAACGCGTAATGCGCCCAGGAGCGCGGTAGTTCGTCGAGTTTCAGGCCGCCGTTGAAGATGCGCAGATCATCCGGGCTGACGAAGGTCACCGAAATGTCGGCGGCATTGCCCAGCGCCTGACGCAGTACCTCGGTCACCGCCTCGGTCACCGCCTGCTTGCGTGGCGTGGCTGGCAGCAGCTTCATCTGCAATGGTCGGTCATTGAGGCTGACGACGAAGCGTGTGCCGCCCATGCTGCGTAACTGGTCGAGCACCAGCGGCCGGTAATTCACCGGCAGCGAACGAAAGTAACGCACGCTGGCGGACATCGAATGGGCCAGGCTGCGCGCGGTGGTGACCAGGCCTTCGAGCTGGGTGGCGCGCAACTGCGACAGCCAGATCACGCTGGACAGCGTCTGCGCCGCCAATATCGCCAGCAGCGTGAGCAGCAGCATGCGCCCGAGCAACGAGCGCGGCAGCCAGCGCCGTGGGTTAACGCCCATCGCCAGCCTGCAGGCTCACCGTGGCCGCCAGTTGGTAGCCGCTGCCGCGCACGGTGCGAATCAGCCGTGGTGGTTTGTCGGTGTCGCGCAAGCGCTGACGCAGGCGACTGACGGCCATATCGACGATGCGCTCCAGTGGCATCACCTCGCGGCCACGGGTGGCGTTGCCGATGGTGTCGCGGTCGAGAATCTGCTGCGGGTGATCGAGAAACAGCTTGAGCAGGGCGAAGTCCGCACCGGACAGAATCACCTCCTCGCCGTCGCGGTGGAAAAGCCGATGGCTGACCATGTCCAGGCGCCAGTCCTCGAAAGCCAGCACCTCACCGCTGCGCTCCTGAGTGAACTGGGCGCGGCGCAGCAAGGCCTTGATTCGCGCCAGCAATTCGCGCGGGCTGAACGGTTTGCCGAGGTAGTCGTCGGCGCCCAGTTCCAGGCCGATCACGCGGTCGGCTTCGTCGGAGCTGGCAGTCAGCATGATCACCGGCACCTGGGCGAAGCGCTGATGTTCGCGCACCCAGCGGCACAGGCTGAAACCGTCCTCGTCGGGCAGCATCACGTCGAGGATGACCAGATCGGCCGACTCCGCACACAGACTCTGGCGGAAGGCGGCACCATCAGCGACGGCGCGCACCTGAAAGCCGACGCGGCTCAGGTAGGTATCGAGCAGTTCGCGAATTTCCTGGTCGTCATCGACCAGCAGAATCGATTTGCCGGGCTGGCTCATGGTCCGCCCCCTTTCTTGTTCTGGCTGGGTAACCCGGATGAAATCCGGGGCTCTATCAACGGCTCTCCCGGATTGCATCCGGGCTATGGTCCGGCGCTTGTTGCAAGGCCACACCAGCCCCCGTCAGGCCGGGATACTCGGCCGTCACCAGCCACACCGGAATGCCGTGAAGGTAATCGCTCATGCAACCCTTGTCGCGGAAACTCTTGGCAAAACCGCTGGCCAGAAAGCGCTCGGCGAAACGTGGCACCACGCCGCCGACGATATACACCCCACCGCGTGCCCCCAGCGTCAGCACGTCGTTGCCGGCGACACGCCCGAGCCAGCAACTGAACTGTTCCAGTACTTCGCCCGCCACAGGCTCGCCCGCCAGGCCAGCGGCGGTGATGGCCGCCGGCGTCGCGTGCTGCAACGGCTTACCGTCCAGTTCGCAGATGGCCCGATACAGCACCAGCAAGCCGTTGCCACTGAGCACGTCTTCGGCGCGCACATGACCCAGCTGTCGATAGAGGACCTGCCAGAGTTCGGCCTCGCGCGGGCTGCCAATGGGCAGGTCGACGTGGCCGCCCTCGCCCGGCAGCACCAGCCAGTTGCCATCTGCTTGCGCGAGCAGCGTACCGACACCGAGGCCAGTGCCGGCGCCGATCACCAGGGCCGGACGGTCTGCCTGCGCCTCCCCCGGACACACCTGCACACGCTCGTGCTCGGCGATGCGGGTCATGCCCAGGGCCATGGCGGAGAAGTCGTTGACCATCAACAAACGGTCGATCTGCAACGTTTGGCAGAACGCCGCACGATCGATACGCCAGTGATTGTTGGTGAAGCGAAACAGGTCACCGCTGACCGGTCCGGCGCAGGCCAGGCACACAGAGCCTATGGCGCTCAGCGGCAGGTCCTGGGATTGCAGATAAGCAGCGATGGCCTGTTCCGGCCCCTCGAAATCGGCGGTCGCCAGCACCTGCACCGCCTCCAGTTGTTCGTCACGCCACAGGGCAAAGCGTGCATTGGTACCACCGATATCGCCGACAAGAGCCAGTTTCACGAGAACGACTCCTGAGCGAAGGCCGTTCGCTGATCGGCACCTGCAGAAAAATGAGGATGCATGGCATCGACTCCAAACCCGAATTATTTTTGTAATTCAAACAACGCGCATCACAGTAAACCCGAAAATTACGCCTATCAAGACGGGTAAACTTGTAATAACAACAATATTGAATGCCAGTTCATCGCCATCGACACGCGCAACACATTCAGCCCACGGAATGATCCCGGACAATATCTGCGGCGCAGCTGCGACCTAGACTCGCACTTCGCATCTGCGTCACCCGCCCTACTGGTCACACGCACGGAGAGCTGCAGCATGTCACCCGATATCGTCATAGTCGGCGCCGGCCCGGCGGGCCTGTGCCTGGCACGTGCCCTGTCCGGGCACGGTCTGTCCATCGTGGTACTGGAACGCCAGGCCGAGCAAGTGCTGGCCGAACCGGCCTTCGACGGCCGCGAGATCGCCCTCACCCACGGCTCGCAGGCCCTGCTCGAACGCCTGGACTTATGGTCACGCCTGCCCACCGAGGAGATCTTCGTACTACGCGATGCCCAGGTGTTCAGCGGCCCCTCGCTGTTCGCCCTGAAGATCCGCGCCGAGCAGGCCGGCGCCGAGCGCCTCGGCCATCTGGTAGCCAACCAGGCCATTCGCCGCGCGGCCTATCAGGCCGTGAGCGACTGTGCTGACGTGCAGCTGTTGTGTAACACCAGCGTGCGCGCCATTCAGGCCAGCGAGCACGAGGTGAAACTGGTGCTGCAGGACGGCCAGGTGCTGCAGTCGCGCCTGCTGGTCGCTGCCGACAGCCGCTTCTCGGAAACCCGCCGCCAGCTCGGTATAGGCGCGCAACTGAAGGACTTCGGCAAGAGCATGCTGGTGTGCCGCATGCAACATGAAGAGGATCACCAACACGTGGCCTGGGAGTGGTTCGGCTACGGCCAGACCCTGGCCCTGCTACCGCTCAATGGCCGGCAGTCGTCGACCGTACTGACCCTGCCACCGCGCGAGATCGAACGACTGCAGAAGCTCGATGAAGTCAGCTTCGCCCGCGAGATGGAACGGCGCTTCGACCGCCGCCTCGGCGCCATGCAACTGCTCAGCAGTCGCCACGCCTACCCGCTGGTAGGCGCCTATGCGCGGCGCATGGTCGGTGCCCGCTGCGCCCTGCTCGGCGACGCCGCGGTGGGCATGCATCCGGTCACCGCGCATGGCTTCAACTTCGGTCTGATCGGTGTGCAACTGCTCAGCGATGCACTGCTGGCGGCCCACGCCAAACGCCAGGACATCGACGCAGCCGCCTCACTGGCCCGCTACGAGCGTCAGCTACGCCTGGCGACCTGGCCGCTTTACCAGGCCACTAACCTGCTGGTAGAGCTGTACACCAACGACCACCTGTCCGCACGCCTGCTGCGCGGTGCCGGCCTGCGCATGGCGCAGGGTCTGCTGCCGTTGAAGAAGGGCATCGCCCGTCATCTCACCGCTCACTAGGAGAGTGAACGAGATTGGTCGCCATTTCTGGACAATGCCTCCAGAACCGAGGCGCTGAAAACAGGCGCTACACCCACTGATCATTACGTTTGCGCTTGACCCGCAGCATGGTCGGCAGGATCAGCCCGAGCAGCAGCCCGGCGCCGGCGATACTGCCGCCATAGGCCATGTAGCGCATGAGCGCCTGCTGCTGTTCGTTGCCCAGTTGCGCCTGGGCATCGCGCAGTTGCGAACGGGTAGTGGTCAGTTCAGCATCCAGCGCGCCGCGGGCGGCCTGCAGCTCGTCGATGAGCTTCTTGCGCGAGTCCAGGGTTTCCTGCATGCCTTGCACACGGATCTTCCAGGCGTCGTCGATGCCTTTGAGCTCCGCGCTGAGGTCAGCGACTTTCTGTTCCAGCTGCGGCAGGCGCTCGGCCTGGCCTGGTACCGATTGCAGGTCGCGACTGGGAATCCAGACACTGTTGCCGTTTGCGCTACGCACCTGGCTGTAGTCGCCCTGAGTGCGCAGCAGCTCCACCTTCTCCCCGGAGACCAGGGTGCCGACGATGCGATAGCCATCGGTGGGGCCGCTGCGCACGTACGTATTCAGGCTGTCGCTGACCCAGCGCTGGTTACCAGCCGTCTCTTCGGCCAGAGACGGCTGTGCGCCGCCGAGCAGGCCACCGAGCAGCAGGCAGGCACCGAGAATGCGGGGTTGGAATGGAGCATGACGAGATAAAAACATGGGCAATTTTCACGTGGCAGTCAGACGAACCCGGCGAACGGGATGGACGTTGCCGGCCACGCGTTCAAGAACACGCTCGAGCATGATGCAGGCAGAATTCGCGACGTAGACGCCACACTAGCGGCCAATAGCCATCTATTCCTGCCGGTACGGGCCGACAGCAGACAGACCTTGGCCACTTGCTTCAAGTTCACTCCAGGCAGGAGATGGTAGATGGACGGAGGCGGATTCAGCCGTTGTGGCGCTGAACGAAGGCACAGAAATCCGCCAACGGCATCGGCCGGCCGAGCAGATACCCCTGGAACTGACTGCAACCGTTGTCAGCCAGAAACTGCCGCTGTGCCTCGGTTTCAACGCCCTCGGCGATCACCGTCATGCCCATGCTCTGCCCCAGGGCGATCACCGTGCGCACGATGGTTTCGCTGTTGGCGTCGGTGAGCACGTCGCAGATGAACGAACGGTCGATCTTCAGTTTGCTCAACGGCAGGCGCTTGAGATGGCTGAGGGAAGAAAAGCCGGTACCGAAGTCATCCAGCGAGAAGCGCACGCCATGCTCGACCAGCGCCGTCATCTTGCGCGTGAGGTCCTCCATGTCATGCACGATCAGCGTCTCGGTCAGCTCCAGTTCCAGGCGCCGGGCGTCGATGCCGTGGCGTTCGATGAGGCCGAGAATCTCGGCGACGAAACTGCTCTGCGAGAACTGCTTCTGACTGATGTTCACCGCCAGGCCCAGGTCGCCGAAGAGCGGGTCATCCGTCCACTGACGCAGGCGCGCGGCCGTTTGCTCCAGCACCCATTGACCGATGGGGATGATCAGCCCGGTATTCTCGGCGTGATCGATGAACTCGCCGGGCGCCAACAGCCCGCGTTGCGGGTGCTGCCAGCGAATCAGCAACTCGGCGCCGATGACCCGCCCGGCACCATTGAGCTGCGGCTGGTAATACAGCACGAACTGCTGCTCGCGAATGGCCGCGCGCAGGTCACGATCCAGCTCCGAGCGCTCGGCGGTGTCGCTCTGCAGGATATGCAGGAGCAGGAAGAACAGCGCCATGGCGGCAACGCCCTGTACCCAGGAGCCGACGATGCGCACATCGTCCGGCAGCGCATAAAGATCGGTGGGCCGCCAGTTGGACGCGGCCAGGGCGACGAACAACAGCAGGCAGAACAGCGACATGCCGTAACGCAGCCACAAGGGTTCATCGCGGAAGGCCATCAACGCGCCGACAGCCACCGGAAGCAGATAGAGATGCGTCGCACGCGGCGCCGTTAGGGTCGGTGGGTCGAGCAGCAGGGTCGAGGCGACGACGATAAGGATCAGCGCACCGAACAGAATCAGGTTGGCGCTGCGGGCCTGGTTGCGCAGGGTCAGCGCGAAGACCGCCACACCGCTGAGGACGATGGTCACATCCATGATGACGATGGCCCAGTAGCCGCGAGAGGAAAAGAACAGCCCCCACAGCAGGCCCATCACGATCATCACCAGACTCGACAGCATGCGCATGCGGCGCTCGCGGCGCTGACCGACCAGAGCCAGGTCTGCACCATGCCAGAGTTTGCGAACGCGTCTGCCGAAGCTCGAGAGTGATGGCATGGTGAAATCCTGATCCGATCACTTCATTCTTGAAGCTGCGTGGCCGAATGCAAGTTTCCGGCGCAGCTTTTAACAGGCGGTTAACAGGCCGTTGAAAAACGTAGGCGACGACTGCATGGATGCAGGAGGTAGAGCGAAGCAGGAAGCCAAAGCCGAGGTAGTTTTTCAACAGCCTGCTAATGCTGCCAGTGCGCCTCGCTGGCCAGGCGTTCGGCAATGAAGTCCAGCAACAGGCGCATCGCTGGCAGCATCTGCCGACGCGTGCCGTACAGGGCATGAATGCCCAGTTCAGGCGGCCGATAGTCCGCCAACAGGCGCACCAGTCGTCCTTCACGCAGCGGGGCAGCCGCCGAGTACAGCGGCTGCAGGCTGATACCGGCACCAGCCAAGGTCGCCTCCAGCAATACCATCGACTCGTTGGCGCTAAGGCTTCCGGACACCGAAACGGCACTCGCCTCCCCTCGATGCTCGAACTCCCACAGGCTGCGGCCGAAGTAGGCGTAGGCCAGACAGTTATGCCGGGCCAGATCCTCCGGGCGCTGCGGCGTGCCGTGTCGCTCCAGGTATTGCGGGCTGGCACAGACTACCGAGCGACACACCGCCAGGCGCCGGGTGATCAGGTTCGGGTCGAGCTGATTGGTGATGCGCAGCGCCAGGTCGATGCGCGCCTCCACCAGATTGACCGCCTCACTGCCGACCAGCAAGTCGACGTTGACCTGCGGGTAACGCTCGGTGAAGGCCTGCAGCGTATGCACCAGCCAGGCCTGGGCGAAGGACTGGCTGCAGGTGATGCGTAGCGTGCCGCGCGGCGCATCATCCGCAGCTTGACCCATTGCCTGCATGCGCTCGGCCAGCGCCAGCATCTCGCGGCATTGCGGCAGCATTTGTTCACCCGCGCCCGTCAGGCTCAGTCGTCGTGTACTGCGGTGCAGCAAGCGCACGCCGGCCCAGGCTTCCAGCTCGGCGAGGTAGCGCGAAACCATCGCCCGCGACATGTCCAGCGCCTCGGCAGCAGCCGTCTGACTGCCCCGCTCCAACACCTCGACGAACACCCGCGCCGCCGTCAGTCGATCCATTATTCGCTCGATTCATGCAACAAATATGGCCAGCTTACGGGGCTTTTCGCTCGCCAGGTAGCACATAAGATGCGCCGCATCCTTATCTGTCTGGAGATCACCATGTCCCACGTTACCCGTTTGCTCGCCGGCCTCGGCCTGCTCGCCGCAGCCAGCGGCGCCCTCGCCCAACCGCTGACACTGGACACCTACAACCCACGCGAAGCCGCTGTATTTCCGGTCAGCTCGACACTGATCAGCGGTGAGAAGGACGCCATCCTGGTGGATGCGCAGTTCTCCAACGATGAGGCGCAGGAACTGGTCGAACGTATCCGTGCCAGTGGCAAGCGCCTGACCACCATTTTCATCAGCCACGGTGACCCGGATTTCTACTTCGGTCTCGACGTTCTGACCCGCGCCTATCCCGAAGCCAAGGTGCTGGCCACACCGGCCACCGTCGCCTACATCGAGAAGACCCGCGCCCCCAAGCTGGCCTACTGGGGGCCGATTCTCAAGGACAGCGCACCAGCCCGCACCCTTGTACCCGAAGCCCTGCAAGGCAATCGGCTGGAGCTGGAAGGCCAGCCTATCGAAGTGCTCGGGCATGACCCGCAGCACACCAGCCTGTGGATTCCCGGCATCAAGGCCGTGGTCGGCGGCGTGCTGACCAGCGCCAACATCCACTTGTGGGTCGCCGATGCACAGAGCGTTGAGGCCCGCCAGCGCTGGCTGAAGTCGCTGGATGAACTCGAAGCCCTGCAACCGACCAGCCTGGTGCCAGGCCACTACCTGGGCCAGCCGGCGATGGACCTGGCCGACCTGCGCTTCACCCGCGACTACCTGCTGGCTCTGGAGCAGGAACTGCCGAAAGCCAAGGATACCCAGGCGCTGATCACGGCGATGAAGGCACGCTTTCCGGGGCTCCAGGATGACAGCAGCCTGGAGCTGAGCGCCAAGGTACTCAAGGGCGAGATGCAGTGGCCTTGAGGCTTTGCGCTGCCTGACGCGGCAACGTTAGCGCCCTTGTCGAACATCAGGGCCGCCCCCTGCCCTGATGTTCGCACCCGTGATGCATACGCCCGACAGCGTCTCTGACCTGTCGGGCGTTGTCGTTTCAGGACCGGCAAAACCTGTACAGCCTGCACAACCACCGGCGTGACTCGGCAGCCATTGCACGAACGTGCACGAAAGGGCTTGCAAAGAAGGGCAAACGGCTATACAAAAACTGTACATAAATAATCATTGTACAGCTTTGGGTAAATCGACATGCCGTCCTACCGTGCTCCGCTGCGTGATATGCGCTTCGTGTTCGAAGAATTGCTCGACGCCTATACCCTGCTGCAAACGCTGCCCGAACAGCGTGAGTTCACTGCCGACCTCGGCGGCGCAATTCTCGAAGAGGCGGCCAAGCTGGCCGAGAACGTACTGGCCCCCCTCAATGGCCCCGGTGACAAACAGGGTTGCCAGTACGACCCACAGACCCGCAGCGTGCGCACCCCCGACGGTTTCAAGGCCGCCTATCAGCAGTTCGCCGAAGGCGGCTGGACGGCACTGGCCTGCACGCCTCGGTTCGGCGGCCAGGGACTGCCCCACGTACTCAACATGCTGGTCGAGGAGATGACCTGCTCGGCCAACCTGTCGCTCGGCATGTACCCCGGCCTGACCCACGGTGCCATCAACGCCCTGACCAGTCACGGCACGCCCGAACAGCAGGAGACCTACCTGCCGCGCCTGATCAGCGGCGAGTGGACCGGCACCATGTGCCTGACCGAACCCCAATGCGGTACCGATCTCGGCCTGATTCGCACCCGTGCCGTGCCGCAGGCCGACGGCAGCTACGCCATCACCGGTACCAAGATCTGGATCACCGGTGGTGAGCACGACCTGGTCGACAACATCGTCCACCTGGTGCTGGCCAAGCTGCCGGACGCACCGGACAGCGTCAAAGGTATCTCCCTGATCCTCGTACCCAAGGTGCTGGAGGACGGCAGCCGTAACCCGGCCTTCTGTGGCGGCCTGGAGCACAAGATGGGCATCAAGGGTTCGGCCACCTGCGTGATGAATTTCGAAGGTGCCAAGGGCTGGCTGATCGGCGAGCCGAACAGGGGCCTGAGCTGCATGTTCACCATGATGAACTCGGCGCGCCTGATGGTCGGCATGCAGGGCCTGGGTGTGGCCGAAAGCGCCTACCAGATCGCCCTGGGCTTCGCTCGCGAACGCCTGCAGAGCCGCTCCATCTCCGGGCCGAAGGCCGCCGACAAACCGGCCGACCCGATCACCGTGCACCCGGACGTACGGCGCATGCTGCTGCGGCAGAAAGTGATGATCGAAGGCTGCCGCGCCCTCGCTTACTTCGCCGGCCTGCAGCAGGACATCGCCCACGGCGCCGAAGATGCCGAAACGCGCAGCCGCGCCGACGATCTGGTGCAATTGCTCACTCCGGTGGTGAAGGCCTTCCTCACCGATGAAGGCTTCACCTGCGCCAACGAGGGCCTGCAGGTGCTCGGCGGCTCCGGCTTCACCGAAGACTGGGGGATCGAGCAACTGGTGCGCGACAGCCGCATCACCCGTATCTACGAAGGCACCAACGGCATCCAGGCGCTCGATCTGGTCGGCCGCAAGCTGTCCCTCGGTGGCGGTCGCGCCGTACGCGCCTATTTCGCTCTGGTCGAAGGCTGGCTCAAGAACAATGCCGAAGCCCCGCACACAGCGGCTGTCACCCAGGCACTGAAACAACTGCAGCAAGCCACCCTGTGGCTGGCCAGCGAAGGCAGCAAGGACCCGGAGCAGGCTGCGGCAGCGGCCACGCCCTATCTGCGCCTGTTCGGCCTGACCAGCCTGGCCTGGTTGTGGTCGCAACAAGCCCAGCTGGCCCAGCGCCAACTCGATGCCGGCAGTTCGGAAACCCATTTCTATGCGGCCAAGATCAAGTCCGCCGATTTCTTCATGGCCCGCATCCTGCCAGAAGCCGACGCTCTGCTCAGCGAAATCAAGGCAGGCAAGGCGACGCTGATGGCCTTCACCGACGAGGAGTTCGCCGCCTGATCGCAGGCGGCACTGACAAGCTGCGCAATCCGACAACCCACCTCTCCCCTTTTTGGTTGTCGGATTTTTTTATTCAGTACCCGCGGCCAGTGTCTGGCCGCAGTGAATACCCACTGTGCAAGGAGGGATCATGGCCAACCGGACGTCGCGTCTCTGTTCGACTCTGCTGCTGACGCTGATGCTCGCCGGCAGCCTGGCGCACGCCAACAGCCAGGCTGGCTGGCGTGAGCAATTGCCTCAGGCCAACCTGGTCGGCAGTGGTGATTTCAGCTGGTTCGGGTTCTCGGTCTACAACGCCAAGCTATGGAGCCCGGTGCAGCAGGTGGATTTCACCCAGCCCTTCGCTCTGGAACTGACCTACCGACGCACCATCAGCCGGGAGACCCTGGTCGACACCAGCCTCGACGAAATTCGCCGGATCAACGGTGAGCCCCTCGACCGCGAACAGCAGGCCGAGTGGACGCAACAGATGAGCCAGGCGTTCGTCGACGTGAAGGATGGTACGCGCATCACCGGCGTATTCCTGCCCGACCAGGGCTGCCGCTTCTATGTCGACGGCAAGCTGCAGCACGTCATCGATGATCAAGAGTTCGCCCGCGCCTTCTTCTCCATCTGGCTCGATCCGCAGACCCGCAGTCCGAAGCTGCGCGCGGCATTGCTCGGCCTTAACCCCTGAGGTATTGCATGAAAACCCTGTTGATTGTGCTCAGCAGCCTGCTGCTGATCAGCTGTGGTCAGGTACCGGTCGAACGCTACGCCAACGAAAAACCCGTGCTGGATCTGCCCACTTACTTCTCCGGGCCGGTGCAGGCCTGGGGCATGTTCCAGGACCGCTCCGGTGAAGTGATCAAGCGCTTTCACGTCGATATCCAGAGTCGCCGCGAGGGCGACAAGCTGATCCTCGATGAGCGCTTCCTGTACAGCGACGGCACCCGCCAGCGTCGGGTCTGGACGCTGACGCCCGACGGCGCCGGCCGCTGGATCGGCACCGCTGACGATGTGGTGGGCGAAGCCATCGGTGAAGTGGCCGGCAACGCCTTGCGCTGGCGTTACCACCTCAATCTGCCGGTGGATGACAGCACCTACGTCGTCTACTTCGATGACTGGATGTACCTGATGGACGATGACACCCTGATCAATCGCTCGGTCATGAGCAAGTTCGGTATCGAACTCGGTCAGGTCACGCTGTTCTTCCGCCGTGGCGCCGCTCAGCCATGACCCTGCACAGCCTGGGCAACGGCTACAAGGCGCTGGTGATTGGCGCCAGCGGCGCCATCGGCCAGGCCTTCTGCCAGTTGCTGCGTGCCGACCCCAACTGCGCCGGCGTACGTGAGCTGAGCCGCAGCAGCTCACCGGCGCTTGATCTGGAAACCCCCACCAGCATCGCCGAAGCAGCAGCAGCTTTGGCGGACGAAGGGCCGTATCAGTTGATCCTGCTCACGGCCGGACTGCTACATCGCCCGGGCATAGCGCCGGAGAAAAGCCTGGCCGCCATCGAGGCCGAGGCCTTGCAGGCGGTATTCCAAGTCAATGCGCTGGGGCCGGCTCTGGTGCTGCGCCATTTTCTGCCTCTGCTGGACAAACAGGGCGCCATGGCCATGCTTTCGGCCAAGGTCGGCAGCATCGGCGACAACCGCCTCGGTGGTTGGTACGCCTACCGCTCGTCCAAGGCGGCGCTGAACATGCTGATCAAGACCGCCGCCATCGAGCTGGCACGCAGCAAGCCCAAGGCACGGCTGCTCAGCTTGCATCCCGGCACGGTCATCTCTCCCCTGTCGCAACCCTTTCGCGGCGCCAGCGCTGCGCGTCCGGCCGAGCATGCCGCCGCTGAAATGCTGCGAGTGATCGATGCGCTGGGGCCCGAGCACAGCGGCAGCTTCCACGCCTACGACGGCCAGCGCTTGCCGTGGTGACAGCAGCCAGGCAACGGGGCTTGGGCATCAGGGGCGCGGCTGCCCGGCGCCCTTGAGAAAGAACTGCTCCAGTATCGCCAGCGAACGCGCACTGGCGGCGCGGCCACGGCGCTCGGCATCGACCATGCCATAGATCAGCGACACGAACAGTTCGGTCAGCAGCTCGGCGGTGATGTCGATGCGGAAGTATCCCTCCTGCTGTCCGCGCAGAAAGAAGCTGTCCAACGCATCGGTGTAGGCGATCCAGCGCGCACCGTCCTTGTCCGGGTCGAGGCTGTCCGGGCGGTACTGGAAGATCATGAACACCAGCAATTCGCGGTGTCTGAGGTGATTCTCGATCAGATTACGCAATGCCTGCGCCACATCGGCGACCTGCAGGTCGGCGTCCTCTATCACCTGATTGAGCGCTGCCTGACTGTGATTCATCAGGCGCTCGACCAGGCTGTCACGCGTACCGCAGAAACGATGCAAGGTGGCCTTGCTGACGCCCGCGGCTTCGGCCAGATCTTTCAGCGTCGCCCGCGGGCGGTCGACGATGGCAACGGCCAGGGCCTTGAGCAGTTTTTCATCATTGGACATCGAAGGCCCTCCGCTTGAGCAGCGCGCATTGTGCAGAAAAAGTCCCCAGACTCAACGGGGACTTACAATTTTGCCCACAGAAGATTCATATGAGTCAATATTGACTCATTTTAGCCAAAGCATGATCATTCGCGCCTTTCAGGGAAAATGGATCTCACTCCAGGTGACAGGCATGAGCAGAATTCGCGGACGTTACGTTTTTTCAGTGGTCGCTCTACTGGCGGCAATCGGCCTGGCCGGCTGCGACCAAGGCGAGCAAGGATGGGGTGAGTCGCCACCACGCGAGGTCGACGTGCTGACCGTCAAGACCGAGCCGTTCACCGTGATCGCCGAACTGCCAGGCCGTATCGAGCCGGTACGGGTGGCAGAAGTACGCGCCCGGGTCGCCGGCATCGTGCTCAAACGCACCTTCGAGGAAGGCGCCGACGTCAAAGCCGGCGACCTGCTGTTCCAGATCGACCCGGCGCCGTTCAAGGCCGCCCTGTCCCGTGCCCAGGGCGAACTGGCCCGGGCCGAGGCGCAGCTGTTCCAGGCGCAGGCCACGGTCAAGCGCTACGAGCCGCTGGTGAAGATCGATGCGGTCAGCAAGCAGGACTTCGATGTAGCCAGGGCGGCCCTGCAAAGCGCCCAGGCCGACAAGCGCTCGGCGCAAGCCAGCGTGGAAACCGCTCGCCTGGACCTGGGTTATGCCGAAGTGCGCGCGCCCATTGCCGGCCGCATCGGCCGCGCCCAGGTGACCGAAGGCGCGCTGGTCGGCCAGGGTGAAGCCACCCTGCTCGCCCGCATTCAGCAGCTCGACCCGGTCTACGCCGACTTCACCCAGCCGGCCGCCGATGCCCTGCGTCTGCGCGCCGCCATCGCCGATGGCAAAGTTGCCGGTGCAGCCGATCAGCCCTTGTCGCTGCGCGTCGATGGCACCGATATCGAGAGCAAAGGCACCCTGCTGTTCACCGACATCTCGGTGGATCGCAGCACCGGCCAGATCGCCCTGCGCGGCCGCTTCGACAACCCGCAAGGCGTGCTACTGCCCGGCATGTACGTGCGCGTGCTGACGCCGCAGGGGCTCAATCAGAACGCCATCCTGGTACCTCAACGCGCCGTGCAGCGTGCCGCCGACGGCCAGGCCAGCGTGATGCTGCTGGGCGAAGACGACACCGTCGAGGTTCGCCAGGTCACCACCGGCGCCATGCACGGCTCACGCTGGCTGATCGCCGAAGGCCTCGAGGCCGGCGACAAGGTGATCACCAGCTCGCTGGCCGCCATCAAGCCCGGCGCCAAGGTCGTGCCGCGCGGGGAAGCTGCCGCAGCATCCGACGCGATCGCTCCACAACCCCAGGCGCAGTAAGCCGGAGAGAACCTCATGTCCCTGTTTTTCATACGGCGCCCCAATTTCGCCTGGGTGGTCGCCCTGTTCATCTCGCTGGCCGGCCTGCTGGCCATCCCCTTCCTGCCGGTGGCGCAGTACCCCAACGTGGCGCCGCCACAGATCACCGTCACCGCCACCTATCCCGGCGCCTCGGCGCAGGTGCTGACCGACTCGGTGACCAGCGTCATCGAGGAAGAGCTCAACGGCGCGAAGAACCTGCTGTACTTCGAGTCCACCAGCAACGCCAACGGTATCGCCGAGATCACCGTGACCTTCCAGCCGGGCACCGATCCTGAGCTGGCTCAGGTCGACGTGCAGAACCGCCTGAAGAAAGCCGAGGCGCGTATGCCGCAGGCCGTGCTCACCCTGGGTATCCAGACCGAGCAGGCCACGGCGGGCTTCCTGCTGATCTACGCGCTGAGCTACAAGGATGGCGGCAAGGACGACAACACCACGGCGCTGGCAGACTACGCCGCGCGCAACATCAACAACGAAATCCGTCGCGTCCCTGGTGTAGGCAAGCTGCAGTTCTTCGCCTCCGAAGCCGCCATGCGGGTGTGGATAGACCCGCAGAAGCTGGTCGGCTATGGCCTGTCGATCGACGATGTGAACAACGCCATCCGCGCGCAGAACGCGCAGGTGCCGGCCGGCGCCTTCGGCAGCACGCCAGGCTCCAGCGAGCAGCAACTGACCGCGACACTGGCGGTCAAGGGCACCCTGGACAACCCGGATGAGTTCGCCGCCATCGTGCTGCGCGCCAACCAGGACGGCTCGCGCCTGACCCTGGGCGACGTGGCGCGCATCGAGGTCGGCAGCCAGGACTACAACTTCGGCTCGCGCCAGGACGGCAAGCCCGCCGTCGCCGCCGCCGTGCAGCTGTCGCCCGGTGCCAACGCCATCCAGACTGCCGAGGCGGTGAAACAGCGCCTGACCGAGTTGTCGGTGAACTTCCCGGACAACGTCGAGTTCTCGGTGCCTTACGACACCTCGCGCTTCGTCGACGTGGCCATCGACAAGGTCATCATGACCCTGGTCGAGGCCATGGTACTGGTGTTCCTGGTGATGTTCCTGTTCCTGCAGAACGTGCGCTACACCCTGATCCCGTCCATCGTCGTGCCGGTGTGCCTGCTCGGCACCCTGACCTTCATGTACCTGCTGGGCTTCTCGGTGAACATGATGACCATGTTCGGCATGGTGCTGGCCATCGGCATCCTGGTCGACGACGCCATCGTGGTGGTGGAGAACGTCGAGCGGATCATGGCCGAGGAAGGCCTGGCGCCGGTGCCGGCGACCATCAAGGCGATGGGCCAGGTGTCCGGGGCGATCATCGGCATCACCCTGGTGCTGTCGGCGGTGTTCCTGCCGCTGGCCTTCATGTCCGGCTCGGTCGGCGTCATCTACCAGCAGTTCTCGCTGTCGCTGGCGGTGTCGATCCTGTTCTCCGGCTTCCTTGCCCTGACCTTCACCCCGGCGCTGTGCGCGACGATTCTCAAGCCCATCCCAGAGGGGCATCACGAGAAGACCGGCTTCTTCGGCGCCTTCAATCGCCTGTTCACTCGTCTGACCGGGCGCTACACCGCGCTCAACGGCAAACTGGCGCCACGCGCCGGCCGCGTCATGTTCATCTACCTGGGCATCGTGGTGCTGATGGGCTTCTTCTACCTGCGCCTGCCGGAATCCTTCGTGCCGGTCGAAGACCAGGGCTACATGATCGTCGACATCCAGCTGCCACCGGGCGCCACCCGTGAGCGCACCTCGGCAGCCGGCGAGGAACTGGAAGAATTCCTGATGGCCCGCGACGCCATCGAGACCTCCTTCCTGGTGCTCGGCTTCAGCTTCTCCGGCATGGGCGAGAACGCCGCCATCGCCTTCCCGCTGCTCAAGGACTGGTCGGAGCGTGACTCCACCCAATCACCGGAGGCCGAATCGACAGCGGTCAACCAGCACTTCGCCAACCTCGACGACGGCGCCATGATGGCCGTGCCGCCACCACCAATCGAAGGCCTGGGCAACTCCGGTGGCTTCGCGCTGCGCCTGCAGGATCGCGCCGGTCTCGGTCGCGACGCCCTGCTCGCCGCACGCGACGAGGTGCTGGGCAAGGTCAACGGCAACCCGAAGTTCCTCTACGCCATGATGGAAGGCCTGGCCGAGGCGCCGCAGTTGCGCCTGGTCATCGACCGCGAACAAGCGCGTACCCTCGGTGTGAGCTTCGAGTCGGTGAGCAGCGCACTGTCTACCGCATTCGGTTCCTCGGTGATCAACGACTTTGCCAACGCAGGTCGCCAGCAACGCGTGGTTGTGCAGGCCGAGCAGGCCGAACGGATGACCCCGGAAAGCGTGCTCCGGCTGCACGTGCCCAACGACAGCGGCGGCCTGGTGCCCCTTAGCGCCTTCGTCACCACCCAGTGGGAAGAAGGCCCGGTGCAGATCGCCCGCTACAACGGTTATCCGTCGATCCGCATCGCTGGCGACGCCGCCCCTGGCGTGAGCACCGGCGAGGCCATGGCCGAACTGGAGCGCATCGCCGCCGAACTGCCGGAAGGCATCGGCTACGAGTGGACCGGCCTGTCGTATCAGGAGCGCGTCGCCAGCGGCCAGGCAGTGATGCTCTTCGCCCTGGCCATCACCGTGGTGTTCCTGCTGCTGGTAGCCCTCTACGAGAGCTGGGCGATCCCGCTGAGCGTGATGCTCATCGTGCCGGTCGGCGCCCTCGGCGCAGTGCTGGCGGTGACCGCCATCGGCCTGCCCAACGACGTCTACTTCAAGGTCGGCCTGATCACCGTGATCGGCCTGGCGGCGAAGAACGCCATCCTCATCGTCGAGTTCGCCAAGGATTTGTGGGAAGACGGCTACTCGCTGCGCGATGCCGCCCTCGAAGCCGCACGCCTGCGTTTCCGCCCGATCATCATGACCTCCATGGCCTTCATGCTCGGCGTGGTGCCGCTGGCCATCGCCACCGGCGCTGGCGCCGCCAGCCAGCGCGCACTGGGTACCGGCGTACTGGGCGGCATGCTCAGCGCGACCATGCTCGGGGTGATTTTCGTGCCGATCTTCTTCGTCTGGGTGCTGTCGCTGCTGCGTACCAAACCTCAGCAAACCGACAACCATCCCCTGCACAAAGCGGAGTAATGCGATGACCTCTCACCTCATTCTGCGCCCCGCTCTGCTGACCCTGGCCGTCGCCCTTGGCGGCTGCTCCCTGGCGCCTCATTACGAGCGGCCAGAGGCGCCGGTCGCCGCTGACTGGCAGGTGGCCGACGCCAATGGCAGCCGCGCACAAGCGCTGGACTGGCAGACTTTCATCGTCGATGCCGACCTGCGCCGCGCGGTGGATACCGCACTAAACAACAACCGCAGCCTGCGCCAGGCGCTGCTGGATATCGAAGCGGCGCGTGCGCAGTACCGCATCCAGCGCGCCGACCGCCTACCGTCGCTCAATGCCAACGCCAGCGGCAACCGCCAGCGCTTGCCGGCCGATCAGTCGCAGACCGGCCGTTCGGAAGTCGCCAGCGTCTATCAGGTCGGTCTGGGTCTGGCCGAGTACGAGGTCGACCTGTTCGGCCGTGTGCGCAACCTGTCCGAGGCCGCACTGGAAACCTACCTGGCCACCGAGGAAGCGACCCGCGCCACGCAGATCAGCCTGATTGCCGAGGTGGTCCAGGCCTACCTGACCCGCGATGGCGCACTACGGCGCAAGGCGCTGGTGGAACAGACCCTGGACAGCCGCCTGGCGTCACTGGAGCTGGTCAGCAGACGCCGCGAAGTAGGCGCCGCCACCGCTCTGGATTACCAGGAAGCGGTCGGCCTCGCCGAGCAGGCCAGGGCCGAGCGAGAAAGCACCGAGCGCCAGCTGCGCCAGGCGGACAACGCCCTGGCGCTGCTGCTCGGCACGCCAGACGCCGGGCAACTGTTGCCGTCGACCCCACGCGACGAGCTGATGGTGCTGCAAGACATCGCCCCCGGCACCAGCTCGGAACTGATCGAACGGCGCCCCGACATTCTTGCCAGCGAACATCGCCTCAAGGCGCGCAATGCCGATATCGGCGCGGCCCGTGCGGCGTTCTTCCCGCGCATCACCCTGACCGGGTCGGTGGGCAGCTCCAGTACCGAGTTGTCCGGGCTGTTCGAGGGCGGCTCGCGGGCCTGGAGCTTCGCCCCGACGCTGTCGCTGCCGATCTTCGCTGGCGGCCGCAACCGCGCCAACCTGGATCTCGCCGAAGTGCGCCAGGACGCCGCCGTGGCCGACTACGAAGGCACCATCCAGACCGCCTTCCGCGAAGTCGCCGACGCCCTCGCCGCCACCGACACGCTGCGCCGTGAAGAAGCCGCGCGGCGCGCACTGGCCGAGTCCAGCCGAGCGGCCGAAGCCCTGGCCGAAGCTCGCTACAGAGGTGGTGTGGATGACCACCTACGCTACCTGGATGCCCAGCGCAGCAGCTTCAACGACCAGACCACGCTGATCCAGATCAGCACCGAGCGCCAACTGGCGCTGGCCGATCTGTTCCGGGCACTGGGTGGCGGCTGGCAACGCTAGCAGGCCGTTGAAAAACGTAGACGAGGCAGGCAAGACAAGGAAAAAACGGCCGAAAAAGCGCAGTTTACGAGTTGTAAATGAGCATTTTGATCGGACTCGCGCACGAGGCCGTTTTTGACGCAGCATTGCCAACGCAGGTAGTTTTTCAACAGCCTGCTAGCCTGTTCATCTGCCACAAACGACAAGGCCACGCATCAGCGTGGCCTTGTCGTTTTCGATCAATGCGTACTCGACCTAGCCAGCTCCCAGCAAATCGTTGGCATCGAGCAGACGCCAGGCGATTTCCGGCCTTTTCTCCATCGCCCGTCGGATCGCCGCCGGAATGCTCTGCCGGGTCTTTCGACACAGTCCCGGGTGGGCATCGAAATGCATGTGGATACCGCGCATGCTGCGCACCTCGCCATGGGCCGGCTCGATATGCAGGCGAATGCCCAACTGCTCGAACATACGCTGCCGCATGCGCTCGAGATCATCCAGGCTCTGCAGGTTTTCCAGACGCTCGAGCAGGCGCTGCTCCTCGCTGCGGTTCAGCAGCAAAATGCGCGTGTCGGCGCCAGGCCTGTCCAGCAGCTCGTCACGCTGACAATCGCAGGCACCCGGTGGGCAGGGAGTACGCAGGGGCAATAGTGAATTCATGGTCCTGATCATAGCCATAGCCAGGCGCGCTGCCCATCCACTCCCATCGCTTGGCTTGCCTACGCTGCAGACTCCGTTAAGCTCACAGCATTCCCCCCCGATGCAAGGATGAACACCATGCTGCGCCTCACCACGTTCGCCGCTGGCCTGCTGCTTTCGGCCAACGTCTTCGCCCTGTCCCTCTCCGACCTGAGCCAGCAGGACGCCAGTGGCGGCCTCAAGGATGCCCTGATCCAGGGCGCCCAGGTGGCCGTCAAGCAACTGGGCACCCCCGGCGGTTTCAGCAACAACCCGGACGTGCGCATCGAGCTGCCCGGCACGCTCGGCAAGGCTGCCAAGACCATGAAGATGATGGGCATGGGCGCCCAGGTCGATCAGCTCGAAGCGAGCATGAACAAGGCCGCCGAGGCTGCCGTGCCACAGGCCCAGGCGCTGCTGGTCGACGCAGTGAAGAAGATGACCGTGGCCGACGCCAAGTCGATTCTCAGCGGCCCGCAGGACTCGGCCACCCAGTACCTGAACAAGAGCAGCCGCGAGCAGATCCGCGCCAAATTCCTGCCCATCGTCAAGCAGGCCACCGACCAGGTCGGTCTGGCCCAGCAGTACAACGCCTTCGCCGGCCAGGCCGCCAGCTTTGGCGTGGTCGACGCCAAGAGCAGCACGGTGGAAAGCTACGTCACCGAACAGGCGCTCGACGGCCTGTTCGAGATGATTGCCAAGCAGGAGGCCAGCATCCGCCAGAACCCGGCCGGTGCCGCTACCAGCCTGGCGAAGAAGGTATTCGGCGCGCTCTGAGTGCCCTGGCGGCGGATGCTCTCCGCCGCCACGCTAGGCAAATGGCAGCATCACCCGCACCTCCAGCCCGCCCTCCGCTCTATTGCCGAGGATCAGCCGACCACCATGCTCCAGCACCGTGGCGCGCGCAGCCGATAACCCCAGGCCGACGCCGCCAGTGTGTTTGTTGCGTGAGGCCTCCAGACGGTAGAACGGCGCAAATACCGCCTCCTGCTGCTCCACAGGGATACCCGGCCCACGGTCGAGCACGCGGATTTCGACACCCTCATCATCGGCCTGCAGCATCACCTGCGCTTCACGTCCGTATCTGACGGCGTTCTCCAGCAGGTTGACCAGCATGCGCTTGATCGCGATCGGCCGACCGACATAGACCTGGCGCCTGGGCACCTGTATCGCCACCTCAACGCCGGAATCCCTGAAGTCGTCGACGATGGTGCGCAGCAGCTCACTCAGGTCGAAAGCCGTCGCCGTTTCGAGGCGAGCCTCATCACGAAAGAAATCCAGCGCCGAGTTGACCATCGCCTGCATTTCGTCGACATCGCTGAACAGTTTCGCCTGCTGCTCCGCATCCTCGATGAACTCGCCACGCAGCCGCATGCGCGTCAGCGGCGCCCCCAGATCATGGGAGATGGCTGCCAGCATCTGCGTACGATCATCGAGAAAGTGCCGTAGCCGCGACTGCATGGCATTGAACGCGACGATGACCTGACGGATTTCCTGAGGCCCCACTGGCGTTATCGGCGGTGCCCTGAAGTCCACCCCGAAACGCTGCGCGCCCTGCGCGAAACGCTCCAACGGAGCAGCCAGGTAGCGGGTGGCAACCAGTGCCACGATGATGGTCGAGATCATCATCAAGACCAGATACACCAGACTGCGCGGTACCCTCTCCAGCCCCCAGACGCGAGACGCCGTGGAGAACTCCATCCAGCTGCCATCGGCCAGTTCGATCATCAGCACATAACGGCTTTCATCACGCGGCGACGGCCAGTCCTTCGGTTCATAGGCCTCGATCCTGGCCTGCGGCCGCTGCAACAACTGCTGCAACACGTCAGCGCCGTAACGGAAAACAGAATCATCGATCGCCGGGACCTGAGCGTCACTGTGCTGCCGTAACCATCGGGCGTTGAATGCCTCATCGCCAGCGGCATCAGCCGCCTTCTGCCTCTGCTCGGGCGGTAGCGCATCGGCAATCCGGGCAATGCCGGCCATGCGCTCCATCAATCCCGCCTCCAGCAATGGCGGTCGCGCCCATACGCCTGCCAGCAGACTGAGCAGCGAACTCAGCAGCAAGGCGGTCAGCATCGAAGCCAGGGTGGTCAGGGCGATCCAGCGCGCGACGGTGTCACGCGTCAGCCAGATACCGCCCTTTAGTCGCGACAACCACCTCATCGTTTCACCACTACACAGGGCGTGAAGAGATAGCCGATATGACGGATGGTACGAATCATCGAACTGCGCGTGGGCTCGGCATCGAGCTTGCGCCGTAACCGACTGACCTGCACATCGACGCTTCGATCGAAAGCGTCATAGGCTTCACCGCGCGCCATGTCGAGCAGCTGCTGACGACTCAGCACACGCTGCGGATGCTCGGCGAGTACCAACAGCAGTTCGAACTCGCCAGCCGAAAGGGGAATCAGGACTTTGTCCGGTGAGCGCAGCTCGCGGCGGGTCACGTCGAGCTGCCAGCCAGCGAACTCCAGGATCGGCCGTGGCCGCTCATGCAGTACGCTGCGTACCTCGCCGGTACGACGCAACACCGCACGCACCCGCGCCAGCAATTCGCGGGCATCGAACGGCTTGCTCAGGTAGTCATCGGCGCCCAGTTCCAGCCCCACTACCCGATCACTCAGCTCGCTCATCGCCGTCAGCATGATGATCGCCATCGAGTGCTCGGTGCGCAGGCGCTGACACAGCACCAGGCCACTGTCGCCGGGTAGCATCACGTCGAGGATCACCAGATCCGGCAGTTGCCGCTCGAGCGCGCGCCACAGCGCCTGTCCGTCGGTGGCAACGTCCACGCTATAGCCGTGCTGCTCGAGAAACCTCTTCAGCAGAGCAAGAACTTCGGTGTCGTCGTCCACCAGCAACAAGCGACTCACGGCCAGCACACCCTCGATGCATTTGCGAGCGCCTATCTAAAACCATCGAACGCCTGCCGTCATATATTTCAATCCGGCAACAAAGCTTCCTGTTGGCAACAGAGCGGACATCCCCGGGCAAAAATGTCTTGGCAACCTCGGCGCAGTTTCCTATCGAGGTGTTCCGCATGTCCGTCACAGCATTCGCATCCCCTGCCGTGCGTCCTCTCACGCTCGCCATGACCCTACTACTGGCCAGTGGTTGTGCCAGTAACCCGCCACCTGTCATCGACTCGGCGGGCTGCATCGCCACGCCGGACCATGTGGTGAACGACCCAGCCGAATCGATCAACCGTGGCATATTCGTGTTCAACCGAGCGCTCGACGACTACCTGCTCGCCCCCGTTGCCCGCGGCTACCGACAGCTGCCCGACTTCGCCCAGAGCGGGGTGCACAACTTCGCGGCCAACTTCGGCGAGCCGATGGTGTTCATCAACGATCTGTTGCAGGGCAACCCCAAGCGCTCGATGGTCACGGCCACGCGGTTCATTACCAACAGTACGGTGGGTGTGGTGGGGCTGGTCGACGTGTCGAGCCGATTTGGCCTGGAGCGTCATCGAGCCGATTTCGGCCAGACCTTCGGCGTGTGGAATATCGCCGACGGCCCAATCATCGAACTGCCGCTGTTCGGTACGGCCAACCTGCGCGACGCCACCGGACGTGTACTGGGTTTTGCCATAGACCCGTTCGGCAGCAACAGCGATACCCTGGATACGCTAGGCACCATCAGCACTGTCGGCGGCACGGTCGACGGTCGTGCGCAGCTTCTGCCCATGACCGACGCTCTGCAACAGCAGCCTGACTACTATGCGGCACTGCGCGATACCGTGGCCGAACGCCGCGCGCAGTTCGTCGCAGAAGGTAAGCTCGGTGCGGCACTGGACGCTTCGATTAACTGCGAAGCGGAAATGGCCGATGAGCAGAACTGAAGACTCACTGCTGCTCTATCAGCGGATCAGGAATCCCGACTCGCTATCGCTGCATTGCCGGGAGATCGAATTGCGCCTGAGCGATGACCGCTGCCACCTGGTGCTCAGTCGTTACGTCGAACTCTACGTCAGCGAATGCACGCAATGGGAAATGGTCAGCCATCACCAGGTCAGGCTCACTGATCTGCTGCGCTGGATGATTCTGCACAGCCAGCGCGTGCCGCCACGGGCTAATCCCGACGGGTGAAACACTGCTGTCCCATAAACTCGAAGGACGAAAGCCAAGCGGCCGGGCAGGTACCGCAAGACCTGCCCATGCCCACCTCACACCTCATCAGACGCCGCAGAGCCTGTCCAACGCAGGCCTGGCGAAGAAAAAACCCTGCATGTAGCGGATACCAAGCTCGATCAGCGCATCACGCTCACCAACACTTTCGATGCCCTCGGCGATGATGCGAATGCCCAAGCGCTGCGCGACCAGCACGATACCGGCGACGATGGCCTGGCGCACCGGGTCCTGATCGATGCCTCGAGTCAGGGCCATGTCCAGCTTGAGTACGTGCGGCTGGAATTCGGCCAGCAGATTGAGCCCGGAGTAGCCCGCGCCAAAATCGTCGATAGCTGTGGTGAAGCCCTGCTTGCCGTACTCGGCGAAGATCCGCTTTAGGTGCTCGGCATCATGGATCTGCTCGCCTTCGGTAACCTCGAACATCAGCCGCTCGCGCGGGAAGTCAAAGCGCTGCGCCGCCTCCAGCGTGGCGCGAATGCAGGTCTCGGCGCGATACACCGCATTGGGCAGGAAGTTGATGCTGAGCAGACAATCCGGAATGTCGAGCAGCCCGAGCCTGGCGGCCTGCTCGATGGCCTTGACCCGACAGGCCTGATCGAACCGGTAGCGGTTACCGTCGTTGACCCGTCCGAGCACTTCACCGGCGGACTCACCATTGCAGCCCCGTACCAGGGCTTCATAGGCGAACGGCCGTTGCTCCTCGATATCGACGATCAGTTGAAAAGCCATTGTGAAATCGAAACCCAGGGCCTCGGCGTTTCGGCATTCGGCGCAACCCACAGCCCGAAATGGCTGAGGAAAGATGCTCTGGCTGACTATATCCATCGGCGCTTCCTTATAAAACAGTCTTGGAGACTCCCACCCTTGTCATCCTAGTCAAAAGCGAAATGAAGCCACCTGTTTTTCCAAGGTCAAAGCCAGTTGTTGCAAGCCTTGCGCGGTGCGCGATGTATCGGCCACTGCCTCACTGTTCTCCATCGACATCTGTGCGATGCGCTCAACATTGCGCGCTACGTCCTGACTGGCGACCGTCTGCTCACGCAGCGCCAGGGAGATCTGATCGACCACACCGACCACACTGGCGGAAGCCTGGCGAATGGTGACGATGGCATCACCGGCCTGGCTGGCTTGCTCCACCCCGCTGCTGACCTGCTGCACACCGATTTCCATGTTGCTCACCGCGCTGCGCGTACCCAGCTGAATCTTCTTGATCATCTCGGTGATCTCCTGGGTCGAGTTGGCGGTACGCTGCGCCAGCAAACGCACTTCATCGGCGACCACGGCAAAGCCGCGACCCTGCTCGCCCGCCCGCGCCGCCTCGATGGCGGCATTGAGCGCCAGCAAGTTGGTCTGATCGGCGATTTCCTTGATCACGTTGACGATCGAGGAAATCTGATCCGAATGTTGGCCGAGCTCCACGATCTGGGCCGCTGCGCCCTGCACCGTGTCAGCGATGCGCTGCATGCTGGCGAGGGTTTCCTGGATCACCGCGCCGCCCTCGGCCGACTGCCTGCCCGAATCGCTGGATAGGCCGTGTGCTTCCTTGGCGTTGTCGGCGACGTGATTGATGCTCACGGTCAGTTCCTCCACCGTCGCCGCCATGCTCGAAGCGGCCTGTGACTGCTCCTGGGTGGAAACCGACAGCTGGGTGGACGCACTGGAGATGTTCTGCGCAGCTTCAACCAACTGTACCGCGCCGGTCCGGATCTGCCCGATCATCTCGCGTAGCCGCTCCTGCATGGTGGCAAAGGCCTCCAGCAGCACGCCGATCTCATCACCTCCAATCCGTTCGATACGCGAATCAAGACGCCCCTGAGCAACATTACGGGCTACCTCGACCACCTGCTTCAAACGGCCGGCAACGCTACGCGATAGCAGAAAGGCCACGCTGATGGCAAGCACCGTGGCAAGCAGCCCACCGATCAGCAGGATCATCAGCGACAGGGACTTGGCCGCATTCATCGACGCTGTGCGCTGTTCCAGCAGCACATTCTCCTCGGTCTGGATCTCGCTCAGGATGCGACGCATGGCATCCATCTTGACCTTGGCGCCACCTGCCGAAACCCGCTCGATCAGGGCATCGAAGCTCTGCGTGCCCGCGCCCACCTGGCGGCGCAATTCAAGATTGCCGTTGATGTCTTCGCCACTCCATTGGTCATGCAACGCCTGCAACTCGCCGAGACGGCGCTGCTGAGCAGGGTTGTCTCTGGTCAGCTGACGCAGTTGCGCCATATGCAACTGGAAATCTCTCTCTCCGGACTCCATAGGACCAAGGAACTGGTCACGCCCGGTAATGACGAAGCCTCGAGCACCGGTTTCGATATTGATCAGGCTGGCCAGCAGGCCAGACGACTCGTTGATCACGTCATAGGTGTGGATGTTAAGCCGCACCGCACGCTCGACCTGATCGAAACCGCGCCATGTGGACAGCACCAGCAGGAGGATGATCAGCAGGACGACACCGAAACCCGCGTACAACTTCTGGGAGATGTTGAGATTGGCAAACATGTGGACCTCTGAGTCGTCAGGTAAGAACGGACAGAGGTGCGTTATTCGATCGCACCATCTGGCATTGCGCCATTATGCGTATCTATACAATAATTGTACAAACTAAATATATCGTACAAGTTTAAGCAAATCCTGCCACATAGAAATGAAAAACCCCGCCGGGCTTTTGGCCGGGCGGGGTTTTCGTTTGCCGTTGCCGATCAGGCGCAGGCGGCTTGCATCTGGCGATGCGTATCGATGAGGTGCTGCACCACGCCAGGATCGGCCAGCGTGGAGATGTCGCCGAGAGTATCGTATTCGGCGGTGGCGATCTTGCGCAGGATACGGCGCATGATCTTGCCCGAGCGGGTCTTCGGCAGGCCGGGGGCCCACTGAATCACGTCCGGCGTGGCGATCGGGCCGATCTCCTTGCGCACCCAGTTGCGCAGTTCCTGACGCAGTTGCTCCGATGCTTCCTCGCCAGCATTGAGGGTGACGTAGACGTAGATGCCCTGCCCTTTGATGTCGTGCGGTACACCGACCACTGCGGCCTCGGCTACTTTCGAGTGGGCGACCATGGCGCTCTCGATCTCGGCGGTACCCATGCGGTGGCCGGAGACGTTGAGCACGTCGTCGACACGGCCGGTGATCCACCAGTAGCCGTCTTCGTCGCGGCGCGCACCGTCACCGGTGAAGTACATGCCACGGAAGGTCTTGAAGTAGGTGTCGACGAAGCGGTCATGGTCGCCGTACAGGGTACGCGCCTGACCCGGCCAAGAGTCGATGATCACCAGATTGCCTTCGGCAGCGCCTTCGATGATGTTGCCCAGGTTATCTACCAGCGCCGGCTGTACGCCGAAGAACGGACGCGCAGCGGAGCCCGGTTTGAGGCCATGAGCGCCCGGCAGCGGAGTCATCAGGCAGGCGCCAGTTTCAGTCTGCCACCAGGTGTCGACGATCGGGCAACGGCTCTGACCGACGTTCTCGTAGTACCACTGCCAGGCTTCCGGGTTGATCGGCTCACCAACCGAACCGAGCAGGCGCAGGCTGGAACCATCAGCGCCTTCGACCGCGGCCTTGCCCTCGGCCATCATGGCGCGAATGGCAGTCGGGGCGGTGTAAAGGATGTTGACCTTATGCTTGTCGACGATCTTGGCAACGCGCGAAACGTCCGGATAGTTCGGCACGCCTTCGAACATCACTGTAGTGGCGCCGTTGGACAACGGCCCATAGACCAGATAGGTGTGGCCGGTGACCCAACCGATGTCGGCGGTGCACCAGAAGACTTCGCCCGGACGGTAGTCGAACACGCGCTCATGGGTCAGCGAGGCGTATACCAGGTAGCCACCAGTGGTGTGCAGCACGCCCTTTGGCTTGCCGGTCGAACCGGAGGTGTAGAGGATGAACAGCGCTTCTTCTGCGCCCATTTCCTTGGGTGCGCAGACACTGCCTGCGACCTTCATCAGGTCTTCGTACCAGATGTCACGATGCTGGTTCCATTTGATTTCGGAACCGGTGCGCTGCACCACGATGACTTTCTGGATGCTGCGGGTCTCGGGGTTGGTCAGGGCGTCGTCGACGTTGGCCTTGAGCGGTACTTTCTTGCCGCCACGCAGCCCTTCGTCAGCAGTGATCACCACCTTGGATTGGCAATCGATGATGCGGCCGGCCAGTGCCTCGGGCGAGAAGCCACCGAACACCACGGAGTGGATCGCGCCGATACGCGCACAGGCCAGCATGGCCACCACGGCTTCCGGGATCATCGGCATGTAGATGGTCACCACATCGCCGCGGTGAACGTCCTGGCCGCGCAGGGCGTTGGCGAACTTGCACACTTGCTCGTGCAGTTCGCGGTAGGTGATTTCCCGGTGCTCGGACGGATCGTCGCCTTCCCAGATGATCGCGATCTGGTCACCGCGCTCTTCCAGATGACGGTCGAGGCAGTTGTAGGAGACGTTCAGGGTGCCGTCGGCGAACCACTTGATGTCAACGTGGTGATCATCGAAGGTGGTCTGCTTGACCTTGTTGTAGGGCTTGATCCAGTCGATCCGCTTGCCCTGCTCGCGCCAGAAACCCTCGGGGTTGACCACGGACTGTTGGTACATGGCCTTGTAGGTGGCCTCGTCAGTGAGGGTCCGCGCGGCCACTTCGGGACGCACAGGGTAAAGAGACGCAGCACTCATGAAATCACCTCGACGGGGAGTTGTTTTTGTATGGTGCATGTTGTATCCCCCGACCCTTCGTGAGGCCATTCGACCATGGTCTTACCGCTCTAAGACCATGGTCTTGAAGCCCTGCCCGGCACATGTGAAGCCGATTCGACGGCATCATGGATATATCAAGGCGCGCGGATAAAAAGGTTCATCGTACCCTTCGGGGTAGGCGACCTTGATTTTCAGGAAGAAGCTGGCCAGCAAGCCGCTGGTTGGAAGAATCGGGGCGGTGTGTTTTTCAGGTGCATACAACCAATCCGCTCGAACAAAACCCTCGCCCTACAAACACAAAAGGCCGGTCAAAAGACCGGCCCAGACAACAACACCGCCAGGTATCAGTTAACACTCAACCTGTCACGGTTCTTCTCCAACGTCGCCTCGCCGATACCCTTCACCTCCAACAACTCATCGACCGAGGCGAAATTACCGTGCTCCTCCCGATAAGCCACAATAGCCTGCGCCTTGGTCGCACCAATCCCCACCAACTCACTCTGCAGTGTTGCAGCATCAGCGGTATTGAGATTGACCACAGCAACCTGCGCCACCTGCATGGCAGCCGGTTTGGCGCGTTCGGCTTTTGGGGTTTCAGCTGCGGCAGCAGCCAGAGAGAAGGAAGCGAGAACAGCGAACAGAAGGGAAGATAGACTGACTTTAAGCATGGGGAAACACTCCTTTGTTTATAAAAAACGAGGCAACCATGGCCTCGTTTTTTAAACTAGACGCTATCTCCCAGCTGTCAAATCAAAGCTTCAACGCTCCCGGTTTCTGAGATGAATCCAGTCCACGATCTCACCTTCCGGCACATAACCATGCACCGTTTCGCGCAGCAGTATTCGCACGCGAGCATAGTCATCCTCACTGACCGCCGCCAACAACTCCTGCAAACGAGCCTTGAGCTCGTCCCAGGGCAACATGTCCTCTTCCGCGCGCATGATCATCGGATGCTCGGTCGGCTTCACATCCTCGCCGATCAGCAACTCCTCGTAGAGCTTCTCACCCGGACGCAACCCGGTGAACTCGATACCGATATCGCCATGCGGGCTGTGCTCATCACGTACAGTCAGGCCCGACAGACGAATCATCTTTTCGGCAAGATCGGCGATTTTCACGGGCTCGCCCATATCCAGCACGAACACATCCCCCCCCTGCCCCAGCGAGCCCGCCTGAATGACGAGCTGCGCCGCCTCAGGGATCGTCATGAAATAGCGGGTGATGTTCGGATGTGTCACCGTCACCGGCCCACCCCGCTTGATCTGCTCCCTGAACAACGGAATCACCGACCCGGAAGAACCCAGCACATTACCGAAACGCACCATGGTGAAACGGGTCTTGTTGACGTGATGAACGCCTGAATCATCAGCGAACAACACGGGCGCAGATTCACGACTCAGCGCCTGCAGCACCATCTCAGCCAGGCGCTTGGTGCTGCCCATTACATTGGTAGGCCGCACCGCCTTGTCGGTAGAAATCAAAACGAAATTGGCAACGCCCGCCCTGATCGACGCCTGCGCGGCGTTGAGCGTACCGACGAGGTTATTGAGCACGCCCTCGGCGACGTTATGCTCGACCATCGGCACGTGCTTGTACGCAGCGGCGTGATAAACGGTATTGACGCGCCAGGTCTGCAGAATGTCGAACAAACGCTCGAAATTACGGATAGACCCGAGAATCGGCACCAGCTTGATCGGCAGCGACTCCCGCTCGATTCGCTGCTGCAATTCGCCATGGATACTGTAGAGATTGAATTCGCTGTGCTCGAAAAGCAGCAAGGTACGCGCACCGCTCGCCAGGATCTGCCGACACAGCTCAGAACCGATGGAGCCACCAGCGCCGGTTACCAGCACGACCTGATTCTTGATGCAGCGCTCGAACAGATCTTGCCGAGGCGGTACGGCGTCGCGCCCGAGAAGATCGGCGATATCGACTTCCTGCAGGTCTTCGACCTTTACCCGCCCACTAGCGAGATCCATAAACCCGGGGATGCTGCGTACATGGAGGGCGTAAGGCTCCAACGCCTCGAGTATCTCTCGTCTGCGCGCGCGGGGAATCGAGGGCATTGCCAGCAAAACCTCTGTCACCCCCGTTTCATTGATCATTTGCTGAATATGCTTGGGCGAGTAGACGCGCAGGCCCGCAATCGTGCGAGTAGCAATACCGGAATCATCATCAATGAATGCAGCCGGGCGCATCGCTTTACCCAAACGTAAAGCGGCTACCAGTTGGTTACCCGCCGCCCCTGCTCCATATATGGCAACCTTGGAAGTGCCAGACTCGATATCACGGCGGCGAGCAATTGGCTCGAACCAATCCCCTATAAAGAACTGGCGCATGGTCAAGCGCAAACCGCCCAACAGCAGCAGGCTCAGCCACCAATAATTAAAAACCATGGACCTTGGAACGAGAGCCGTCGGCCCGCGATACCAATAAACCGCCAGAGACAGCACCAACGCAGACAAGGTGACCGCCTTGGCTATCGTCATAAGCGCATCGTTGCCTACGTAGCGCATTACCGCACGATACATACCCAGTCTGATGAAAATGGGAAGTGCAATAACAGGCGCCAGTAGAAACAGCCAACCATGACCCGAAAAAGGTCTGGCAGCATCCCAACTCCCCACGCGAACGGCAAATGACAGCCACAGCGCGACCCAAATAAGCACTACGTCAACAGCCAGTTGAAGAACCCGCTTTTCCCGACGAGACAAATGCAAAAGAGAGTGGCGTAATAACTCTATTCGTCGACGAATCATCTCAACACCTCAATCCTTGGCAATCAGAGCCTTGCCAGGCTCGATAACTAAACCCGGCTCGATAACGACACCATATCCAGCACTGCAACCTGCCTGCAGCCAAGCAGCCGCGCCGACTGCGACTCCGCCAGCCAGACAGACACCTACACCAAGATGCGCATAGTCGCCCAAGGTCACATCATGGTCGGCCACCGCTCCCGCGTTAATGATCACCCCTTGCCCCAGCCGAGCCTCAGCCCCCACGACTGCCAGTGACATGATGGCTGAACCAGGGCCGATTGAAGCTGAAGCACTCACGCAAGCACGAGGGTGAACTACGCTGACCAACGAAATGCCGGAGGCGGTAATCTTTTCTTGCCAGGCACGGCGCAAGCCATTATTCCCAACTGCCGCAATAGCTCCGTCAGTCGCCCCTGCTTTTTCAGCCAAATGACTCAGGTCACCGACCACCGGCATGCCACAAACAAGGTTGATCTCAGGCCATCTATCATCGAGGAAAACCACCTGCTGCCACTCGCCAGAAAGTAACGCAGCCTCCGCGACGGCCTTGCCGTGACCACCGGCCCCAAGAACAAGCAATTTTCGCAACTGGCTCATCTACGCTCCAATTCGCCAGCACGAAACTTGATAGCCAGTGCTATCAGAGGCACGTAAGCCAACAATAGTCCGACCAAACCATCGCCGCCTTGCGCTACCCAAATTGCCACCGGCAACAGCCAGCAGAGATTGATCGCGGCTACCGCCAGAGTAACCGGCAAATGGCGACCGAACTGACGCGAAGCGTATTGATACGCATGGCTTCGATGAGCTTCATAAACCTTGTCTCCGCGCAGTAAACGCCGAAGTAGAGTAAAGGTCGCGTCCACAACAAAAACACCCAACAAGATCAGCCAGCCCCAAAGCAAGGACTGATCGATCCACGCCGCCTGCAAGGAAAGAACGCCAAGCACAACACCTAGAAAACCGCTACCAGCATCGCCCATGAAAATTCGCGCCGGCGGGAAGTTCCAGTAAAGAAATCCCACCACAGCAAACGACAGCAGCAGTGGCAGCACCGCTGCGTCGGCATGCCCCTGGAGGGCATATAACAGAGCGCCACCTACACAAACACAGATAGCTTCGATGCTGGCAATGCCATCGATTCCATCCATGAAGTTGTAAAGGTTGAGTAACCAAACCAGATACAAAGAGGCCAGCAAATAACCCAACCAACCAAAATCAATTGAGTGGCCAAGTATTGCCATCGGTGGTAGCCCACCGAGCCAGAAGAGTGCCCAAGCTGCAGCAGCGAAATGCCCGAGCAAGCGCCAGCGAGCGGCAATGTGCCCGTGGTCATCCAGGAATCCAAGCAATGCAATTGCCGAGCCCGCACCTAGCAGCGAGTAATAAATCTCAGTGGGTAGATCCAGACCTGCAGCGGACGCAACGCACAACCCCAGGAGGAATGCCACGACAATGGCGACGCCTCCTCCACGAGGCGTTGGTTGACTATGCGAGCTACGCGCGTTGGGTATATCCATCAGGCTGCGGGCCAGCGCATAGCGTCGCAGCAACGCTGTCAGCCCCCACGCCAAGACAGCAGTAACCACCATCAGAACCATAACTTTCATTTAGATATTTCTTTTAAATAATGCGCAGCAGTCTTGGCCAAAGCCTGATCAACGGTAAGAGGTGGAGTCCACCCCAGTTGTTCGCGCGTCTTGTCCATGCTGATCTGTAACGAACCGCACAGACGCTGGTTAAGCTGGCGACGCCCCAGCAAGATCGCAGCCCGCTCAATCAACGCCTGCGGCACTGGCAATAGCCTTGCAGAGCGCCCGAGAGCGGCGCTCAAACGTCGTAACAGCTCCGTGGTGGACAAATCCTCGCCGTCGCTGACCAGAAAACGCTGCCCGCTGGCCGCCGGATGGGTAAGGCACACCACCAGCAAGTCCACCAGGTTATCCAATGCAACCAGACTGCGGCGGTTGTCTATGGCCCCGAACGGCAACGGCACACCCCGCTGCAGCCAGCGCATCATGCTCAAGAAGTTGGCCTTGACCCCGGGACCATAGATCAAGGGCGGGCGGACGATGGCCACCTCCAGCCCTGTTTCAGCAGCAAGAGCCAGCAATTCATCTTCAGCCTCTCGTTTTGAGATGCCGTAAGGGTCCGTCGCATTCGAAACATCATCGGCTCTATAAGCCTGCCCCGGAAGAGTCTGCTCACCGTTGACCTTGATCGAGCTGACGAAGACGAAACGCCGCACGCCCGCCGCCACAGCCTGATGAGCAAGGCGTAGCGTGCCCTCGACGTTGGCTCGACGAAACTCCGCCAGTGGATCGGCAGCCTTTTCATGCATCACGTGCACCCGCGCTGCACAGTGAATGACTGCATCGACTTCCGCGAGCGCCTGCGACCAGTCGGCCTCCGCATCCAGCGACGGAGCCAGGCAGTACTCCACCCCGACAAGTGGAGCAACCGGTGCATTGCGCTGGGCGCAGCGCAACCGATGCACGCCATCGGCCAGCAAGCGCGCCTGTACGCCACGGCCGACGAAACCGCTGGCGCCAGTCAGCAGAACACGCATGTTCAGTCCTTGCGCCAGACGGTACGGTTCACGTAGTCGGTGTAACTGAGCACCACCCGCACCACTTGCAGCGACACTGGCCCGCCCTCGTAGTCGGGCACCAGCGGAATCACCCGCTTGCCGGCATGGTGCTGGCTGGTGATGACCTTGACCGCAGCCAGCACCGAGTCCTTCTTCAGCCCGCTCATGATAAGCGTGCCCTGGTCCATGCCCTCGGGCCGTTCATGGGCATTGCGCAGCGTCACCGCCGGCAGGTTGAGCAGCGAGGCTTCCTCGGTGATGGTGCCGCTGTCGGAGAGCACACAGAAGGCGTTCATCTGCAGCTTGATGTAATCGAGCAGGCCGAATGGCTTGGAGAAGCGGATCAGTGGGTGCTCCAGCGATTCGCCCAGCGCCTCCAGTCGCTTACGTGTACGCGGATGGGTCGAGACAATCAGCGGGAAGCCATATTCGTCGGCCAACGCTCGCAAGGTGGCAAGCAGATCGCGCAGGTTGTCCGGAGTGTCGACGTTCTCTTCACGGTGGGTGCTGACAATGAAGAACTTTCCGGCCTCGAGCTCCTCACGAGCAAGCACGTCGGAGGCCTCGATCTTCGGCCGGTAGTAATCCAGCACCTCATGCATGTGCGAGCCAGTCTTGATAATGGTCTCGGGGCGGATGCCCTCAGCGATCAAATAGCGACGGGCATGCTCGGTAAGCACCAGGTTGATGTCGGAGAGATGGTCGAGCACCTTGCGGTTGAGCTCTTCCGGCACACGCTGATCAAAGCAGCGGTTGCCCGCCTCCATATGGAACACCGGAATCTTGCGGCGCTTCGCAGCGATCACCGCCAGGCAAGTATTGGTGTCGCCATAGAGCAGCAACGCATCAGGCTTTTCCAGCTCGAACACGGCGTCCGCCTTGGCAATCACCTCGGCGATGGTCTGAGCGGCGGTCTCGCCGGCGGCACCGAGGAAGTGATCGGGCTTGCGGATCTCCAGATCGTCAAAGAAGACCTGGTTGAGCTCGTAGTCGTAATTTTGCCCCGAGTGCACCAGCACGTGGTTGACCTGGCGGTCCATCTCGGCAATCACCCGGCTCATCTTGATCAGTTCCGGGCGGGTTCCGACCAGTGTCATGACCTTAAGCATCGAGCTGCTCCTTGATGTAATCGAGCTTCAGCAGGAGCTCCTTGATGCCGGGTACGTCCAGACGATGGGTATTGTGTGAGGTGTAGTCGTCCAGCTCGGAGATCTTCTCCTCGCCCTCGACGAAGTATTTCTTGTAGTTCAGATCGCGGTTATCGGCTGGTATGCGGTAGTAGCGCCCCATATCCTCGGCCTTGGCCATTTCCTCGCGCGATACCAGCGACTCGTAAAGCTTCTCGCCATGCCGAGTACCGATGACTCGCACCGGATTGTCATGACCGAACAACTCTTTGAGCGCCTGGGCCAAATCTCCGACGGTTGAGGCAGGTGCCTTTTGCACGAACAAGTCGCCTTGTTCGCCATGCTCGAAGGCATGCAGCACCAGATCGACCGAATCCTCCAGCGACATCAGAAAACGTGTCATCTGCGGGTCAGTCACGGTCAGCGGCTCACCGCTGCGCAGTTGGTCGATGAACAGAGGGATCACCGAACCACGCGAGGCCATCACGTTGCCGTAGCGCGTGGCACAGACCACGGTGCCGCCCTCGGGAATCATCCGCGACTTGGCGACCATCAGTTTCTCGGCCATGGCCTTTGAGATACCCATGGCGTTGATCGGGTACACCGCCTTGTCGGTCGAGAGCACCACCACACGCTTTACGCCGTTGGAGATAGCGGCATTGAGCACATTCTCGGTACCGTTGACGTTAGTGCGCACCGCTTCCATCGGGTAGAACTCGCAAGAGGGCACCTGCTTGAGCGCCGCCGCGTGGAAGATGTAATCAACACCGACCATGGCCTGCTTCAGGCTGTCGTAGTCGCGAACATCACCGATGTAGAACTTGACCTTGTCATTGGCCAGGGCAATGCGCATGTCCTCCTGCTTCTTCTCGTCGCGGGAGAAGATGCGAATCTCACGCACATTGGTATCGAGGAAGCGCCGCAACACCGTATGCCCAAAGGAACCGGTGCCACCGGTGATCATCAATACCTTGTCGTCAAACATAAAACCTTCCAGGCCACGGGCGCAGGCTTGTGCATGCGCGACTATTGTAATGTAGTTAGGCTCCACCCTACGGGAGTGGGGCTGATGCGAGGGAGACAATCATCGCCCAACGCCCTTGTTACCGTTGCTCGTGCATCCGACGAATCAGCTCGGGCCAGGCCGGAGCCAGATACCCTGTAGCTGCGGAGAAACGTGAGCCGTTCAGGGAACGGTCTATGACCAGTGTGTCGTCGGGTTGAATCTCGATTGTCTTGCGATATTGCGCCGCCACCAACTGCAGCAGGTCCAATTTGGCGATGGGCTCAGCGGCGACATGATACAACCCGCTCAGCTCAGGGTGTGGCACCACAAAATCTTTCATTACCCGAGCCAGCTCGACCGTCGGCAACCCCGAGAAAATGGCCCGTGAGAAACCCTTCACCGCCCCTTGCTGGGAAAGGAACCAATCGATCAGCGCGTAATTCGAACTCAGCTCATGACCAATGATAGAGGTACGCAAGGTAATCGCCTGCGGCTGATCATTGAGCTCACCGATGAACTTGGATTTTCCGTACAGGTCCTCGGCGTCGGAAAGATCACTTTCCAGATAGCCACCCTTGCGGCCTGAAAACACACAATCGGTGCTTACGTGAATCAATCGCGCCCCGGCCAGCGCACAGAGACGAGAAAGACGATGCGGCAGCATGGCGTTTATGGGCAATGCCGTGAGAGGGTCCTTGGCATCAGCCAGTTGCTTGATCAGGCCCACGCAGTTGATCACTACATCTGGCCGCACCTTGCCCAGGACGGCAATCAGCGTGTCCTGATCCAACACATCGACCCCTGGCATCAAACGCGCCTGATCGGCCTCTACAAAGAACTTAAGCCCCGAGCGGTTGCGTAGGGTTCCCCAGGTTTCATATTGAGCCTCCTGGGCGAACACCCGGAATACCGCGCTCCCCAACATACCCGTTACGCCCAGAACCAGAATCTTCATCGCTTGTGTTATCCGTTTTTGGTGGGGGCAATTTCTGCTGCATCCGTGCCAGATGCATCCAGACGGAACAACCAGGCTACTAGCACACCCCATAGAAAGAACGTAATGATACCGGGATATGGCTGACGCATCCCGACCTTGAGGCTGTTGTCTGCCAGCAAAAGAAACACTACGACACCAGCAACACCCAATGTAGCCGGGTGATTCCATAGCACTCCAAAATGACGCAGGAGCCGGTGTAACGTCCATGCAAGCAGGCTCAGTATCGGCAAAAGCGCCAACAGGCCAAAGTTATAGGTGAAGTCCAGATAATAATTATGGGCACTGGGGTAGCTGTTGCGATCTGGGGCGTTGAGATGCCCCAACAGCAGTGAGTAACCACTCTCACCGATCCCGGCCAGATAGTAGCGCCAGTAGACGATACGTTCCTGCAGGTTTTTCGGTCCACCGCTCTCTATGTCAACACCGAATTTTTGCGCCAGAACGTGAGCGTTCGCAACGTAGTAAAACCCGAGCACCAGGCTTATCAACACCAGTACAAACACCCATGCCGAGCGTCCCGACGAGACGCGCAGGTAACGCACTGAAAAACAGGCCGCACCAACCAATAGAAGGGCCATTGCAAGCATTGCCAAAGAAAGCGCTGCATAAAGCCCCATCAGCAGCGAAAGCAGCAGAAGCCAGGGCTGCATACGCGGGCGCTCCCATAAAGCGAACAGCGCAATCAAAAATCCCCCGACAAACAATACCGGCACATACTGCAGATGCTGATAGATACTGAATAAAAAAACCGAAGGAGACAGATAGCTCAAACCAGAGCCAAGCGTAAAGGCCAACTGCAAGGGGATAATTACCAGTAACATCCAGAACAACACAAGCCCCAGATAATTCAACGCCTCGCGACGACAACCAAACTGCTGCCCCAGGACAAGCGCGAACATCGGCAATATATACTGGATCAATAGGATCAACTTGGCTCGTTCGTAAGCACCATGCTCCGAGGCAAGCAATACCGTACTGAGCAACATACCCATGAACGTCAGGAACACCACCACCAGCGTACCCCGCGCCCGGGCATACCCTCCCAACAAAACGATCCCGGCACAACACGCAGCAATGGACAGAGGTAAAGGCAGCAACGACAAATTGCCCTCGCTATTGAACTGGCCGGATATATCGCGAAACAAACCGTTCGATAGCTGAAAGAACACCGGAACAAACACCAAGAATGCGAGTACCGGCAATACCCAGTGATTGATTCGTGACATAAATTCCCTATCCATAAACAAACCCTTGGCCTCACTGGCATAGAAAATCAGCGAGAGCAGCGCGCCCAACAAGTACAGGGCGGCCAGCGACTCGATACCCAAACCATAATAAAAAAATGGCACGCAACTGATCAGCAGCACATTAGCGAGCATGTCCGAACCAAATACATCCTGCCCGGCACTATTCTGAAGAATCCGCAAGCGAATCCGTTGTGCCAATACCATGACCACACCACCAATAAGCGAACAACCTACGGCAAACCAGAACAGGTTGCCTTTACCTGTCCAGTCGAGTGCGGCCGGGAATACGAGCACAACACCTGATAACGCAATTCCTCCGGACAACGACAGTGCACAGGCAATCGTCAACACTGTCGGCAACAGAGGAGCGCCGCCAGCATCCCGCTCGGCTTTGACCAGGGTAGGCCCGAGGACCTGCGAAAAGACCGCCCCGAGAATGCCGCCGAGGGCAAACGCGGCAAACAAATCCCCGGCGACCGGTTTACCAGTCAGGTGCAGAATGAATAGCCGAAATACATAGACGCAGACACCGATAACTGCGGTGGAGCCCAGGTGCGGCAACATGCTGCGCACAATGAGCATATTGCGGTGACTACTCCACGCCGAATGAAGCAAGCTCCCACGCACACTCCAGAGCAGAGGAGAGAATGCCCAGGCCGCCAAAACGGCCAGCGAGAATGGCGCATCAAATCCCAACGCCAGAAGCAGACCCAGGCTTAATGCGCCCTGGGTCAGGAAGAACCGCAGCACCAGGTTGCCGGACCTGTTGACCTCATGCTCACTGAGAAACACCTCAGCGAGCCACTCACAAGCGCGGCGGCTCACGAGCAGCAAGGCAATCGGCCATTGCACGTCCACGACCCCCACACTGAGCGCGAATGCCAGAACAAAGAGCGGGGCCAGCATCAGGCTGCGAAAACGCAGAATATCAACAGCACCAATCTGGCTACCGCCGATAATCAAGCTACGAGCATTACCGGAGAACGCATAAAACAAGGCGACAGTAGCGCCGTGAACGATCCCGAAATCAGCCGCCAGCTCGGATCGTCCCAAAAGACTCAAGCCGATCATCACCAACATCATGGCAAATGTGTTGGCCATGAATGCTGCGGGAAACAGGTACAAGGTCATTTATTTACACGCCTGCTCTAGTAACTCCGTGAGGCGGCGGGTTTGCATTTGCATTTCAAAATGCTCAGTAAAATATGCCTGCCCGGAGCCTCCCATTGCGGCGCGAGCTTCAGCACTCAAAGCAAACATGCTGCGAATGTTCGCGACTAGCGGCAGCACCTGCCCGGCCGGAGATGCCAACCCTGCTTTCGCCTCATGCACGACACGCGCTCCCTCGCCATCAAGGGCTGCAACTATAGGCCTACCAGCAGCAAGATAAGCCTGAATCTTGCTGGGTATGGTCTGGGCAAATATGGGTTCTGCATTAAGGGAAACCAGCAGCGCGGATGAACGCTCGAAGATCGATGGCATGGCCTCCATGGGGAAGCGCCCAGGAAGGATCAGATTATCCAGCCCGTGGGCCTGCTTTTGTGCCTGGAGCCAGGGCAAGCGACTACCGCTGCCCACCAACACCAGGCGAATATATGGGTCATCACGCAGATGAACAGCGGCTTGAACCAGGGTTTCCAGGGCCTGAGCCGTCCCGAGATTGCCGGCAAAGGTCACGCAAAAGTGATTATCCAGGGTCTCGATCAAATCCTCTGGGATGCCGACTACGCGAGAGGCTTGGGCGTCAATGGAATTGGGGTAATAAATAATTTTCTGACGTTCCGCATAGCGGGCGACCGGCTCGACAAAAGCCCGGGACTGCACCAACAGAAGGTCGCAGCAGCGATAGATGGCCTTGACCATCCAACCTACTGCCTTGAGCACACGAGGATTACTGATGAACCCGGTGGCGGCAAGACTTTCTGGCCAGAGGTCCTGCACCCACAGCGCCAGTTTCGCCCGCTTCAACCACTTGAGCAGGATCGCCGGGATCGCCTGGGTGATCGGTGATGGAGCGAATACCAGGATGGCGTCGAACTCACGACCACGTAGCATCCAGGGTAGACACAGCAGACCGCTGAATACAAAGGACAGGTAATTGAGGATCAGATTCTTCGCGCCCCCCTGCCCACGCGGCCACAGCGGCACCCGCAGCACCTCGATACGCCCCAGGTACCGTTCACGCTGGGTACCCGCAGCACGATAACCATCGAAGACCTTGCCGTCGGGATAGTTGGGCTTGCCGGTGGCCACTATCACCTCGTGGCCCTGCTCATCGAGCGTGCGCACGATGTCGTTGATGATGAAGCTTTCCGGCCAAAAGTACTGCGACAGTACGAGAATCCTCATAGGCGATCGCCATCCTTGAGGGTTCTCACGTGATCCAGTAGCACGGCAGCCTGGACGCTGCGTCTGAACGGGTCAAGGTAGTCCATATTCGGTTGCACCTTGGCCGTTTCACCCTGAACGGCAGCAAGCAGGCGCTGCCTAATTCGCGCAACGTCAGCGGCATAATGGGTGCCGACAGCTGCTTGGCGCAGCATGTCCGCTACCAACATGTCGTCGGTAACACCCACGGCCAGCACCTCAGTGCCAGATATCAGGTACTCGAAGATCTTGCCGCTGACCACCCCCTTGGTCGAACCGACACCATCAGCTACTGGCTGCGAACCGAGGAAAAGCAGGAAGTCAGCGCTCTTCTGTACCGCCAGGATTTCCTGCCGAGGCACCTTGCCGCCGAGTCTCACGAAAGGCGCCACAAGCGGATCGCGGGCAACTGGGAAGTCGTCCAGCGCGGCATAGTCCCCATAGAAAGAGACGGCCAGGTCGCCCTCGGCCAGCAGCCCTTCAGTCACCAGTTGACGAATTGCCAAAAACAACGGGGTTGGATTCTGCAGGCCCGGCAGGATGCTCCCGGCATAGACGATGTTCACCTTCGCCGGCAGGCTGACCCGAGCAGCGTTGCGGAACACTTCAACCTCGTTATCCTCGAAGCCGTTGGGCAGTTCCAGGTAGTTGCGCGGACCATGCAGTTCACGCAACTCCTGCAGCAACGGCGCATTGATCGAACAGATAAGGTCGGCGCGGGCCAGTACCGTGCGCTCGTGCCGGCGCTCGAAGGCCCGCACCGGTGCACAGCCGGGAAAGATCGGGTTGCCAGCCCACAGATCGCGATAGTCGGCGACCCAGAACAGCTGTCGATTCGCCTGCTTGATCAAGGCCGCCGCAGAGTGCGCGGTGTACGACGGTACCGTCGAATAGAGCAGGTCGAAGTGCTGTTCACGCAGCAGGCTCCGCCCGACCAGCGCCGCGCGCGGCCACCAGAGCACCCGCGGATCGAGGTAATTGCTCAGCAGCCGGCGCTTGAGCCAGTACTGGAAGGACAGCAGCGCCCGGCGCCAGCCCTTCACCCCCTTGGAATAGCCTTGGACACCACCTGCCTGGCCGCCGCGAATCAGCCAGGGGGCGATCTGCTGTACGTGAATACGCGGATTGTCTCTGAGTCCGGCAGGTAGCTCCCCGGTGAAAGGCATGGTCAGCACATGCACGTCATGCCCCTGGCGAGACCAGTGGTTAGCGAACGCGTTGACCCTGAGCACGCCAACGGAGGTTTCCGGGCCAAAGTAACTGGAAATAATGAGGATCTTCACGCCACACGCCTAACTGATGAACAACCGAGGGTAAAAGGATTGATGCCGTCCATCGGACGGCCTAGTCCATGAACGTGCGATACCAACGACAGAAATTGATCCAGCGCCAGACCTGCCAGGAGAACGCCTGCCGGCCCGCCACCACGCGGTCGAACTCGGCTAGCATGGCTGTCTGATCGAGGAACGGTAGCTGCAGGTCTTCGACAAGCCAGCTGCGCACCTGGCCGGCCATGCCCAACAGCCATTCCTGTTCGGGCGTGGCGAAGCCGATTTTGTCGCGGCGGTCGAGAATATCATCCGGCACTATTCCTCGCATGGCTGCGCGGAAAATGTGCTTGGTCTCGCCCTGCGGGGAAATCAGGTAGGACTCGGGCATCGACAGCGCCAGCTCGACCATGTCCAGGGTGAGAAATGGCACACGACTCTCAACCGAGAAACGCATCGAGTTGCGATCCCCATGGCGTAGCAGCGCCGGTAGCCCGCGCTGAGTGAGGCACAGGGCCAGTTCGGCCATCACCCGCCGCCCGGCACTGCCGGCCTGAGCGCGCTGGCGCGGGTAGCGACGGATGATACCGCGCTCCTCCAGCGACGCCGAACGAATCCAGTGCGGCAGGCTGTCCATACCGTTGAACCGGCGCAGGACATCGTAGAGCGCGCCCTGACTCATTTCCGCCGCCGCGCGCTTGGCTCCGCCCATACGGCTGCGCCCCGGCCAGCGCGCCCACTGGTCGAGAAAGTGCCAGGCTTCGGCCAGCCGGCCTTTTTCCAACAGGCTGCGCAGGCGCTGCCCCGGATAACCGTTATAGCCGGCCAGCATCTCGTCGGCGCCCTGTCCGTCCAGGGTCACGGTCACACCCTGCTCGCGGGCCAGTTGGAATACTCGGTACTGAGCGTAGATGCTGGTACTGCCGAAAGGCTCGCCCTGCGCGGCGATCATGTCGTCCAAATCTCGGGCCAGTTCGTCGCCGCTGACCTTCACCTTGTGCGGCCTGGCCCCGACATGCTGGTTGACCCGGTCCACCCACACCTCTTCGGACATCGCGCTGCCATGGGCGATGTAGCTGAAGGTGTTGATCGGCAGGTCCGGCTCCACATGGCGCATGGCGCAAACCACCGCCGATGAATCAATGCCACCGGACAGCGCCGCGCCCAACGGCACGTCGCTGCGCAGATGCAGGCGCACGCTGGCCAGGAAGCGCTCGCGCAACTGCTCGGTTGCATCGGCAAAGCTGAGGTCGCTGCGTTCCTCGATGCTTGGCGTCCACCAGCGCTGCGGCTCACCCAGCGCACCAGAAGTCAGATCCAGCTCAACCAGGTGGCCGGGCAACAGGTGCAGCACGCCATCGAGGAAGCTGTGCGCGCCACTGTCGTAGTCGGCATGCACCAGGTAGTCGTAGGCGCGCTGCCAGTCCAGTTGCACCCGCTCCTGCTTGAGCGCCTTGATCGCCGCCACCTCGGAGGCGAACAGAAAGCTGCCCTGCTCACGGGTGTAGAAGAACGGCTTGACGCCAAAGGCATCGCGCACGCAGGTCAGGGTACCCCGCGCGCTGTCGAACACCGCAAAGGCAAACATGCCCACCAGCCGCGGCAGGCACGCGCGCCCCCACTGACGCCAGGCAGCCAGTAGCACCTCGGTGTCCGAACCGGAGACGAAGCGATGCCCCAGCGGCTCCAGCTCCGCGCGCAGCTCACGGTAGTTGTAGATCTCGCCGTTGAAGACGATCGACACGGCCTTGTCTTGCGACTGCATAGGCTGATGCCCTGCAGCAGAAAGATCGATGATCGACAGCCGTGTATGCCCGAGCGCAGTCACCCCGCCCCGGCTTGTGTACAGCTCGTAGCCATGGTCATCCGGGCCGCGCCTGTGCATCGCCGCCAGCGCCTGGGCCAACCTCTCATCCAGCGTGGCCGGCCGGCCAGGCCACCATCCCCCCGTGATACCGCACATGACTATCCAATCTCCAAAGACAAGGCGATCCCGCCTTGCAAATCACACACGAGCAGAGCCGCCCACGCGACGTCTCAGTTGCTGCAGCACGGCCCGCAGGTCCGCCAAGGGCAACAGCCCGCACACCACGACCAACCCCAGCAGCACACACATCAGCAGGCCCTTGAGCAAAAGCGTCAGAGGCAGCGCCAGACCCATTGCCTCAAGCTGCACGCCCGCCCCGGCGCACACCACGAAACCCAGGCTCGACAGCAGCAACGCCCGCCAGGCATAGGGAATCCTGTACAAACGTTGACTGAGCGACAGCCAGCAAAGGAAGAACAGCGAGGATGCCAGCAAGGTGGCTAGCGCCGCCCCCCAGATGCCCCACAGCGGTACCAGCAGCCAGTTACCGGCCACGCTGGCCATCGCCGACAGCAGCGTCACCCAAAGCTGCCAGTGGGTCTTCTTCGCAATGGCGATGCCTGGCGCGAAGATGTACATCTGCGAGAGCAGCAGCGACGGCGCCAACACACCCACCAGCGCCGCACCGGCCATGAACTCGGGGGTGGCGAACAGCATCAGCAGCTCGCGGGCGAACAGCGCCAGGAACAGGCAGCCGGCCAGTGCCACCGCCATGAACCAGCTGAACAGCCTAGCGATCTGGCCCGGCGTCTGCGGCTCGCGATAGTGCTGGTAGACCAACGGCGTCAGCGCCGCCTGAATCCCCAGGATCAGCAGTGCCGCCAGGCCGGCGATACGACTACCGATACCGAAATGCCCCACATCCTCCAGGCTGCCGAAGTGATTGAGGGCAAAGCGGTTGATATACAGACTGATGAAAACCGCCAGGCCGGCCGGCACCAACGGTGCCGAAAAGCGCAGCATGGCGCGCAGCTGGCCCGCATCGAACAGCCAGCCGAAGGTCCGCCGTAGTAGCCACAAACACAGCAGGCCGGCCAGCAGCGCCGCTATTAGCTGGGCCAGCATCACCCCGACCAGCCCGAGGCCCAGCCACAGGCAGAAGACCAGGGCAAACAGCAGTGTGAACACCGCATAAGCCACGCTGGCCAGTGCATAGGCCTTGCTGCGCAGCTCCCAGCGGAACTGGTTGAGCAGCAGGTAATAGATGCCGTTGACCGCAATGAAGCCGACCCCCAGGCGAAACGCATCGAGATACCGGGCATCCCCCAGGACCAGCGCATTGAGCTGCGGCGCAGCCAGCAGGCCGATCAGCAGAAACACCCCATACATCAGCACGCTGAACCACAGGCTGGTGCTGGCCAGGCGCTTGCGCGCAGCCGGCTCGGGTGCATCGGCCCAATAGCGCGCCAGCCCCTGGGTAATCTCCAGGGCCACCACCAGATTGGCCAGCGCCCCGATGGTAATCAGCAGGTCATAGGCGCCATAGTCGCCCGGTGAAAGCACGCGGGTGTAGAGCGGCAGCAGGAAGATCGCCAGGCCCTTGGACAGCACCGACGCCAGGCCATAGACGAGACTGTCGCGCAGGACAGCCTTAAGCATTTGCCTGCTCCTCGTCCACTCCGGCAAACTCGACCAGGGCACTTTCCAGCCAGGGCTTGTCCTGCACCTGCAAGGCACTCGCGCCGAAGTGCTCAAGCAGCAACGCCACCAGCTTTCTGCTGCGTCCCTGTGGTAGCCCGCATCCGCTTAGATAGCGCACCGCAGCAGGATCACACCACCACTGGCCGGGAATATCGTCATTCAGCAACTGCAAATAGCGCCCCGCTACGCCCGCCAGGCTCCAACGAGACAGAACGAACTGTCGCGCCTGCTCACCCAACTGCAGACGAAACGCCGAGTCCACCACCAACCGCTCGATGGCCATTTCAAGATCATCCGGCGCAACAAACAGACTGGGAGGAACATCGACTGAGTCAAGACACTGGTCGATCACCCCGGCAAAGTAACCTCCGACAACGGCCGGCTTGCCAAAGAAAGCCGCTTCGGTGGCAAGAGCCGCTAAAGGTGTGTCCGCGTACAACTGATCGACAACGAAGTCGCAGTGAGCCAGTTCCTGCAGCACGACCTCGTTCGGCATGCCCTGAACTTTCACCAATTCAATCGAATGTCCTTTGCGCCGCAGCCGGTCCAGCACCTCAAGAATCTCGGCCGTGCCCTTGACCAGAGGGTTCGACGGCCCGTGCAGCACTCTTACAGGGCCCGGCCTGCCAGCATGCTGCGGAGCAATCCCGGGGCAGACAGGCAATGCCTTGGGAATGCCCAGGGCAAACCAGTTAATGTACGGACGCTCATGAAAGTGCGCCGTTGCGGGTGAATTAACCAGATAGTCGGCATAGCGCTCGTGCAGACGGAGCTTTCGCTTGCAGCGGCGGACAGTACTCAGCAATCTTGTAGGTAAAGGCAGTTCATCTGCCACCCGGCCAGGAAACCAGCCGCCATCCATATAGGGCGGCCGACTATCGCTGCCGGTGTAAACGAACACGATCTTTCGCCCCAGGCGCCTGAGCAACCAGAGCTCAAAAGCCGAGTTGGTAATGGTCTGGCCGTAAATGAAGATGAAGGCATCAAAGCGGGTAATAACCCGCAGCAGTACGAGCCACCCCCACAGGTCATGCGCAGCCACCAGCAGCAATTTGCGCAGCAGGTTAGCGCGCGTTGTCGCATTGCGGGCAGCTCCAATCCGTTGCCATGTCCTGACCAACCACGAACGGGATTCATCGCCATATTTGAACGGATGGGCAATGGAGAGCATGAGCTGTGCATCGACATGCAACGCACGCAAGCCCTCCACCAGAGCGCCTGCAATACCTGCGATCTCTACAGGCCCGACAAATACCCGTGGTATCTTTTGCCCAGTAAAACTCAAGAGCGTCCCACCACCCGACAGGGCGTACCAAAAGCCTTGCTGCCTGCCGGAACATCTTTCAGCACCAAGCTATTGGCACCGATGACCACGCCATCGCCAATGGTCACACCTTTAGCGATCACGCTATTAGGGCCGATGTAGCAGTTGGAACCGATGCGAGTCGGCGCGGTAACTATCGGGGCCTTACCACCGCTCAGAGAGCGCTCCACCGTATCGTGGGTATAGATCTGCACACCGGCCGAGATCGAACAGTGCGAACCAATCTCCAGGCCACCGCCCGATCCATCCAGCAGGGTGAACGGCCCGATCCAGGTGTGCTCGCCCACGCGGACATCACCAAACACCAGACTGCTGTCATAGATCGAGGTGCCCTCGCCAAAACCTAGCTCACGGGCCTTTTCCCAGCGATCCACGATGTAGTCGGCCAGGGGCAGAGTGCGCTTGAAACGATCGTTCACCTCACGCCGGCGTTCCAACCAGAAGCGCTTCAACTGGTTAAGCAACTCCACCCTCGGTCCTCCCTCAACGCAAAGTGGCACGCACGGCTGAAGCCACTGCGTCCACGTCCAGCCCAGTAAAGCAGGGAAAGGTTATGGTAGTGGCTTCGAGTTTTGTCGCCGTTGGTTGCGCATCACTGTATTTGTTCAGGAAGTAGCTACCTGAACTCAGGGCATAGGTACCAATGGTTGTTTCCACCGTGCCACGCAGATCCGCAATGAGCCGGTCCCGATCACATCCTTCGGGTACCCTGAACACCATCGACTGCACGTTGTAGGCTACGCAGGGGCCAACCTTCTGCGCAACGAAACCCAGCTCGGAAAGCTGCTCCACATATTGGTCACGGATGCCGTTACGTTCTCGGACGATGTCATCGATCTTTGCCAGCTGCTTGCGTCCCATCACCGCCTGCAGTTCGGACAGGCGGAAGTTGTAGCCGTAATCGACAAAATCCAGCGCCATGCCCTTCATGCCGGAGGCGCCATGCGCCAGCTTGACGGCAAGCCATTGCGCCCACTCGTCGCTATGAGTCGTGATCGCACCGCCCTCCCCCGTGCTAATAAGCTTGCGCGGATGGAAGCTGAAGCACGTCAGGTCGGCAATGGCGCCACAGCGAACACCATTCTCCGAGCTGCCGATGGCACAGGCGGCGTCTTCGATCAAGGGTATGCTCCGCGACGAGCAAATGCGCTTGATCTCAGTAATGCCGGTCGGATTGCCCAGCGCATCGACGAAGATGACCGCCTTGGTACGCGGACCGATCAGGGCATCGAGCACTTCGGGACGCATGTTGAAGGTTTCCGGGCAGACATCGGCGAATACCGGTCGTGCGCCCAGATCCTCGATCACGTTAGCCGACGCTGGGAACGAGAAGTCGGAAACGATCACCTCGTCGCCCGGGCCGACTTCCAGCAACTTCAGGCACATCCAGAGCGAAGTGGTTGCTGAAGTGGTCAGGAAAGCATGCTTGGCGCCGGTATAGGCAGCCAGCTCGGCCCGAAACGCTTCGACATGCTGACCTCGGGTGAAAATGCCGCTATCGAACACATCGCGGAACTCGGCTTCGACTTCATCGAAGCCGATATAGGGTCTCATCAAACGGATCTGGCTCATGCGCGACTTCCGATCAGATGGGTGTACCAGTCCAGGGTTTGCGCCAGGCCCTGCTCGAACGGGGTCAGCGAATACTGGATCAGCCCCTTCACTCTCTCGTTGCTGGCGTTGTGCGAAAGCACGTCGGAATGACGCGCAGGCTTGCGCAAGATCTCGCCGCTGTAGCCGTAGTGAGCGCAGATGCGCGGGATCAGCTCGTTGATCGAGATCTGGTTGTCGGTGGAGATGTTCACCGTTTCGCCAGACGGCAGCACGGCATGCAGCTTGACCACGGCATCCACGGTGTCATGGACATAAATGAAGTCGCGGCTCTGAGTGCCTTCGCCATGAATCTCCGGGGTGCCACCCGTGAGCAGGCGCACGGCGGTGATCGGGATCACCCCGGCCAGCATGCCCTTGTGGTTCTGCCGTGGCCCGTAGTTGTTGAACGGACGGACGATGTAGGCATCCAGGCCGAACATGCGCACGTAGCTTTCCACCGCCAGGTCGGCTGCTGCCTTGCCGGCGGCATAGGTGGTAGTGGGGTTGCGCGGATGGGCCTCGTCCATCGGCTCATACACCGCCGAGCCGTACACCTCCGAGGTGGAGAAGTGGCAGAGAGTCTTGAACAGCCCGCGACGCTGCAGCTCGAGCAGATTGAGTACCACCTTGACGTTGGTGTCGAAGGCATTGGCCGGATTGAGGAAGGAGTAGTTCAACGCCTTGGTTGCGCAGTTGAACACCACGTCGATGGCGTGGTTGGCGAAGATGTATTCCAGGCTGGTGCTGAGTTCGGCGTCATCACGGTAGAAGGTGACCTTGCCGCTGGCCAGGGCCTCGACCAGGTTGTCTTCGGAACCGACGAAGAGGTTGTCGATCACCACCACGTGAGCGGCACCTTCGGCCAGCAAGCGGTCCACCAGGTGGCTGCCGATGAAGCCGGCGCCGCCCGTGACCAGAACACCCTTGCCCGCAAAACCTTCTCGAATCGTCATGCCTGAACCGCCGCCTGAATTTGTGCACATATCTTCATTGCGTCGACGCCAGCGTCGACCCCCGGAACCTCGCCAGCTGCCGGTTGACGGCAACTGGCCATGAATGCCTGCAGCTCGGTCAGCAGGGCTTCCTGCGGCGGGACGGCGACAGCCTCCTGGATCGCCGATATGGCATAGGGCAGGCTACCGATGTCACGCGCCTCGGACTGGCGGTTGATCAGGATTTCCTTACGCAGAAGGTCACAGTCGACGAACATGTCGACGCAGGTGCCTTCGATCTGGCGGATTTTCTTGTCCGTCACGCGGCTGGCCTGGATGCGCGAAAACTGGCCGTTCTCGTGGGTGATGAGTGCCGAGGCGAAGTCGATCATGTTGCCGTGTGCGAAGCCGTGGGCGGCTACCGACTGGGCCGGGCCGTTGAGGTACAGGGCCAGGTCGATGTCGTGGATCATCAGATCGGTGACCACATCGACATCGGTGATGCGCGCGCTGACTTTGTTGGTTCGGGTGAAGTCCAGGCTGATGACGCGTTCGGTACGGTCAAGCACCGTCTTCAGCGCCTGCACTGCGGGATTGAAACGCTCAATGAATCCGACCTGAACGTTGAGCCCCTTGTCCCTGGCAAAGGTCGCGATTTCCCGCGCTTCATCCAGGGTGGCGGCCAGCGGCTTCTCGACGAAGATGTTCTTCACATGGGCTGCAGCAAGGCGAATGTAGTCGGCGTGGGTCACGGTTGGAGTACAGATCACCACTGCATCGACGTCGGCCAGCAGCGGTGTCGGGTCGACCACGCCCGGGATGCCATGCGCCTCGCCGGCCCTGGCGGCGACTTCGGCATTGGCATCGGCGACAAAGGCCAAGTCGACCCCCTTGAGCATCGACAGTACGCGCAGGTGGTTGCGCCCCATGTTGCCGAGGCCGATCAGACCTACCTTGAGTACTTGTTGCATAACGTCAAACATCTCCGGAAACGCGGTTACCTTCGCGGTCGATACGAGCCACCGCACGTGCGGGGTTGCCCATGACCAGGGTGTAGGGCGCAACGTCCTTGGTCACCACGCTGCCGGCGGCGACCATGGCGAACTCGCCGATGGTGATGCCGCATACGATGGTGGCGTTAGCGCCGATGCTGGCACCGTCGTCGATGCGCGTCGGAGTGATCTTCCAGTCGGCATTGAAGGCGCGCGGCACCTTGTCGTTAGTGAAGCAGGCATTGGGCCCGACGAACACGTCGTCACCGATCTCCACGCCGTTGTAAACCGAGACGCTGTTCTGGATCTTGCAGCGGCTGCCGATCTTCACTGCGTGGTCGATGTAGACATCCTTGGACAGGATGCAGCCCTCGCCGATCACTGCGTTCTCGCGGATCTGTACGTTGATCCAGATCTTGCTGCCAGCACCGATGCTGGCCTTGTCCGAAACGTTGGCGCTGGGATGGATGTAGACGTCGTTAGCGGACATTGCCACCTCCGAGAACCGAACCGACCACTTCGACCACGCGCAGTTGCTCGGCTTCCGTCATGTAGGGGAACAGCGGCAGGTTCAACACCGAGGCGCACAGCTGCTCGCCGACCTGGCCACCAAAGTGGCCCTTGATGTAGGCTGCAGCGCCCGGCTGACTGGACATGACGCTGGGATAGATGTTGCCAAAACCAATACCCTCGGCCTTGAGGCGGGCCTCCAGGCTGGCCTTTAGTGCGGCATCCGGCACCAGGCAGACATTGCAGTAGCCGTTTTCTTCATAGCCGGCAGGCGCATTCATCAGCTGGATGCCGGTGGCCGGCAGGTGCTTCTGGTAAAACGCCACGGCTTCGCGGCGCGAGGCGACCCGTGCCTCGATGTGATCCAGCGCCAGGTTGAGGAAGGCCGCCTGCAGCGAGTCCAGGCGCGAGTTCCAGCCCACGTCACCGTAGCCGTAGTGAGCAGTGCGGCCATGGTTGCCCAGGCGGCGGACCTTGTCGGCCAACACGGCATCGTCGGTGAACACTGCACCGCCGTCACCGGCAGCGCCCAGCACCTTGGCCGGATAGAAGGAGGTAGTGGAGATGTGCGCGCCCTTGTAGATGGGCTCGCCCTGATAACGGGCGCCAAAGGACTGGGCGCCGTCCTCCACCAGCACCACGCCCTGGTCGCGGCACAACGCACGCAATTCGAGCAGGCGGGCAGTGCCCCAGCCATACAGGTGCGCCACCAGTGCCGCCTTGGGCCGGGACTCGCGAATGGCCTGAGCAAAGGCATCGAAACACACGCCGCCATCGCTGAGGTCGGCGTCCACCGTCACCGGCTTGGCGCCGACGTTCACTACCGCCTCGAAGGTTGCCCAGAAGGTCACGTTCGGCACCAGCACCACGTCGCCCTCGCCCACGCCAACCGCACGCAACGCCAGTTGCAGGGCGTCGGTACCGTTGGCGCAGCTCACCGCATGCGCGACCTGCAGCTCGGCCTGCAGACGGCTTTCAAGCGTAGCTACCTCAGCACCGCCGATGAATTGCGCGCCCAGGGTCATGGCATGGAATTTTTCCATCAGCGCCGCGTGGAAACCCGGCTCAAAGCGCTTGAGGTCAATAAAGGGAACGTTAATTTTTCAATCTCCTCAGAAACGCACTGCAGAAAACATGGCACAGGCCCAGCCACAGAGCGTCAATTCAGCGGCTGCCTGCCAACATATGCACCGTAGTGCCTCAAGTGAGCCGCCCAATTAAATGGCGTGACATTATGGAGATTTTCCTCTCCATTTCACACCATCTCTTGCGCGAGAAAGAAGACTGCTCAGCAGTCAATGACCGAAGCTAACGCGATGGCACCGAGTTCGCGACCTCAGCGAGGGTCGCCGCCATTCTCGCTCGGTTAACCTGGGCATTGAAATAAGCACGCACGTAGCGACCGCCGTTCTCTCCCATGACGCGACGCCGCTCCGGATCGGCCAGCAATTCCATCATCGCGGCAACGAGCCGATCTGCAGAGGGAGCAAATACAACACCCGCCCCCGAAACGCTGACTATCTCAGCAGCCTCACCCGAAATACCGCAGAGAACAGGGCACTCACAGGCCATGTAATCGAGCAACTTGGTGGGGATCGCCCCCCGGAACAGCGGAATATCCAACAGCGTGACAAGGCAAATGTCAGCGGCGCTGATATAAGCCCGTGCCATAGCCTTGGGAACCGACGGCAGGATCATCACATTAGCGAGACATTCGGCCTGAACCCGCGCCTCCAGATGCAGGCGCTGCATCCCGTCCCCCACCAATACGAACAGGACGTTATCATCCTCGCATCTGCATGCCGCATCGAGGATGAGGTCGAGGTTGTTAGCCTGCCCCATGGCCCCGAGATACAACACCACATTGCGCTCACCCCATCCATGCTCAAGACGAACCTTCTGCCCTGCACAAGGATCAGGAAACAACATCTTTAGATCTACACCACAGGTGATCACCTTCAGCTTTTTTGCAGGCCATCCTCGGCGCTCGATATCGTCATGAATACCTTGAGTCAGCGCAACGACCAGATCGCATTGATCATAGAGCACACGCTCCATCCACGACATGACGGCAATCAGCGCGCGGTTACGCAAAATCCCCATCTGCACCGCCGACTCCGGCCACAGGTCACGCACCTCAAAAACCATTGGAATACGTCGCAGCTTGCACACGAGCCAGATCGAAAACACAGGGAAGATGGGAGGTGAAGACGCCAGTAGCACATCCGGCTTATCGGAACGTAAAAGTCCGATCGGCGCCGTCAGAGAAAACGAAATGAAACTGATCAGGCGTCCCAGATAGCTGCGATGCAATTCGCTGTAGGTATAGGTCCGAATAACCTTGACCAGGCCGTCACGCTCAATACGCAGCAAGCGCTTATACCACGGTCGCTTTGACTGATCAGGGCGCATATAGCCGGTCTCGCCGGAGATCACTGTGACCTGATGCCCCTGCTCAGCCAAATGCTGCGTATATTCATAAATCAGCGAATGCCCTGGTGCAGAATGCCCCTGGTAATACTGATAAACCACTGCGATTTTCATGCAAGCGCCTCATAGATTTCCTTGAGCCGCTCTCCCTCACACTGCCAACTCAGCTGTTCGCGAACAACTCTCAGGTTATCGCGCCACGCATCAATCCGCTCACTGGCAGAGAAAAAGTCGGTGATGGCCTGCGCAATTTTCTCGGGCCTGGATAAATCGAACACCTGCCCAATGTCGTGCCCTACCACCAGGCGCCTGAGCTCTGGCAGATCGCTGGCCAGAATCGGCAAACCTGCAGCAATGAACTCGAATAATTTGTTAGGAGTGCAATAGAAATTATTCAAACAGATAGCCTGATAAGGGATAACTCCCGCATCTGCGGACGCAGTAATCGCAAGCAGGTCCGCCTGAGCCACAGCCGGATGAAAATGCACGCGCGCAGACAGCCGCCGCCGTGCGACCAATGCTTCAAGTGTTCCTGCCAGTTGACCATCTCCCAGCACAACCAAATGAACCGGGCAGTCCTCGAGCAACGCCATCGCCTCGATCAGTTCGACCAGATTACGCCCCGCCGACAGTCCTCCCTGGAACAGCAAAATTGGATGCTGCCGGGCTATGGAGAAACGCTCGTGCAGATACCAGGATCGAGCACCCAGCGGCCCGACACGCTCAGCGTTATAAATCACCTGCACGTCATCCAGTCCGTACCGAGCCTTCAGCTCACGCGCAATAGACGGGTTGACGGTGATAACACGATCACAAGCATGAATATGGCGTCGCTCGACCCTGGCCCAACTGATCTGCTGTCCCCGAGAAAACTCCTGCTCGCAATACAACTCATGACTGTCATAGACCAAGCGCGCACCGAACTCTCTGGCCAGCGTACGACCTACCACCAACATGGGCAGGTCATGCGCCACTACTACATCCGATTCGAAACGGCGACCGTCCGCTAGAAAGAGATTCAGATAGAAGCGCTCATGATCGACAAGAAACTGCCAGGCAAGAGATTTCAACCGCCGCATCAGCGCGCCATTCATCGCCAGGCGACGACGTACCAGGCGATAGCACGAAAGGACAATGTGCTCACGACGCACAGACGAACCTGCCGCCGCACCGATACGGCACACGCGCGGGTCGGAATCCACCCTGCCGTCATCCAACGGCATAGCCAGGATCACGACCTGCCAACCCGACTCCTCCAGGCTATCGGCCTGAAGGAGAATGCGGCGGTCGATCTGGCGATCATTGCACAGCATCAGCACACGACGGGGAGAACTCTTGCGCTCAGACACCACTAGGCTTCATATCCCCGTCAATGAACACGCGATGCCACAACTCAAGGTTAAGCAGGCCCCAGACCACGCGCCCGAACTCACTCTCGCTCGCCAACGCCCGTTCGACCGCCTCGACATTGAACAGCCCGCGCTCCCGAGCCCGCTGAGACAACAACGTATCCCTCACAAAATCGCGTGCCGGCCCTTTCGTCCATTGGGTCAAGGGCGTCGGAAAGCCCATCTTGTCCTTACGCTCGAAAATACTAGTCGGCACAGCACTGCGAATGGACTCTTTGAAGAGATGCTTCATCCGACCGCCCGCAAACTTGATGTTTGGTGGAACCGTGGCCATGAACTCAACGATGCGGTGATCCAACAGTGGAACCCTGGATTCGATAGAGGCCGCCATACTGGTACGATCCTCCACATGCAACAACGCTGGCAATGAGCCCTTGAGGTCGAAGTAGGTCATCTGGTTGACCAACGAGTGCAACTCATCGCGATTGAAGATGCGCTGGAAGGACTCGAACGGTGAATAGCCACACTGACCACGAATCGCATCCTGGTTGAACAGGTGACTCACCCCCCCGCTGCGATCTACGAGACTGAAATAACGTTGATCCCGCGGACCAAACAGACCGTCCTTCCATAATCCTTGCAGCATTGGCTGATAGGTCGCCAACAGGGGTAAGTTGGGAACGATCGACTCCAAAGAAACCGCGTAACGATTCTGGTCAGCCGTTTGATAGATCGCACCGGAGAGGCACTTCTCAAGGTAGGCTGCCATATAGCGAGCGTAACCGATGAACAGCTCGTCACCGCCTTGCCCCCCCATGACCACCTTCACATGCTGGCTGGCCAACCTAGAGACGTAGTACTGCGGAATAACACCCGGCCCTGCCAATGGTTCATCCATGTAATACATCAACCGAGGCAGCACTTCAGATAGTTCGTTACCTGCAGGAATATATATCTCGTTGTAAGCCGTACCGGCGAATGAGGAAACATCCTTGGCATAGGCAGTTTCATCGAACTGCGCCCCTTCGGCGAAGGCACCGGTGAAGGTCTTTATCTGCTCTCCATTCAACATCCGAGCGGCCAGGCAAACGATTGCGCTGGAATCGAGACCGCCTGAAAGGTGCGCGCCCAGCGGCACATCCGAACGCATATGCAAACGCACGGAGTCATCGATCAGCCCGGCCAGGGTATCGATGAAATAACGCTCATCATGCTCTTCATCGATGTGGTAATGCAGATCCCAGTACTGGCGGACCTGTATCCGAAGCTGATTCGACCCATCATATGTAGCCGACAGGCAATACCCCGGCTCCAGCTTCTCTATCCCCTTGAATAGCGTTTTCTCGTTCAAGCAAAACTGGAACGTAAGGTAATCCTGAAGCCCCTGCGTATTGGCCTGTGCCTTGACGGAAGGATCGGCCAGAATCGCTTTGATCTCTGAGGCGAACAACAGGCGCTGCCCATCAAAGTGGTAATAGAACGGTTTGATACCAATGCGATCACGTGCACAGAACAGTTTCTGATCATGCTTGTCCCAGATCGCGAACGCGAACATGCCGACCAATCGATCGACGAAGCTCTCGCCCCACTCCCGATAGGCGTAGAGCAACACCTCGGTGTCTGAGTAGCTATGAAGCGGATGCCCCTTGCCTACCAGCTCGCGCCGCAACTCCAAGTAGTTATAGATGGCACCATTGAACACCACGATATAGCGGCCGTCCTCGGTCACCATCGGTTGCTTGCCGTGCTCCGGATCAATAATAGCCAGGCGTACATGCCCCAACCCAACAGGACGGCGCTCATCCAGCCAAACCCCTTCACCATCGGGGCCGCGGTGACGGATGACTGCCAGCATATTCCTTAGCCCATCAGAAATTTCTTGCTTAACGCCAAAGCCAGATACAACACCTGCTAAACCGCACATACCAACCCCAAACTATTTACCATCCAATTTTCGGTACGCATTAAAGTAATCCTGAATACCAGAATAAGTACTTTGAATAGTTGCTCCCGGATAAAAATCAGCACCCTTGTACCGCCACAAAATCGGATTATATGTGTCCGTATATATAGCCTTGGAAAAATCGCACGTCCCGGCCTGCATAGATGAATAAGAGCAAAAATACAAGGCCCCCAGCGTTGGGTCTGCTGTATATTTGCCTGCAGGATAGTCAACCTCCACAACAGTGTGAGCAGCCTTTAAATTGGAAAGCGCACCGACCGCAGTCCAGTCATATTCACTCTCTATGCCATGCGCGAATATATAACTGTAATTCCCACAATGCAGAGAGCTTGCAGACTTCAAGCCCGAGACCAGGGCATCAACATCTCTTGCATCTGTTTCGGCCACCCCAATCCCATAAGGCGCAATCACAGACACACGATGGATATCACTTAAAAGCGAAGCAACATCCTCATCAACAGAGATTTTAAAAAATGGGGCAGCCGCCCGAAGCAGCAACCGGTCCTGCCCAGCACCCGACACATAATTCACACGAAACCTGGAAAACCGCGAAGGCGAATCAAAATTAATTTCCGAATAGAAAAACCCAGACAAAGACTTCACAGTAACAGGCTTTTCCTTAGCCCAGAGAACCTCGCCTGAGGCTTCATCTTCCCCCTCCACAAGACCTAAAACCTCGATAGAACGTGGCGCCTCTGCCTGTGAATACCACACAAGTTTCAAACTACCAAGCTGAGAGGCATCAGCAACATTGAAACAAAAGCTGGAGCCCTGCGCATTTACTGCCGCCACATAGTCATTCAGACTTGCAGTATCAAGCGCCTCCACACCATGTCCAGAATAATACCGAGAATCATTACAAGAATAAAAATCAACAGGCTGCTGCAAATTAAAGACAGAACCATCCTGATGCAGGGACTGGAAATAAATACCACTCACCACCCCAACACCAACCAGGAACAGAAGCACAAGAAGAATATATCGTTTCAAAACACTCTCCAGAACCCTAGACAGAACAGTTAAAACTACGGCCGATATGACTCCAAAGATACACCCGGCACACGATAGGCATCAATCGATTTCCAGCTCGCAACATACCCCCTCCAACGCTCTGCATACTCCTTAAAAACATCATCCCCTGTATACCTATAAAGCTTCATCAACTCATTAATATGTATAAAATGATATACATTGTATTTTTTATCGCCAATTTTTTTCGTGAACGCAGTAGGATACGCAACCAGATATGCCTTGCTCCACGGAAGGGACACAGCAACCTTATTCCCGACAACTGAGAAACTGCCAACCCTATCCCACTGCCTAACCGCAAGAGATGTAACTAAGGGATTATAAGAAGACCCACCCATATCAACATTTAGAACCCCATCAGACGCAGTGGTAATATGCAACACATTTGGCTGCGGGGCAGAAACATACCCAAGAACAGCATGGAGACCCTGCGCTCCAGACAGCGGATATAAGTAATTACTCCACTGCCGCCCCACGCCCTGTACATCATCCAGCGGAAAAACCCCCTCCCCAGGGATTTCAACTTTCACATCGACAACCTTGACACCTGTAAATTTTATTTTCGCCACATTAGCCAACTGATATCGACTATTTGAAAGCGCAGGCAAATCGTACAGAGGCAACATTTTTCTCAGCGCATGCAAATTCCCATCAATCAACCCACGCGCATTTAAGTTTCCACTTCGTTCAGCATATTCAATTATAATATTTAACGCCGTAAGCCAACCATTCAACGTATACAGCGGAACCTTATGGGGATACTCCTCGATAGAAACGCCCCCTTGAACCTCTTTTAGAACTCCACCTTGATCGACAGGAATACTAAGGCTCAAGAAAACCTTATCGGCCATATCTCTAAAGTACAAATCACCATTCAGCTCATATATTTTACTAAAAGCATCAAGCCAACGAGACTGGGTTAAGGCGCTGTAGAACTTATCAGGCAGTGGTGTGAGACCGGATTCCGGGCGATAATAAAAAACCAATGCATCGCCAACATCCTCCATCCTGCTCGCCCCGGCTCTAGCAACACTGGCAGCAGCATCAAGATAACGAGAGTCAGCAGTCCTCTTATATTCTCTAAGATAATCATAAATCACATACGTACCGTAAATAGGATGAGCAACCAATCCGTTATCGGTATACTTCCCCGGATACCCATCCGCAAGCCAGCCCAACTTGTAGTACGCATATATTTCTGCGCGAGACTCAGGAAGAGGCATAGGTGCGCGCCCATCAGAAAGCGCACAGGAAATATTTGAAATGAAAACCGTAACAACAAAAACAAACCTAAGCATAAAAATATCCAACACTAAAAGCCTAATACACTGCGTTCACGCCGTGCAATGCCCAGCGCAATATGCCCTTGTACCCGAGGAAAAAAAACCCTTTCACCCACATTCAACCCGAAGACCCCTCCACCATAGTCATAATCAGGCAATACTTTTATAAATCGATCTGCATCATTGAGGCGGCCCTGATCAGACAAAACGAATATCATCATACCCACCCCCCAAGACCTCGCCCTCCGTGACGACAGCGAGGGGGCTAAGGATTCAAGATGGTTATATTCGAAAGCCACGCCATTCGATACAAAGCCAAGAAGATACTCACAGGCCCGTTCAAGGTCTAATTTTTCGCCCACCACTTGCGAATAGACAGACAACCCATAAACAACATAGGCAGCATGCACAGAATCATTTGGCCTGTTGGAAAAATCACTGTACCTCCAATGCATCCCTTTCCCATCATCATGACGCGCCCCCCAGACGCCTCGAAACGCAAGAGCAGAAAGTTCAGCATATGCTTTTTTATTTAACAACTTTCCCGCCCGCGCGTACTGACCTGCAAGCATCGCAGAAACATTATGGACATTCTTGTCATCTGAACCACTATCCGAATACCAGAAATACCCCCCAGCCGGCGTAACGGAAAAGCTGCCCATATAATAATCAAGCACCGACTCAATCAGCCAAACGTACTTGTCAGAACCGGTTCCCTCAGTAAAATCCAAGAGAGCCTTGACCCCCCATGCGACTGTAATGCCATAGACTGTATTTCGCGAGTTCACACTGCCATCCGAAAAGGCATCCCATTCAAATGGCAAGCCCCATCCGATACCCTCGTTACTATTCGTAGCCAGCCACTCCAGAGCCACTTCAGCCTTGCGATAATCTTTATTTAGAACCTGAGCCGCCGCATAGAGCGCATACCCCATAGCGTGGTCCAAGACCTGATGATCATAAGAATCCACGCCACGCCCCGGGTGGTCAGCATTGAAATGACTGAGCACCAGCCTGGAGTCATACTCAGCATTGGGCTGAACACTATCCCCCCATGCGAACGGGGCCACTCCCAACGACAGCAACAATAGCCATATTCGAGATCTGACCGTAAATAAACACCAATAGAAACGCATCAAAAAACGTCCGATTTTCACAAGCCCCGTGAACAGCGCATGCTCAAGCAAATTCTGCAAGAACAGTATTGATCGAGGAGATATAAACTCCTCCTTGCTTCTTCCAGGCTAAATCTTCTCTTTTCAGGGAAAGATTCATACGCCAACGCGCAGCGTCCGCAGCACAAAAAACCTCATCAATTGCCAGCGCCATCCTTTTCGGATTATCCATCCTTGCCGAGTATCCAAAATCATTATCTTTTACAAAGCGGTTTAGCTCTGGAGAGTCATTCGCCAGTATCGGCAGACCAGCCTGTATAAACTCAAACAGTTTATTCGGTGTACAGTAATAGGAATTCAGATCCACATGTGGATACGGAATTATCCCGACGTCGGCCGAGGCACTGTGTTGCAAAAGCTCAGCTTGCGGCACAGCTGGAAGGAAGTGGACACGTGTTCCCAACAAACCGAGCCGCGCAGCTTTTTCTTTCAGCACCTCCCCAAAAGTGCCAAACCCCATCATCACCAGATCGACATCGGCAGACCGAACGTGCGTCATGGCCTCTATCAGCACCTCAAGATTACGGTGAGGGGCAAAACCACCCTGGAACAATAGAATTCGCCGTTGCGCCGATAGACCCAGCCTTTCGCGCAACAGGTCGTAACGTGCTTCCGGGTCGAACTCTGAGGGCGGATCGATCGCGTTAAGCAGGGTCACCGGTTGCGGGATTTGGTAACGTCGAGACATTTCCTCGCCAATGGACTGGTTCACCGCAAAGACAAGATCGGCATTCTTGATCAGGCGCCGCTCAGCCTTCGAGCATATATTGCGCTGCGCTCGCGAGAAGGACTTCTGCTCCGGATACAGTTCGTGGGCGTCGTAAACCAGTGGCACTTTCCATAGACCGGCCAGTTCGCTCCCTGCCTCGAGGGCTGGCAGGTCGTGAACCTGTACCAGATCACAGGGGTATTCGATGCCATGGCTGACAAATGCCTGGCGAAAGGGCAAGGGATCGTGCAGAGAACGATTGTGATAACGAGCCAGAAGCAAAACCTTATAGAGCTGCCAGTTCAATTGGCTCGCATAGTTGAATAGGCGCTGAAATACCCTCTGTCTGCGCACGTAGCGATTCGTCATCCAATTCAAGATGTCGTTCAACTTGTGCTGGCGCTTGATGTACCCCTTGTATATGGGGTTTTCCGGAATAATGTGGTTCAACCCGATTCGTGTTAACTGGATGCCTTCCGGCATCAGCTCATGGGTGGTCTGAGCGTCGAACGAAAGGGCCAGCAAATGTACGGAATGGCCTTCTCGAATAAGGGTAACAGCTTGCGCCACGACACGGCGGTCGAGGTGCTGGTCGTGGCAGAGCATCAATACACAAGCCATAAGGCTCTCCTACTTATCTTTTACCAGTGCTTTCATCAAGCGCCTGGTAATGGCTCCTAGCCGGTTCTCGAAGTGTTGGCTTAACTTTTCTAATTGTGTTCTGCAGGCACGCAATTCATCTTCCAGTGATTGCTTTTCTGCTTCATACAGATCTTGTTGGTTTTGTTTGGTACGCAGTGCTTCTTCCGCCTCCCTCAGACGGTTTCGCAGTTGCTCTTGCAACGCATCTTGTTCTTGCTTTTGGAAAGAAAGCTCGGTTAATCGCTGCTCCGCAAGCGCTGCCTGTTCTGAGAAGGTATCGCGCTCAGCAGCCAGGTTTTGTAACTTCACGGCCTGCACATCTACCAATAGCGCCTTTTGCAGCAGAGCGTCATGTCCTGCCGTCAGGTTCTGATGCTCGACCGACAACCTGTCAGCCTCGGTTACCCTGGCATGCAGGATCTCAAGTTCAACCTCCAGGTTCTGCAAACGCACTGCCTGGCTTTCGACCAGATACGCCTTCTGCAGCAGCGCGTCGCGCTCGGCAAGCAGGTTCTGCTTGTCTACTGCCAGTTGATCCGTCTCCGCAGCACGCAAGAGAAGCACGGCGCGCTCTGCCAGGAGATTCTGGTTTTCCACTGCAAGCTGATCCATCTCCCTGGCACGTTCAAGCAAGGCATCGCGCTCCGCCACCAGATTCTGCCTTTCCACTGCAAGCTGATCCGCTTCCCTGGCACGCTCAAGCAAGGCATCACGCTCCGCCACCAGGTTCTGCCTTTCCACTGCAAGCTGATCCGCTTCCCTGGCACGCTCAAGCAAGGCATCACGCTCCGCCACCAGGTTCTGCCTTTCCACTGCAAGCTGATCCGCCTCCCTGGCACGCTCAAGCAAGGCATCACGCTCCCCCACGAGGTTCTGCTTATCGACGGCAAGCCTGTCGGCTTCCCGGGCTCGCTCCAGCAGTCCTTCGCGCTCTCCGTTGAGATTCTGGATGTGCACCTGTAACTGGTTGACTTCCTGCACCAACCTCGGAGGCGAGTCGCTGCCATGTGAGGCCAGATGAGGCAACATTCTTTCCAAACTCTCTTGTATGCCCCTCAGCACGCGTTCCGGTTCAGGCCGCAGCGATTGGTCGTCGCATTCCAGGCTCGCCGAGTCGAACCAGAGCGGCTGACTAACCTGGATGAACAACGGGCTGGCGCTGTGCTGCAGTTCCATATACGCCGCCTCCTGAGAGGCTGGGACCTGCAAGCGCTGGAAAGCAGGGCCCTGTCCCAGGCGTATGGAAGCGAAAGGCTCATCTGCGGAGCAGGACGCGAGAATGCCGTAGTAGCCCGCAAAAGGCTGACGGGGCAGCTCGTGAAGCTGACGATCTACACCCTCTGCAAGGACGCACCCCTCGTACAGGCATCCGATTGCGTCCTCCAGGACGAGATGCAACGCCTCCCGAGAGCCAGGTAGGCGGCACACCTCAAGCAACGGAGCAGGCTCGTAAAGCGGAAACTGGATACGCCAGCCCCCGTCACTTGCCGCCACGTGTTGAGCAACCTGACAAAATGATTGCAAATCGAGCGCAGCGGGCTGCCGGGTAAAATCCACACAAGTAGCCAGTTGCTCGCGCTGCTCCGCAGCCGGAGGTGGGGCGATTTCCAGCACGCACCCTTCTCGCTGGAAAACGACGAGTATCTCGCTATGGCTTCGGCAGTATCGGCGTTTTGCAAGCTCGGGATAGAGCTGTTCGGCCAGGCTTGCAGCCAGGAGAGTCGGCAACGGTTCAAGGGCAGGCGCCGCCTGACCAGCGGCTCCGCAGCTAGGGCACATTGCCAACTCCCAGCCCGCCCACTCATTCAGCGCATAACGGCGCAACCTCGTCTCCGGCGGGAGCATAGCGTTCCAAGGCTCCCCGGCAAGAACGGTGGCACGAATGCTCCAGCCCTCGGGGGCCCGCCGCCAGAGATCGTTCAGGTCATAACTACGTTGGTGCCAGTTGACGTGATAGCGGTAACCGCATGATGAACAACAAGCCGAAGCATCCAGCAACTCCTCCCGAAACGGCACAGCCACGATGACGGCCTTGGAAGCCACACGGAACAGCTCATTCCATGCAGCCACCTCCTCATCATCGGGCATATGCTCGAGAGCATCGGTGCTCATGGCCGCGTCAAACGCTCCCTCCGGGAACGGCAGAGCCTGCGCATCGCCTCGCACACCTGGGAAAGGCAGGCGTGAAAGAGCCTCTTCGCTGCTATCGAGACCCACGATAGTCAGCGCTTCCGACTCCAGCAGCTTGGATGTCAACTTGCCATCTCCACAGCCGACATCAAGCAAGGAGTGGACGTTCTTCGGCAGAAAATCGCGAATGGCCTGCAGGAGGTTGCGCTGGCCCAACTGCAGAGGTTGATCCCAGATCTGCGCAGCATTGTAGAGACGTATGTCCTGGCTCACCGGATCAGCCCCCATTGGGCAGGTTGATTGACCACACCGATCTGCACATGGATCCCCGGCGGCGGTAGAACCTTCAATGCATGGCAGCGGTCATGGAGATCGTAGGAAGCTGGCTCCACCGAAGAGGCCAGATTCAGCTCACGAAACAGAGCGATCGACACCAGATAGTCACCCGGCCCGAGCAGAAGAGGGGAAAAGTCGATACGAATACCTCCTTTTCCCTCAAGACGATCGAAACGGTGGCCACTCATGCTGGCAATGACCTGCATCGCACAGGTTCCGTCCGGACGATAAATTGCCATCACCGGCACAGGGTCCAATACAGGCTGGTTCGCCTCGAATGCGATCACCGCAAATGCCGGCTCACCGCTGATCAGGGTATGGCGCCGCGCGCCTTCTTCATCGAAGAATCCCAAGCCGGTGATGCGTGCTTCGCCACTACCGTAGCGGTCGTCACTACCGAGTTCCTGCAAGTCTGCCAGCACTGCGGCCGACTTGCTTTGAGCAAGAGCAGCATCCGTCTGCAATGGAGCACGTACGCTCTGCCATTCTTGCGCATTGTCACCGTTGATTTCGGCCAAAGTGCAGTATTGCTCCTGCGCAGAGTCATACTGCTCGAGCGAGATGGGCTTACCTGCGCCACCCCGTACCTCCAGCTGCACCCAAGCGCCATCAGGAATGCCGTTTGGCCACGCTATCTGTAGCGGCGCATGTTGATAACGCCCACCGTAGTCACCGAATGCCCAGCAAGCCTGGTCGATACGCTTCCAGTTCATAAACTGCTCATCGACTATCAGGCAGGAACCACTGGCCTGACCTCCATCCATATCGATACAACCAAGCTCTCCCTGAGCGTCTCCGTATCGAATTGCGCGAACCAGCAGCGGCTCTGAGGGTGGAATCCCATCTGCTCCGGTCAGGCGCAACAGGCTGCTTTGTGTTCCATCTGCCGTCAGAACAGACAACTGACCACGCGTCAGCGACATACTCTTGGCACGAACACGCCGCTCCTCCTCCTCTCGTACGCTGGCCAGGTAGGCTTTGCTTACCGGCAAAAGACGCCCATCCTGGCGAATCCGCCCCCCTTCCAGCCAGATACCGCGATCACACAGCATTTGAACTGAGCTGATGTCATGTGAGACGAACAGAATTGTCGCCCCCTGACTGGTCAGCGCTTTCATTCGCTGGATGCATTTCCCGAGAAAATAGGCATCGCCTGCGCCCAGAATCTCGTCAATGATCAGCACCTCAGGGGTAATGGTGGTCGCCACTGCAAAGGCTAAGCGCGCATACATGCCCGCCGAATACTCTTTCACGGGCCGCTGCAAAAACGTGTCCAGCTCTGTGAAATCAGCTATTTCCTCAACACAATCGTCCATTCGTGAAGGGCTGACGCCCTGATAAGCCAGTGCAGAGCGGATGTTCTCGATTCCCGTGAAATCCGGATGAAATCCGGTTCCCAAGGTCATCAGCGCCTGTACCTGACCATTCACGACGATCTGACCACTGTCTGCACGCATCTGACCGGAAATAAGGCGCAATAGAGTGCTCTTGCCGGCACCGTTTCGACCGATCAGCGCGACCTTCTCACCGCGAGCAATGTCGAGGTTTACATCGAAAAGTGCCTGAAATAAGTCATAGCGCTTGTGCGACACAGGCCAACCGAGCGCATCGAGCGCACGCCAACCGGGGTGCTGGAAACGTCGAAATACCTTGCTTACCCCGCGAAGGGAAATCGCTAAATCAGACATAGTCGGCAAACAGCGGCTTGAGTCGAAGAACCAGCGCTCCGCCGAGAGCGAATAAGGTGCAGGCAAACAACGTGAACAGTCCCAGCTGTTCCAGAGGTACCACCCCTTTCATCAGGCATGCGCGATAGAGCTCCATCAGCCAGGCTAAAGGATTGAAGAACAGGACGCCCTGCAAGCCCTCAGGAACCATTTCGGAGGTGTAACCGATCGGCGAGATCATCATCAGAAACAGCACCAAAATCGGGATGGCCTGCTGAAAGTCGCGGAAGAATACCGTCAGACTCGCGGTGATCCAGACCAGCCCCAGCACCATCATGATCTGGAGCAGATAGATCAGTGGCACCAGCAGGTGCGTCCAGTGCAGCGAATGGAAATGCAGAACCGCCCCCCACAGCAGGAGCATGCCCATACCCATCGTGGTGTGGCCGATGAGAACCTCACGAGCCACGACCAGTTCAATGGGGAACAGAGTGTTCATCAGCAGATCACGGTTGCCGACAATGCTCACCGTACCCGCTCCAAAGGCCTCTGCGAACGCCAAGAAAGGCACCAACCCGGAAAACACAACGAGAATGTAGTCCGAGGTACCCAAACCCGGAATTCGCACTTGCAATATCTGCACGAAGACCAGGCTATACATCCCGAGGAACAGGAGCGGATAGAGCAAAAGCCATAGCGCGCCCAATACATTGCCACTGGTTCTTTTCTTCAGCCCCTGCGCCACGGTCGAGTAAAGAACATGGCGATGCTTGATCAGACTGACCAGAACATTCATCTCAAGAAAATCTCGTGAGTTCTTCGAGAATCAAGCGGCTGGCAAAGCCTTTACCGTAGGGAGTGCCATGGTCCCCCACCGGGGCGTCGGCAAGGCTTGCATAAGACTGGAGAATCGCAGAACGGCTAGCCCCTACCAGTTGATTCCAGCCCAACTCCACCGTTTCCACCCACTCTGTCTCGTCACGCAACGTGATGCAGGGCACCTGATAGAAAAAGGCTTCCTTCTGTACTCCGCCAGAGTCGGTCAGGATCACCTTGGCCGCCTGCTCAAGCGCCACCATGTCCAGAAACGGTAGAGGCTCTACGACTGTCAGGTTCGCCAGATAGCGTTCCAGTCCATATTGCTCAAGGAGTTTTTTGGTGCGAGGGTGCAACGGCAGTACGACAGGGATATCGCGCGCGATTTCAGCCAAAGCGGAGACGATGCCCTCCAGCCGGGCGAAATCATCGGTATTCTCAGCACGATGACAGGTCGCCAAAGCGTAGCCCTTTTCCACCAAACCGAGCGTCTGCAGAATACGACTGTTGGCGCGCGCCCTTTCACGATAATAGAGCGCTACGTCGTACATGACGTCACCTACGTTGTGCACCCCCTGACTAATCCCCTCTCGTGCCAGGTTGCGCACCGCTACCTCGGTCGGACAAAGAAGCAGGCTGGACACACGATCGGAAAGAATACGATTGACTTCCTCCGGCATGCGCATGTTGAAGGAGCGTAGGCCGGCCTCTACATGTGCGACAGGAATGTGCAGCTTTGCCGCAGCCAGGGCACCTGCCAAGGTAGAGTTGGTATCGCCGTAGATCAGCACCCAGTCCGGCTTCTCGTCGAGCAGAATGTGCTCGATACCTTCAAGCATCCGCCCGGTCATAGCACCATGGCCGCCCCCTGAGACCTCCAGGTTATAGCGCGGCGCCGGGATTTCCAGCTCGTCGAAGAAAACCTGGGACATGTTCGGGTCGTAATGCTGACCGGTATGTACCATGACCTCTTCGAGGGCCCCAGGATGCTTTAGAATCTCTCGCGAAATAGCCGCAGCCTTGATGAATTGTGGGCGTGCACCCACGATGGTGACGATCTTACAAGTCATGCGTCCAGACTCTCTTGCAATGTTTGGATGATGAAACGCCGCGAGGCGTCATCGAGATAGGGATGCAGAGGCAGGCTCATGACCCGCTGGGCAAGGGCTTCGCCAACCGGCAAACGGACGGCATCATCCTTGACCGCAGGCTGGCGGTTGAGCGGGATCGGATAGTGTACAGCCGTAGGGATACTGGCAGCCTTGAGGCGCTCCTGAACCTGCTCACGATTTGCGATCTGTACCGTGTATTGAGCCCAGGCACTGAAGTTGTGCGCCTCGATGAAGGGTGCCGCAATACCAGCCTCTTGCAGCAGCCGAGAGTAGCTTTGAGATACCTGCTCGCGAAGCTCCAGCTCACGCGAGAAGATTTCTAGCTTGGGTAACAGGATGGCGGCCTGCAGGGTATCGAGTCGGCTGTTCACCCCCACACGAATATGGTGATAGCGACGATCCTGTCCATGACGTGCGATCTGGCGCATTACTTTGGCCAACTCGTCATCATTGGTGAAAATCGCTCCGCCATCGCCATAGCAACCAAGGGGTTTGCTGGGGAAGAAACTGGTGCAGGCAATAGTGGTCAGGTTGCAGGAACGCTTCCCCTTGTACGTAGCACCGAAGCTTTGTGCAGCGTCCTCGATCACGGGGATGCCATGCCGGGCAGCGATGGCGTTGATTGCATCGAAGTCAGCGCATTGGCCATACAGCGAAACGGGAATGATCGCTTTGGTACGCGGCGTGATAGCGGCCTCGAGCAATTGCGGGTCCAGGTTGTAGGTGCGCGGATCGACGTCCACGTATACCGGCTTGGCCCCCAACAACGCGACGGTTTCTGCAGTAGCGATGTAGGTGAAACCCGGGGTGATCACTTCATCGCCCGGACCGATGCCCAGCGCCATCTGCGCAATTTGCAACGCATCGGTGCCGTTAGCCACGCTGATGCAGTACTTGGCACCCACGAAGGCCGCCAGCTTCTCCTCCAACTCGGCCACTTCAGGGCCGAGAATATACTGACCATGGGCCAGCACCCGCTGGATATTGGCGTCGATCTTGTCTTTGATCAGTGCCTGCTGAGTCTTGAGGTCGATGAACTCGATCACTGGGCTTGCTCCTTGCTCAGAATATTGCCGCAGAGCACATAGCGCTCCCCGGAGTGAATGCATGGTGCACTCCCCTCCCCGGTAAGCGGCAGATCCAGCTGCTCGCCATGCTCGCTCATCCAGCCTATATGGCGGGCAGGAACACCTACCATCAGCGCATAGGCCAGAACGTCCTTGTTGACTACCGCACCTGCACCGATGAAGGCGAACTCCCCGATGGTGACGCCGCAGACGATGGTGCAGTTGGCACCCAGCGTGGCGCCTTTCTTCACCAATGTGTCACGGTATTCGCTCTTGCGTTCGATCAGCGACCGCGGGTTGTAGACGTTGGTGAATACCATGCTCGGGCCACAGAAGACGCCTTCCTCGAGTGTGACGTTGTCGTACACCGAGACGTTATTCTGGATCTTGCAGTGATCGCCGATCAGCACCTTGTTGCCGACGAATACGTTCTGCCCCAGAGATACACCTTTGCCGATTCGGGCTCCCGCGCATACATGGACGAAATGCCAGACGCGCGAGCCCTCGCCGATCTGAGCGCCTTCATCGACGATGGCGCTGGGATGCTGATAATGGCTCATAGGGTTCAACCCAGCAGGCGCGCAAGGAACGGGTGATCTTCACCGCTCTGAGCACGAGTAGCGGCCAATGTGCGGATGGTTTCTACGGTTTCCACGCAGTGGCGAGCATCCTCGATCCCATAGCCTTTGCCATCGAGAATGGCTTGATAGCTGACAGTGTGCAGGTCAGTAAAGCCCTCGGAAAACTCGATCTCGACACCATCGCAGGTGATAGAGCGGTAAGTCGGCTTCTTGCCCTTTACCGCATCAGGCAGGTCGTTCGCATCGATGGAGAGGAACCAGCGAACGCGAGCATTTTCGTACTCCAGGTAGCCGGTGGCCTTGTAGTTATCGACGTAATGCACCACGTTGCGCTGCAGCGCGCCAAAGATGAAATGCAGCATGTCGAAGAAATGCACACCGATGTTCGTGGCGACGCCAAAGGATTTGCGCGGATCGCCCTTCCAGCTTTCCATGTACCACTTGCCGCGACTGGTAATGTAGGTCAGCTCGACTTCGTGCTTGTGCGCTTTGTCGTCGGCGCTCACGCGCTTTTTCAGATCAATGATGGCTTGGTGATGCCTAAGCTGCAGAATGTTGTAGAGACGCTTGCCCGTTTCACGCTCTACCAGAGAAAGGTCATCGAGCAGTTCAGTGGTCGGCACCAGCGGCTTTTCACAGATGACGTCGCAACCGAGACGCAAGCCAGCCGTGATGTGCGGATGGTGCAGATAGTTCGGCGAGCAGATCGAGATGTAATCGAGGGTAGTCGACGGATCACGCTTTAGGCGCGAAGCATAATCATGGAACCGCTCGAACTCGGTGAAGAACTCGCTCTGCGGCGAGATGCTGTCGATGATACCGACCGAGTCATTGATGTCATAAGCACAGACCAGCTGGTTGCCGGTGTCCTTGATGGCGCGCATATGGCGCGGAGCGATGTAGCCGGCAGCGCCGAGCAGAGCGAAATTTTTCATGTTTGTTTCTCGCGATGGAGGAGCAGGCCGGCATGCACAGCGCGCACGCTGACCTGCATACCAGAATCAGGCCTTGATGATGTTCGCATGCGGAATGCGATATTTCCCGCGGGTATCGACGATCAGTCGCGCCTGAGACCGGATCAGCTCGTAATCGAAACGTTCATGGTCGGTGGCCAAAACCACGGCGTCGAAGCTGGCGATGTTCTCGGCGGTCAGAGGCTCGCTGCTCAGGTCGAAGTGATGCTCGCGCATCTCCGGGAACGAAGGCACGTGCGGGTCGCTGTAGGCAACGATGCCGCCCTTGGCCTGAATGAGTTCCATGATCTCCACCGAGGGAGATTCACGCATGTCGTCTACGTTCTTCTTGTAGGCGATACCCAACACCAGGACACGGCTACCCTTGAGTGCCTGCCCACGATCATTCAATCCATCCATCAGTTTGCCAAGCACATACTCGGGCATGGCTTGGTTGACCTCGCCTGATAGCTCGATAAAGCGGGTATGCAAGCCGTACTCACGCGCTTTCCAGGTCAGATAGAACGGATCGATCGGGATACAGTGCCCGCCCAGGCCCGGCCCGGGATAGTACGGCGTGAACCCAAAGGGTTTGGTCGCAGCTGCATCGACCACCTCGAAAATATCGATACCCATGCGATCAGCGACCACTTTCATTTCATTGACCAGGCCGATGTTCACCGCACGGTGAATATTTTCCAGCAACTTGGTCATTTCCGCAGCTTTAGTTGAGCTAACCGGCACGACTTGGTCGATTGCCTGCTCGTAAAGAGCAATACCGACTTCCAGACATGTCGGAGTATGGCCACCGATGACCTTGGGAATGGTCCGTGTTTCGAAATTGGGGTTGCCCGGATCTTCACGTTCCGGCGAATAAATCAGAAAAATACTCTCGCCGACCTTCAGGCCTGTCGACTCGACACGCGGCAGCAATTCTTCTTCAGTTGTGCCGGGATAAGTAGTACTTTCCAGCGAAACTACCTGACCAGCGCGGAGGTAAGGCGTGATCGCGTCCGTCGTATTGATCACGAAGCTCATATCAGGCTCGCGATACTTGTTGAGTGGAGTCGGCACACAAAGAATCAATGCATCACATTCACTGGCTCGGGCAAAATCGTAGGTCGCCTCAAAACCGCTCGCACGCGCGTTCGATATATGTTCACTGGCAATATGCTCAATGTAACTCTGACCAGCATTGAGCTTATCTACCTTGACAGTATCGATATCAATACCGAGCACGCGAAAACCGATGGCGTTATAACGCAGCATCAATGGCAAGCCGACATAACCGAGACCGACGATCCCTATCAATGCATCCCGACTTTTGAATTTATCGATATACGCCTGCAGCGAATCAGCCTTCACTCTTACACTCCATCACACACTTTACGAAATAACGACTTTAGAGTCTTGTCAGTAGTGCCGTAGCACTACTACAAAACCGTTGTAAATTGCTGCTTGGCGTCAAGCTCGCCATGCACGACACGAAGCTCTGACGGCCAGTGCATCATTCTGGTAACAAAGCTAACAAGCCCCTTCTGATCCGCACGGGCAGAATAACCACCTATGGTATGCACCTGAGCCCGAATGTCATAGCGCTGCCCGTCAAATTCCAAATAGCCACTACGCGGGCCAAAGTGCTGGATCTGTCGACCCGGCGCACCGCCAGCCTGGCAGCCAACGAACAGCACATCATGCCGCTCACCACCCTGCATGGTTTTGAGTTGATTGACGATACGCCCACTTGAGCACATTCCATTGCCAGCGGCGATAACGATAGCGGGCTGGGCGGTTTGCGTTAAGGCGACGATGCGCAGCTCGGTCAGCTTTAGGTCACGCCCTATGTGCTTCCGGTCGCGGCTGGAACCGAGCTTGAATGCCCCCTCGAGGACAATGGGCAACAACCTGGCCGACGACTCGCTGCAGAAAATCGAGCCGTTGAAGCCGGATTGAAGCAAGTAGGCTATACGACCCACGCGGCCGACATGAGCATGGGTTGCGACCAGCGCCTTGCCGTCCAGAGAGAAATCGGGTGCGAGGCTGCCTGCGCCTGCCCGGCCCGCAGAAGAGGTATCGGCACCTTGGAAGAGGCCGCAGTCAATCAGTAGCGCATGCTCATCGCCCATTTGCAGCTGATGACATGAGCCCGTCACGCCTGATATGGCGCCGTCATGAACAATGGAGGGGTACCGCACGAGTCAATCCCTTAACGCTGGCGAAATTTAAAGGGACTCAGCCCAGTAGTGCGGATAACTGTTCAGAAAATTGTAATTAACTGAACCAGCTGGAAATGCGGAAACACGCATAATGTGAAATCCCGCACATTTTTGCCGGTTTCCCATGATTTCGCAAGCATTACAAAAATTGACGCCAGGCGATCACCTGATCAGGAGAATTGCACCAGCGAGAAGAAAAAAACACAGTCACTCGTCCTCATTGACCCGGTCACGCAGCTCCTTACCCGGCTTGAAATGCGGCACGAACTTGCCATCCAGGCGGACAGATTGGCCGGTTTTCGGGTTGCGCCCAACGCGCGGCGCGCGGTAATGCAGCGAGAAGCTGCCAAAGCCGCGAATTTCGATGCGATCCCCCGTGGCCAGCGCCTGGGACATTTGCTCCAGCATGGTCTTGATGGCTAACTCGACATCCTTGGAGGACAGCTGACCCTGATGAGTGACAATTCTTTCGATCAACTCCGACTTGGTCATGGTTTTCCCTTCTTTTTCAAGCGGCTAGAAGACTCGACGGTTCGGTTGTAGCACGCGGGTCAGCTTTTGAACAGCCTAAAAAACAAGGTGTTAGCGCAATCTGAGGACAGAACCGCGCCACACGACACGCAAGAGGCTCACATCGGAGACATAAAACGGTTTGTCGACCCCGGGACTGGCAAGCCCCCCCCTGGACGGCCGAACCAAAGCGCATCCGCACACCCAGTGATCAACGACAGGCAAAAAGCTTCGCGAGCAGCGCTTTCCCCAACCAGCAGCGCTCCATGACGGCTCCCAGACAATGGAGGGATGCACTGCTTACCAGAGCCAAACATCGCCTGCGCGCGGCGCTACGGGATACGGAAACGAAAAAGGGCGGCCCGAGGGCCGCCCTTTTTTGATGAATTACCCGAACTTAGTTCTGGTTTTCCATCTGTGCACGGATCAGATCACCAATGGTGGTCGGGCCGGTGCTTTCAACGTCTTGCTTGTTACGCAGTTCCTTCATCGCGTCTTTCTCGTCTTCAACGTCTTTCGACTTGACGGACAGACTGATGACGCGGGACTTGCGGTCGACGCTGATGATCTTGGCTTCTACTTCGTCGCCTTCTTTCAGGACGTTGCGCGCGTCTTCAACGCGGTCACGGCTGATTTCGGAGGCTTTCAGGGTAGCTTCGATCTCGTTGCCCAGGTCGATGATGGCGCCCTTGGCGTCTACTTCTTTCACAACGCCACGGACGATGGTGCCCTTGTCGTTGATGGAGACGTAGTTGCTGAACGGATCGTCTTCCAGCTGCTTGATGCCCAGGGAGATGCGCTCACGCTCCGGGTCAACCGACAGGATGACGGTTTCCAGCTCGTCGCCCTTCTTGAAGCGACGCACGGCTTCTTCGCCGGCTTCGTTCCAGGAGATGTCGGACAGGTGAACCAGGCCGTCGATGCCGCCGTCCAGACCAATGAAGATACCGAAATCGGTGATCGACTTGATGGTGCCGGAGATCTTGTCACCCTTGTTGAACTGACCGGAGAAGTCTTCCCACGGGTTGGTCTTGCACTGCTTGATACCCAGGGAGATACGACGACGCTCTTCGTCGATGTCCAGAACCATGACTTCCACTTCGTCGCCGACGTTGACGACTTTCGACGGGTGGATGTTCTTGTTGGTCCAGTCCATTTCGGAAACGTGTACCAGGCCTTCCACGCCCTCTTCCAGCTCGGCGAAGCAGCCGTAGTCGGTGAGGTTGGTGACGCGGGCAACAACACGGGTGTTTTCCGGGTAACGAGCCTTGATGGCAACCCATGGGTCTTCGCCCAGTTGCTTCAGCCCCAGGGATACGCGGTTACGCTCGCGATCGTACTTCAGAACCTTGACGTCGATCTCGTCGCCAACGTTGACGATCTCGGACGGGTGCTTGATACGCTTCCAAGCCATGTCGGTGATGTGCAGCAGGCCGTCTACGCCGCCCAGGTCAACGAACGCACCGTAGTCGGTGAGGTTCTTGACGATACCTTTGACTTGCTGACCTTCCTGCAGGGATTCCAGCAGAGCTTCGCGCTCGGCGCTGTTCTCGGCTTCCAGGACACTGCGACGGGAAACGACAACGTTGTTGCGCTTCTGGTCCAGTTTGATGACCTTGAATTCCAGCTCTTTGCCTTCCAGGTGAGTAGTATCACGCACCGGACGGACGTCAACCAGGGAACCCGGCAGGAACGCGCGGATGCCGTTGACGTCAACAGTGAAGCCGCCTTTGACCTTACCGTTGATAACGCCCTTGACCACTTCTTCAGCGTTGAACGCAGCTTCCAGAACCAGCCAGGACTCAGCGCGCTTGGCTTTCTCGCGGGACAGCTTGGTTTCACCGAAGCCATCTTCAACCGCGTCCAGCGCGACATGGACTTCGTCACCGACCTTGATGGTCAGCTCGCCTTGTTCGTTGAAGAACTGGTCGAGCGGGATGACGCCCTCGGACTTCAGACCGGCGTGGACAGTAACCCAGTCACCGTCGATGTCGACCACGATACCGGTGATGATGGCGCCCGGTTGCATGTCGAGGGTTTTCAGGCTTTCTTCAAATAGTTCTGCAAAGCTTTCGCTCATGTTGATTCCTGTTGATCAAGGGCGGGGATTCGCCCAAACCACATTCCAGACCATGTGGGTTCGTTCATGTAAAAAGAGGCCTACGGGACAAGGACTGGTCTCCCGTATGCCTCCTTGCGAGTCCGTCAGCTTATAGCAGCTGCGACTCTCTACCCGGCAAGATCGCGATCAGCGACCTCGCTCAGAATTCGTTCAAGTACCTGCTCGATGGAAAGCTCGGTGGAATCCAGCACGATTGCGTCGGCTGCCGGCTTGAGCGGAGCCACCGCGCGCTGGGTATCGCGCTCGTCGCGCGCCCGTATCTCGTCGAGAAGACTCGCGAGATTAACATCATCGCCCTTGGCCTTCAACTGCAAGTAACGGCGACGGGCACGTTCCTCGGCGCTGGCGGTCAGAAAGATCTTCAGCGGCGCGTCGGCGAACACCACGGTGCCCATGTCGCGACCGTCTGCCACCAGGCCGGGCATTTCCTGAAACGCACGCTGACGCTGCAGCAGCGCTTCGCGCACAGCAGGCAGCGAGGCGACCATGGACGCGCCCGCCCCTATCTGCTCGTTACGGATGGCGTCGGTCACCTCTTCGCCTTCGAGGATGATGCGCTTGTCGATGAACTGCACATCCAGATGTGCGGCCAGTTGCTTGAGCGACTCTTCGTTGGTCAGATCGATGCCGTGGTTGCCAGCGGCGAAGGCCAGCAGGCGATAGAGCGCACCGGAGTCGAGCAGGTTCCAGCCCAACTGTTTGGCCAGCAGCGCGCAAAGAGTGCCCTTGCCCGACCCGCTCGGCCCGTCGACGGTGATTACCGGGGCGCTCATGCGTTGCCCTCTACGGCCACATTGATACCGACTTCGGCCGCCAGAGCGAGGAAGTTGGGGAAGGAAGTGGCGACGTTGGCGCAGTCATGGATACGGATCGGCGCACTGGCGCGCAGCGAGGCGACGCTGAAGGACATGGCAATGCGGTGATCGCCATGCGCCCAGACTTCACCGCCGCCGATGGCGCCGCCTTCGATGATGATGCCGTCCGGTGTCGGCTCGGCCTTCACACCCAGCGCGACCAGGCCGTCAGCCATGACCTGGATGCGATCGGACTCTTTCACCCGCAGCTCTTCGGCGCCGCGCAACACGGTGCGACCTTCAGCACAGGCGGCGGCGACGAACAGTACCGGGAATTCATCGATGGCCAGCGGCACCAGGTCTTCCGGAATGTCGATACCCTTGAGCTTGGCCGCACGCACACGAATGTCAGCCACTGGCTCACCGCCGACTTCACGCTGATTTTCCAGGGTGATGTCGCCGCCCATCAGCTTGAGAATGTCGATCACACCAGTGCGGGTCGGGTTGATGCCAACGTGCTCGAGCACCAGTTCGGAGCCTTCAGCGATGCTGGCAGCGACCAGGAAGAATGCCGCCGAGGAAATATCCGCCGGTACTTCGATGCGCGTGGCGGTCAGCTTGTGGCCGGACTCGACGCTGGCAGTGCTGCCTTCGACGCTGACCGGATAGCCGAAGCCGCGCAGCATGCGCTCGGTGTGATCACGAGTCGGCGCCGGCTCGGTCACCGAGGTGCTACCGGCTGCGTACAAGCCGGCCAACAGCAGGCAGGATTTGACCTGGGCGCTGGCCATGGGCATTTCGTAGGCCATGCCGGTCAGGCGCTGACCACCTTTGATGGTGAGCGGCGGACGACCTTCCGGGCCAGTCTCGATCACCGCCCCCATTTCACGCAGCGGCTTGGCCACGCGATTCATCGGCCGCTTGGACAGCGAAGCATCACCGGTGAGGGTGGTGTCGAACGGCTGCGCCGCCAGCAGACCGGAGAGCAGGCGCATGGAGGTGCCGGAGTTACCCATGTACAGCGGGCCAACCGGGGCTTTCAGGCCATGCAGACCGACGCCGTGGATGGTCACGCGACCATGGTGCGGGCCTTCGATGACCACGCCCATGTCGCGGAACGCTTGCAGCGTGGCCAGGGCGTCTTCGCCTTCGAGGAAGCCTTCGACCTCGGTGGTACCTTCAGCCAGCGAACCCAGCATGATCGAGCGGTGCGAGATGGATTTGTCACCCGGTACGCGGATACGTCCAGCCAGCGAGCTACCAGGTTTTGCCAGGAAAATCAGATCGGTCGAGTGCATAGCGTCCACATAGGCCCTGCGGGCCAGAATTTTGCTGAAATGTTCGCGGGCCACGCGGGCGCGCGTGAACACGCCCAGCAGTTGATGCCCATCCCCGGCGTCGACCGCGTCGCGCAGGGCGTCGAGGTCGTCGCGAAACGTATCCAGTGTGCGTAGCACGGCCTCGCGGTTGGCGAGGAAGATATCGTGCCACATCACCGGGTCACTGCCGGCGATCCGCGTGAAGTCGCGGAAACCACCAGCGGCATAACGGAAAATTTCCAGGTTCTCGCTGCGCTTGGCCAGCGAGTCAACCAGGGTAAAGGCCAGCAGGTGCGGCAGGTGGCTGGTGGCAGCGAGCACCTGGTCGTGATGTTCGACCTCCATCGACTCGACATCCGCACCCAGCTCGCGCCACAAACCTTCGACCAGCGCCACAGCCGCTTCATCGCTGTGCTCACTGGGCGTCAGGATGACCTTATGGCGACGGAACAGCTCCGCGTTGGCCGCCTCTACCCCGCTCTGCTCGGAGCCCGCAATGGGGTGGCCGGGCACCAGACGCACAGCCTTGCCGGAAAATGCCAGGCGCGCCGCACGCACGACATTCCCCTTGGCACTACCGACGTCGGTCAATACGGCATTGCCGAGATCGATCCTGGCCAACTGGGCAAGCACCTTCTCCATGGCCAGGATAGGCACTGCCAGCTGGATGACATCAGCCCCCTGACAGGCGGCTGCAAGGTCGCTCTCGCAACGATCGACGACGCCCAACTGCACCGCCAGGCGACACGATTCCGCGTCCAGATCGACCCCCACGACCTCCCGGCACAGGCCGCGCCCACGCAGCCCCTTGGCGAAGGAACCACCGATCAGGCCGAGGCCGACCACCACCAGGCGGCCGATCTTAGGGGTATTCGATTGCACTGCAGTGACAGTCACGCCGACAGCACCTTGGCCAGTGCCTCGAGGAAACGCGCGTTCTCTTTCGGCAGGCCGATGGAGACGCGCAGGAAATTCGGCATGCGGTAACCGGCCATCGGCCGCACGATCACCCCTTCACGCAGCAGTGCCTGGTTGATCGCGGCGGTGTCGCGAGCAAAATCAACAGCGATGAAATTGCCCTTGGAGGCAATCCAGCTCAGGCCCAGGGCCCGCAAGCCCTCTTCCAGCTGCTGCATGCCGGCATCGTTCAAGCGACGACTTTCGGCCAGGTAATCGGCATCGGCCAGCGCAGCGCAGGCTGCGGCCAGCGCAAGGCTGTTTACGTTGAACGGCTGGCGCACGCGGTTGAGCACATCGGCGATGGCCGGCGAGCTGATGGCATAGCCGACACGCAACGAAGCCAGGCCGTAGGCCTTGGAGAAGGTGCGCGAGACCAGCAGGTTCGGATAGCGCGCCAGGTAATCAAGACCGTCTGGCAGCTCGTCGCCTTCGGCGTACTCGATATAGGCTTCGTCCAGCACTACCAGCACCGATTCCGGCACCTTGGCCAGAAAGGTCTCCAGTGCATCCGGGCCGAACCAGGTGCCGGTCGGGTTGTTGGGGTTGGCGATGAAGACGACGCGGGTGTTGTCGTCGATGGCGGCAAGCATCGCCTGCAGGTCGTGAGCGTAATCCTTGGCTGGCACGATCTTGCCCTGCGCGCCGACTGCCTGGGTGGCGATGGGGTATACCGCGAAGGCGTAGTCGCTGAACACGGCGTTGAGGCCGGGCGCCAGATAGGCACGGGCAACCAGCTCGAGGATGTCGTTGGAGCCATTGCCCAGGGTCACCTGCGCGGTGTCAACGCCGTAGCGAGCGGCCAAGGCAGTCTTGAGAGTGAAGCCATTGCCATCCGGGTAGCGGGTCAGTTCGTCCAGTTCAGCACGAATCGCTGCCAGCACCTTGTCACTGGGGCCAAGCGGATTCTCGTTGCTGGCCAGCTTGACGATGCCGACCGGATCGAGCCCCAGCTCACGGGCCAGTTCATCGACTGGCTTGCCAGGCACGTAGGGGGACAGCTTTTGCACGCCTGGCTGAGCCAGGGCTAGGAAATCGCAACTCATGAATGGAGGCTCTTCTCTAACGCAATACGTTTGACCAAATCACAGGGCATGACGGCTCCTGAGGTAGTCGTGGATCTGCTGCACGGCCTCTGCAACCGAACAGCTGCTGGTATCGAAACGCAATTCGGCAGCCTGCGGCGCCTCGAATGGAGAATCAAGCCCCGTGACGTTCTTGATCAGGCCGGCCCGTGCCCGTCGGTAAAGTCCCTTCGGATCACGGGCTTCGCAAACGTGCAGAGGCGTATCAATGAAGACCTCGACGAATCGACCGGGCAACAACTGACGCACAGCATCGCGATCAACACGAAAAGGCGAAATGAACGCAGCCAGCACGACCAGACCTGCATCGACCATCAATGCCGCCACCTCACCAGCACGACGAACATTCTCTTGCCGATCATGCTCGGAGAAACCCAGATCACGATTCAGACCGAGACGCAGACGATCTCCATCGAGTAGATAGGTATGCCGACCCTCGGCTTGCAGGCTGCGCTCCAGCGCTCCGGCCAGAGTCGACTTTCCCGCACCACTGAGCCCCGTGAACCAGATGACGAAAGGCTCCTGCTGCTTGCTCAGTGCCCGTTGGTTGCACTCTACAAGCGAGGAGCCCAGCGGCACCTGAAGCCCAGGCTCCACTCAAAGCACCGCCTTCGGATACGACCCCAGCACCTTCAACGCCACGGCCTCCTGCGCGAGCTTCTCCAGCACATCCTTGATCAGCGGATCGCGGTGATGTCCGACAAAGTCGATGAAGAACACGTAAGTCCACTTGCCGCTGCGCGACGGGCGGGTCTCGATGCGAGTCAGGTCGATACCGTTGTTGTGGAACGGCACCAACAACTCATGCAGCGCACCCGGTTTGTTGCGCATGGAGACGATGATCGAGGTCTTGTCGTCGCCGGTCGGCGGCACTTCCTGGCTGCCGATGATGAGAAAGCGCGTGGAGTTGTCCGGGCGATCCTCGATCTTCTCGGCCAGCTTGGTCAGGCCGTACAGGTTGGCCGCCATGTCGCCGGCAATGGCAGCGCTGTTCCACTCGCTTTTTACTCGCTTGGCCGCGTCGGCGTTGCTGGAAACCGCCACGCGCTCGACGTTCGGATAGTGCGCGTCCAACCACTTGCGGCACTGCGCCAGCGACTGGGCATGGGAGTAGATGCGGGTGATCTTGTCGGTCTTGGTGGTTTCACCGACCAGCAGATGATGGTGAATGCGCAGCTCCACCTCACCGCAGATGACCATGTCGTGCTCGAGGAAGCTGTCGAGGGTGTGGTTGATCGCGCCTTCGGTGGAGTTCTCCACCGGCACCACGCCGAAGTTGACCGCACCGGCAGCCACCTCGCGGAACACTTCGTCGATGGCCGCCATCGGCACGCTGATCACAGCGTGACCGAAGTGCTTCATCGCCGCAGCCTGGCTGAAGGTGCCTTCAGGACCGAGATAAGCGACTTTCAGCGGGTTTTCCAGCGCCAGGCAGGAAGACATGATTTCGCGGAACAACCGCGCCATTTCCTCATTGCCCAACGGCCCTCTGTTGCGCTCCATCACGCGTTTGAGCACCTGAGCTTCGCGCTCGGGGCGATAGAAGACGGGCGACTCGCCCTCCTTCAACTCCTTCATCTTCACACGGGCGACTTCTTCAGCGCAGCGCGCACGGTCGCTGATCAGCTCGAGGATACGTTCGTCGAGGTTATCGATGCGCACACGCAGCGCTTGCAGTTCCTGCTCGGAGATTACATCCGTCATTAGCCATGCTCCTTCTCGAACTCGGCCATATAGGCCACCAGCGCTTCGACCGCATCCATGCCAACAGCGTTGTAGATCGAGGCGCGCATGCCACCGACCGAACGATGCCCTTTCAGGTTGAGCAGACCGCGCGCATCGGCGCCAGCCAGGAAAGCCTTGTCCAGCTTCTCGTCAGCCAGGCGGAACGGCACGTTCATCCAGGAGCGCGCGTTATGGGCGATGGGGTTGCTGTAGAAGTCGCTGTCATCGATGGCCTTGTACAGCAGGTCCTTCTTGGCGCGGTTGATGCGTTCCATGGCCTCGACGCCGCCCTGCTCCTTCAGCCACTGGAAGACCAGGCCGGACAGGTACCAGGAATAGGTCGCCGGGGTGTTGTACATCGAACCGTTATCGGCGGAGATCTTGTAATCGAGCATGGTCGGGCAGCTGGAACGGGCGCGACCGAGCAGATCTTCACGGACGATCACCACCACCAGGCCGCTCGGGCCGATATTCTTCTGCGCACCGGCGTAGATCAGACCGAACTGCGACACATCCAGCGAGCGCGAGAGGATGTCCGAGGACATGTCCGCCACCAGCGGGATATCGCCGACCTGCGGCACCCAGTCGAACTGCAGGCCGCCGATGGTTTCGTTGCTGCAGTAATGCACGTAGGCGGCATCTTTCGACAGCTGCCAGTCGTTCTGCCCGGGAATGGCAAAGTAATCGTGCGCCTTGGCACTGGCGGCGACGTTGATGGCACCGTAACGACGCGCCTCTTCGATGGCCTTCTTCGACCAAATGCCGGTTTCGACGTAGTCGGCCACGCCGTCTTCCGGCAGCAGGTTCAGCGGAATCTCGGCGAACTGCTGGCTGGCACCGCCCTGCAGGAACAGCACCTTGTAGTCGTTGGGCACAGCGAGCAGATCACGTAGATCCTGCTCGGCCTGGCTGGCGATGGCCACGTACTCGTCGCTGCGATGGCTCATCTCCATCACCGAGAGGCCCTTGCCTTGCCAGTCGAGCATCTCGGCCTGGGCGCGTTGCAGTACAGCGGTCGGCAGCGCGGCCGGGCCGGCGCAGAAGTTAAAAGCTCGCTTGCTCACGTCTGTCTCTCTCAGATTCACAGAACGCCACCACCAGGCGATGGCATGTCCACACTGCTTGCCGATGGGTATCGCTGCGCTCAACCCACCCTACGCCCTGCGGGAGGTGCTTTAGCGGCGACCGTCGCGGCTAAAGCCCCTCCCACGGAGCCCGACTTTATTCCTCGCCGCCTTCCTCGGCGTCGGCGACTGGTGCTTCGGCGCTTTCGGCGACTTCAGCGCCCTCTTCGCCTTCGACCAGCTCGTCTTCTTCCACCGCAGTCGGCTCCTGCACACGCTCCAGGCCAACCAGGGTTTCGTCCTTGGCCAGCTTGATCAGGGTCACACCCTGAGTATTACGACCCGAGCTGGAGACTTCGTCGACACGGGTACGCACCAGAGTGCCCTGGTCGGAAATCAGCATGATTTCCTCGCCGTCCTGCACCTGGATGGCGCCGACCAGCTTGCCGTTACGCTCGCTGGTGACCATGGCGATCACGCCCTGACCACCACGACCGCGACGCGGGAACTTGCCCAGGCCGGTACGCTTGCCAAAGCCACGCTCGGAAGCGGTGAGGATCTGCGCACCGGACTCAGGAATCAGCATGGAGATCAGTTGCTGATCCTTGCCCAGGCGCATACCGCGCACACCGCGGGCGGTACGACCCATGGTGCGCACCTTGCTCTCGGCGAAGCGCAGCACCTTGCCGGCATCGGAGAACAGCATGACTTCCTTGGCGCCGTCGGTAATGGCGGCAGCGATCAGGGTGTCGCCCTCTTCCAGCTTCAGGGCGATCAGACCGGCGCTGCGCGGACGGCTGAACTGCACCAGCGGGGTCTTCTTCACGGTACCGAATGCGGTGGCCATGAAAATGAAGGCGCCAGTCGCTTCGGCGACCAGCTCAGGGGTTTCACCCTCGACTTCTTCGACTTCCTCTGCCTCGACCACTTCAACGGCTTCGCCTTCGATCACCACACCGTCGTCGTCCAGGTCTTCGTCGGCACCGGCGCTCTGCTGCAGCGCTTCGAGGTCGATCTGCAGCATCGCGGTGATGCGCTCGCCCTCATCCAGCGGCAACAGGTTGACCAGCGGACGACCGCGCGCGGCGCGCGAAGCCTCGGGAATCTCGAAGGTACGCAACCAGTACACCTTGCCCTTGCTGGAGAACAGCAGCAGGGTCGCGTGACTGTTGGCGACCAGCAGGTGCTCGACGTAGTCCTCGTCTTTCACCCCGGTGGCCGACTTGCCCTTGCCACCACGGCGCTGCGCCTCGTAGGCGGCCAGCGGCTGACTCTTCGCGTAGCCACCGTGGGAGATGGTGACGACGCGCTCTTCTTCGGTGATCAGGTCGGCAATGGTCAGATCCAGGCGCGAGGCGACGATCTCGGTGCGACGGGCATCGCCGAACTCGGCCTTGACCTTCTCCAGCTCCTCGCGGATGACTTCCATCAAGCGCTCGGGGCTGGTCAGGATGCGGATCAGCTCGCCGATCAGGCTGAGGATTTCCTGGTACTCGGCCAGCAGCTTCTCGTGCTCCAGACCGGTCAGGCGGTGCAGACGCAGCTCGAGGATGGCCTGGGCCTGTTCCGGCGACAGGTAGTACTTGCCGTCGCGCAGGCCGAACTGTGCATCCAGACCTTCAGGACGGCAGGAGTCGGCACCGGCGCGCTCGACCATGGCCTCCACGGCGGACGATTCCCAGGCCGTGGCAATCAGGCGCTCCTTGGCCTCGGCAGGAGTTGGCGAGGCCTTGATCAGCTCGATCACTGGATCGATGTTGGACAGAGCCACCGCCTGGCCTTCGAGGATGTGGCCACGCTCACGCGCCTTGCGCAGCTCGTAGACGGTACGACGAGTCACCACTTCGCGGCGGTGACGGATGAACACCTCGAGCATGTCCTTGAGGTTCATGATCTTCGGCTGACCGTCGACCAGCGCCACGACGTTGATACCGAACACGCTCTGCATCTGGGTCTGGGCGTACAGGTTGTTCAGCACCACGTCCGGCACTTCGCCACGACGCAGTTCGATCACCACGCGCATGCCGTCCTTGTCGGACTCGTCACGCAGTTCGGTGATGCCTTCGATCTTCTTCTCTTTGACCAGCTCGGCGATCTTCTCGATCAGACGCGCCTTGTTCAGCTGGTACGGCAGCTCGGTGACCACCAACTGCTGGCGACCGCCGACCTTGTCGATGTCCTCGACCTCGACGCGGGCGCGGATGTAGATGCGCCCACGGCCGGTACGATAGGCCTCGATGATGCCGGCACGGCCGTTGATGATGCCCGCGGTGGGGAAATCAGGGCCGGGGATGTACTGCATCAGGTCATCGACGGTCAGCTCGGCGTTGTCCATCAGCGCCAGGCAGCCGTCGATTACCTCGGTGAGGTTGTGCGGCGGGATGTTGGTGGCCATGCCCACGGCGATACCACTGGAGCCGTTGACCAGCAGGTTCGGCACCTTGGTCGGCATGACCGCCGGGATCTGCTCGGTGCCGTCGTAGTTGGGCACCCAGTCGACCGTTTCCTTCTCCAGATCGGCCAGCAGCTCATGCGCCAGCTTGGTCATGCGCACTTCGGTGTATCGCATGGCTGCGGCGTTGTCGCCGTCCACCGAACCGAAGTTGCCCTGGCCGTCGACCAGCAGGTAGCGCAGGGAGAAGTCCTGCGCCATACGTACGATGGTGTCATACACCGCGGTGTCGCCGTGCGGGTGGTATTTACCGATCACGTCACCGACCACGCGGGCGGATTTCTTGTAGGGCTTGTTCCAGTCGTTGCCCAGCTCGCTCATGGCGTAGAGCACACGACGGTGTACCGGTTTCAAGCCATCGCGCGCATCCGGCAGCGCACGCCCGACGATCACGCTCATCGCGTAGTCGAGGTAGGACTGTTTCAGCTCGTCTTCGATATTGACCGGGAGGATTTCTTTGGCCAGTTCGCCCATGAGAAGCCTGGTTCCTTTTTTCTGGTGAAACTCCGCGTCATTCTTCCTGAACGCCATGGAGCTCGTCGCGATAGCCTCAAGCCATCAGCGACTCACGACAAATCAACGAGTTATGTCACGATTCGATGCAGTGAAGGTGGCTGTAGTCAGCCCCCTTGAAAACTGCCGGAGATTACCACAAAGCGCGCCACACACCTACCCCGCGAACCCTCATCGAGAACCGAAGCTGGCGCGACGAAAACAGGCGAAACGACCGGCCTGCAGGAGCTGATGCACGACCAATGAGAGCAAAAGCTTCGCACCGGAGAACGGGGCTCCTACAGCGAGTAAGCTGCTGCCCGACCAGCTCAGTGCAAACGCTTGCGGCACATCAACTGCGCCAGCTTGGCGCTGTCGGGACGTTCGATCACGCCTTTCTCGGTCACTATGTAGTCGACCAGATCAGCCGGCGTCACATCAAACACCGGATTGACAGCATGCACATCCGCTGCAACCCGATGCCCCGCCACCTCCAGCAGCTCTCGACCATCGCGCTCTTCGAGCAGGATGTCTTCGCCGCTTTCCAGGCTCATGTCGATGGTCGAGCTGGGCGCCACCACCATCAGACGCACGCCATGGTGCATGGCGTTGACCGCCAACTGGTAGGTGCCGATCTTGTTGGCCACATCACCATTGGCCGTAATGCGGTCGGCCCCGACTATCACCCAGGTGATGCCCTTGGTTTTCATCAGGTGAGCGGCAGCGGCATCGGCATTGAGGCTGACCGGCACGCCGTCGCCAGCCAATTCCCAGACAGTCAGACGCGCCCCCTGCAGCCAGGGGCGGGTTTCATCGACATAAACCTGCTCGACCAAGCCTTCCAGATACGCCGCGCGGATCACCCCGAGCGCCGTACCAAAGCCGCCGGTCGCCAGCGCACCGGCATTGCAGTGAGTCAGCAGCACCTGCGGATTGCCCTGATGCTTGCGAATCAGCTCCATACCCAACTGCGCCATGGTCAGGTTGGCCTCACGGTCGCTGAGATGAATCCCCACCGCCTCGGCCTCCAGCAGCGCCAGGATGTCGTCGCCATCCTTGAGCCTCGCCAGGCGCTCACGCATACGCTGCAGGGCCCAGAACAGGTTTACCGCAGTGGGGCGCGAGCGCTCGAGACTAGCAAAATCAGCCTCCAGCTCCTCGCGCCAGTCACCACCAGCCTGCAGCCGAGCTCGGGCGCCCAGCACCAGGCCATAGGCAGCAGCGATGCCGATAGCCGGCGCGCCGCGCACCACCATGTCGCGAATCGCGTCAGCCACCTCGGTGGCAGAATCGAAACGCAACCAGGTCTGCCGATGCGGCAGCAGGCGCTGATCGAGCAGGTACAGCGCACCATCGCGCCACTCGATTGCCTGAACCTTCTCCACCGCCAGCAATTGCTCGCGCATCGCGCACTCCATCTGTCACCGCCAAAAAGTCGCGGATTATACGCAGACCGACTGAGGCCAGCCGAACAATCCGGCACCCCCTCACGACTTCAAGCTACGCGCATTCATCTATACACTGGCGCCCTTCCTCGCATCGATCAAGCCAGACGGACAATCCCCCATGCCCGAAGCCCCTCTCGACCTGCTGCTGCTGCCCACCTGGCTGGTGCCCGTTGAGCCGGCCGGGGTGGTACTGCGCGACCATGGTCTGGGCATCCGTGACGGACGCATCGCGCTGATCGCACCGCGCAGCGAAGCCATGCGCCACCCGGCAGCGGAGGTGCGAGAGCTGCCGCAATGCCTGCTCGCCCCCGGCCTGATCAACGCCCACGGCCACGCCGCGATGACGCTTTTGCGCGGCATCGCCGACGACCTTCCACTGATGACCTGGCTGCACGAACATATCTGGCCCGCTGAAGGCAAGTGGGTCGACGAGGATTTCGTTCGCGATGGCACCGATCTGGCCATCGCCGAACAGATCAAGGGCGGCATCAGCTGCTTCTCAGACATGTACTTCTACCCGCAGATCGCCGCCGAACGCGTGCACAAGGCCGGCGTTCGTGCGCAGATCACCGTTCCCGTGCTGGACTTCCCGGTACCCGGCGCACTCAACGCTGCCGAAGCGCTACGTACGGGCCTGCAACTGTTCGATGACCTCAAGCAACACCCGCGTATTCGCATCGCTTTTGGCCCCCACGCGCCTTACACGGTCAGCGACGACAAGCTCGAACAGATTCGCGTACTGGCTGACGAGCTGGATGCAGGCATTCATATGCATGTGCACGAAACCGCGCAGGAAGTGGCCGAAGCCGTCGCCAAGCACGGCGAACGCCCGCTGGCGCGCCTGGCTCGCCTCGGCCTGCTCGGCCCACGCTTCCAGGCGGTGCACATGACGCAGATCGATGACGAGGACCTGGCGCTACTGGTGGAGCACAACTGCAGCATCGTGCATTGTCCTGAGTCCAACCTCAAACTGGCCAGCGGCTTCTGCCCGGTCGAACGCCTGTGGCAGGCTGGGGTCAACGTCGCCATCGGCACCGATGGCGCCGCAAGCAACAACGACCTCGACCTGCTCGGCGAAACCCGCACCGCCGCCCTGCTGGCCAAGGCCGTCGCCGGCTCCGCCACCGCCCTGAACGCTCACAGCGCCTTGCGCATGGCCACCCTCAATGGCGCCCGCGCACTGGGACTGGAAACACAGACCGGCTCGCTGGAACCGGGCAAGCTGGCCGATGTGGTCGCCTTCGACCTTTCCGGCCTGGCTCAGCAACCGATCTACGACCCGGTATCGCAGCTCATCTATGCCAGCGGCCGCGACTGCGTGAAGCATGTGTGGGTTGGCGGCAAGCAGCTGCTGGATGACGGCCGCCTGACCCGCATGGACGAAAGCGAACTGATCGCCAAGGCCAAGGAATGGGGAGCCAGGATTGCCAAAAGGTAGCCCGGATGAAATCCGGGAAGAATGCAGCCGCCCCCGGATTGCATCCGGCTACGCTGACGAAACGACTGCGACAAACTGACATACATTGAACGAACCCGCGCCGCCCCACGCCCGTTCTTAAACTGGCAACATAGCGGCGATACGCTTTCCCTGCTTTGAATAGAGATGCTTATGAGCAACGTCGACCGCGCCGAAATCGCCAAATTCGAGGCCCTGGCACACCGCTGGTGGGACCGCGAAAGCGAGTTCAAACCCCTGCACGACATCAACCCGCTACGAGTCAACTGGATCGACGAGCGTGTCGACCTGGCCGGCAAACGGGTACTGGACGTCGGTTGCGGCGGTGGCATCCTCAGTGAGGCCATGGCCCAGCGCGGCGCAACGGTGATGGGCATCGACATGGGCGAAGCGCCGCTGTCGGTCGCCCAGTTGCACCAGTTGGAGTCCGGCGTCGAAGTCGACTACCGGCAGATCACCGCCGAAGCGCTGGCCGAGGAGATGCCGGGCCAGTTCGACGTCGTCACCTGCCTGGAAATGCTTGAGCACGTACCCGATCCCTCTTCGGTCATCCGCGCCTGCCACAGGCTGGTAAAACCGGGCGGCCAGGTGTTCTTCTCCACCATCAACCGCAACCCCAAGGCGTACCTGTTCGCGGTGATCGGCGCCGAATACATCCTGCGCCTGCTGCCACGCGGCACCCACGATTTCAAGAAGTTCATCCGCCCCTCTGAACTGGGCGCCTGGAGCCGCGCGGCAGGGCTGGAGGTCAAGGACATTATCGGCCTGACCTACAACCCGCTGACCAAGCACTACAAGCTGGAAGCCGACGTCGACGTCAACTACATGATCCAGACGCTGAGGAAAGACTGATGCGTTTGCGCGCTGTACTGTTCGACATGGACGGCACCCTGCTTGACTCGGCGCCGGACTTCATCGCCATCACCCAGGCCATGCGCGCCAAACGCGGCCTGCCGCCACTGGCCGACAAGACCATACGCGACCAGGTATCCGGTGGCGCACGCGCCATGGTCGCCTGCGCCTTCGATGAAGACCCGGACTCCGCCGCGTTCGAAGCCCTGCGCCAGGAATTCCTGGAGCGCTACCAGCAACACTGCGCAGTCCTCACCCGCCCGTTCGACGGCATCGAAGCCCTGCTCGACGACATTGAACAGGCGCGCCTGTTGTGGGGCGTCGCCACCAACAAACCGGTGCGTTACGCCGAGCCGATCATGCAAGGTCTGAATCTGGCCGAGCGCTCGGCCGTACTGGTCTGCCCCGACCATGTCGAGCAAAGCAAACCCGCACCGGACATGCTGCTGCTCGCCTGCCAGCAGATGGGCGTCAAACCCGAGGAAGTGCTGTTCATCGGTGACGACGCGCGCGACATCGAATCCGGCCGCGCCGCCGGCTGCCGCACGGCGGCGGTGACCTACGGTTATATCCACCCCGAGGACAACCCACGCAACTGGGGCGCCGACGTGGTCGTGGACCACCCCCAGGAACTGCGTGCGGTGCTCGATCGCGCTCTGTGCAGTTGCTGATCGCGCAGGACGGGTGAAACCCGTCACTCTCCAATTTGGCGGGTTTCACCCGCCCTACCCTCAAGAGTTCTCCGAAGGATCCTCACATGTTCGACTACACCGCCCGCCCTGACCTGCTCAAGGATCGCGTCATCCTGATCACCGGTGCCGGCCGCGGTATCGGCGCGGCCGCCGCCAAGAGCTTCGCCGCCCACGGCGCCACGGTGCTGCTGCTGGGCAAGACCGAAGCCAACCTGAGCCAGGTTTATGACGAAATCGAGGCAGCTGGTCACCCGCAGCCGGTGGTGATTCCCTTCAACCTGGAAACCGCCCTGCCGCACCAGTACGACGAACTGTCGGTGATGATCGAGAACGAGTTTGGCCGCCTCGATGGCCTGCTGCACAATGCCTCGATCCTCGGTCCGCGCACGCCACTGGAGCAACTGTCCGGCGACAACTTCATGCGTGTGATGCACGTGAACGTCAACGCCATGTTCATGCTCAGCAGCACCCTGCTGCCGCTGCTCAAACTGTCGGAGGACGCCTCCGTCGCCTTCACCTCCAGCAGCGTCGGCCGAAAGGGCCGCGCCTACTGGGGCGCCTACGCGGTATCGAAATTCGCCACCGAGGGCCTGATGCAGGTCATGGCTGACGAGCTGGACGGCATCGCCAACGTGCGCGCCAACAGCATCAATCCGGGCGCGACCCGCACCGCAATGCGCGCCCAGGCCTACCCGGGGGAAAACCCGGCGACCCGCCCACTGCCGGAAGAGATCATGCCGCTTTATCTCTACCTGATGGGCCCCGACAGCAAGGGCGTCAACGGCCAGGCGTTCGACGCCCAGTGATTACCTGTCATGGCCTGCCGCCAGTCAGCGGGCCATCGCCGACAAAAATCCGCCACTGACCTTGCCAGGCGGCAGCACATTGCCAGTATCACCGCCAGGCAACTGGCAAGCACTTGCCGATCAGCACTTTAAAAAACATCTAAGTGACTGACTTCACAAGACTTTAATCCCACTTGAACCACCTGGCACGAAATTCGCTCTAACCCTCTCGTCGCACCATCAGCGCCAGAGGTTCAGCTCCATGGTTCCCCCCAGCCAGTCCAACACCATCGATTTCGACGCTGCCAAGCTGCAGCGTCTCGGCTTTACCGGCAGTCGCAATTTGCCGCTAAAGCCCGCCAGCCTGATAGAGCTGCGCCACCAATTGAGTCTGCAACTGCAGACCAGCCTGGACGTGGAACGAATCCTCACTCTGTTCTTTCGCGAGGTGCAGCGCCTGGTGCCGCTCGATGCACTGGCTTTCCAGCATCCGTCGCACGACCTGCGCCTCGAGCTGGGCGAGCGCGCGCCCCACTCGGCCGGCTATCGCCTGAGCCATGAGGGGGAATACCTGGGCGAGCTGATTTTCCGCCGCAAGCAACGCTTTGCCGAAGACGAACTGATCCAGCTGGAAGCGCTGCTGGCGAGCCTGCTGTTCCCGCTGCGCAATGCCCTGCTCTACCGCACCGCGCTGCAAAGTGCGCTGCGCGACCCACTGACCGACACCGGCAACCGCATCGCCATGGACCAGGTGCTGCAGCGCGAGGTGGATCTGGCCCGCCGCAATCTGCAACCGCTGTCGCTGCTGATGCTCGACATCGACCACTTCAAGAGCATCAACGACAACCATGGCCACACGCTTGGCGACGAAGTACTGAAAGCGGTCGCTCAGACCCTGAAGAACCAGTTGCGCAATATCGATATGGTCTTTCGCTACGGTGGTGAGGAGTTTCTGGTGATTCTCTCCGGCACCAACCGCGAGGGCGCTGCGCTGGTAGGCGAGCGTTTGCGCTTTGCAGTGATGGAGCTGCAATGCCTGGATGCTGGCCGCGCCATCGACGTTTCCATCAGTCTGGGCTGCTCCAGCCTGCTGCCGGGCGAGTCCGCCGAAAGCCTGCTGCGCCGCGCCGATAACGCGCTCTATGTGGCCAAGCGCGAAGGCCGCAATCGCCTGTCCATGGCAGGCTGAGAGGCCGCCCTGTGTAGCCCGGATGAAATCCGGGAATGCTCTGAAGGCAATGGCTCACTACATCCGGGACAGCAGAATGAAAAAAGGGACTCCGCGGAGTCCCTTTTTCGTATCTCAGCGCTTGCGGCCGAAACCGGGGCGCTGGCCATCACCGGCGGGCGGACGCTTGCCGGGCGTTGCCGGACGCGGCTTGCGCGCCGGACGCTCGGACAACTCGACGGCCGGGCGCGGCTGACGCTTCTTCACATCGCTCGGACGCTCCGCTACCGGCGTGCCGCGACCGTTTTCACGACGCTCGCCACTGTCCTTGCGCGGGCCGCGCGGCGCGCGCTGCTCACCATCCTCGCGGCGCGGTGCACGGCTCGGGCGAGCATTTTCTGCGCCTGCCTGGTCCTTCGCCGGGCGCAGCACACGCTTGCCGCGCACCTCCACCGGTTTGGCGGACTTGCGCTGCAGGCGGTCGAGCTTCTCGCGGGTCTTTTCCTTCATCGCTGGCAGCGCCTGCGGGGTCAGGCCCACTTCGGCACTGAGAATGTCCACTTCACGCTGGTCCATCTCGCGCCAGCGACCCATGGTCAACTCGGAAGTGAGGAACACCGGACCAAAACGCACGCGTTTCAGGCGACTGACCACCAGGCCCTGGGACTCCCACAGGCGACGCACCTCGCGGTTACGCCCTTCCATCACCACGCAGTGATACCAGTGGTTGAAGCCCTCGCCGCCAGGCGCTTCCTTGATGTCGGTGAACTTGGCCGGACCATCTTCGAGCATTACGCCGTTCTTGAGGTTCTCCAGCATTTCCTCGGTCACTTCGCCCCGTACACGCACCGCGTATTCGCGGTCCATCTGGTAGGACGGGTGCATCAGGCGGTTGGCCAGCTCGCCGTCAGTGGTGAACAGCAACAGACCGGTGGTGTTGATATCGAGGCGACCGATATTGATCCAGCGGCCCTCTTTCGGACGCGGCAGGCGATCGAATACGGTGGGGCGACCTTCCGGGTCGTCACGTGTGCAGATCTCGCCGTCCGGCTTGTTGTAGATCAGCACGCGGCGAACCGAACCGGTAATTTCTTCGCGCTTGAGCAAGCGGCCATCGAGGGCGATGGCGTCGTTGGCATCGACACGCTGCCCCAGGGTCGCCGCAGCACCATTGACCTTGACCCGACCCTCGGTGATCCAGGTCTCGATCTCGCGACGCGAAGCAAGCCCGAGGCGGGCCAGGACTTTCTGCAGTTTCTCGCCTGCAGGACGCGGTTGTTCGTGCTCAGTCATCTTGGGCACCTCCCGGTGTAGTAGTTGATGATCGAAGGGCGCGCATCATACGCGCTGTAGAGCCCATAGGGTAGACGATACTGCGGCATTCGCCTGGTAGAAGCAGGAACACCGCACCGGATCGCAGGAGCCCCGCCCCGGGGCGAAGCTTTTGCGCACAAGCCTTGTACTATCGACGTCCCCGCCATTCACCTCGAGACGCGGCTCCTACACGAATGGGCGCTCAATACTTGCGCCTCCCGGTCGCCTCCAGCGCCAGCAAGCGCATATCGGCCTCGGCCAACAGCGCCAGGCGCTCACTCTTGTCCAGGCGTTTCCAGCCTTTGATTTCCTCACGGCTGCGGCCACAGCCCAGGCAGATATCGCGTTCGAACTCACAGACCTTGATGCAGGGACTCTTGCTCACTGGATCGCCTCGAACAGAAAGAATCGAATGCGCGCAGGATAAGGGCCTGAAACCGGCAAGAGAGATTGAAGTATTCGATACCCGGCTTAAACGCTGTCAATGCAACGATTCATCGCCGTCCAGGTCGGCGAGATCGTCTTCGACCGCTTCATCCTCTTCGTCCTCTACCAGACGCAAGTCATCGAAGTCGGTCTTGAGCCCCTGCTCCATGTCGTCCAGCTCGGCCAGCAGGCTGCGGAAGCTGGTTTCCTCACGCGGCTCGGCAGCTTCGCCGTCTTCCTGCAAGGCCAGATCGGCACGCGCCTGCAGGCCTGCCGGCACTTCGGCGTCATCATCCAGCGCCAGTTCAGGCTCCGGCTCCAACTCGCGCAAGGCAGCGAGCGGCGGCAGTTCGTCAAGGCTTTTCAGGTTGAAGTGATCGAGAAAACCCTTGGTGGTGGCGAACATCGCCGGGCGCCCCGGCACGTCGCGATAGCCCACCACGCGAATCCACTCGCGCTCCAGCAGGGTCTTGGTGATGTTGCTGTTGACCGCCACGCCGCGCACGTCCTCGATCTCGCCACGGGTGATGGGCTGGCGATAGGCGATCAGCGCCAGGGTTTCCAGCAGTGCACGGGAATAACGCTGCGGGCGCTCCTCCCAGAGCCTGCCGACCCAAGGCGCGAAGCGCTCGCGCACCTGCAGGCGGTAACCCGAAGCCACTTCTTTCAACTCGAAGGCGCGCCCTTCGCAGGACTGACGCAGGAGTTCCAGCGCTGCCTTGAATTGCTCGGGCTCGGGCCGTTCGCCCTCTTCGAACAGCTCGAAGAGACGCTCGAGCGACTGCGCCTTACCAGAAGCCAGCAGAAAGGCCTCGAGCAATTGGGCCAGGTCTTTGGGGTCGTTCAGGTTCATTCGGCACGGGCTCGGACGTGGATGGCGGCGAAGGGTTCATTCTGCACCAGCTCGACCAGGGATTCCTTGATCAATTCGAGCACCGCCATGAAGGTCACCACCACGCCAAGCCGGCCCTCTTCGGCGGCGAACAGCTCGACGAAAGGCACGAAAGCGCCGCCCTTGAGGCGCTCCAGCACTTCACTCATGCGCTCGCGGGTGGACAGCGCCTCGCGGGTGACCTGGTGGCTTTCGAACATGTCGGCGCGGCGCAGCACCTCGGCCATCGACAGCAACACTTCCTCCAGGCTGACGTCCGGCAACAGCTTGCGTGCGCGAGCTTCGGGCGCATCCAGTTTCGGCACGGTCAGGTCGCGGCCGACGCGCGGCAGTTCGTCGATACCTTCGGCAGCGGCCTTGAAGCGCTCGTACTCCTGCAGGCGGCGGATCAGCTCGGCACGCGGGTCGTCTTCCTCCTCCTCGGCCTCGGTCGAGCGCGGCAGCAGCATGCGCGACTTGATCTCGGCAAGCATGGCGGCCATGACCAGGTATTCGGCGGCCAGCTCCAGGCGCACCGTATGCATGAGTTCGACATAGCCCATGTACTGCTTGGTGATCTCGGCAACGGGGATATCGAGGATGTCGATGTTCTGCTTGCGGATCAGATACAGCAGCAAGTCCAGCGGCCCCTCGAACGCTTCGAGGAAGACTTCCAGGGCATCCGGAGGAATGTACAGGTCCAGCGGCAGCTCGGTGACCGCCTCACCGTAAACCAGGGCGAACGGCAGCTCCTGCTGGGCGCCGGCCTGGCTGTCCGGGACTGGTGCGGCGGGCTCACTCATCGACTGGCGCTCCTTCAACGATAATTCAGACCCATGGCCATGCGTACTTCGGCCAGGGTTTCACGCGCTTCGTCACGCGCCCGTTCGGCGCCTTCGGCGAGGATGCTGCGCACCAGGTCCGGGCTATCCTCATAGTCGACGGCCCGCTGCTGCAGGGGCGCCAGCTCGCTCTGCAGCGAGGAGCACAGCGCGCTCTTGCAGTCGAGGCAACCAATCGAGGCGCTGCGGCAGCCCTCGATCACCCAGTGCAACTGCTCGTCAGTGGAATACAGCTGGTGCAGCGGCCAGACCGGGCAACGTTGCGGCTCACCCGGATCGTCACGGTGCACCCGAGCTGGATCGGTGGGCATGCGCCGCAGTTTTTCCTCGAGCTCGGCATCGCTATCGCGTAGGAATATCGCATTGCCACTGGACTTGGCCATCTTCTGCCCGTCCAGGCCAGGCACGCGCGAAAACTCGGCAAGAATCGGCTGCGGCTCGCTCAGGATCACCTTGCCGCCACCTTCCAGGTAGCCGTACAGGCGCTCCTGATCGCCCAGGGTGATGCTGCTCTGCTCCTTGAGCAAGGCCCGCGCCGTCTCCAGCGCTTGTGCGTCACCCTGCTCCTGATAGGCCTTGCGCAGGTTGCTGTAGAGCTTGCCGAGCTTCTTGCCCAGCTTGCCGACAGCAGCTTCGGCCTTCAGCTCGAAATCCGGCTCGCTGCCGTACAGGTGATTGAAGCGGCGCGCCACTTCACGGGCAAATTCGATGTGGGGGAGCTGATCGGCACCGACTGGAACCTGTCCCGCGCGGTACAGCAAAATATCTGCCGCCTGCAGCAAGGGGTAACCGAGAAAGCCGTAGGTGGACAGGTCCTTGCCACTCTGATGCTCCTGCTGCTCCTTGTAGGACGGCACGCGCTCGAGCCAGCTGAGTGGGCAGATCATCGACAGCAGCAGATGCAGCTCGGCATGTTCCGGCACCTGCGACTGCACGAACATTGTTGCGGAGCTGGGGCTTACGCCTGCAGCCAGCCAGTCCACCGCCATATCCATGACGTGCTGGGAAAGCTGGCCTGCATCGGCGTATTCGGTGGTCAGGGCATGCCAGTCGACGATACAGAAGAAGCAGTCGTACTCATGCTGCAACCTGACCCAGTTTTTCAGCACACCGTGGTAGTGCCCGAGATGAAGACGACCGCTGGGACGCATCCCTGACAGCACCCGACGTTCGGAGTCGTTAAGGCTCAAACCGTTCTATCCAAAATCCAGACAAGGCCACGGAGTATAGGGCAGCTACATCCACAACGGAAAAGACGGTGTCAGAGATCGTTGAACGGCGTCGGGTCGCCGCAACCGACGCGCAGAACTTCCGGGCTGTCGTCAGCAAGATTGACCACGGTGGACGCTTCCAGCCCGCCAAAACCACCGTCGATGATCAGGTCGACATGGTGTTCGAGAATCTGGCGCATTTCGTAAGGGTCGGACATTGGCAGCTCGTCGCCCGGCATGATCAGGCTGACGCTCATCAGCGGCTCGCCCAATTGCTCCAGCAAGGCCAGCGCTATCGGGTGGCTGGGTACGCGGATGCCGATGGTGCGACGCTTGGGGTGCAGCAGCATCCGAGGTACTTCGCGGGTGGCATTGAGGATGAAGGTGTAGGGACCCGGGGTGTGATTCTTCAACAGGCGGAAGGCCGCAGTGTCGACCTTTGCAAACAGCCCTATCTGCGAGAGATCGCGGCAAACCAGGGTGAAGTTGTGCTTGTCGTCGAGCTGACGCAGGCGACGAATGCGCTCTACCGCATTCTTGTCACCGATCATGCAGCCCAGCGCATAGGAGGAGTCGGTCGGATAGACCACCACGCCGCCGCCACGAATGATTTCCACGGCCTGTTTTATCAGGCGTGCCTGTGGGTTTTCCGGGTGAACCTGGAAAAATTGACTCACACTTGCTCCCAGCTCATGAAGTGACAGCGGATGGCTGTGCATGTTCGAAGCGCTCCCAGAGCGCAGTCAGGTCATCAGGCAACGGGCGATACATGCCCAATTCGGACCAGTCGCCAGGCGCATGGAAATCGCTGCCGACACTGGCCATCAAGCCGAACTCGCGCGCCAGAATCGCCAAACCTCCGACTTGTTCAGCGGGCTGCATGCCATTGACCACTTCCAGGGCATGACCGCCAGCCGCCGCGAAATCGGCCACCAGACGTCGACGCTTACTGCGAGTAAAGTCGTACTGCCACGGGTGCGCCAGGCTGATCCAGGCTCTGGCCGAACGCAGGGTGGCGATGGTTTCCTCCAGCATAGGCCAGTGCTGCTTGACGTCACCCAACTTTCCCGAGCCCAGCCACTTGCGAAACGCCTCGGCGCGATCACGCACATGGCCGGCGCGCACGAGAAATTCGGCGAAATGTGGCCGGGCCGGCGCATTACCGCTATCGCCCAGCTCCTGCTGAACAGCCCGCGCGCCCTCCAGAGCGCCTGGCATACCTTTGGCCGCGAGGCGTCGGTCGATTTCTTCAGCACGCTGCCAACGTCCATGGTGCAAGGCATCGATGGCAGCACACAGCGCCGGCGCCTCACGCTCGAAGGCATAGCCCAACACGTGGATGGTCGCTCCACCCCAGGTGCAGGAAAGCTCGATGCCATTGATCAGTTGCATATTCAGAGCCGCTGCTGCGCGGCCTGCTTCATCGAGCCCTTCCAGGGTGTCGTGATCGGTCAGTGCCAGCAGCCGCACGCCACGCTCGTGCGCCCGGGCCACCAGTACGGCGGGGGCCAGGGCGCCATCGGAGGCGGTGCTGTGGCAGTGCAGATCGACAATCATGGCGGCGCTTTCGTTGAGATTGATGTTTGTTATTATGCCCCACATCCGCGCCAAGGCTGTTACCGCGTGGCGAAAATGCTTCATCCCTCCCCGCTTCGACCCTAAATAAGGATTGAGATGCTCTACGCCATCATCGCCACCGACGTCGAAAACTCCCTGGAAAATCGTCTGGCCACCCGCCCTGCTCACCTCGCTCGTTTGGAGCAGTTGAAGCAGGAAGGTCGCCTGCTGCTGGCCGGCCCTCACCCGGCCATCGACAGCAATGATCCAGGCCCGGCGGGCTTCAGCGGCAGCCTGGTGGTTGCCGAGTTCGACTCCCTTGAAGCTGCCCAACAATGGGCCGATGCCGACCCGTACCGCACAGCCGGCGTGTATGCCAACGTTTTGGTCAAACCCTTCAAGAAAGTACTGCCCTGACGAAGTGCCACCCACGCTGCTTTCGCACACAAGGAATCGCGATGCGCTCGATCCCGCTGTCCCTGCTGGTCACCGTGATGCTGACCTGTGCTTCGGCACAGGCAGAAGAACAACCCGCTCAGCCGTCTGTCCCGGCAGCCACGCTCGACAGCCAGGTGTTGGAACAGCGCCTGGCGCAGAGTGAGCAACTGCGCAATGAGCAGGAAGCGAGCAGCACCGTGCAATTGCAGCGCCTGCGCCAGGAAAATCAGCGCCTGCGCTTGCAGCTCAAGGAGAGCCAGGCGCAGGCTCAACCCCGGCTGCTCAGCGAGGAACAGACCTGGTTCGCCCTGGGCGCCGCCCTGAGCCTGATCTCGATGCTATTCGGCGTCCTGTTGCGTGGCTCTCGCAAGACTCGTCGCGAGTGGATCAACTGAGCCATGAACCGCCTGCTGCTGATCGATGATGACCAGGAACTCTGCGAACTGCTTACTCGCTGGCTGACCCAGGAAGGTTTTCAGGTCACCGCTTGCCACGAAGCCGGCGGCGCGCGTCATGCACTTGCCGCACAGACGCCTGATGCGGTGGTGCTGGATGTCATGCTGCCAGACGGCAGCGGCCTGGAGTTACTCAGGCAATTGCGTGGCGAGCATCCGGACCTCCCGGTACTGATGCTCTCCGCCCGCGGTGAACCGCTGGATCGCATCATCGGCCTGGAGCTGGGCGCCGATGACTACCTGGCCAAGCCCTGTGACCCTCGCGAGCTGACCGCACGCCTGCGTGCCGTTCTGCGCCGCACCGTGCCCGCACCGGCCAGCAGCCAACTGGAGCTGGGCGATCTCAGCTTCAGTCCCAATCGCGGGGTGGTCAGCATTGGCGAACATGACGTTCCCCTGACGCTTTCCGAAAGCCGCCTGCTCGAAGCCCTGCTGCGCCAACCCGGCGAGCCGGTGGATAAACAGGCATTGGCGCAACTCGCCCTGGGCCGCAAATTGACCCTGTATGACCGCAGCCTGGACATGCACGTCAGCAACCTGCGCAAGAAGATCGGCCCGCACCCGGATGGCCGCCCACGCATTCTCGCCCTGCGCAGCCGCGGCTATTACTACGCGCAGTGAGTGCTCCCTGGCGCAGCGTAAATAACCCGCAACATTGCCTTTACCCAAGCTTTACCCACGGCTGACTGCCCTTGACCTTGACCGCCGCATAATGAGCCCATCCGGTACTTACCGGCCTCGGAACCTGTTTACGACCTGCTGCGCGTCGGCCCTGCTGCGTTGAAAACAGACTCGGAATGCTCATGTACAACAGTACACTCCGCTTCCTCGTCTGTTTTCGCCTTGCATGACTCTAGCTCGCTAGATCGTAAAACAGGTTCTCAAGACAAGGAGAATCACCATGCGCAAGACCCTTACCGCCCTGCTGCTCGCTGCCACCCTGCCGACCCTGGCATTCGCCATGCCCATGCATGACGGCAGCCCTCGCCACCATGATCGCGACCATGGCATGTTCAAGGAGCTGAACCTGAGCAAGGAACAGCGCCAGGAGTTTCGCAAGCTGATGGGCGAGCAGATGAAGACCCATCGCGACATCACCAAGCGCTACCTGGACAAGCTGCCGGAAGCCGAAAAGCAGGCCATGAAGAAGGAACTGGACAAAGCCCGCGCCGACCAGCACAAGGCCCTGCGTGACCTGCTCAACCCCGAGCAGCAGAAAGCCTTCGACGAGCACCAGAAGAAAATGGAAGCTCGCCGCGCGGAAATGGCCGAATTCAAGGCCTGGAAGGCCGAGAAGGACAGCAAAGGCAACTGATCGACTCCCCCTAGACCCGCCGCCGCGCTCCCTGAGCCCGGCGGCTTTTGCATGAGGAATAACCGTGCGTTCACTGTTCTGGCGCATTCTGGCGACCTTCTGGCTGGGCATCGCTCTGGTGGCCGCTCTGTCGCTGCTGCTTGGCCGCGCCCTGAATCAGGACGCCTGGATTCTGAGCCTGCACCCGGGCCTTGATGATCTCGATAGCAAGTGGGTCAAGCGTTATGAACAGCAAGGGCCAGCAGCCGCCCAGGACTTTCTCGAACAGCGCAAGCGCAAGTACCGTATCGACACTCAGGTGCTTGGCGAGAGTGGCCAGCAACTGGTCAAAGGCACCTTTCCGTCCCGTGCCGCCGCCTTCGAGGCGCGTCACGGCGACGACCGTCGCTTGCCATGGCGGCGCCTGACCGCCGAATACACCAGCCCGGAAAGCGGCGAAAGCTACCTGTTCATCTACCGTATTCCACACCCGGAGCTAGCAGCCTGGCACCGTGGCAGCCTGTTCTGGCCACTGAGCGCCATCGTCATCGCCCTGGTGGTGCTAACGCTGTTCAGCCTGATGCTGACACTGTCGATCACCCGTCCGCTGGATCGCCTGCGCGGTGCCGTACATGATCTCGGCCAGACCGCCTACCAACAGAACAGCCTGGCTCGTCTGGCCACGCGCCGCGACGAGCTGGGCCTGCTGGCCAAGGACTTCAATCGCATGGGTGAGCGACTGCAAGGCTTGATCGGCAGCCAGCGCCAGCTGCTACGCGATGTTTCTCACGAACTGCGCTCGCCCCTGGCGCGCCTGCGTATTGCACTGGCACTGGCGGAGCGCGCCGATGCTGCGGAACGAGAAAGGCTCTGGCCTCGTCTGAGTCAGGAGTGTGATCGACTGGAAGCACTGATCAGCGAAATTCTTGCCCTGGCCCGCCTGGACGCGGACCCGGGTGCCGCGCAGCCCGTCGATCTGGCCGCCCTGCTCGGCAACCTGCAGGAAGACGCTCGCCTGACCGCCCCGCAACAACAGCTGCAGATCGATCTCGACCCACGCGCACGCCTGGAAGGCTGGCCAGACATGCTCGAGCGCGCGCTGGACAACCTGCTACGCAATGCCTTGCGTTTCAGCCCAGCGGATCAACCTGTCCTCATCAGCGTGCAAAGCCAGGGGCACAGCGTAACGCTGAGCGTGCGCGATCACGGACCTGGGGTCGCCAGCGAATACCTGGGGCAACTGGGTAAACCGTTCTTCCGCGCACCGGGCCAGAATGGCTCCGGCCATGGCCTCGGCCTGGCCATCGCACGCCGGGCGGCGCAGCGTCACGGTGGTGAACTGCTGCTGAACAACCACCCGGAAGGGGGCTTCATCGCCACGCTCAGCCTGCCGGCAAAACAGCAGGCAAGCTGAATCGACGCGCGATCAGCCCTCCCAGGCGCTGACGAAGTCTTCGACGGTGACTTCTGGCGCTCGCCGCAGCTCACGCTCCGGTTTACCCAGGTAGAGATAGGCGATGATCTGCTCGTCCGCCGCCAGGCCCAGACCTTTGGCGACATGGGCGTTGTAGGCCATGTCGCCGGTACGCCAGACGGCACCGATACCCTGAGCATGGGCGGCCAGCAGCATGCCGTGCGCGGCACAGCCGGCTGCGATCACCTGCTCGGAGGCGGGCACCTTGGGGTGAGCCTGAACCCGGGCGATCACCACCACCAGCAACGGCGCGCGCAGCGGCATGCCACGTGCCTTGTTCAGCGCCTCCGGCGCAGCCTGCGCATCGGCGACCTGCAAGGCCTCGGCGAACAGCTCGCCCATGCGCTCACGCGCTTGCCCCTCTACCGTCAGAAAACGCCACGGCCGTAGCTGACCATGGTCAGGCGCACGCAGGGCCGCGCGAAACAGCATCTCGCGCTGCGTCGCATCCGGAGCTGGTTCGACCAGGCGAGGCACGGAAACACGGTTGAGTAGAGCGTCGAGGGCATCCATCGGCCACCTCCAAAAACAAAGATGGCGCATTCTCAATGCTGCAAGCTGCAAGCTGCAAGCTGACCAATGCACGGAGCGGATGTCAGAAGCCTGTCGAGCCGTAGCCCGGATACAATCCGGGGATCGCTGACCCCGGATTGCATCCGGGCTACCCGCTAACCTGCAGCCACCATCAGGCTACCCGGTCAGGCGATATCACCGGTTGCACTGGCGGAGTGAGCGGCGGCAGACCGTAAGCCTTGCGCGCATCGTCGCAACGCGGGTTGTGCTCACCGTTCGCCCATGACGCTTCGAACTCGCGGCAGCTACTCGAGCGCTGTTCGTACATGGTGCAACGCACACCACAACCGACATCGCCCAACAGTTGCGTGCAACGTGCCGGTTTGCTCTCCGTGCCACGCATGGCGACGTAGTGGGGGCTGATCTGGATGACCTGCTCGTCCGGAACGCTACCGCCCGCGGATTGGCACTCGCCCCAGAAGAAGGACACACGAAAAAACGCGCAGCAGGCGCCGCACGTAAGGCAGGGATTAGCTTCGGACATTTGAGGAGAACTCGGAAACCGACGGACGTCGGCAGCTGGCGGCTATTCTATGCACGGCCATGCGCTTGTAAAGCCCCCCACCGTTGCGGTTTACAGCCGCTCGTCCGCAGGTAGAATGGCGCATTTTCCAACCCGCCAGAGCCCTCTACATGGCCTTGCCGACGCTGCGCATCATCGGTTTCATCATCGGCATATTCCTGATTACCCTGGCGATCAGCATGGCCATCCCCATGCTGACCCTGCTGATCTTCGAGCAACCTGAAGATCTCAATGCCTTTCTCTGGTCAAGCCTGATCACCCTGATCGCCGGGCTCGCACTGGTGATTCCCGGCCGGCCGCAGAACGCTCAGTTACGCCCGCGTGACATGTACCTGCTGACTACCGGGAGCTGGACCTTGGTCTGCAGCTTCGCCGCGCTGCCCATGATGCTGATCGCCCATATCAGCTACACCGACGCTGTGTTCGAAACCATGTCCGGCATTACCACTACGGGCTCCACCGTACTGACCGGGCTGGATGACATGTCGCCCGGTATTCTGATCTGGCGTTCGATGCTGCAATGGCTCGGCGGTATCGGCTTCATCGGCATGGCCGTGGCGATTCTGCCGCTGCTGCGCGTCGGCGGCATGCGCCTGTTCCAGACCGAATCCTCGGATTGGGGCGAAAAGGTCATGCCGCGCTCGCACATGGCCGCCAAGTACCTGCTGCTGGTCTACCTGGCACTCACCGGGTTCGGCTTCCTGGCCTACTGGGTCGCTGGCATGTCGCCTTTCGACGCCATCAACCACGCGATGACCTCGATTTCCACTGGCGGTTACTCCACCTCGGACTCATCTCTGGCCAACTGGCAGCAACCGGCCGTGCATTGGACGGCAGTGGTGCTGATGTTGCTCGGCGGCATGCCATTCATGCTCTATGTCGCCTTCGTTCGCGGCAATCGCCAGGCGCTGTTCAAGGACCATCAGGTTCGCGGCTTCATCGGTTTTCTGCTGCTGACCTGGCTGGTGTTCGGCACCTGGTTGTGGATCAACTCGGACCATGCCTGGCTCGACGCCTTTCGCATCGTCGCAGTGAACGTCACCTCGGTGGTCACCACCACCGGCTTCGCCCTCGGCGACTACACCACCTGGGGCAGTTTCGCCGTGCTGCTGTTCTTCTATCTGACCTTCGTCGGCGGCTGCTCCGGCTCGACATCGGGCGGCCTGAAGATCTTCCGTTTCCAGGTTGCCTACGTACTGCTCAAGGCCAACCTGATGCAGCTGGTACACCCACGTGCAGTGATCAAGCAGCAGTACAACAACCACAACCTGGATGAAGAGATCGTCCGCTCGCTGATCACTTTCTCCTTCTTCTTCACCATCACCATCGGCGTGCTGGCCCTGGCCCTGACCCTGGTCGGCCTGGACTGGGTCACCGCGCTGACAGGCGCCGCCACTGCGGTGTGCAACGTGGGCCCAGGGCTTGGCCCGATCATCGGTCCGGCCGGCAACTTCGCCAGCCTGCCGGATTCGGCCAAATGGCTACTCAGTGCCGGCATGCTGCTCGGCCGCCTGGAAATTCTGACCGTACTGGTGCTGGTCACCCGTAGTTTCTGGAAACACTGACCGATGCCCCTAGCCAGCCTGCGCATCCTCGCCTTCATCAACGGCATCTTCCTCGTCACCCTGGCGCTGAGCATGCTGGTACCGGTGATCACCCTGTTGATCTTCGAGCAGCCGCAAGGCATCAATGCCTTTCTCTGGTCGAGCCTGATCACCGCACTCACCGGCATCGCCATGATCGCTCAGGGCAGACCCCAGCAAACGCAACTGCGCCCACGCGACATGTACATGCTGACGGTTTCGAGCTGGGTGATGGTGTCGATCTTCGCCGCCTTGCCATTCATCTTCGCCGAACGGGCGAGCATCACCGACGCGTACTTCGAGAGCATGTCCGGCATCACCGCTACCGGCGCCACGGTATTCAGCGGCCTCGACGACATGTCTCCGGGTACGTTGATCTGGCGTTCGCTGCTGCACTGGCTGGGCGGCATTGGCTTCATCGGCATGGCCGTGGCGATCCTGCCGATCCTGCGCATCGGGGGCATGCGCCTGTTCCAGACCGAGTCGTCGGACCGCTCGGAGAAGGTCATGCCGCGCTCGCACATGGTCGCCAAGTACATGGTGCTGGCCTATGTCGGCCTGAGCACACTCGCGGTGCTGGCGTTCTGGTGGGCCGGCATGGGTCTGTTCGATGCGATCAACCACGCCATGTCGGCGATCGCCACCGGCGGTTTCTCCACATCCGACTCTTCCCTGGGTAAATGGCAGGAACCGGCGATTCACTGGGTCGCTATCATCGTGATGGTGCTCGGCAGCCTGCCCTTCGTGCTCTATGTCAGCACCCTGCGCGGCAACTACCGCGCACTGTTTCGCGACGCGCAGGTGCGTGGCTTCCTGGTGCTGCTGGTGGGAAGTTGGTTCGTGCTGGCTGGCTGGAAATGGCTCACCACCGACCTTTACTGGCTCGATGCGCTGCGCCTGGTGGCGGTGAACATCACCTCAATCATGACCACCACCGGCTTTGCCGTGGGCGATTACCACCTGTGGGGCCCGTTCGCCAGCATGATGTTCTTCTACCTGGGTTTCGTCGGCGGCTGCTCCGGCTCCACCGCCGGCGGCCTGAAGATCTTCCGTTTCCAGGTCGCCTACATCCTGCTCAAGGCCAACCTCAGGCAGCTCATTCACCCTCGTGCAGTGATCAAGCAACAGTACAACCGCCACCGACTGGATGAAGACATCGTTCGTTCGATCCTGGCCTTCGCCTTCTTCTACACCATCACCATCGCCACCCTGGCGCTGGCGGTGGCGATGTGCGGAGTGGACTGGATCACTGCCCTGACCGGCGCTGCGGCGATGGTTTCAGGCGTTGGCCCGGGGATGGGCGAGATGGTCGGCCCAGCCGGCAACTACGCCACCATTCCCGACCTGGCCAAGTGGCTGCTGAGTTTCGGCATGCTGCTCGGGCGCCTGGAAATCCTGACCGTGCTGGTGCTGTTGTTCCCGGCCTTCTGGCGCCATTGAGCGGCAGGTGAACCCTAGCCGACCAGACCACGACGGCTGCGATACTCACCGGGCGTTTCACCGAACCAGCGGCGAAACGCCCTGAAGAAGTTGCTCGGATCGGCAAAGCCCAGCAGATAGGCAACTTCCAGCAACGTCAGGTCGACCTGACCGAGATACTGCTCGGCCAGCTCGCGGCGGGTATCGTCGAGCAGTTGCTGGTAGCTGGTGCCCTCCTCCTGCAGACGCCGCTGCAGAGTACGCTGCGACAGGTGCAGCGTTTGCGCCACCACCTCACGCCGTGGTTCGCCCTGGGGTAACAGGCGACACAGTACCTGACGTGCCTGATGGGTGACACGGCTGCTGCAGAAACGCGCCAGGTATTCGCCGGCAAAACGGTCATGCAGCTGCGCCAGCGCCTCGTTGGCACTGGGCAATGGTGTTTCCAGATCAGCACGCTCGAAGATCAACCCATAGTGCTCGGCATTGAACTTCAGAGGCGCCTGGAACACCTGCTGGTAGGGCGTCAGATCGACAGGTGGCGGGCCTTGCAGACGAATCTCGCGCGGGCGAATGGGCTTGCTGGTCATCCAGCGGCAAAACGCCAGACAGTACGCCAGCGAGGCCTCCGCGCTCTGCCGGGCCGGCGGCAGGCGGTCGCCATGAATGGCCAGCGTCAGCGCATAGCCGTCGGGTTGCGGCATAAAATTCAGGTCCGCACCTTCACCGATGATGCGCTGATAGCGCACCAGACGAGTGAAGCCATCACGCAGGTTGCGGCTGGACATCAGCGCGTAGCCCACGACATGGAAGGACGCAGGGCGCACCACCTGCGCCATGTTCAGGCCGATCGCCGGGTTGCCCGACAGCGCCACGGAGCGCTGCCACAGACGGGTCATGCCGTCCTGCGGGAAGCGCGCATCCGGGTCATTCAACGCGGCGTAATCCATGCCCAGCTCGGCGAACAGGCTGGTGCAGTCGACGCCGCCCAGCTCCAGCGCCTGCACGATGGCCAAGGCCCAATTGGAAGAGGTAGTTCTTTCGCTCATCGTCTTGTTCTTGTGATCAATCAGCAAGGCCATGGTTGGCGGCGCAAGGATACTAGACTGGCACTTTAAGTCAGTGGCCCGCGGAGACAGCGCATTTACACTGATAGTGACAATAACAGGAGGTGCGCCATGACCGCCCAGACCACCGAACGCTACCAGAGCTTCGCCGAGTTCTATCCCTATTACCTGCAGGAACACAGCAACCCTGTGTGCCGCCGTCTGCACTATGCCGGTAGTCTGCTGGTGCTGGCGATCCTCGCCTACGCCCTGCTCACTCAGCAATGGCTCTGGCTGCTGGCCATGCCACTGGCCGGTTATGGCTTCGCCTGGGTCGGCCATTTCGTCTTCGAGAAGAACCGACCGGCCACCTTCGACTATCCGCTGTACAGCCTGATGGGCGATTGGGTGATGCTCAAGGATGCCTTCACCGGCCGTATCCGTTTCTGATGAAACGGATGTACGCCTCTCTACAGAACAACAAGAACGAGAACGCCCATGAATAGCCGCGCCCGCTTTACCCATATGCAAGACGGCCAGGCCGAGGACTGGGCCATCATCGCCCAGGACTTCGCCGCCTACGCCGCTCAGTTGCCTGCTCGCATCCTCGACCACCTGCGCCTGCTCGACGGCGATTTCGGTGGTTTCCCGGTGGACCGCCTGACCCACTCGCTGCAGACCGCCACCCGCGCCTATCACGACGGCCGCGACGAGGAGTACGTGATCTGCGCGCTGCTGCATGACATCGGCGATACCCTCGGCAGCTACAACCACCCGGACATCGCCGCGGCCATCCTCAAACCCTTCGTCAGTGCCGAGAACCACTGGATGGTGGAGAAGCACGGCATCTTCCAGGGCTATTACTTCTTCCATCACCTGGGCATGGATCGCCATCTGCGCGAGCAGTTCAAGGATCACCCCCAGTACCAAGCGACCATCGAGTTCTGCGCCAGGTACGATGCGGCCGCCTTCGACCCGGACTATGAAAGCCTGCCACTGATCTTCTTCGAGCCCATGTTGCAGCGCGTGTTCGCCCGGCCGAAGAACTCCATCTATCTGGCTGCAATGGAAAAGACCAGCGCCTGACCGCCGGCCACTGTTGCGCCACCGTTCGGCGGCCATGCTTGGCTGGCCGCCACCCCCTTGGTTATGATCCCCGCCCAGCGAGCCTCTGGCTCAGGTCTTGCAGACCAGCCAGGCGTCCAGCAGAGACGCCAGAAATCCAGCAGGGACAGTTCCAGCAGATGAAGCCAGCAATCACCAGCCGTGCCAACGGGCTACCGACGCCGCCGTTGCGTGAATACTATTCGCGCGTACTGGCCTATATCGCCACGGCCGCCAGCATCGCCGCCGGCACCTATGTCGGGCACTTCGCCTACGACATTCTGTGGATGGTGCCCTACGCCCTGCTCTACCCTCATCTGGCGCACAATCTCAGCCGCCGCTTCAAGCGCGACTATCCGCAGCAGACTGACCTCGCCCTGCTGTTCTTCGATGCCCTGCACGCCGGCGCATCCTGCGTGCTGCTGGGTTTCTCCGCCGTACCCAGCCTGATGTTCCTGCTGATTCTGTGTTTCAGTGCACTGGTCGTCGGTGGCATGCGCTATCTCGGCATGGCGCTGCTGGTGGCCGCCAGTGGCCTGGCGCTGTGCGCCGCGCTGGTGGGGGTTCATCCCAATACCGACACGCCGACCCTGGTGGCGCTGGTCAGCATCCTCTTCACCACCCTGTACATCTGCATCACCGCCTATTTCGTCAACCAGCAGGGCCTGCGCCTGGCCCAGGTACGCAGCGAGATCAAGCGTGAGCAGGAAAAGGCCGCACGCCTGGCGCGCAACCTGGCCAAGTACCTGTCACCACAGGTCTGGGAATCGATCTTTACCGGCAAGAAGAGCGTGCGCCTGGAAACCCAGCGCAAGAAGCTCACGGTGTTCTTCTCCGACATCAAGGGCTTCACCGAACTGTCGGAAGAACTGGAAGCCGAAGCCTTGACCGACCTGCTCAACACCTACCTCAACGAAATGTCGAAGATCAGCCTGAAATACGGCGGCACCATCGACAAGTTCATCGGTGACTGCGTCATGGTGTTCTTCGGCGACCCGAGCAGCAACGGCGCCAAGAAGGATGCGGTCGCTGCGGTGTCCATGGCCATCGCCATGCGCAAGCACATGAAGGTGCTACGCCAGCAATGGCGCGCACAGGGCATCACCAAACCGCTGGAAATCCGCATGGGCCTCAATACCGGCTACTGCACGGTGGGCAACTTTGGCGCCGACACGCGCATGGACTACACCATCATCGGCCGCGACGTGAACCTGGCCAGCCGCCTGGAGAGCGCCGCCGAATCCGGCGAGATCCTGATTTCCCACGAGACTTATTCACTGGTCAAGGACGTGATCATGTGCCGCGACAAGGGCCAGATCGCCGTCAAGGGCTTCACCCGTCCGGTACAGATCTACCAGGTGGTGGACTTCCGCCGTGACCTGGGTGCCACCTCCAGCTACGTCGAACACGAACTGCCGGGCTTCTCCATGTACCTGGACACCAACGGCATCCAGAACTTCGACAAGGAGCGCGTGATCCAGGCGCTAAACCAGGCCGCCGAAAAGCTGCGCGACAAGGTCATTCTGTAAGGGCACCGAGGTGTAGAGCGAACCGGAACGCCGGCCGCTCGTAGCGAAGCGAACAGTCCGCCGTTTTCCGGTGCTCCACACGTACGGCGGCGTACTGCTTCGCGAGTACGCCCTACGCCTCCAGTGCCTCGGTCAACACTGGCTCACCATCGATCAGCGCCTGCAATGCCAGAAACTCCAGCGCCGAAGCGCGCCAGGACTGCGCTGCCGCCAGCTCTGCACAACGCCCCCGATCCAGCTCCAGCGCAGCCAGACAGGCAGCGCGCAGATCCTCGTCCATCACCCCGCTCTGCCCTTGCAACAGCACATCCAGCGGCCCGGCCACGGGAAACGCAGCCACCGGCGTACCGCAAGCCAGCGCTTCCAGCATCACCAGCCCATAGGTATCGGTACGCGAGGGGAAGACCAGCACCGAGGCATCCTGATAGGCCTCGGCCAACGCCTGGCCATGGCGATAACCGAGAAAGCGCACCAGCGGATACTGCTGTTGCAGCGCCTCACGCTGCGGGCCGTCGCCGACCACGCGCTTCTCTCCCGGTAAATCCAGATCGAGAAAGGCCTGCAGGTTCTTTTCCGGAGCGATGCGTCCGACATAGAGAAACACTGGCCGCACCGGACGAGTGCGCGTCTCGTCCGGCCGGAACAATCGGGTATCCACCCCTTTACGCCACAGTTGCAGCCGCTGCAGAGCCCAGTTGGCGAACTCCTCGCGCAACCGCTCGGTGGTCACCAGCACGGCCTGACTGGGGCGATGGAAAGCGCGCAGGAAGGCATAGCCCCAACGCGGCGCAATCCAAGGCCAGCGGGTGCTGACGTACTCCGGAAAGCGCGTATGGATAGCCGTGGAAAACGCCAGCCCACGCTTGACCAGCCAACGCCGCGCTGCCCAACCCAGCGGCCCCTCGGTCGCGAGGTGCACGCAGTCCGGACGAAAGTCGCGAATCGCAGCACCGACACGCCAAAGGTCCCACACCAGCGGAATCTCAGGGTAAGTGGGACAGGGCACGGCGCGAAAATCGGCGGGCGACAGCAGTTTCACCTGATGGCCCAACCCACGCAGTTCGCTGACCAACGCGGTCAGGCTGGTGACCACGCCATTGACCTGAGGCGCCCAGGCGTCGGAGACGATGAGTATCCTCATGCGCCGGTCTCGAGGGCGACGGCCGGCTCCTCGCTGGCCAGTTGCGCTTCGGCCAGGCGATAGAGTTCGATCTGCCCGTCCCAGTGCTCGATCAGCGCCGTGCAGGATTCCACCCAGTCGCCGCAGTTCATGTATTCCACACCGCTCACCTGGCGAATCTCGGCATGGTGGATATGGCCGCAGACCACGCCCTGCAAGCCGCGTTTGACGCACTCGTGAGCGATGGCTTCCTCGAAATCGCTGATGAAGTTCACCGCCGTCTTGACCTTGTGCTTGAGGTAGGCCGACAACGACCAGTACCCGTACCCCCAACGACTGCGCCAATGATTGAGCCAGCGATTGAGGGTCAGGGTGAACTCGTAGGCAGAGTCACCGAGAAAGGCCAACCAGCGGTGATAACGGGTGATCACATCGAACTGATCGCCATGGATCACCAGCAATTGACGGCCATCGGCCGTGACGTGCACGGCCTCGTCCACCAACTGGATATTGCCCAACAGCAGGCTGGAGTAACGGCGCAGGAATTCGTCATGGTTGCCGGTGACGTAGATTACCTCGGTACCGCGTTTGCTCATGGTCAGCAGGCGACGGATCACGTTGGTGTGCGCTTGCGGCCAGTAAATGCCACCGCGCAGTTTCCAGCCATCGATGATGTCGCCCACCAGATAGATGCGGTCAGCGTGATAGCGCTTGAGAAAGGCTGCCAGGTGTTCGGCCTGACAATCGCGTGTGCCGAGGTGCACGTCGGAGATCCACAGGGTACGGACACGTTGCTTGCGGCTGGGCTTGGCGAGCTGGGCGCTGGTCATGGGCGACCTCCGGCTGGGTTTAGTCGAGCTTGAAGGGTCGCGGTGAAATGCTTGTGACAGGAAAAAGACCGTTCGATGACGCAGCATCACCTCGGCCCAGGCGTTACACTCCGGCGGTTACCGAGGAAACCGCCATGCTCCCGACCCTGTCCCTGCGTCATTACAGTCACGAAGTGCTCAGCCATAGCCACGACCATGCGCAACTGGTGTTCGGCCTGGCGGGCGAGCTGCAATTCGAAGTGGATGGTCAGGGCAGCCAGGTACTGCGCCACCATCTGGCCGTAGTACCGGCCGAAGCCCGCCATACCTGCGGCAGCCCACGTGGCAGCCAGTGCCTGGTGCTGGACCTGCCGGCCAACGACTGGCTGGAACGCCAGCTCGGCCACCATGCGAACGATATCCAGCGTCTGCTGGACAAGCCCAACGCCCTGCAACTCGATGCCTCGCAGGGCCAGCTCCTCAACTGGCTGGCCAGCAGCCCGATCAATGACCCGATCATCGCCGGCCAGGGTGCGGCCTTGCTACTCGGCAGTCTGGCCTGCAGCCGCCGGCATGCCGAAGCGCCCGGCTTGCCGATGGCTGCCGTGGATCGCTACATCGAGCAGCACGCGGCGCATCCGCTGCAGGTGGCTGATCTGGCGCGCCTGGCCGGTCTGTCGGTGGCGCGCTTCCACGCCCGCTTCCTCACCGAGACCGGGCGCACGCCCATGGAACACATTCGCCAACGGCGCCTGCACCTGGCCGAGCAACTGCTGCGTGGCAGCGACCTGGCCGTTGGCGAAATCGCGGCCCGAGTCGGCTACAACTCACAAAGCGCCTTCACCGCCGCCCTCTCCCGCCATCTTGGCATGACCCCGCGACAGTTGCGCCGCACGCGCTAACAACCTTATTCGCGCCCCGCCCGTGAAATCGCCCCGGATTTCATCCGGGCTACAGCGGGTTCGCCGCACGCACCCGAGATGCTAACGAGAGTCTGGCGACAAAACTCATCACTCCCGCGACAGACAGCTGCCGTCTGCGCCGCCTAGACTGCGCCGCATCATCGAGGAGTACCCCATGCAAACCATCGAATGGCAGGATTTCGAGAAAGTGGAGCTGCGCGTCGGCACCATTCGCAGCGCCCGCCCCAATGAAAAAGCGCTGAAGCCGGCCTACGTGCTGGAGGTGGATCTCGGCGAGCTGGGCATCAAGACCTCCAGCGCCCAGATCACCGCGCACTACAGCTGTGGCGAGCTGCCAGGTCGCCAGGTGCTGTGCGTGTGCAACTTCGCCCCCAAACGCATCGCCGGCGTGCGCTCGGACGTACTGGTCACCGGGGTGTATGACCGCGAAAACCGCGTTGTCCTCGCCGGTTTCGACCAGCCATTGCCCAACGGTGCGCGCCTGGCATGACGGAACGTAACGCCCTGTTGGCGATTCACCTGGGTGCACTGCTGTTCGGCCTGTCGGGCATTTTCGGCAAACTCGCGGCGACCACCCCGAACATGATTGCAGGCGGCCGCGCATTCTTCGCCGTGCTGGCCTTGAGCCTGGCTGCGGTGCTCTGGCGCAGTCGCAACGCGATTCGCCCGAGCCTGCGACAGATGGCTTTGCTGGCACTCGGTGGCCTGCTGCTGGGCACGCACTGGGTCACCTTCTTCGAAGCGGTGAAGGTCTCCGGCGTGGCCATCGCCACCCTGGGTTTCGCCAGCTTCCCGGCCTTCACCGTACTGCTGGAGGGGATGCTGTTTCGCGAACGCACCCGTCCCAGCGAGTTCGCCATGGTCGGCGTGGTGTGCGTGGGGCTGATCCTGGTTACGCCACAGTTCAGTCTGGACAGTGATGCCACAGTCGGACTGCTGTGGGCGGTGCTGTCGGGGTTCCTGTTCGCTCTGCTGTCGCTGCTCAATCGCGCCAGCACCCGCGGCCTCGATCCGGTAAAGGCCGCGCTGTACCAGAACATCACCGTACTGCTGTGCTTTCTGCCGCTGGCCTGGCCGCTGCTGCCCAGCGTGCGCGCGGTAGACTGGCTGTGGCTGGCCATGCTCGGCATCTTCTGCACGGGCCTGGCACACAGCCTGTTCGTCGCCAGCCTGCGCGTGCTCAAGGCGCGCACCACGGCAGTGATCTTCGCCCTGGAACCGGTTTACGGGATTCTGTTCGCCTGGTGGCTGTTCAGTGAACAGCCGACGCTACGCATGCTGGCCGGAGGTGTGCTGATCGTCAGCGCCATCTTCGTATCGGCGCGCATGGCGCGTTGAAACGAGCGGTGCGCACGGCGCACCCTACCGGTCGTTGTGGCCCAGGTCGCGGGTTGGATCGATGAGATCGCGCACCCGTTGCTTGAGCAACTTGGCCTCGGGGAAGCCTCCATCAGCCTTGCGTTCCCAGATCTGCTGGCCATCGCAGAGGATGCGGAACACGCCGCCCGTGCCCGGCTCCAGGCTGACCCGGCCCAACTCGTCGGCAAAGGTACTCAGCAGCTCCTGAGCCAGCCACGCGGCGCGCAGCAACCACTGACACTGGGTGCAATAGGTGATGACGATTTCGGGCTTCTGATCGGGCATGGCAGCGGCTCTACTGTGGGGCTTGATGCCTATAATAACGGTCTTTGTCTCTGCTCCTGCCGGAATCCATCATGCGCCGCCTGCTCCTTTCGCTGCTTTGCCTGTTCGCTCTGTCCAGCCTGCCTGTCATCGCCGCCGAACGTGTCGGCCTGGTGCTGTCGGGCGGCGCCGCTCGCGGCCTGGCACACATTGGTGTGCTCAAGGCGCTGGAAGAACAAGGCATTCGCATCGACGCCATCGCCGGTACCAGCATGGGCGCCATCGTCGGCGGGCTCTATGCCGCCGGCTATTCGGTGGCTGAGCTTGAGCGCCTGGCGCTGGAACTGGACTGGCAACAGGCGCTGTCCGACTCACCGCCACGCGAGGACATCCCCTTTCGCCGCAAGCAGGACGACCGCGATTTTCTGATCAAGCAGAAACTCAGTTTCCGTGACGATGGCAGCCTTGGCCTGCCGCTGGGCGTGATTCAGGGCCAGAACCTGGCGCTGCTGCTGGAAAGCCTGCTGGTGCATCGCAGCGCCACACGCGATTTCGATCATCTGCCGATCCCCTATCGCGCCGTGGCCACCGATGTGGTCACGGGTGAACAGGTGATCATGAGCAGCGGCCACCTGCCGCAGGTGATGCGCGCCAGCATGTCGATCCCGGCGGTGTTCGCCCCTGTGGAAGTGGACGGCCGCCTGCTGGTCGACGGCGGCATGGTCAACAATGTGCCAATCGACGTCGCGCGGCAGATGGGCGTCGATCACGTCATCGTCGTCGACCTGGGTATGCCACTGAAACCGGCCAAGGACCTGCTCACCGTGGTCGACGTGATGAACCAGTCGATCAACCTGATGATGCGCAAGAACTCCGAGGCCCAACTCGAAACGCTGGGGGCAGACGACGTATTGATCCAGCCTGCTCTGGCCGGTTTTGGCGTCGCCGACTTCAATCGTGGCGAACAGATGATGGACGCCGGTTACCGTGCCACGCAGATCCAGGCAGAGCGCCTGGCCCGCTTGCGTACCAGCAGCGCCGGCAGCCCTGCGCTGGCCATGGCGCGCTCGCGCGAACAGCGCACACCGGTGATTCGCGAGATTAAGGTGGAAAACGACTCGAAAGTCGGCGACGCGGTGATTCGTCGGCACATTCGCCAACCCCTCGGCGAGCCGCTGGACATGAATCGCCTGCAGAAAGACATGGGCACGCTGTACGGCCTGGACTACTTCGAGCGCGTGCAATACCGCGTGGAGCCGCTGGACGAACAAGGTAGCGCGCTGGTGATCGATGCGCGTGGCAAGCGCACCGGAACCGACTACCTGCGCCTGGGGCTGAATCTGTCCGACGACATGCGTGGCGACAGCGCTTTCAACATCGGCGCCAGCTACCGCGTCAACGGCATCAACGAGCTCGGCGCCGAATGGCTGACACGCCTGCAGTTGGGTGACCGCCAGGAGCTCTACAGCGAGTTCTATCAGCCGCTGGACGCCGGTTCGCGCTACTTCGTCGCGCCCTACCTGTTCGGTGAGGCGCAGAACGTCGAAGCGATCCTGGACAACGACCCCATCGCCGAATACCGCCTGGAGCGTTACGGCTATGGCCTCAACCTCGGCCGGCAGATTGCCAACAACGGCGAGATTCGTTTCGGCATTGCTCAGGCCTGGGGCGAAGCGGATGTCCGCGTCGGCGAGCGCGACCTGCCCAGCTTCAGTTTCAGCGAGGGTTACTACGAACTGCTGTACTCCTTCGACACCCTGGACAACCTCGACTTCCCGCGCAGCGGCGAGGACATCGGCCTGATGCTGCGCAAGTACGACCGTGGGCTGGGTTCGGACGAGGAATATCGACAATGGCAGCTGAAGCTGGACAAGGCCTACAGCCATGGCCCCAACACCTGGCTGTTCGGTGGTCGCTACGGACGCACCCTGGATGAGGCGGAAGTGGTCACCTCGGGCTTCATTCTCGGTGGCGCCCAGGAGCTGTCGGGCTTTCGCCAGGACTCGCTGAGCGGCCAGAACATGGCGCTGGCGCGGATGATCTACTACCGACGCATGACACCAACCTCGATGTTGCCGCTGAACTTCCCGCTGTACCTGGGCATGTCGCTGGAGCGCGGCCGCGCCTGGAACAACGACAACGCCTTCGACAGCGGCTACATCAACGCCGCCAGCATCTTCCTCGGTCTGGATACGCCGCTGGGGCCGCTGAACTTCAGTTACGGCTTCAACGACGAGCGGGAAAAAGCGCTGTACCTGAACCTGGGCAAGAGCTTCTGAAACGAAGAGGCCGCGCATGTGCGCGGCCTCTTCACATGACAGCGGGGTCGATCAGGCGATTTCTGCCAGCAACTGGCGAGCGGCCTTTTTCTGCTCGTCGTCACCGTGATCGATCACCTCGTTGAGGATGTCGCAGGCGGTGGCGATATCGCCCTGTTTGATGTAAGCCAGCGCCTGGTTGAGCTGGGCCATATGCTCCGGGTTTCCCGCCAGGTGGTCGATGTCGCCCTGCAGCGCGGCAGTGGCATCGGCATCGCCGGCGAAAGCGTCGAGGAAGTTGTCATCCAGCCCCGGCGTGTCATCGCTCAGCACCATTTCCATCTCACCGAAGGCACTCAACTGTTCGTCTTCATGATGCAGCTCGAACACCTCGGGCAGCTCCTGCAGGTTGCTGGCGAACGACGCATCGAACTCCGGCTCCGCAACAGCCTTGGGTCTGGCCTTGGCGGCAGCCGGAAACGGGCTGACCAGATCCCAGTCGGCATCCAGCGACAGATCATCGAGATTGAGCTGAAAATCAGGTTCAGTCGCTGGCACTGCCGCAGGCTGCAGCGCAGCGACAGGCTCGAGAGGTGCCTGCTGAGTCATCAGCAGATCAGGATGACGTGCCTTCAGCGCATCGATGCGCGCGGCGTCGAACGCTTCGGCACGCAGCACCGCTTCCTCGCGCGCGAAGCCCGCTCCATCGCCCAGCAGCGCCAGAACTTCCAGCAGACGGAAGCGCAGATCGCTGCGCTGCGGGTCCTGAGCCAGCGCCTTGCTCAGCTCACCACGCGCCTCGCTGACACGGCCGTAGGCGATGTAGACATTGGCTGCCTCGAGCGGGTCGACCGGCCCTTGAGCACGCACCGGAGCCGGCGCCGGTACTGCCCTGGCCACCGGAGCTGCGCCAACGGCAGCGGCAACCGCCGCGAGTTGGGGACGAGGCGGTTGCTGAGGCGGCTGCGCCTTGGGTTGAACCTGCACCACCGGCCTGGTTTTCTCGCCACGCCGCCGCACGGCCCAGAAAAGCGCACCGAGCAACAACAGAAGCCCAATACCACCGGCCAACAATGTCGACCACCAACCGTGCTCCGCTGCTGCGGGCTCCTCGACACTGACCGGCGCGGCGGCAATGGGCTGGGCGACCGGCTCGGCCGGCGTACGCGCAGCCAGCTCAGCCAACTGAGCGTCCTTCTGCGCCAATTGCTCCTGCAACTGCTGCAGTTGCAATTGCAGTTGCGCCAAGCCTTGTTGCAGCTGCAGATTTTCCGCCGCCTGATTGGCCAGCTCCAGATCGACCTGACGCTGCTTCTCGGCCAGCAGCTCCAGGCTTTCGCTTTGCTGCGGTGCTGGCTCCAGGGCAGCCAGAGGCGCGCTAACGGGTCCTTCGGCAGTGTTTTCAGCGAGCGCAGGTGCGGCCTCGGCAGCAGCCGGAGCAGCAGTCGGCTGGGCAGCCCCCGCACGCGCCGCATCAGGCAGCAGCAGGTCGGCGCCAGCCTGTAGACGACTTGGATCGCCGCCAGCAAAGGCATTCGGGTTGAGAGCAAGAATGCCCTCCATCAGCGCCTGCTGAGATAGCGTACTGCCCTGCTCACGCAGACGCGCAGCGATGGACCAGAGGCTGTCGCCACGGCTGACCTGATGACGGTGCCCTGCAGATGCACTCGGTGGTGTGACCGTGCTGACCGGCGAGAGCGGTGCTACGGCGCGAGTGGTAGGTTGCGCAAGGGCTGCTGCGCTTGGCGCAGCCACAGCGGAGTAAGCCGAAGAGCTGGGAGGGTCCAGCAACACGGTGTATTCACGCAGCAACTGGCCATTGGGACGCGCCACTTCGACGATGAAGTTCAGGTATGGCTCACGAACCGGACGGTTCGACACCACGCGGATCACGCTACGTGACCCCTGCAGAAGCGGCGTGAAACGCAGATCATTGAGAAAGTAGAAGCGCTCGACACCCGAACGGCTGAACACTTCGGCCGGTGCCAGAGCGACACGCAGATCCTGCGCGCCCAGATCGCCCACTTCCAGCAGCTCGATTTCAGCCTCGAAAGGCTGATTCAGCGCCGAATGCAGCGTTATTTCACCCAAACCCAGCGCCGGCGCCATTCCCGAATAGAGAGCGGATCCCGACGCCAAACCCAACATCAACTGACGCACCCGAGCCATGTGACCTCCAGGGTTATCCGGCTCGAACGCCACCTCCTCGACTTCCTGTCTGAGCATCCCTTGGCCGGGAGGCTGGCGCCCTTGATAGTTTCGAAACGGGTGACAAGGTCCTTGTCGAGGCCGTCTCGAATTGCATTATGGCTACTAATTCACAAAGTAGCGGCTTGGACGCCAGTTTGCCGACGAAAGCACGGTGCCATCAAGGTAAATCAGTCAAAAATTAGGCACAGAAAAAACCCGATCAAAAATTGATCGGATTTTTGACAGTGCAGGCGTTTCACTTCATCAGGTTGCCGAGCACTCGAGCATGCACCTGCTGACAGCGACGCAGGTCCTCCTCGTCGATGCCGGCGAAGACTTCATGGCGCAGTTGGGTGGAAATCGCTTCGATCTTCTCGATCAAAGGCTGCGCGTCCGGCTGCAACGCAATCTTCTTGGCACGGCGGTCTTCGGGTACCGCCACGCGAATGACCAGCCCCTGGCTTTCGAGACTGTCGAGCAGGCGCGCCAGCGTCGGCCCTTCCACGCCGATGCTTTGCGCCAATTCACGCTGGGTCGGCATTTCGCTGAAGCGCGCCAGGTGCAGCAGCACCAGCCAGCGAGCCTGGGACAGGCCCAGCCCTACCAGGCGTCTATCGAGTTCGGAACGCCAGGCACGGGATAGCTGGGCAACCTGCATGGCAAAGCGATGTTGATCGGGGTAAGACATGGGCAAGCGGACTCATACAAAGGTCAAAAACTAATTATTAGCCAGCTAGCCATAACCCGATGCGCAGGGCAAGCGCAGATTGCGTCACGAGCATTGCAGAATGCGACCGACTCGCAGCCCCGGCTCCAGCTCAGGCCGCTACCAAGGGACGCTTACACCTCGAACTCGGCCTGCAGTGCTGCACGCACGCAGTAGAGCACCGCCTCGTCGACCCGCCCAGCGAACAGCGGGGCGATCTCGCTGACTGTCGGCAACTCGCCCTCGCCATCGAGGAAGGCTTCCTGAATCTCGCCCAGCAGTTCCTCCGGAAGATCCAGCGCCTGTTCCAGGCTCAATTGCTGCTGGGCGATGGCCTCGGCCAGCAGGCTGTAGACGTTTTTCTCAGTGCACCCCAACTGGCCGGCGATCTGCGTCGGGGTCATACCCGCGCGAGCCAGGCTGACCAGCTCGTGACGCAAATCGGCCACCGGAGCCGGCGCGTCATCTGCGCCGCTGCCGTTGAGCACTTCCAGGAAGGCCTGGCCGTAGCGCTCCAGCTTGCGCGCGCCAACGCCACTGACCTCGGCCATATCGCTCAGCGAGCTGGGCTGGCTGCGCAGCATCTCCAACAACGTGGCATCGGGGAAGATCACGTACGGCGGTACGCTGTGCTCCTCGGCCAGCTTACGACGCAGACTGCGCAGCGCCTCCCACATTTCCCGCTCATGACCACGCACCAGTTGGCTGGCGGCGCTGCTGGAGGCCTTGGCCGCCTGCGCCGGCTTGGGTTCACGGCGCAGTTGCAGGCTGACCTCACCACGCAGCAGTGGCCGGCAGGTCTCACTCAGGCGCAGACCGCCGAAACCGTCCAGATCGACATCGGCCAGGCCGCGAGCGACCAACTGGCGGAACAGGGTGCGCCATTCGACTTCGGAAAAGCCCTTGCCCACACCGAACACCGCCAGGTGCTGATGACCAGCGGCGCGAATCTTCTCGTTGTCACGGCCCAGCAGAATGTCCACCAGATGGCCGACGCCATAGCGCTGGCCGCTGCGATAGACGGCCGACAACGCCTGGCGCGCCGGCTCGGTGGCATCCCAGGTCTCGACGCCATCGATGCAGTTGTCGCAGTGACCGCAAGGGTTGGGCAATTCTTCATCGAAGTAGGCCAGCAGCGCCTGACGGCGGCAGCGTGTCTCCTCGCACAGGGCCAGCATGGCATCGAGCTTGTGCTGCTCGATGCGCTTGTGACGCTCATCGCCGTCAGAATTATTGAGCATCTGCTTGAGGAAGATCACGTCCTGCAGGCCGTAAGCCATCCAGGCATCGGCCGGCAAGCCGTCGCGGCCGGCGCGCCCGGTTTCCTGGTAGTAGGCCTCCAGCGACTTGGGCAGATCCAGGTGACAGACGAAGCGCACGTTGGGCTTGTCGATGCCCATGCCGAACGCGATGGTCGCCACCATGATCAGGCCTTCCTCATTGAGAAAGCGCTTCTGATTGAAGGCACGCAATTCGTTGGGCAAGCCGGCGTGATAGGGCAACGCCGGGAAGCCCTGACTGCTGAGAAAATCGGCGACCTCCTCGACCTTCTTGCGCGACAGGCAGTAGACGATGCCGGCATCGCCCTTGCGCGCGGCGAGAAAGCCGAGCAGTTGCTTGCGCGGCTGATCCTTGGGCTGGATGCGGTAGAAGATGTTCGGTCGATCGAAGCTCGACAGAAAGCGCTCGGCGTTGTCCAGATGCAGGCGCTGGACGATTTCCTCGCGGGTACGTTTGTCCGCGGTAGCGGTCAGGGCGATGCGCGGCACATTGGGAAAGAGCTCGGCAAGCTGACCGAGTTGCAGGTACTCAGGCCGGAAATCATGACCCCACTGCGACACGCAGTGCGCCTCGTCGATGGCGAACAGGGCAATATCCAGGCCCTGCAGGAAGCTCAGCATACGCGGCTGCACCAGGCGCTCGGGCGCCAGGTAGAGCATCTTGATCTGCCCGCGACGGATACGGTCGGCGATCTCGCGCTGCTCGTCAGGGCTCAGCGTGGAATTCAGCGCCACGGCTGCCACACCCAGCTCGTCCAGGGTGGCCACCTGATCATCCATCAAGGCGATCAGCGGAGAGACCACTACTGCCAGGCCCTCGCGCATCAGTGCCGGCACCTGGAAGCACAGCGACTTGCCGCCGCCGGTAGGCATCAACACCAAGGCATCGCCGCCGCCGGCCACACGCTCGATGATCGCGGCCTGATTGCCGCGAAAAGCGTCGTAGCCGAAAACGTCTTTGAGAATGCGCATGGCGTGGTCGAGCATGAAGGCCTCCAAATCTAGCCGCGCATTATGCCGCAGGATCGCAGGCAACAGGGCACCTACCCGTCCGAAGCCGCTGAATCACCGTTAGTAGAGCGCCCGTGCTGGTCGCAGAGGCGGCGGTGAACTAGAATCCTTCCTCGTTTATCCCCTAAGCCTCAAGGTAACCCCACGATGTCCTTCGCTGAGCAACTGTCCCGCCTGCAAGCCTTTCTCGATGCCGATGAGCTGCACGAAGAGGCGTTGGACTACGTGGCCGCCCATGGCTACCTGACCGCCCTGGCGATCTGCCCGGATCAGGTACCGGAGCGTGAGTGGATCGATGCGCTGTTCGCCGAGACGCCGAACTACCGCAGCGACGCCGAACGCGAAGAGATCGAAAGCACGCTGGTCCACCTCAAAGCCCACATCGCCCGCCAGCTGGCTGGCGAGGAAGAGCCCGAGCTGCCGTGCGACCTGGACCTCGGTGACGAGCCGGATGACTCCGATCTGCGCGGCTGGTGCATCGGCTTCATGGAAGGCGTGTTCCTGCGTGAAGCCGTGTGGTTCGAAGATGCCGAAGACGAAGTCAGCGAATTGTTGCTGCCAATCATGGTCGGCTCGGGCCTGTTCGACGAACAGACCGAGTTTGCCGAGATCGCCCGCGACCGCGACCTGGTGGACAGCATGATCGACCAGATTCCCGAACTGCTTACCGCCCTCTTCCTGCTGTGTCAGGCTCCGGAAGAAAAACCCGCACTGCTCAAGCCCCGCCACTGACCTTACCAGCCGGGGCACTGCCCCGGCCGCCGCCAAGACCCGCACATGCCGCGTGACATCCAGCCAAGCCGCCATCGCAGTGTCCGCTACCTGCTGCTGACCATCGGCTGGCTGAGCGTGGCACTCGGGGTTATCGGCATCTTTCTGCCGGTGCTGCCGACCACGCCGTTCCTGCTCCTGGCGGCGGCCTGTTTCGTGCGCAGCTCACGGCGCTTCTACCTCTGGCTGGTCACTCACCCGCGCCTGGGCCCATGGATTCGCGACTACCTGGAGGGCCAGGGCATCCCGCTAAAGGGCAAGGTCTACGCCCTGGTGCTGATGTGGGCCAGCATCAGCTTCTCCTGCTATCTGGTGCCCATGCCCTGGGCGCGAGCCTTCATGCTCGGCAGTGCGGTGCTGGTCAGCCTGTACATCCTCAAGCAGAAGACCCTGCCCAATCCCTGAGTGCTCTGCGTAGCCCGGATTCAATCCCCCAGCGCCAGCCCCCCGGATTGCGTCCGGGCTACGGGAGCCAGTCACCTCCTCGACAACCTTTTGACACTGCTTTCTCGTTCCAGCGAAGCGGCCGGCAAAAAGCCGACACCTCGCCTAGACTCTGCCAATCGAGCCTGGAGACGACGACCCCATGCGACGGCTGCGCGTTCAGGGATGGCGTTGGCGGCTGCTGATCCTGTGGATCGGCGGCGGGCTGCTGGCCGCGCTGGCAGTGGCAGATTGGGACTTCGCCGTGATCGTGAAGAACGCGGAAAACCGCTACGGCAACCTCGGCCCGGCACGCAACCGCATTCTCGACTGGGAAGAGTCGATCAAGAGCAGCACCAGCCTGAACGAGGCGGACAAGCTCAACGAGGTCAATCGCTTCTTCAACCGCACCATCCGCTTCGTCGATGACAGTCAGCTCTGGCGCGAGAACGACTACTGGGCAACCCCCGTGGAAATGCTGGTCAAGGGCGCAGGCGATTGTGAGGACTACTCCATCGCCAAGTACTTCACCCTGCGCCGCCTCGGCATCCCCAGCGAGAAGCTGCGCATCACCTACGTCAAGGCACTGAACTACAACCAGGCGCACATGGTGCTGACCTACTACGCCAGCCCCACTGCCGAGCCGCTGGTGCTGGACAACCTGATCAACGACATCCGCCCTGCCTCACAGCGCAAAGACCTGCTGCCGGTGTACGCCTTCAACGCCGAAGGCCTCTATCTCGCAGGTTCCAATACGCGCAAGAGCGACACCAAGAAGCTCTCTCGCTGGCAGGACATTCTGAAAAAAATGCGTGCGGAGGGCTTCGCCATCGGCGAAGGCTAGGAGGAATCCCATGTCTCTACTCAAGCAGCTGTTTCTCGCCATCTGCCTGTTTCTGGTGGTGGCCTTCACCGGCAGTTTCATCGCCGGAGTGGAGAGCTCGCGCGAACAGTTGATCAGCCAGCTGCGCTCGCACGCCCAGGACGCTGCCACGGCGCTGGGGCTGTCGATGACCCCGCACGTGGACGACCCGGCAATGATCGAGCTGATGGTCAGCTCGATCTTCGACAGCGGCTACTTCGCCAGCATCCGCGTGGTGCGCATTGCCGACGACGGCGTGATCGTCGAGCGCAGCACCGAGATCAGACCCGAAAATCTGCCCGGCTGGTTCGTCGATCTTGTCGATCTGCAGCCCCAGGGCGGCGATGCGCTGATCATGCGCGGCTGGGAGCAGGCTGCCAGAGTGGAGGTGCTCAGCCATCCGCAATTCGCTCTGGCCAAACTGTGGGACAGCGCCCTCGGCAGCCTGTTCTGGCTGCTGCTGTGTGGCCTGGTCAGTGCCGTGCTCGGTGGCTGGCTGCTGCGTACCCAGCTGCGGCCGCTGGACAACATGGTGCAGCAGGCGCAAGCGATCAGCCGCCGCGAGTTCCTCACCCTGCCGCGAGTGCCGCGCACGCCGGAGCTCAAGCGTGTGGTGCTGGCCATGAACCAGATGGTCGACAAGCTCAAGACTCTGTTCGCCGAAGAAGCCGCGCGCAGCGAGAAACTGCGCGGTGAGGCCTACCAGGACACCCTCACCGGCCTGGCCAACCGCCGCCAGTTCGACATACGCCTGAGCAACCAGTTGGTGATCAACGAGCAGCATCCTGATGGCTACCTGCTGCTGCTGCGCCTCAACGACCTGGGCGGCCTCAACCAGCGCCTCGGCGGCCAGCGTACCGACGCGCTGATCGCCGCATTGGGCGATCAACTCAAGCAACTGCTGGCGTTACCGGAGCGCAGCCAATGGCTGGCATCGCGCAACCGCGGTGGCGAGTTCACGCTGCTTGCGCCCGGCCTCAATGGCGAGGACGCAGAGCGCCTGGCCAGCGAGCTCAGTGAAGCCCTGAACAGTCTGAAGCAGACCGGTGCCAGTGACTGCGATCCCGTTGCCCACATCGGTATTGCCGCATTTCGCCCCGGCGAACAGAGCGAAGCCGTGCTGAGCCGCGCGGATCAGGCGCTGGCTCAGGCACAGAGCAACACAGACAGGTGCTGGGAACGCCTCGACGACTTCACCGCCCGGACCACTCAGGGCCTGCACGACTGGCGCGCCTGGATCGACGATGCGCTGACCCAGGGCAAATTGCAGCTGTATTTCCAGCCTGTCGCCGAATGCGCTACGGGCACGCTCATGCAAAACAAGGTGCTGGCGCGTCTGCTCGATCCGGCTGGCGAAGCCATCACGGCCGGGCGCTTCCTGCCCTGGATCGAGCGCCTGGGCTGGGCCGCACGCTTCGATCTGGCAATGCTCGAACATAGCCTGGCCCACCTCACACAACATCCTCGTCCGCTGGCGCTGAGCCTGTCTGCCGCAACCCTGCGCAATGAACAGGACAAAGCGCGCCTGCTCGATGTACTGAACCGTCATGAGGACGTCGCACACCTGATGACGCTGGAAATCGACGAACGCCACCTGCCACCGCCTGCCGAGCTGGAAGCGCTGAGCCAGGCGATTCGTGAGGCGGGTTTCAACCTGGGCCTGCAGCATTTCGGTGGGCGCTTCAGCCTGATTGGCAACCTCACCCACCTGGGCCTGGCCTACCTGAAGATCGATGGTACCTACATCCGCGCCATCGACCAGGAGAGCGACAAGCGGCTGTTCATCGAAGCGATCTTCCGCGCCACCAACAGCATCGATCTGCCGTTGATCGCCGAGATGGTGGAGACCGAAGAGGAACTTGCAGTGCTGACCGAACTGGGCATCCACGGCGCCATGGGCCGCCTGATCGGCGCGCCGGCGCCCTGGGGCAACCAATAATTGCAGGAGCCCCGCCCCAGGGGGAGTTTCCAGAGGTTACAGGTTGTCGCACCGACTGCTTCGCCGCGGGGCGCGGCTCCTACAATGGCGGGTTCTAAACCAGATCGTGCTCGTCGTCGCCAAGCAGGCCGCTGAGGCCCTCGATTTCAGCACGGGCGATGGCACGCTGGTCGAGCTTCTGTCGCGCGGCCTCGGGCAGGTCGGTGTAGCGGATAACACCTCGTTCGACCAGCACGCTGACCACGTCTTCCAGTACGCGCACCAGCTCCAGGTCAGACTGTTTCAGGCTGTCCAAGCGCGCTTTGACCTCTTCCTTGGCCTCGAGCCAGCTATGCAGCTCTTCGCTCTCGACAGCCAGGTTCTCCGTCATCCCCTCGAAGGGTTCATGTTCGACTCGCAACAAACGCCCGGCCGCGTCGCGCTGTACGTAAACCATTGCTGCCTCCAGCAAACGCCATAAAAAAACCCGCTACTCGGAACGAGTAGCGGGCTTACTCTAGTTGAGTGCACCAACTAAGGAAACTCTGACAAGCATTTCCCCTTGCCTGAAAGGCCGCCAGCGCAGCGCTGACGGCCTCCCTTACACCTCAGGCGACCAACTGATTCTGGTCCAGCATGCCCTGGATGATATCCGCAGTATTGCCACCGGAGAGGATGGTGTTCTCCAAGGTGATGGTCTGATCCACCGGTGTGCCACCTCCTGCGCTGGCGATGTTGATCACCGTACTGCCCGGATCGCTGGCGAAGTCGAAGCTCAGGTACTGGGTCAACACATCGGCGCTCCCCGGATCAGTGACGCCCTGCAGCAGCTGGGACAGATCCAGTGCATCCTCGCCATTGCCGAAGTCCTTGACGATATCGTGATAGCTGCCGCCGCGATCATCGACGGTCCACACGAAGGTGTCGTTGCCGGCACCGCCAATGAGGATGTCGTTACCCTTGCCGCCGACCAGGGTGTCATTGCCATCACCGCCCTCCAGACGGTCATTGCCACCCAGACCGTCGAGCGTGTCGTTGCCACCCAGACCGAGCAACACGTCGCTGCCTTCACTGCCCAGCAAGGTGTCGTTGAGCGCGTCATTGCCCATCACCACATTGGGTTGCACTGCAGCGCTGGAGCCGATACCGACCACCAGACGCGCCGTGCTGACATCGCCGTCGGGCTGGGTCAGCTGATAGGTGAAGACATCTTCCCGGCCCAGGTTGGCGTAGTCGGGATCCGGCGTGTAGATATAGGCGCCGTCGCTGTGCAACAGCAGGCTACCCCACTGCCCGTCGATGGTTTTCGAGGTGCCCACGGCGACGAAGCTGCCGTTGTCCAGCACGCTGAGCGTCGCCCCCTCGCTCCCCTTGCTGTCCACCGCGCCCCATGGATGGTCGCTGTAGAGGTACTTGTTGGCATCGGTCAGCACGTTGCCCGCCACCGCCGTGGCCGTGTCGACCAGCATGGCAGCAGCCACGGTGATCAGGGTGATGTTGTCTACCCGAACACGGAAACTGCCGCCGTTGTTGGTGCGATCATTGACCTCGAAATAGAGGCGATAAGTACCCTCGCCCACGCTGTTGCTGGTGACGGTAGTCGAGTTGTTGGAGGCATGGGTGCCGCTCTGCACCAGCGCCCAGGCACTGCCGCTCTGCTTGTACAACGTCCAGGTGAACTGGTCTCCCGAACCGCTGCTGCTGAAGTTACTGATATTGCCCAGGTTGAAAGACACCTTGGCAGTGTTGCCCTCGGCCACCTCGAAGGTCGGTGTTGCAGCCTTGGTACTGACGCCGGCATTACGATTGCTGTCGACGAGCTGCAGGGTACTGTTCTGCACGCTGACGCCATTGGACGAGCTGATTGCGGTCACGCCCCATTTGCTACCCGAAACATCCAGCACACTGGCTTGCGTGATCACCGTGGTTTCATCGCCTGTCACGTTACCGTCGTTGCTGGTATCGAATATCCAGGGGTCGTAGTCAGGCCCTGAAGACGCCGAGTTTTTGACATCGGAAAAGTCCGCCAGTACCTTGGTTACCGGGTCGGGCGTGACCCATTTCTGCCCGACGATAGCCTGGTTGTAGTTGTCGTAGACATAGACCTCGCTGCTGTCGGTAATGGTCAGATTCAGGTCGGCAGACACCGCATCGCCATCGCGATCGATCAGGGTGTAGCGGATGGTATCCGTCACATCTTCGGCGACATCGTCATTGAAGATGTAGGTGTAAGCCCCGCTGACCAGGTTGACGCTGAACGAGCCACCACCTGCCGTGTTGAAGGTCAGCGTATGGCTCGCCTCATCGTAGGCAGCCGACTCACTGGTGTAAGTCACACCGTTGTGGGTGATAGCGGCGATTGGCTGCAGACCCGGACCATCGGCACCGAAGCCATTGCTGCCTTCGCTGATCAGGTTGCCGGAGATCACCGTCCCCGTCACCGTGCCCTGCAGGGTGTCGTTGAGCTGGTTGAGGTTGGAGACCAGGATGCCATCGGTGTTGACGCCCGCCTTGCCGTCATAGGCAATGGGGTTGAGCAAGGTCTTGTCGAGGTCACTGCCCAGCCCCATACCCAGCGCATAGGACTTGATGTCCTTGGCCGTGAGGAAGGCGATCCAGTCCGCCTCTTCGCCGGTACCGATGCCATCGCCCAGTTCCGGGTTGTACTGGCTACCACTGTTGTTGCTGCCCGGGTTGGCGTTGGACAGGGTTGGTTGACCATCGGAGAGGAAGTACGAAACGTTCTGTACCTCTGCGCCGGTGAGCTTGCCGGATGAATCGTAGGCATTCATCGCCTTGATCAGCGCATCGTCATAGTTGGTCGCACCGTTGCCAGCGTTGTTGGCCAGGTCAGTGAGCCAGGCCTTGGCATCGACGGCGCTCATCCAGACATTGCCCACAGCACTCGCGCTGTTGGAGAAGGTCACGATGCGTACCATCACGTCACCGAGGTTGTCGTAGCTGTCGATCAGACGTTGCACGGCATCCTTGGCCAGCGCCAGCTTGCTGCTGAGACCGCTGACACCCGACGGGGCGTCGTCCATGCTGCCGGACAGATCCAGCACGACCATCAGGTTGGTCTGGATGCCTTGCGGCTCGCTGGCAGACTTGGCGATGTCGTCGGGCGTGGCCGGCGAGTCGTCATCCACCGTGATCGTCAGGCTACCCGTGGCCGGAGCCGAAGGCGCAGCAGAGTCCCAGAGCGTGTAGGAGAAGGCCAGGTTCAGGTCGTTCTCGTCTGCCGTACCATCGACGTCTGGTGCCGGATGGTCGAGCGGCTTGAACAGCTTGAAGCTGTATTGCCCGGTATCCGAGTTGGTCAAGCTGAGGGTGAAGACCGGATTGCCACCGGCATCGAACGCACTCAGCGTCTTGCCATCAGCGCTGAGCTGATAGTTGAGCGCCGAACCGCCTGAAGACAGGCTGCCAAGACCACTGGTATCCCAGGCGAAACCACCGAAGCTGTCCACCTGATAACCGAGCGCACCACCAGCCGTGGTGGCTTCACCAGCCAGGTCGTTGGGACCTCCGGTCAGCCCATGGGTCAAGCCATCCTCGTCGACGCTGCCGGAAGCCTGGCCGCCGACCGGGTCATTGCCGCCAAGCGTGAGAGTCACGGTGGCCGTGGAAACGTCGCCATCGCCGTCGGTGATCTGATAGGTGAACACCTCCGAACCGGCGCTGGCACCACTGCCAGCGCTGTAGACCAGATTACCGCCGGCATCGATGACCAGCGTACCGCCCTGGCTGCCCTGGCCGATGATCTGCACCGGCGAGACGCTTGCCTTGCCATCGTTACCAAAGTTGTCGTTGCCGATGAGAGCGTTGATGTTGCCGACGACCTGATCGACCGCCGTGCGTGAGACCTCACCGGCAATCTCATCGTTGACCGCCATCGGTGCGTCATCACGGAAGCCCAGCACCTGGCCCAGGTCGATACTGGCCGAGGCCTGATCGTCGTCGGCATCGGTGATGGTGGCCTGCAGTCCGATCTTGTCACTGCCCAGCAGATGCAGTTCATCCGGCTGGGCAGTGGGATGAACCACGGCCCTCAGTTGCGTCAGGGTCACCAGCCCCGCAGCATCGACCCTCAGGGTGAAGACCAGCTCATTGCCGGTTTCGGTACGACCTTCGAGCACCGAACCGTTGAACACCAGCTTGACCGCTTCATCGCTCTCGGTATCGACCAACCCGGAGTCTGGCGATTTGATCACCAGCTCATAAGTCAGGGAACCAGGACCATCGGCACCATATTCGGCGTTGAAGGCCGAACTGAAGTTGCGGCTGACCGTCGCATCCGGTGTCCCCAGATAGGTCTCGTCCACCTGCAGCGGCATACCCCAGGTAACGTTGGTGTTGACGTCGTTGTAGTCATAGTCGGGAGCGTCGGTGAGATCCTCCCAGTTCTGGTTGCCTGGTTCGGCGTTGTCCTGCAGATGCGAGCCGCCCGGATTGAACTCGGCACGGTCGAACAGCACGTTGGCACCACCAGCGCCAGTCAGTGGCACTCCGCCCAGCAGGGCCTGCCAGTTGCCATCAACATCCTGCTCGAAGGTCAGCTCGGCACCATTGCTCAGCGCAACATTGGCTGCACCATTGGGGATGATGAAGAAGCCGATCTCACTCGGATCGAGCCCATCCAGATCGAAGGTGGCGCCTGCCACCTGCGCCTTCACATCAGCCCAGATCACCTTGCCAACGGATGGATTGCCGTCGGCATCTCGCGAGTAATAGCCATAGCTGTTTTGATAACCGGCATCGCTGCCGAGGAAAGTGGCCTGCGATTCGAAGCCCGGCTGCATGGCCTGGATGGTCGGGGTGTCGTCGTCGACGGTGACCACGAGCTTGCCCTCGGCGGTATCACCGTCACGGTCGGTCACGGTGTAGCCGATCTGCAACTTGATGTCGTTTTCATCCTGGCCAGCCGGATGCATCAGAGGTTGATGCAACTCCAGCTCGTACTTGCCGAGCGCCGGATCGGTCAACACCACGGTCACCAACGTGCCGCGCTCGGCACTGCTGATGGTCAGCGTGTTGGTGACGGCGTTCCAGGTCGAGGTGACATCCTCGCAGCCCAGCACGCTCGGCCCGGACAAGGCGATACCACGCAGACCATCGGAGCCGGCGTCGAACACCAGCGTGCCGGTGACCGTGGTATTCGCCCCAGTTACATCACCCTCACCACCATTGATGCCATTGGGCAGGCCTTCATCGTCCAGCGCATGGGCCGCCTGAGTGATGCAAGCGGAAGGGCCGTCGTCCTCGAAGCCGACGACCTTGCCCAGATCCAGGTTGGAGCTCCACGAGTCGCCGTCCTTGTCATAGACAGTCACACCAAGCTTCAGCACACCGGCACGAATCAGTGCCAGTTCGTCATGGTTGCTGGTCTTGCCGTGGACGATGGCTTCGTATTGCACGAGGGTCACACTGCCATTGCCGGCATTGACGCTGATCTTGAATACGGTCACGCCATCGGCGACACCCAGCACGTTGCCGTCACCGTCCTTGTAGAGGCGAATGTCGCCGCCAGCAGTGGCATCCAGCCCAGAGTCCACGCCGTCCTGACTCAGATTCAGCTGGTAACGGGTACGCGATGCGTCCAGGCCATCCGACCCCGCATCCACGGTGAGCCTGAACAGGTCTTTGCCGTCGATGCTGGCGTAGCCGAGCACATCGCCGTGGCCTTGCTCATCGTTCGGCGCAACATGGCCCTGCTCGTTCTGGCTGGAACCTGTGGTGTCGACCGATTCGTCGACGTACAGCTTGGTACCGTGGCGCAACTCGAACTTGGTGATTTTCGGGCCGTCGTCTTCGAAACCGACAATCTTGCCCAGATCCAGGCTGGCGCTCTGCGAGTCGCCGTCCTTGTCATAGACGGTCACGTTCAGTTTCAGCACGCCATCCTTGAGCAGCGCCAGCTCGTCATGGTTGCCGGTATCACCATGCGCGATGGCCTTGTATTGCACCAGGGTCACGCTGCCGTCAGCGGCGTTGACGCTGATCTTGAACACAGTAACGCCATTGGCCTTACCCAGAATGCTGCCATCGGACTCCTTGTACAGCAGAATGTCGCCACCGGCCGTGGCATTTAGCCCCGAGTCCACAGCATTGCCGGCAAGGCTCAGGGAGAACCGGGTACGGCTACTGTCCAGGCCATCGGAGCCGCCATCGGCGATCAGCTTGAAAAGGTCCTCGCCATCGACTCGCGCATACCCGAGCACATTGCCATGGTCGGGCTCATCGTTCGGCGCAACATGACCTTGCTCGTTCTGATTGGAGCCGCCTTTGCCAACTGACTCGTCAACGTAGAGCTTGACGCCATGCTCCAGCTCGAACTTGCCGATTTTCGGACCATCATCCTGAAAGGAGAAGTAGGACGAATTACCGCCAGCAAGCTCGATCTTCGCGGTACGGGTCACCGCGTCACCATCACCGTCGACACGGGTGACCTGGTACTGCAGCTGCAATGAGCCCTGGTGTTTGATCAGCAGGTCGAGCGCCTCGTCAAAGCGCTGATCATTGTCTGGATGACGGATCGCTTCGAACAGCGTGGTCTGCAGTTGCGGCTGACCATCGACGGTGACGATGGCAATGGTAAAGACCGTATCGCCAGTGGCATCGACACCCTTGATAACCTGACTGTTGGCCGGGTCAACGAACAGCCGGATGGCACCGCCAACGGTGGCCGACAAGGTCGTGGCCAGCCCGTGGGGCGGCACCCCGGAGAAGCTCAGCGTGCCATTGAGCGAAGCCTCGCCATCAGCCCCTGCCGCCCCGCCGACGGTGAACAGCGAGGTCAAGCCGCCAGCGAGCTGAGTGGTGACCCTGGCCAGCGCACCATTGTCGTCATTGGTGTACCCAGGGTTCTGGTCATCCTTGGCGGCGTAACGATCCTGATTGCCACGGGTTTCGTCCAGTGCCACTTCCAGTTGAGCCAGTGCCTGAGTGTTGACCCCCAGACTCAGCGTCGGTACATCGTCTTCGATGTTGATCACGAACAGACCGCCAGCCCCCTGCGGTATCTGCAGCGGGTCGCCATCGCCATCGGTGATCGCCAGCAACTGGGTGAAATCGATGCCGAACTGGCCGTCGCTCGACCACAGTTCACTGTCGTTGCCATCGGCCTGCGGATGATCGATCGGCCCCTGCAAGGTGAAGCTGAAGCTGCCATCGGCATGGATAACCAGAGTGAATACCGGATAGCCACCCACGTCTGCGGCAGCCATAGCGGTCAACGTGGTATTGAGCAGAATGCCGTCGCCATCGAAGTTTTCGCTGACCATGTAGACCAATGGTTTTTCGCCAGAGGTCAGCCCCTGCTCGTTGAGTTGCGAAGTGACCGTGGCGCCGTCTACCAGACCGAAGCTGCCAGGACCATCGGCACCGAAGGCAACCAGCGAAGCCAGCGTGCCGGCACCACCAGCAGTACTGATAACCAACGTCTGCCCGCCCTCCTGATTACCGACATTGGGTGCCGTCAGTTTATCTTCGTGCACCGTGCCACCGATGGCAGGTGGCGCCTTGGTAGTCCAGGTGGCCTTGATATTGACGTCGTTGTAGTCGTTGTCGCTGTTGCCGCCGTTGACATCCTCCCAGTTCTGGTTGCCGGGCGCGGCGTTGTCTTGCACATGGGTCTTGCCTGCGGGGTTGAGCGCCGGGTTGTCGAACAGCACATCAGCGCCACCACTGCCGGTTAGCGGCTGACCATCAGCCACCGCCTGCCACTGGCCATCGACCCACTGGAACGTGAGCGCAGTGCCGTCAGGTACGTCATTCGAGGCACCATTGGGGATGATGAAGAAACCCACTGACGCGGGATCAAGCCCCTGCAGCGTGATGGAATCACCGATCTGCATGGCGGTGGTATTACCCCAGACCAGCACGCCATTGACCGGTATGCCATCAGGCCCCTTGATGTAGTAGCCGTAGCTATTGAGGTAGCCGGCATCACCGCCCTTGTAGGTAAGGGTCAGACAGTGACTGGAGCCACCATCCACCAACTCAGGCACATCATCCTGTACGTTGATGACGAACAGTCCGGCAGCATCGAGCGGCATATCCAACGGGTCACCATCGCCGTCGGTGGCGGTGATCAGCTGGGTGAAATCGATGCCAAACCCGCCTTCAGACGACCACAACTCATCGTCGTTACCATCCTGAACCGGATGATCGATGGGCCCCTGCAGTTCGAAGCTGAAGTCACCGTTGGCCTTCACTATCAGTTCAAATACCGGATAGCCTCCTACAGCAGTGGCCGTGAGCGTGGTACTGAGCAGATTGCCACTGCCATCGCACTCTTTGGTCACCACGTATTCCAGGGGCTCACCGCCGGAGGTAAGGCCTTGGGCCCATAGCAGGCTCTCTGCCGTCTCGGCATCCACCAGGCTGAACGCACCGGGGCCATCTGCGCCGAACGACACCAGGGCGGAAAGGCTTCCGCCACCAGTGGCAGTGCTGATCACCAGTGTCTGCAACGCACCATCGGGGTTACCCGCATGCGGTTCGCTCAGCAAGTCTTCGTGCACAGTGCCCCCCACAGCAGGTAGCTGCGGATTGGGTTCGTTGAGCGTCGGCACATCATCTTCGATATCGATCACGAAACTGCCGGCATCGAAACCGTCGATCAGCGGGTCGCCGTCACCGTCGGTGGCCACCAGCAGGCCGGAGAAGTCCAGTGCCAGGCTGCTGTCACCCAGGGTTTCCGTGTCGATACCATCGGGTTCCGGATGATCCAGCGGGCCCTGCAGGGTGAACAGGTAGCTGCCGTTCGGATTGACCACCAGGGTGAACACCGGTGCACCGCCCTCGCCGGCCGTCGCCGTCAGGGTGCTGCCGTCGGCCGAGACGGCGTAGAACAGCTCGACACTGCCCGAGGTCAGGCCCAGGTCCTGCAGGCCGATCAGCGCGCCCGGGG
>NZ_JACKQK010000007.1:0-299465 GCF_014892995.1 Pseudomonas sp. EggHat1
TCGGGTTAATCAAGAAAAACCTGCTCCGACCCTCGCTCGCCCACGATCTGGAGATCTAGTCACTGGCGGTCTGGAGCAGGTGTGGAACAACTTACAAGTCACTTTCTCTTGCTTGCCCAAGAGAAAGTAACCAAAGAGAAGGGCACCCCGACATCCGGCCCCGGCTGCGCCGGGGTTCCCTCATTCCATCACCACTTCAGGGGCACGCTGCGAAGGGCCATCCCTGGCCCATCGCAGCTCTCGCGACATCCATGTCGCTCAACCCCTTACGCGGTGATTCCACTCGGCCTCCTGAAGGGGACTTGGGCGTCGTCTGTGAGATCGCGTTTCAAGAGCAAAAGCTAAACGCTACCGACTTTGATCTTCCGAAGATATTGCAAGCTCGCGACCCTGTCCCCTTCAGGAGGCCGAGCGGAGGTGTTGCGTAGGGGAGCGAGCCGCATGGATGCGGCGAGATACCGATGGCGGCCCCACTTAAAGGGCCAGGGATGGCCCTTGTAAGCCGGCCCCCGGAGCAGCGCCGGAATGAGGAAACGCAGCGAAGCGAAGTAACAGCCGCAGGCTGGCCCGAAGGGTGAGCAAAGCGAATCAAGTTTCGCGCAGCGAAACCCGGATGTCGGGGTGCCCTTCTTTGGCACACCTTTCTTGGGCAAGCAAGAAAGGTGTGGCGCCCGTAAGGGGCGCAACCCAAACGCTCAACGCACGCGGTAATGGATAGTGCTAAGCCCGTGAGCAAGACGCACACAAACTTGCCAGTCCGGTGTCAAGCGTACCCGCCCCGCTAAAATGCGAAGAACCTTTCTTGTTGTACGTGATCATGATCAGGCCGGTTGGTCAGTCGGTGCACACGGCGCACCCTACAGATCACCGTCGGCGAAACCGTTCTGTCGCCAGGCCTCGTAAACGGTCACCGCCACGGTGTTGGACAGGTTCAGGCTGCGGCAACCGGCGCGCATCGGCAGGCGTACGCGCTGCTCCGGCGGCAGGGCGTTGCGCACTTCTTCGGGCAGGCCACGGCTTTCCGGACCGAACAGGAAGGCATCGCCGGGCTGGTAGGCGATCTCGTGGAACGGCTGCGAGCCCTTGGTGGTGAAGGCGAACAGGCGCGGCTGGCCAAGGCTGTCGAGGCAGCTCTGCAGGTCCGGGTGGCGCTTGAGGGTGGCGTATTCGTGATAATCCAGGCCGGCGCGGCGCAGGCGCTTGTCGTCCAGTTCGAAGCCCAGCGGCTCGATCAGGTGCAGCTGGCAGCCGCTATTGGCGCACAGCCTGATAATGTTGCCGGTATTGGGCGGAATTTCCGGTTGAAAGAGGATGACGTGGAACATGCAACACTCCGAGCGCTGGGACGAGCGCCATTCTACGCCGCCAGAAGATCCACGGCCGCGTTTGCGCTGGCGTTTCGTGGCATCGGTGATGCTGATCGCCTTTCTCGTCGGCTTGATGATCGGCCGGGTGTTCGATCCACCACGTCTGCGTATCGAGGATGCCGAGGCCTGGGAGCAGGGACTACAGCTCTGGTTCAATCGTGAGCCACAGGCACAGGCCGAGCATGTCGACGGCGCCCTGGTGTATCGCTACGAGGATGCCTACGGGCGGGTACGCGAGGGGCAACTGAAGCTGCCGCTGGGGCTGGTCAACTGGCGCGTGGAGCGCGACGGACGGGATCTGTTGCTGGTGTTGGTATCACCCCGCCCGCTGGACGGGGAGTGGCGCGGTGCGCAAGAGGATGGGCGTTGGCGTGCACGACTGGCACTGCGTCCCAAATAAAGAAGGGGATTCCCCGGCCTGCCTGTACCAAGGTCCCCGAAACGGGTGGCGCCGTGCTCATTGGCAGAGCAGCGGCGCGTTACACATGACGCGCGGTGGCGTCGAATAAAGAAGGGGATTCCCCGGCCTGCCTGTACCAAGGTCCCCGAAACTGGGATTGCCTTAGCATATGCAGGGCGTGTGCCAATTTTATTACCGCAGCGCAAAGGCGCTATTTCGCTGGGTTTGAGGCCCTCTGGCGAGGGTTGCGGCGCCTTCTGCGGCGCCACGGTGCACCAGCGTGCAGCGTGATGCACCGATGGCGCACCATGCTGTTCTGGGGTGCTGGACAGCTGTTCAGCGTGGCAGCAGCGTCAGCGTGCCCAGGCTGTTGGCTTTGACGTCGGCCTCGCTCAGGTGCTGTGGCTGATATTTGCCGGCCACATGAGACGCTGCCTGATCGCCGTAATGCGCGTCGAACGGCACGCCGCTCTGGCCGACGGGAATGCCGCCCAGCGCCTTGTCGGCATCGGCCAGGTCGACCAGGCGCCGGGTCGAGGGGCCATAGACCACGGGCCAGGGCGCCGGGCTAACCTTGTGCGAGAGGTTGTTCGGCGTTTCATGGCCGCCTGGTGCGGCAAACGGGCCCACGTTCAGCAGCCAGGCCAGCGGCTGCTGCTGGCCAAGTGGGTGCTGATGGGTGAGGGTATGACCGCGGCCCCAGCTCCAGGCATCGACATCATTGCCGAGCACGCTGCGTAGATGCGTCAGGCTGGCGCGCCAGGCGTCGGCGACGATCTGTGCGCGGCTTTCGCGTTGCTCGCTGCCCTGGCGATTCCACCAGGGCGAGTCGGCATTGGCGGTCAGGCGGGGCAGGGCAGTGTCGAGCACGCGGGTTTGCAGCAGGCTGTCGAAGAACACCTCGCCCAGCTCGTCGGCCATGGCTTCGCGGGCAAGCTGATAGGTCAGTTGGTTGAATAGGGTGGCGGCTACGGAATCGAGTTCGTGGTCGCCATTCCACTTGGCCAGTCGTTCTACCTGCGCACGCTCCTCATCGTTCGCCGCTGCGCTGCGCAGTTCGTCGAGGATCGGCGCCAGCACGCGCGGGCCATAGCCGGTACCGGGATCGAGCTGCAGCGCCTGGCTGTTCTGCGTGTCCCATTTCACCGAGGCGTCGCTCAGGTGCTGATTCAGGCGCTGGCCGCGATCGGGCAGGTTGTAATAACCGGGAATCTCGATGCCGCTGGCTGGCACGGGCTGGTAGTTGGCCGAGAGAATGTAGCCGCGCTGCGGGTTCTCTTCCTGCGGGTTGGCGCTGAAGGGGTGATAGCCGAGTTTGTCCGCGTCACCGCTGGCACCATCGAGAATGAAGGTCGGGTTGACCCCGGCCGGGCGCAGCGGCAGCTTGGCTGCGGCCCACCAGCCGATATCACCGCTGGCACCGGCCCAGATCACGTTGAGGCCGGGCGCTTCGATCTTCTCGACGGCGGCGCGGGCCTTGTCCAGGTTGTCGGCGCGGCCCAACTGGTAGAAGGCGTCGAGCATCGGGTTGTCGGTTTCGAGGAAGGCCCACCACATGGCGATCGGCGTGCTGCCGCTGGTCTGGCCCAGGGCATCGTTGATGATCGGCCCGTGCGGCGAGCGGCGCAGGGTGACCTGCACCGGCTCGGCACCTTTGACCTGGATGGTTTCCGTACGCTGCTCGAGGTCGACCCAGTTGCCCTGGTACCAGACCTGGTTGGCGTTGTCCGGGTTGACGCGCTCGGCGATCAGGTCGAGGTCGTCGTTCTGGAACATGGTCAGGCTCCAGGCGAAGTCGCGATTGTGGCCAAGCATGGCGCTGGGAATCAGTGCGTGGTGATAGCCATATAGCTCGTAGCCGGGCGCCTGCAGGTGCGCCTCGTACCAGACCGCCGGCAGCGAGAAGCGAATGTGCGGGTCCCCCGCCAGCAGCGGTTTGCCGCTGGCGGTGCGGCTGCCGGAAACAGCCCAGGCGTTGCTGCCTTCGAACTGCGGCAAGCCGGTGCCCTCCAGGGCGCTGTTGCTGAGTTGGGCGAGGGTGGAAAGATCCTGCCAGTCGCCGGCGGCCAGGGAGGTGACGAGCACGCCCTGCGGATGCCAGTCGAGATCGAACAGCTCGAGATAGTCCGCGCCCAGCGCGTCACGGATGTGGGTCATCACCGGTTCGGTGCGCAGGGCCGCGGCGAAGCTGTAGGCCATGTAGCCAGCGACACTGAGCGTATCGGCTATGGTGAAGGGACGTGGCTCGATGCCCAGCAGATCGAACTCCAGTGGACGTGGGCGGCTGGCCTGGTATTGGTTGACCCCTTCGAGATAGTGCTGCAGCGCCTGGGTGGACGAGCTCTTGGCGTCCAGCCGGGCGGCGTAGGTATCGGCGTGGCGGCCGATTTCCAGGGTGCGAAAGAGGCGGTCGGTGGGCACCAGCTTTTCGCCGAGCACTTCGGCCAGTTCACCGCGCGCCAGGCGACGCAGCAGCTCCATCTGGAACAGACGATCCTGAGCGTGGACGAAACCCAGGGCGCGGTACATATCCGCTTCATTCTCGGCGCGGATGTGTGGCACGCCGCGTTCGTCGTAGTCGACCTTGACCGGCGCCTGCAGTGCGGCGAGTACCCATTCGCCGTCGCGTTGCGGTTGCTTGTCGTGCAGGTACCAGGTCAGGCCGCCAGCGGCGGCAGCAACCACCAAAGCAAGGGCGGTCAGGGAGCGTTTCATCGAGCGATCCTTATTGTTGTGAGGCAAGCGTGCGGGCATTTTGCTCAGGCGCGTGGGCAGTGGCATTGACCATATGCCTCAATGCTGAAAGTCTATGGTCAATACTTGCCCGGAACCGCCATGGTCGATAACGCCTTCGTCGCCCTTACCCACTCCTCGACCCTGCGTCGGCTGCTCTACGAGGCCCTGGCGGCGCTGGGGCTCGACCCGACCGACACCTACCGCCGTGCCTACGCCGGTGTGCCGCTTGCTGCGCCGCTGCTGGAAGCGCGCGAGGAGCACGACAATGCGCCGCGCTTCTGGCAGGCGCTGGAGGGCATCAGCGGTGACGCCGATATCGGCCTGCACCTGGGCGAGGTCATGCAGCCACGGCCGATGGATGTGGTCAGCTACCTGCTGCTGGCGGCTCGCGATCTGCGCCAGGGCCTGCAGGCCTTCGTGCGTTTTCAGCACATTCTGTCCGGCGGTTTCGTTGCGCGGCTGGAGGAGCAGGGGGACGAGGCGCACCTGGTGATCGATCTCAACTATCGCGAGGTTGGCTCGCTGCGTCAGCAGATGGAGTGCCTGGCCGTGCTGCTGAGCAAGATGCTGGCGTCGGCCGCTGGCGGCGAGTTGCCGCTGCTGGGTGTGGAATTTCGTCATCGTGCTCCGCGCAAGCTTGCCGAGCATCGCCGTTTGCTGAGTGTCGAACCCCGTTTCTCGCGGCCGCACGACGTGCTGATCCTGCCGCGTGCGCTGCTCTCACGGCCTTCGCGCAGCGCCAGCCCGCGGCTGTTCGAGGTGCTCAGCGAGGAAGCCGAGAAGCAGTTGGCGGGTTTACTGGAGAACCAGCTGCTGGTGCGGGTGCGCTACTGGCTGGAGGTCAATCTGGGCGGTACGACCTGCAGCCTGGGGGCCTGTGCACGGGCGCTGGGCAGCAATCGCGGTGCCTTGCAGCGTTCGCTGAGTGAGCAGGGCAGCAGTTTTCGCGCACTGCACGATGAGGTGCGGCGCCTGCGTGCGTTGCGCCTGCTGGATCAGGGCCTGGGCGTGCGCGAGGTGGCGCGGGCCTGCGGTTTCGCCGAGTTGTCGCCGTTCTACCGCGCCTTTCGTCGCTGGCAGGGCGGGACGCCGCGCGGTCTGGTAGCGCGCCACGGATCGACTGGCGTTTGAGGTGCTCTCGGGTGGGTTAGCCGCCTGTCGCACTTGTCAGTCGATTCGCCATATCAGCTGCGGCGTAACCCACCGCCGGCGTAAGGCGATCTACCGCCTGGTGGGTTACGCGACGCCCTGCTTTGCTCGGTGACAGGGCGTTTGGTGTTCAGTGTCGCTAACCCACCCTTGTATCTACGGGGTCAATCGTTGCTCGGCTTGGCCCAGTCACAGAAGCAGCCCACCGCCAGGGTATTGCTGGCATTCACCTTGCGCCCGGCCGCCAGCGCTTCGAGAATCGGCTCGATGAAGCTGTTGCTCGAGTTGCACACCAACCCTTCGCTGTAGGGGCCGAAGTAGGCCAGCTGGCCCTGTTTGTCCCAGATCGCTACGGCAGGGCTGGCCGGCAGGTTGGCGCTGCCGGGTAGCTCATCGATGGGTTGCAGCGCGGCCAGTTCGGCGGGCAGGCGGCCCTGGCTACCGGGCTTCTGTACGACATGAAATTGCACGCCCTTTGGCGTGTAGTGTTCGATCAGTTCGGCCAGGTGCTGCTGGTTGCCGACATTGCATGGGCAGGCCGGGTCCCAGAAATGCACCAGGCGGATCGCACCGGGGCCACTCAGTTCAGCGGGCAGCTGCAGTTCGGCGCCGGAGAACACCGCTGCGCGCTCGTCGAAGGTGCGCAGGTAACGCGTTTCGAACCAGCGGTAGGCCAGCACCATGCCGGCCAGCCAGGCCAGGGCGAGCAGGGCGATGAGCAGGTTCTTGCGTGTCAGGCGGGGCATGGGGCAGGCCGGGCGTAAAAGGGCGTGTAGCTTGCCACGATGCGCCGGGCAGCTGAATATCGCAGCATTCGAGGAGATGTCGTCGGGATCGTCCGCGCGCATCCTGCAACCTATGGAAAGCCCTATGTCAGAGCCGTTTCAGCCCGATCAATTGCGCCCTCTGCTGCGACCCTTGGCCGCAGCACACCTGGATCTGCCGGCGCTGCAGGCGTATCGCAGCTTCTACGGCTTCGACCGGTCTGCGCGCTTTGCCGGGCTGGACAACCGCCTCGGCAGCTTCAATGCTGCCGGCTATCAGATTGCCGTGCAGATGTGGGCGCCGGCCGAACCGCGCGGCACCCTGCTATTGCTGCACGGCTATTACGACCATATGGGCCTGTACCGGCATGTGGTCGACTGGGCGTTGAGCATGAATTTCGCCGTGCTCGCCTGCGATCTGCCGGGGCACGGTCTGTCCAGCGGCGCGCGCGCCAGCATTGGTGATTTTGCCGAGTATCAGCAGGTGCTGGGCGGGTTGTTCGAGCAGGCCAGCGAGCTGGGGTTGCCGCAGCCCTGGCATCTTTGTGGTCAGAGCACGGGCGGCGCGATTGCGCTGGATTATCTGCTCACGGACGGCAAGCGCCCGGAACTGGGGCAGAGCATTCTCCTGGCGCCATTGGTGCGGCCGCGCGCCTGGGCCTGGTCGAAGCTCAGCTATCGAATGCTCAGCCCCTTCGTCCGCGAAATTCCACGGCGCTTCAGCGAAAACTCCAGCGACGCCGCCTTCATCGACTTCGTGCACAACCTCGATCCCCTGCAGCCGCGCAGCTTGCCGACTGCCTGGGTGGGGGCGTTGGCCAAGTGGGTGCCGCGCATCGAGGCTGCCGGGCGCAGCGCACACAGCCCGCTGATCATTCAGGGCGAGGCGGACATGACCGTGGACTGGCGCCACAACCTCGAGGTGCTGCAGGACAAGTTCCATCAGCCACAGATCCTGCGGCTGACGGAGGCGCGTCACCACCTGGCCAATGAGAACGAGGCGCTGCGCCTGCGTTACTTCGATTTTCTGCGCGAGCGATTGGCGTAGGGTCAGATGCCCTGCGGCGCTGGTGCAAGCTCGTTGGTGCTCATGCCTACTGCAAGGCCTGCGCGCAGCGCCTGCAGGGCAGCCTGGTAATAGGCTTTACCCGCCTCCGACTGGGCGAATTCGACGAACTGCTCCAACTCGGGGTCGCTCAGCTCGCGATAGACGTGCAGCAGGGTGTTGTCGAGATCCTGTTCGATCTGCGTCATCAGACGCTCACGTTGGCCATTGAGCAGCCCCTGAGCCTGGCCGCCGCCGAGTAGGCCGGGAATCATCTGGCTGAGGCTGTCGGCCGCCACGCCGGCCAGCGCCAGACTGACTTCGGCGCCGGCTTCCTTGGCGGGAATGGCCTGGGCCAGGTGACGAATCAGCAGGCGACGGGTGGCATCGGCGTCGGTGCGTGGCAGACCATTGGCGTACTTGGCCAATTGGTCGCTACGGGTGGCCAGCGTCTCGGCGGCGACGATCTTGCGGCCCAGTGCGGATTCGAAGAAGGCCAGCGCCGGCTGCGGGTCAGCCAGCTCCTTGCTCAGGCTGTGTTGCGCGCGCTGGTCGATGGCGGCAGCGGCGAAGCGGCGATTGCTGTTATCCACCAGTGCCTGAAACACCGCCGGTGGCAGGGTGCTGCGGTAGCGCTGCTGAGCAGCGTCGAGCGCCTGATTGAAATGTTCACGCTGTTGCGGCCAGCCGGCAGCCTGATACAGGCGCAGGTGGTCGTCTGCCAGGGCCGGCAAGGTCAGGCCAATCAGCAACAGGGCAAACAGAACGCGCATCGAAAACTCCTTGGCAAACTTTCCTGGCCGGCCGCAGGGTGCTGCGGCCGGTTATTTTCGGCGGCTGGCGGAGGCTTGTCGAGTCACGACATGCCACTGATACAATCGCCGCCATGACCGAATCCAGCCTGCAAGACCTCTTTTCCGGCCCTATCGACGACCTTGCCAGCCAGGGCTGGTCGCAACGGGCGTTGTTCGCCCCAGAAGTTCTGACCCGCGAACTGGCCGTCGAGTGCCGCACGCGTGCACAGAATGGCGAACTCAATGCCGCCAGCGTTGGTCGCGGGGGCACGCAGCAGGTGCAGGAAGGGATTCGTGGCGACCACATTCAATGGCTGGAACCTGGCCAGAGCCAAGCCTGTGATCAGTACCTGCAACTGATGGACGGTTTGCGTCAGGCACTCAATCAGGCGCTCTATCTGGGGCTCGAAGACTACGAATGCCACTTCGCCTGTTATGCACCGGGGGCCTTCTATCAGCGTCATCTCGATCGTTTTCGCGATGACGACCGCCGCACCGTGTCGGCGGTGTTCTATCTGAACGAGGACTGGCAGGCCGAGCAGGGCGGAGCGTTGCGCCTGTATCTGGCCGATGGCCGTGAGCACGACGTACTGCCTCAGGCGGGAACGCTGGCGCTGTTTCTGTCTTCCGAGATGCCTCACGAGGTGCTGCCTGCCACCCGCGAACGGCTGTCGTTGACCGGCTGGTTCAGACGTCGGGGTGGCGCGGTGCTCTGAGTTTTGCGAGCGGCAGTCATGGAGAGCGAGTCGATGCAGAAGATACTGGTCAGCCGCTGCCTGCTCGGGCATCGGGTGCGTTATGACGGCGGTGCTCACGGTCCCTTCGATCAGCTGCAGCGGTGGATGGACGAAGGACGAGTGGTGGCGCTGTGCCCGGAGGTGGCAGGTGGGTTGTCGACGCCGCGCCCGCCTGCGGAAATTCGCGATGGACAGGGTGGTGCGGTGTTGGATGGTCGGCTGCCCGTACTGACGATCGAAGGCGCGGATGTCACGGCTGCATTCGTCGACGGCGCCGAACAAGCGTTGGCGCTGGTGCACGAGCACAACATCCGCCTGGCACTGCTGAAGGCGCGAAGCCCTTCGTGTGGCAATCTGGAAAACTACGACGGCAGCTTCAGCGGTGTGCGAGTGCCGGGTGAGGGGGTTACTGCTGCCCTGCTGAAACGAGCCGGGGTGAAGGTGTTCAACGAAATGCAGTTGGACGAAGCAGCAGCCGAATTGGCGCGGTTGGAGCGCGATTGAGGTAGCCCGGGTGCAATCCGGGGCACGGTGGTGAGCGCGGCGCTCCCTACGGAATGAGAAAGGGAGGCCGAAGCCTCCCTTTGTTCATTTCTGCATACCTCCAACGCCGTATCGCCGAGGCGCAGCAGCTCCGTTTTAGAACAGGACGCGGCTGCGGATGGTGCCATTGACGTGCTGCAGTTTCTCCAGCGCCAGGTCGGAGTACTCGGCGTCGACGTCGATCACCACGTAGCCGACCTTGTCGTTGGTCTGCAGGAACTGGCCGGAGATGTTGATGCCGTTGTCGGCGAACACCTTGTTGATTTCGCTCATCACGCCCGGAATGTTCTCGTGGATATGCAGCAGGCGGTGCTTGCCCGGGTGTGCCGGCAGGGCCACTTCAGGGAAGTTGACCGAGGACACCGAAGTACCGTTGTCACTGTACTTGACCAGCTTCTCGGCTACTTCCAGGCCGATGTTGGCCTGCGCTTCGGCGGTGGAACCACCGATGTGCGGGGTCAGGATCACGCGATCCAGGCCACGCAGCGGGCTCTCGAACTCTTCGTCGTTGGACTTGGGCTCGACCGGGAACACGTCGATGGCCGCGCCGATCAGGTGCTCGTCCTTGATCGCATTGGCCAGGTGATCCAGCTCGACCACGGTGCCGCGCGCGGCGTTGATCAGGATGCCGCCCTTCTTCATGGCGCGGATTTCCTTCTCGCCGATCATCCACTGGGTGGACGGCAGCTCAGGAACATGCAGAGACACGATGTCGCACAGGCCCAGCAGCTCGTACAGATCGCCGATCTGCGTGGCGTTACCCAGTGGCAGCTTGGTCACGGTGTCGTAGAAGAACACCTGCATGCCCAGGGCCTCGGCCAGGACCGAGAGCTGGGTGCCGATGGAGCCGTAGCCGACGATACCCAGCTTCTTGCCGCGGATCTCGAAGGAGTTGGCCGCCGACTTGATCCAGCCGCCACGGTGGCAGGAGGCGTTCTTCTCGGGAATGCCGCGCAGCAACAGGATGGCCTGGGCCAGTACCAGTTCGGCGACCGAGCGGGTGTTGGAGTAAGGCGCGTTGAATACCGCGATACCACGCTCACGGGCGGCGTTCAGGTCGACCTGGTTGGTACCGATGCAGAAGCAACCGACGGCGACCAGCTTCTTCGCGCAGTCGAAGACTTCTGCCGTCAGCTGGGTGCGCGAGCGAATACCGATGAAGTGGGCATCGGCGATCTTTTCTTTCAGCTCTTCGCCTGACAGCGCGCCCTTGAGGTACTCGATGTTGCTATAGCCGGCGGCCTTCAGGGTGTCCACGGCATTCTGGTGGACGCCTTCGAGAAGAAGGAACTTGATCTTGCTCTTGTCGAGAGAGGTCTTGCTCATCGGAGTACCTGTTGTCCCAGGGATGTTGGCAGGGAAGGGCCGAGAAACTCAGCCAGCGCCCGTAGATCGCTGCATGGCTCGATTCACGGGGTGCGTATGCTAGCATGTTCGCCTTTTTCAATGCTCGGTTGCGACCTGAATGGTTCTCAGGGCGACCATGAATCCTTTGAGAGTTCCGTAGATGACCACCCCTGCCCAGATCGAAGAGCTGAAGACCCTGGTTGAACCCGGCAAGGTACTGACCGACGCCGATTCCCTCGAGGCCTATGGCAAGGACTGGACCAAGCATTTCGCCCCGGCGCCTTCGGCCATCGTCTTCCCCAAGACTACCGAGCAGGTGCAGGCCATCGTGCGCTGGGCCAACGCGCACAAGATCGCCCTCGTGCCGTCTGGCGGCCGTACCGGCCTGTCGGCCGCTGCCGTGGCGGCCAACGGCGAAGTGGTGGTGGCGTTCGACTACATGAACCAGATTCTCTCGTTCAACGAGTACGACCGTGCAGCGGTATGCCAGCCGGGCGTGGTGACCAAGCAGCTGCAGCTGTTTGCCGAAGAGAAAGGCCTCTATTACCCGGTGGACTTCGCCTCTTCGGGCTCCAGCCAGATTGGCGGCAACATCGGCACCAATGCCGGCGGGATCAAGGTGATTCGCTACGGCATGACCCGCAACTGGGTGGCGGGCCTGAAGGTCGTGACCGGTACCGGCGAACTGCTTGAACTGAACAAGGACCTTATCAAGAACGCCACCGGTTACGACCTGCGCCAGCTGTTCATCGGTGCCGAAGGTACGCTGGGCTTCGTGGTCGAGGCGACCATGCGCCTGGATCGCGCGCCGAAGAACCTCACCGCGATGGTGCTCGGCACCGCTGATTTCGACTCGATCATGCCGGTGCTGCACGCCTTCCAGAGCAAGCTCGACCTGACCGCGTTCGAGTTCTTCTCCGACAAGGCCCTGGCCAAGGTGCTCGGCCGTGGCGACGTGCCGGCGCCGTTCGAAAGCGAATGCCCCTTTTATGCCTTGCTGGAGTTCGAAGCCAGTACCGAGGAAGTGGCCAACCAGGCGCTGGAAACCTTCGAGTACTGCGTCGAGCAGGGTTGGGTGGTCGACGGCGTGATGAGCCAAAGCGAGCAGCAGCTGCAGAACCTGTGGAAGCTGCGCGAATACATCTCCGAGACCATCAGCCACTGGACACCGTACAAGAACGACATCTCGGTCACGGTCAGCCAGGTGCCGGCCTTCCTCAAGGATATCGACGCCATCGTCGAAGCCAACTACCCGGATTTCGAGGTGGTGTGGTTCGGTCATATCGGTGACGGCAACCTGCACCTGAATATCCTCAAGCCCGAGAACTTGTCCAAGGACGAGTTCTTCGCCAAGTGCGCAGTGGTCAACAAGTGGGTGTTCGAGACCGTACAGAAGTACAACGGCTCGATCAGCGCCGAGCACGGTGTGGGCATGACCAAGCGTGATTACCTGCACTACAGTCGTTCGCCGGCGGAAATTGCCTGCATGAAGGCGGTCAAGGCGGTGTTCGATCCCAACGGCATCATGAACCCCGGCAAGATTTTCGCGGTTTGATCTCGTAGGGTGCGCTACGCGCACCCATGATCGAACGCGTCTTGGTGCGCACGGCGCACCCTACTGATCAGGAGTCCCCGATGAGTTATCAGCACCAGTACGTCGACGGAACCACCGTCCACTTCCCCCTCGGCAAGGTCGTTTGCATTGGCCGCAACTACGCCGAGCACGCCAGGGAACTGAACAACCCGGTGCCCAGCGAGCCCTTGCTATTCATCAAACCGGGCTCCTGTGTTGTGCCGCTCGATAGTGGCTTCGCCATTCCCGAGGATCGCGGTTCGGTGCATTACGAGGCGGAAATCGCTGTGCTGATTGGCAAGCCGCTGTCGAAGGCGCCGGATGCCGAGGAAGTGCGTGACGCCATCAGCGGCTTCGCCCCGGCCCTGGACCTGACCCTGCGTGACGTGCAAGCCAAGCTCAAGGAGAAGGGCTATCCCTGGGAAATCGCCAAGAGCTTCGACGGTGCCTGCGTGCTGGCGCCTTTCGTACCCGGCGATGCCATCGAGGACCTGGCCGATATCGGCATTCGCCTGGTGATCAACGGCGAAACCCGCCAAGACGGCAACAGCCGCGACATGCTCAACCCCATCCTCAGCATGATCCAGCACATGGCCGGGCACTTCGCCCTGCAGCCGGGTGACGTGATTCTCACCGGCACGCCGGTCGGCGTTGGCGCGCTGAACAAGGGCGATGAGCTGGTGCTGGAGTTGGTCGGTCACAGTAGTTTCACCAGCCGCGTGCTATAGAACTGCCCACGATCCCGCTGCGCGTCGGCCCTGCGGCGTTAAAAACAGGCTCGGAATGCTCATGTACAAAAGTACACTCCGCTTCCTCGCCTGTTTTTGCCTTGCATGGCTCTAGCTCGCAAGATCGTGCACAGGTTCTATACCAATCGCCGCCTCTTCAGGCGGCGGAACTCTTCCAGACATCGGATGTCGGATCGCCGTCAAGCAGCCGAGCCGTCTCCGATGCCCTCCCTTCGTTCCCGCCTTTCTCGCCCCCGTTATTGGTTGTCCGGCATGGCCGTGCTGGCTGTGGTCACAGCAGTAAAAACCCAGCATCTGGATGATCGCGCCCTGCTCTGGTGGCAGGAGGGGCATACGCCGTTGGTCGAGCGCTTGGCCAGCGTCTGGCTGCCTGGCTACCGTGCGGTTATTCAGGCCAAGCCCTTGTCTGGCCTGGAGCGAGATGAAACTTCGGGGCTTACCTACAACCCGGTAACCGGCACCCTCTTCACCGTCACGGGCAAGAATCCACTGTTGGTGGAGCTCTCGCGTGAGGGGGAGGTGTTGCGGCGTATCCAGCTGAAGGGCTTCTCTGATCCGGAAGCGGTAGAGATGATGGATAACGGGCGCATGGCCATCGTCGATGAGCGTCGTCGTCAGCTCATCACCTTTACCCTGCGTGACGATGACCTGGAACTGGATGCGGCCGATTTACCCGGTTTCGACCTGGGCTTTGTCGACGCGGGTAACAAGGGCTTCGAAGCCGTTGGCTGGGATGCGCGCAGCAGCAGCCTGATGCTGGGCAAGGAGCGTAGCCCGATGGGCTTGTTCAGCCTGCCTTTTCCTGGCGAGGACGGTGCAGCTGGCATGATGCAGCCTTTCAACTACGGCAGTCTGGGAGTGCGCGATATTTCTTCGCTGAGTATCGATGCGCGTACCGGCCATGCGCTGGTGCTGTCCGATGAGTCGCGCATGCTGCTGGAGCTGGATCGTAGCGGTCACCCGGTCAGCTTTCTCAGCCTTACCGGCGGTCTCAACGGTCTGGAACAGGGCATCAAGCAGGCTGAGGGCGTGACCATGGACGAAGAGGGCAACATCTATATCGTCGCCGAGCCCAATCTTTTTTACGTTTTCAGCAAGGCGCAACCGGGTGCCAGTTGAGTGGGGTGGCGGATTCAGTTTGGCTTAAGCCGCGATTCAGTCTGGCTTCAGCTAGCGGCACTAATCTGACCCCGTCACTTACGAACAACGAGGTTCACACCATGAAACGTACCGCTCTCGCTCTGATGGTTCTGCCGCTGCTCAGCACTGCCGCTTTCGCCACTGGCTACACCGGCCCTGGCGCTACCCCGCAGGTCACCACGGTATCTGCTGCACTGCAGGCTGCCGATGACACCCATGTCGTACTGGAAGGTCAGATCGTCAAGCGCCTGCAGGACGAGCTCTACGAGTTCAAGGACGCCACCGGCACCATCCAGGTCGAAATCGACGACGAAGACTGGCCGGGCCAGACAGTTTCGGAAACCGCCAAGGTGCGTCTGACCGGTGAAGTCGACAAGGACTTCAACAGCCGCGAGATCGATGTCGATCGCGTCGAACTGATCAACTGATCGCGATATCCCGCCCGCCCGCCACGTCAAGCCCGTGGCGGGCTTTTCCGTGGTCGTCAGAGAAGTCCATCATGCGTCGTTTGCTCTCCATAAACCCCTGGTTCTATCTGCTGTTCTTTGTGTTCTTGCTTGGCGCCGTGCTGGGTCAGCAGTATCGGCTGTTCGAGCGAGCCTGGTTCTCTGTGCAGGAATGGCAGCATGGCGCGCAGTGGCGCGGTCAGTCGCTGTGGCTGGGTGACTACCGCGTGGTGATCGAGGCCAAGCCGATTGCCGATATCAGCGACGTATCGGCGCTGACCTACGATCCGGATCGCCGCAGCCTGTTCAGCGTCACCAACAAGCCAGCCAAGGTGATCGAGATCAGCCTGCAGGGCGAGCTCAAGCGCACCATCGATCTCGAGGGGTTTGGTGATCCCGAGGCCATCGAATATGTGGCGCCCGGTACCTATGTCATTGCCGACGAGCGCGAGCAGCGCCTGGTCAAGGTGCGCATCGACGACGCCACGCGCGTGATCGACGCAGCCGATTTCCAGCAACTTTCCCTGGGTATCGGGCGCAACGGCAACAAGGGTTTCGAAGGGTTGGCCTACGATGCGAAGGATCAGCGTCTGCTGGTGGCCAAGGAGCGCGATCCGGTGCGTATCTTCGAGGTGCTCGGCTTCCCCCATGTCGACGAGAGCAAGCCGCTGGCGCTGCAAGTCAATACCGACCCCAAGCGCGATGCGCGGCTGTTCGTGCGCGACCTTTCCAGCCTCGACTTCGATACGGCGACCGGCCATCTGCTGGCGCTGTCGGATGAGTCGCGCCTGGTGATCGAGTTGAACACCGAGGGCAAGCCGATCAGTACCCTGTCGCTGCTACGTGGTCAGCATGGCCTGCAGCGCAGTGTGCCGCAGGCGGAGGGCGTGGCGACGGATGACGACGGCAACCTGTACCTGATCAGTGAGCCGAACCTGTTCTATGTGTTCAGGAAACAGGCCGACTAGCCCGTCTGGTCGTCCGTTTGCGCATCGGGCGCGTTCTTCTGCACCGACTCGATGCCGCTCTTGCAGCTGGCGGCGCTGGCATACATCTGACTTTGCCCGACTACCTGGCCGTTGGTGGCCATGAGCAGGAAGTAGTGTTTGTCGTTGCTCGAGGTCTTGGTCTCGAAGGCGCCGTCGCGCTGTGAGTTCTTCTTCACCGACTCGATGCCGTTCAGTGCCGAGTCCTTGGCCTTGTACATCTCGCTGGTGAGGATGACCTGGCCATTGCTGGCCAGCAGGTTGAAGTGGAATTGGCCGTCTTTGGCTTTCTTCAGCTCGAACTTTCCAGACATGTTCATTTCTCCCTGAGCGCCCGGCGGTATGCCGCAGCGATGTTCAGCAAGCGTAGACCATCAATGCGAATGGCTCTTGCCGACATGGGTATGGCCATCGTCCGGTAGTGGCTGCACGCCGCCGCTGACGTTGAGCTGGCGCAGGATGCCGCAGTCTTCCGCCTGCTTGGGGCCGTTGCAACGGTCACGCAACTCGGTGAGTTGCGCGCGTAGCGCCTGCAGGCTGTCGATGCGCGCCTGAACATGCTCGATATGTTCGTCCACCAGGCTGTTGATGCCGGCGCAGCTCTCTTGGGGCAGGTCGCGCAGGGCCAGCAGTCGTTGAATCTCTTCCAGGGTCATGTCCAGCGTCCGGCAATTGCGGATGAACACCAGACGTTCCAGGTGCTGTGCGCCGTAAAGGCGGTAGTTGCCTTCGCTGCGTGCGGGCGCCGGCAGCAGGCCTTCGCGTTCGTAGTAGCGTACGGTCTCTACCTGGCAGCCGGCCTTTTTCGCCAGTTCTCCGATTTTCATGGGATCGCTCCGTGGATGCTTGACCCTATAGTGACTACAGGGTGTGTACTCGGCAATAGACACCTGACGGAGATTGGCCATGAGCCACTGCTGCGATCACTCGCGCCAACAGTCACCTGCTCACCCTGAGCATGTCCACGATCACACTGGACACAATCACGAGGCCGTGGCGCAACCAGCGGACGCCGCGCTGACGGGCGCGCGCAATACCCGCATTCGCATCGAGCAGATGGATTGCCCCACGGAAGAGCGCCTGATTCGCGACGCGCTGGGTCGCCTGCCTGGCGTGGCCGGTCTGCATTTCAATCTGCTGCAGCGCGTGCTGACCGTGAGTCATGACGAGGGCATGCTGGCGCAGGTGCTGCCGGCCATCCGCGCATTGGGCTTCACCCCCCAGGTGGAGGACGAGGGTGCTGCTCAGCAGCCGGTCGTCGTGCCTGAGAAAAAGCCCTGGTGGCCGCTGGCGCTGGCGGGTGGGGTGGCAACCGCTTCGGAAGTCGTGCATTTCACCGGGCTCGGCCCGGACTGGCTGGTGGCGCTACTGGCCATTGCTGCCATCCTGATGTGCGGGTTGAACACCTACAAAAAGGGCTGGATCGCCCTGAAGAACCGCAACCTCAATATCAATGCTCTGATGAGCATCGCCGTGACCGGCGCAGTGCTGATCGGCCAGTGGCCGGAAGCGGCGATGGTGATGGTGCTGTTCACCCTGGCCGAGTTGATCGAGGCGCGCTCGCTGGATCGGGCGCGTAACGCCATACGCGGGCTGATGGATCTGGCGCCGCCGCGCGCCACCGTGCAGCAGGTTGATGGCAGTTGGCAGGAGGTCGACGTGCAGGCCATCGGTCTGGGCGCGGTGGTGCGGGTGCGTCCTGGTGAGCGCATCAGCCTCGATGGTGAGGTGGTCGGCGGCTTGTCGACGGTGAATCAGGCGCCGATCACCGGAGAAAGCCTGCCGGTGGAAAAACGTGTGGGCGACTCGGTGTTCGCTGGCACCATCAACGAGGCGGGCTCGCTGGAGTTTCGCGTAAGCGCGGCAGCACGTGACACCACGCTGGCGCGCATCATTCATGCGGTGGAGGAGGCGCAGGGCTCGCGTGCACCGACCCAGCGTTTCGTCGATCAGTTCTCGCGCATCTATACCCCGGCGGTCTTCGCCTTCGCTCTGGCGGTGGCCGTGCTGCCGCCGCTGGTCATCGGTGGCACCTGGCTCGACTGGGTCTACCGCGCCCTGGTGCTGCTGGTGGTGGCTTGCCCCTGTGCGTTGGTGATTTCTACGCCGGTTACCATCGTCAGCGGCCTGGCGGCCGCCGCCCGCAAGGGCATCCTGATCAAGGGCGGCGTCTATCTGGAGAACGGGCGACATCTGGCCCTGCTGGCGCTGGACAAGACCGGCACGCTGACCCATGGCAAACCGGTGCAGACCGACAGCCTCCACTTGCTGGACGTGGATGAACCGCTGCACGCCGCTTGGGCGGCGAGCCTGGCCGCGCGCTCGGATCACCCGGTTTCCAGGGCGTTGGCCCAGCGTGCCGAAGAGCAGGGGCAGGCGTTGCACGCTGTCGAGGATTTCGAGGCGCTGCCCGGGCGGGGTAGCAAAGGTCGGATCGAGGGCACGCTTCTCCATATAGGTAACCACCGCCTGGTCGAAGAACTCGGGCTGTGCTCGGCGCAACTGGAGCAGCGCCTCGAGGCACTGGAACGCCAGGGCAAGAGCGTGGTGGTGCTGTGCGACGAACAGCGCGCGCTGATGCTCTTCGCCGTGGCCGACACGGTGCGCCAGACCAGCCGCGAGGCGGTCGCCGAACTTCACGAACTGGGTGTGCGTACCTTCATGCTCAGCGGTGACAACGCCCATACCGCCGCGGCCATCGCCGAACAGGTTGGTGTCGACGAAGCACGTGGCGACCTGTTGCCAGCCGACAAGCTGGCCTGGGTCGAGGCGCGTCAGGCACGCGGCAAGGTGGTCGGGATGGTCGGTGATGGCATCAACGATGCGCCGGCTCTGGCCAAGGCCGAGATCGGCTTTGCCATGGGCGCCGCCGGCACCGACACCGCCATCGAGACGGCCGACGTGGCATTGATGGACGACGATCTGCGCAAGATTCCGGCCTTCGTTCGCCTGTCGCGGCAGACCCACGCCATTCTCCTGCAGAACATCGTCCTGGCACTGGGGATCAAGGCCGTTTTCCTGGGCATGACCCTGGTGGGCGAGGCGACCATGTGGATGGCCGTGTTCGCCGACATGGGCGTGAGCCTGATGGTGGTGTTCAGCGGCCTGCGCTTGTTGCGCAAATGAAGGAAGGCGATATGAACATGGAACTGCAAGTCGCCATCGACGAGGCTTTCGCTCAGGCGCAACAGGAACTGCGTGCCCGCCGTAGCGCCGAAGCGATGGTCTGGCTGGAGCGGGCGCACATCCTTACTCAGCGTCGCCCATCGCTGCATGCACGTTCACATTGCTTGATGCTGTGGGCCGGCTGGCAACAAGGGGATGTGCGCGAGGTGCTTGGGCAAATGCCGCGCATCCTGGCGGCGCTGCTGTTCTCGCGCATCTGGGTGCCCATAGGCAACACTGGGCGGGCGCGGGTCAGTGCCTTTCAACCCATGCCGATAAGCGAGGAGCTGCGCCGCCTGTTGGAGTAGGGTTGGACAAGCGCACCTGCCGTTTCCGGTGCGCATGGCGAATCGCAGGAGGCTCGGATTGCATTCGGGCTACCGACTGCGCAAACCAGAGTGGGTGGAACAACGGACTCTGTGGGAGGGGCTTAAGCCGCGACAATCGCCGCTGAAGCGCCTCCCACAAGATATGCCGGTCAGATTCAGCGCTTGAGCGTTTTCACGCCTTCGGCAGTTCCGAGCAACAGCAGGTCTGCCGGGCGAGCGGCGAACAGGCCATTGGTGACCACGCCGACGATGGCGTTGATGTCCGCTTCCAGCTTCACCGGGTCGGTGATCGACAGGTTGTGCACGTCGAGGATGACGTTGCCGTTGTCGGTCAGCACGCCTTCGCGATACACCGGGTCGCCGCCCAGCTTCACCAGCTCGCGGGCGACATGGCTGCGCGCCATGGGGATGACTTCCACCGGCAGCGGGAAGGCGCCCAGTACCGGCACCAGCTTGCTGGCGTCGGCGATGCAGATGAAGGTCTTGGCCACGGCGGCAACGATCTTCTCGCGAGTCAGCGCCGCGCCGCCGCCTTTGATCAGGTGCAGACGCTCGTCGCTCTCGTCGGCGCCGTCGACATAGAACTCCAGCTCGGCGGTGCTGTTGAGGTCGTAGACCGGGATGCCATGGCCCTTCAGGCGTGCGGCTGTGGCTTCGGAGCTGGCGACGGCGCCATCGAAGTCCATCTTGTGCTTGGCCAGCGCGTCGATGAAGAAGTTGGCGGTGGAGCCGGTGCCGACGCCGACGATGCTCTTGCTGTCGAGGCGCGGGAGAATGTGGTCGACGGCGGCCTGGGCCACGGCCTGTTTCAGCTGATCCTGGTTCATCGCGGGAGAATGCCTGGGAAGGTGTAGGAAGTAGGCGCGAATTATAGCCGCAAGTGACGTGCTGACGGGGCAGAACCCACGTGTTTCGTATGGTCGTCCAACGCGGCGCTGGGGTAGACTCGGCAGTCCTCTCAAAGCCCGACTGCCTGCGAAATCGCCATGCTCGAACAGTACGTGAAGAAGATCCTCACCTCGCGCGTCTATGACGTCGCGGTGGAAACCCCGCTGCAACCTGCCCGTCAGCTCAGTGAGCGGCTGGGTAGCCAGATTCTGCTCAAGCGCGAAGATCTGCAGCCGGTGTACTCGTTCAAGATTCGCGGCGCCTACAACAAGCTGGCGCAACTGCCCGCCGAAGAACTGGCGCGTGGCGTGGTCACCGCCTCGGCCGGCAACCACGCGCAGGGCCTGGCCCTGGCGGCCAAGCATCTGGGGGTGAAGGCGACCATCGTCATGCCACGCACCACGCCTGAGCTGAAAGTGCAGGGCGTTCGCTCGCGAGGCGGCAAGGTGGTGCTGCACGGCGACGCCTTCCCCGAGGCGCTGGCGCATTCGCTGAAGCTGGTTGAAGAGAAGGGCTACACCTACATTCACCCGTACGATGATCCGTTGGTGATCGCCGGCCAGGGCACTGTGGCCATGGAGGTGCTGCGTCAGCATCAGGGCCATATCGATGCCATCTTCGTGCCGGTCGGTGGCGGCGGTCTGATCGCCGGCATCGCGGCGTACGTCAAATACCTGCGCCCGGAAATCAAGGTGATTGGCGTCGAGCCGGACGATTCCAACTGCCTGCAGGCCGCCATGGCGGCTGGCGAACGCGTGGTGCTGCCGACAGTCGGGTTGTTCGCCGACGGCGTGGCGGTGGCGCAGATCGGCCAGCACACCTTCGACATCTGCAAGGATCACGTCGACGAGGTGATCACCGTCAGCACCGACGAAATCTGCGCAGCGATCAAGGATATCTACGACGATACCCGTTCGATCACCGAGCCGGCCGGCGCGCTGGCCGTGGCTGGGATCAAGAAGTACGTCGAGCGTCAGGGCGCCAACGGTGAAGTGCTGGTGGGCATCGATTCCGGCGCCAACGTCAACTTCGACCGCCTGCGCCATGTGGCCGAGCGCGCCGAGCTGGGCGAGAAGCGCGAGGCGATCATCGCCGTGACCATTCCCGAGCAGCCAGGCAGCTTCAAGGCCTTCTGCGAGGCGGTGGGCAAGCGCCAGATCACCGAATTCAACTATCGCTATCACACCGATCGCGAAGCGCACATCTTCGTCGGCGTGCAGACCCACCCGGAAAACGACCCGCGCCAGGCGCTGGTCGAAGGGCTGCGCGCGCAGGGCTTTCCGGTGCTGGACCTGACCGATAACGAACTGGCCAAGTTGCATATCCGTCATATGGTCGGTGGCCATGCCGCGGGTGTCGGTGACGAGATGGTGCTGCGTTTCGAATTTCCCGAGCGGCCGGGGGCGCTGTTCAACTTCCTGCAGAAACTGGGCGGGCGCTGGAACATCTCGATGTTCCATTACCGCAATCACGGCGCTGCCGATGGTCGCGTACTGGCAGCGTTGCAGGTGCCGGCGGACGAACGTCATCTGGTGCCGGCGGCGTTGGACGCCATCGGTTACCCCTACTGGGATGAGAGCGAAAATCCCGCCTATAGCCTGTTTCTGGGCTGAGCACTGCCTTCGAACCGCAGGGCGTGTAGCCCGCCAGTGCGCGCTGGCGGGTTGCTCCCGCCCTATGAAACCGCCTGACAACAAAGGAAGCCTCGATGGAACATTATCTGCTGGTTCGCATCCTCCACAGCGCCCCGGGCGTGTTGCTGCTGCTCGGCCTGATCGCCCATGGCGTCATGCTGTTCAAGGCGCAGCGCGGTGGCGATGCCGCCGTGCTGGCGCGCAAGCTGCGCGTGACCCTGCTGTTCAGCTTCCCGGCATTCGCCGTGCTGGCGCTTAGCCTGCCGGTTACCGGCTACTGGCTGGTGGACACCGTCGGCTGGCCGCTGGGGCAGACCTGGCTGTTGCTGGGCAGCATTCTCTATGCGCTGATGATGCTGCTGGGTTTGCTGCTGGCCGGTCGTCTGGCGGTCTGGCGTGCGCTGGGCGATACGCCGGCGTCGACGGCGCTGAAGCGTCTGTGCCTGATCCATGCAGGGCTGATTCTGGCGCTGCTGATCGCCATCATGGCGCTGATGGGCGCCAAGCCTGCCTGAAGCTGCCGCAGAGCGGCTTCTGCTGACCCTCTCCCTCTGGGAGAGGGTGCCCGAAGGGCGGGAGAGGGCCTGTGGTTCGATGCATCTCGACTGCCAAGCCTTCGTAGGGTGTCGCGGGGCCGCCCAGGCCGTGCGCACCGACCATTGACGAGGTGGACCTTGGTGCGCACGGCGCACCCTACGTCATCTCAGCGCAGTGAAATCACCGGCCAGCCGCGTTCGGTGGCGGTGGCGCGCAGCACCTCGTCCGGGTCGACCGCCACCGGATTGGCCACGGCCTCCAGCAGCGGCAGGTCATTGCGCGAGTCGCTGTAGAAGTAGGCGCCATCGAGGTTGTACCCCGTCTCTGCCAACCACTCGTTCAGGCGCGTCACCTTGCCGCCCTGGTAGCATGGCGTGCCGGCGATCTGCCCGGTATAGCGGCCGTCCTGCATGCCGCATTCGGTGGCGATCAGCGTTTCCACGCCCAGGCGCTCGGCGATGGGCGCGGTGACGAAGCGGTTGGTGGCGGTGATGATCACCAGCTTGTCGCCAGCGGCGCGGTGCTCGGCCAGCAGTGCCTCGCCCTTGGCCAGGATGATCGGCTCGATCACCTCGGCCATGAACTCGCGGTGCCACTGCGCCAGTTGCGCCATTTCACTGCGACCCAGAATGGCCTGGCTGAAATTCTGGTAGGCCACCACGTCCAGTTTGCCGGCGCAGTAGTCGGCATAGAAGGCATCGTTGCGCGCCAGGTACTCGGCCGCGTCGACCAGGCCGCGCTGGCAGACGAATTCGCCCCAGCTGTGATCGCTGTCGCCAGCCAGCAGGGTGTTGTCGAGATCGAAAAGGGCCAAGCGCACGGTTCGTTACCTGTTCTGTAGAAAGGGAAGGCGCGCCAGAATAGCCGCTTTGCCGGGGCTTTCAAACAGCGCCTAAACCCGCGTTGCTGCTGCCGCCGGCTTTGTGGAACAATGCCGGAACTTGCGTGTACGAGGTTGCTTGCCGTGATCGATTCTGATGGTTTCCGCCCGAATGTCGGCATCATCCTGACCAATGATGTCGGCCAGGTGCTCTGGGCCAGGCGTATCAACCAGGATGCGTGGCAGTTTCCCCAGGGTGGCATCAATGATCGCGAATCGCCGGAAGAGGCGCTTTACCGTGAACTGAATGAAGAGGTCGGGCTCGAAGAGCAGGATGTGAAGATCCTCGCCTGCACCCGCGGCTGGTTGCGTTATCGTTTGCCGCAGCGTCTGGTGCGCACGCACAGCCAGCCGCTGTGCATCGGGCAGAAGCAGAAGTGGTTTCTGCTGCGCCTGACGGGGGCTGAAGACCGTGTACGCATGGACCTGACCGGCAAGCCCGAATTCGACGGCTGGCGCTGGGTCAGCTACTGGTACCCGCTGGGCCAGGTGGTCACATTCAAGCGCGAGGTCTACCGCCGCGCGCTCAAGGAACTTGCCCCGCGCCTGATAGTGCGCGACTGATACGGACCCCAATCGAGCATGCTCAATACGCTGCGCAAGATCGTCCAGGAAGTAAACGCCGCCAAGGATCTCAAGGCGGCGCTGTCGATCATCGTGCAGCGGGTCAAGGAAGCGATGGGCAGCCAGGTCTGCTCGGTCTACCTGCTCGACCCGGAAACCAATCGCTTCGTGCTGATGGCCACCGACGGTCTCAACAAGCGCTCCATCGGCAAAGTCAGCATGGCGCCCAGCGAGGGTCTGGTCGGCCTGGTCGGTAGCCGTGAAGAACCGCTGAACCTCGAAGATGCCGCCAGCCATCCCCGTTATCGCTACTTCGCCGAGACCGGCGAGGAGCGCTATGCCTCCTTCCTCGGTGCGCCGATCATCCACCACCGGCGGGTGATGGGCGTTCTGGTGGTGCAGCAGAAGGAGCGCCGCCAGTTCGATGAAGGCGAGGAAGCCTTCCTGGTCACCATGAGCGCGCAGCTCGCTGGCGTGATCGCCCATGCCGAGGCGACTGGCTCGATTCGGGGGCTCGGTCGCCAGGGCAAGGGCGTGCAGGAGGCCAAATTCGTCGGCGTGCCGGGTGCGCCGGGGGCAGCGGTCGGTACCGCTGTCGTGGTGCTGCCCCCGGCCGATTTGAATGTAGTTCCAGACCGCAGTGTCGATGACATCGCTGCCGAGCTGGAGCTGTTCGACAAGGCGCTCGGCTGGGTGCGCGAGGACATGCAGGAGCTGTCCGAGAAGCTCGCCACTCAGCTACGCAAGGAAGAGCGCGCGCTGTTTGACGTCTACCTGATGATGCTCGAGGACGCCGCACTGGGTAACGAGGTGCGCAAGGTCATCCGTACCGGCCAGTGGGCACAGGGCGCCTTGCGCCAGGTGGTGCTCGACCACGTCAATCGTTTCGAGCTGATGGATGACGCTTACCTGCGCGAGCGCGCCTCCGACGTGCGCGACCTTGGCCGGCGCCTGCTTGCCTACCTGCAGGAAGAGCGCAAGACCACGCTGGTCTACCCGGATAACACCATCCTGGTCAGCGAGGAGTTGTCACCGGCGATGCTCGGTGAAGTGCCGGAAGGCAAGCTGGTCGGCCTGATCTCGGTGACCGGCTCGGGCAACTCCCACGTGGCGATTTTCGCCCGCGCCATGGGTATCCCCACCGTCATGGGCGTGGTCGACCTGCCGTACTCGAAGATCGACGGCATCAAGCTGATCGTCGACGGCTACCACGGCGAAGTCTTCACCAACCCCAGCGAGCTGCTGAGCAAGCAGTACGCCGAAGTGGTCGAGGAGGAGCGCCAGCTCACCGAAGGGCTCGATGCCCTGCGCGCGTTGCCCTGCGAGACCCTCGATGGTCACCGCATGCCGCTGTGGGTCAACACCGGCCTGCTCGCCGATGTTGCGCGCGCTCAGCAGCGTGGCGCCGAAGGCGTCGGCCTGTACCGCACCGAAGTGCCGTTCATGATCAATGAGCGCTTCCCCAGCGAGAAGGAACAACTCGCCACCTATCGCGAGCAGTTGCAGGCCTTCCACCCTCTGCCGGTGACCATGCGCACCCTGGATATCGGCGGCGACAAGTCGCTGTCCTACTTCCCGATCAAGGAAGAGAATCCCTTCCTGGGTTGGCGCGGCATTCGCGTGACCCTCGATCACCCGGAAATCTTCCTGGTGCAGACCCGCGCCATGCTCAAGGCCAGCGAGGGGCTGGACAACCTGCGCATCCTGCTGCCGATGATTTCCGGCACGCAGGAGCTGGAAGAGGCGCTGCACCTGATTCACCGTGCCTGGGGCGAGGTGCGTGACGAAGGCACTGACGTGCCGCTGCCGCCTATCGGCGTGATGATCGAGATCCCGGCAGCTGTTTATCAGACCCGTGAACTGGCGCGTCAGGTGGACTTCCTCTCGGTCGGCTCCAATGACCTGACCCAATACCTGTTGGCGGTCGACCGCAACAACCCGCGCGTGGCGGATCTCTACGACTTCCTCCACCCGGCGGTGCTGCAGGCCTTGCAGAAGGTGGTCAACGACGCGCATCTCGAAGGCAAGCCAGTGAGCATCTGCGGCGAGATGGCCGGTGACCCGGCGGCTGCCGTGTTGCTGCTGGCGATGGGCTTCGATTCGCTGTCGATGAACGCCACCAACCTGCCCAAGGTGAAATGGCTGCTGCGCCAGGTCACCCAGAGCAAGGCCAAGGAACTGCTCGGCCAGGTGATGACCATGGATAACCCGCACCTGATCTACAGCACCCTGCACCTGGCACTGCGCAATCTGGGGCTCGGGCGGGTGATCAACCCTGCGTCCAATATCCAGGCCTGATTCGCCTGTAGGGTCGAGCTCAGGGGGTTTATCCCATCATCGGCGTTGCCCCGGATTGCATCCGGGCTACCCGCGCAAGGTGACCTCGCCCAACAGGGCACCCTGCGGGCCGAAGCTGCGCTCAGTGATGTTCCAGTGCCCATCCCGGCCAAGGTTCAGTACCGTGCTGGCGCGGGTGCCATAGGTGGCCGTGGTAATGAAAATACTCGACAGTAGGCGCTCCGTCGCCAGCCCGACGCCGGTGTCCGGCAGTTGGTGATCGGCCGGCAGGTGGCTGTCGCTCAGCAGCTCCAGTAGCGCTTCATCTTCGAGCTCGACCCTGTCGCTCAGGGCATTTCTGGCACGCAGCAGCTTCGGCCAGGGCGTGTCGAGGCTGGCGTTGGACATGCCATAAATGCCGCTGCGCAATTGCCGAGGCAGGCCTTCCTGCGAGTTGAAATGCCAGAGCTGATGGCGGTCGCCCAAAAGCAGGTTGAAGCCGGCATGCTCTTTGGCGTCGCGCATGATTCGGTCGAGATAGGCCGGTGCCGAGTCCTGGCCCAGCAGGTAGTCGGCCGTCAGCGCGCCGCGTGAGCGCGGGCCGGCTTTTTGCTGCGGGTCGCGGATATTGGTCAGTGCCGCGAAGCGCCCTTGTGCGGTAACACCGAGCCAGGTGCCCCCAGCCTGCAGATCGCGACCGGCGAATACGCCGGGTGCATCCGGCCATTGGCAAAGTGCTGCGCTGGGGCGGGCGTAAAACTCGTCGCGATTGGCCGCCAGGCGCAGCACCGTTGGGCTTTCGGGCTGCCAGGCGAAGACGATCAGGCACATGCGCATTCCTCCACTGACGGAGTCTGGCAGGCTAGCGAGCTGCGCCCGGTGCGGCAACCGTTCCGTCGATCCGTGTGCCGTTGGGGGGGCATTTCCGCTACCATGCCGCTTTGTTTTTGGGGGTGTCGATGGAACTGCTGCTCTACCTGGTGCTGGGTTCGGCTGCCGGTGTGCTGGCGGGTCTGTTCGGCGTGGGCGGCGGTCTGATCATCGTGCCGGTGCTGGTGCTGAGCTTCACCTCCCAGGGTATGGCAACGGAAATCCTCACTCACCTGGCGGTGGGAACGTCCCTGGCGACCATCGTCTTTACCTCGATCAATTCGCTGCTCGAGCACCATCGCAAGGGCGCGGTGCGCTGGCCACTGTTTCGCTGGTTGACCCTGGGTATTGTGCTCGGTGCCGCGCTGGGGGCTATGACCGCGTCGCTGATACAGGGGCCGCTGCTGCAGAAGATCATCGGTACGTTCGCCATCATCGTTGCCGCGCAGATGGCGCTGGACCTGAAACCCAAGGCCAGTCTCGGTGTCCCAGGCAAGCCGACGCTGACAGTAGCCGGCGGGGTGATCGGTTGGGCGTCGGCGATCTTCGGGATTGGCGGTGGTTCGCTGACCGTGCCCTTTCTGGTCTGGCGCAGCGTGCCGATCCAGCAGGCGGTGGCAACCTCGGCGGCCTGTGGTTTGCCGATCGCCATCGCCGGTGCGCTGAGTTTCATGTTTACCGGCTGGGGGAATCCGAGTCTGCCGCAATGGAGCGTCGGTTTCGTGTATCTCCCGGCATTGCTGGGGATAGCCCTGACCAGCATGTTCTTTGCCCGTTTTGGTGCGCGCCTGGCTCATCGCCTGTCGCCACTGTTGCTCAAGCGTCTGTTTGCCCTGCTGCTGTTCAGCGTGGGCCTGAGTTTTTTCATCTAAGGAGTCCTGGATGCTGCCTTATCCGCAGATCGACCCGGTGGCCATCGCCCTCGGTCCCCTGAAAATCCATTGGTACGGCCTGATGTATCTGGTCGGTATCGGCGGTGCCTGGTGGCTGGCCTCGCGCCGGCTTGAGCGTTTCGACGCGACCTGGAACAAGGAGAAGCTTTCCGATCTGGTGTTCTGGGTGGCCATGGGGGTGATTCTCGGCGGGCGCCTGGGCTACGTCTTCTTCTATGACTTTGCTGCCTACATCGCCGAGCCGGCGAAGATCCTGCGGGTTTGGGAGGGCGGCATGTCCTTCCATGGCGGCCTGATCGGGGTAATGCTGGCGACCTGGTGGTTCGGCAAGCGCAACGGCAAGAGCTTCTTCGAACTGATGGACTTCATCGCGCCACTGGTGCCGATTGGCCTGGGTGCCGGGCGCATTGGCAACTTCATCAATGCCGAGCTGTGGGGCAAGGCCACCGACGTGCCCTGGGCAATGATCTTCCCCACCGACCCCCAGCAACTGGCGCGCCACCCGTCGCAGCTGTACCAGTTCGCCCTGGAAGGCGTCGCACTGTTCACCATCCTCTGGTTCTATTCGCGCAAACCGCGTCCGACCATGGCCGTTTCCGGCATGTTCGCCGCTTGCTACGGTGTATTCCGCTTCATCGTCGAATTCGTTCGCGTGCCGGACGCCCAACTCGGCTATCTGGCCTGGGGCTGGCTGACCATGGGGCAGGTCCTCTGCATACCGATGATTCTCGCCGGCCTGGGCCTGATCGCCTACGCCTACAAGCGCCAGCCCGTAAAAGGAGCCGTCTGATGAAACAGTACCTCGAGCTGATGCGCCATGTGCGTGAGCACGGCACCTTCAAGGAAGACCGCACCGGCACCGGCACCTACAGCGTGTTCGGCTACCAGATGCGCTTCGACCTGGCCGATGGCTTCCCCATCGTCACCACCAAGAAGTGCCACCTGCGCTCGATCATTCACGAGCTGCTCTGGTTCCTGCAGGGCGACACCAACATCAAGTACCTCAAGGACAACGGCGTCAGCATCTGGGACGAGTGGGCCGACGAGAACGGCGACCTCGGCCCGGTCTACGGCTACCAGTGGCGCAGCTGGCCGGCGCCCAATGGCGAGTCCATCGACCAGATCGCCAAGTTGATCGAGATGATCAGGAAGAACCCGGACTCCCGTCGCCTGATCGTCTCGGCCTGGAACCCGGCGCTGGTCGAGCAGATGGCGCTGCCGCCGTGCCACGCGCTGTTCCAGTTCTACGTGGCGGACGGCAAGCTGAGCTGCCAGCTCTATCAGCGCTCGGCTGACATCTTCCTCGGCGTGCCCTTCAATATCGCCAGCTACGCGCTGCTGACGCTGATGGTGGCGCAGGTCTGCGACCTGCAGCCTGGCGAGTTCATCTGGACCGGCGGCGACTGCCACCTGTACGCCAACCATATCGAGCAGACCGACCTGCAGCTGACGCGCCAGCCGCTGCCGTTGCCGACCATGAAGCTAAACCCCGAGGTGAAGGACCTGCTGGCCTTCAAGTTCGAGGACTTCGAACTGGTCGGTTACGAAGCACACCCGCATATCAAGGCGCCGGTGGCCGTCTGAGATGGAAGTGGGTGGGCTCTGGTGGGCTAAAGCCCACCCTACGGTATGAAACCACCCTACGGTCTGGCAGCGTCACGAAGCGCTACTAGGATGTAGGGTGGGCCGAGCGGCGTTTCTTGTAGGGTGGGCTTCAGCCCACCGATTCGCCAATCCGTTGCCGCCGGCCCCTTCACCGACACCCAACAGGCAAAGGATTGCCCATGCCCAACTACCGCCGCGAACGGATTGCCGGTGCAACCTACTTCTTCACGGTCACCCTCGCTGATCGTCGGTCCAGCTTGTTGGTGGACGAAATTGCGCTGTTGCGCCAGGTCTACGTCAAGGCCAGCAAGCGTATGCCTTTCAAGACCGTCGCCATCTGCGTCTTGTCCGACCATCTACATGCCATATGGGAACTGCCTGAGGATGACCGCGACTACTCCTAGCGCTGGGCATTGATCAAAAGCCAGTTCTCGCGCGCGCTACCGCCAGCGCCAGCAAATCCAGAAGGCGTGAGAAAGGCATCTGGCAGCGGCGCTTTTGGGAGCACCGCATACGTGATGAGGATGATCTCGCACGGCATGTCGATTACATCCATTTCAACCCGGTAAAGCACGGCCTGGTGACCCAGGTCGGTGACTTGCCTTATTCGAGTTTCCATCGATATGTCGCGCGTGGGCTACTGCCGGCAGATTGGGGTGGCCGGGATGATGGCGAGGGAAAGTTTGGGGAGTAGCGGGGATTGTGGGTTGGCGGTGGGGTGGTGGATAGGTGCAATTGGTGGGCTGAAGCCCACCCTACAGGGTATCGGTGCTGGTTGTAGGGTGGGCTTTAGCCCACCGATTTTATGGAGAGGTCGCCGCTTAGGCGCTCCACCTGCTGCGCGCGCTCGGCGTCTTGCAGGCGCGCGCCTGGATTCAGTGACGACCATTCGGGATGGGCGCGTGCCACGTTCAGCGGGGCGGGTAGCTTGTCCTGGCGCCACAGGGTTTCCTGCGGGGCGCTGAGGGTGATGGCGTCCATCGCGGCGTGTCCGCGTACGTCCAAGGCGGCCAGCAGCTGCTGCTGACGCAGGGCGAGAAGGCGCAGCACGGCATCGTCGATGGTCAGCTCGCGCTGGCCTTTCAATTTTCCTTTCAGCCTTTCTCCATAATTGCGCAGGGTCTGCGCGCTGCCGCCGATCACGGCGCCCAGTGCAGCGGCGGCGCCCAGGGTGAGGCCGCCGACCAGCAGGTCGACACCGACGCCAGTGGCGGCGCCGGCCGCCATGCCGCCGCCGACCTTGATGCCCAGTTGCTTCAGCGTTTCCGGGTTGAACAGGTCGTCGCCCCAACGGCCATCGAGCAGCGGCAGGTCGGCCGCCTTGGCATCGCCGCTGCGGAAGGCGTACAGGCGCAATAGGGCCTCGACGCAACGTTGCTCGCGTTGGCGAATCGCATCGCGTAGCTCGGTAATGGCGCCCTGTTCCAGCACCGGCTGGGCGGCGACGCTGCGGCGGCAGGCGGCGCAGTCGATCAGCAGTTCGGCGATCAGGCGGTTGCCGGCCTGGCGACGGGCTAGGCGCTGCGCTTCATGATCCTCGATCAGTCGTTGCAGCTGCGGGCGTGAACGCTCCAGCAACAGGGCCAGGCTTTCGTACAGACGGCGTTCTCCATCTTCGGCTGGCGCCACGCTGTCGAACGCCACCAGCGCATGCAGGCCAAGGCGGGCCAGGGCTTCGCGCCACTCGCTTTCACGATGGCTGGTGCTGGCGACGAAGTTGAGCACCGGCAGCAAGGGTCTGCCGCACATGTTGAGCACCGCCAGTTCGTCTCGATACTTGGCCAGCACCGGCTCGCGCACGTCGATCACGTACAGCCCGGCGTCGGAGGCCATGAGCTGGCGCAGTACCTTGGCTTCCTGTTCGTAGCGCTGGCGGGCTTCGCTGCCTTCGAGAAAACGCGCCAGACGTGCCGGGCCGTCCAGCCGCTCGCCGGGGCGGTCGAGGCGCTCCAGGTAGTCGAGCAGGGCGATGGCATCCTCCAGGCCGGGGGTGTCGTACAGCTCCAGCAACGCCTGGCCATCTACCGACAGGCGCGCACCCTCGACATGGCGCGTGGTGCTGGCGCGCGGTGAGACTTCGCCGAACTCCACGTCACGGGTCAGAGTGCGCAGCAGCGAGGTCTTGCCGACGTTGGTGTGGCCGACCAGGGCGAGCTTCAGTGGTTGGCTCATGAGGCAGCCCCCGACATCTTGTTCCCGGATTGCATCCGGGCTACGGCAGTTGGGAAGCGTAGGGTGGATGACGCTTCACCCATCCACCGGGGAGGATGGTGGATGAGAAAAGCGTCATCCACCCTACGGCGAACGCGTTCAGTCATGTCCTGTCTCCAACCAGCTCAATGGCGCCGTATCGTCATGCTGCAGCCCCAGGCTGGCGATTGCCTGGTGCCAGTCCGCCAGGCGTGCGCTGTCCAGGCTTTCACCTGGGGCGGGCGGTAGCAGCCAGATGCGTGTGGCACTCGCGCAACGCGCCAGTTCGCCGAGCAGCGCCAGGGTGCCGCGATCCGGCGAGCGGCGCGGGTCGCAGGCGATGCCCAGGCGCTCGGGTGGGAAGCGGGTCAGTTGTTCGAGCAACTGGCGGCGTTGTTCGCGGCTGTCGACCACACCGGCATCCGCCACACCCTTTGGCAGCGGCATCGGCGGCCAGGGGCGACGCTCATCCAGTTCGATGCCGAGCAGCAGCGCGCCACTGCCGGCTTGGGCGCTGACGCCGCCTTGCGGCTGATGCAGGGCGGCGGGGGGCAGGTCGCAGATGCCGAGACGCTCGCTGTCCGGTTGCAGGCGCTGGCGCAGCAGGCTGTAGCCCGGCAGGTCGAGATCCAGGCGCAGCGCGCCTTTTACGGATTGCCAGCGCCACAGGCACAGCAGCGCCAGCAGCAAGCGTGGCAGCAGGCCGTAGACCAGCAGCACACCGATCAGCCAGCCGGCCCAGCTCTGCCGCGCCGCTTCGCTGGCGATGGCGGCGTCGCCGCTGGCGCGAATGACGTCGATGTCCGGCAGGCTGAAGCCGAGCAGGGCGGGCAGGGCGCCGATGGCTTGGGTCAGGGCGATGAAGGTGTCGCCAGCGAGAATGGTGGTTTCCCAGACGAAGCCGTAGCGACGCGTGGCGAGCAGCAACAGCAGGGTGACCAGTGCCGCGAGCATGGCCAGCGTCCACAGGCCGTTGACCATCAGACCCAGGCCCCAGCGGGTCAGGCGCTGGCGTTGCAGCATCAGCAGCAGGGCCGGGGCCAGTTGCGCGGCGCTGGCATCGCGCGCCAGTTTTTCACTGAGCCACAGCCACAGGCGACCGAGCGCGCCAGGATGGTCGCGGGTCAGCAGCAGGCCCAACAGCCAGCCAAACAGCATCAGCAGGTTTAGCCCGAGGAGGCTGCCCAGCGCCCAGAACACGTTGACGGGTTGGCGCCCGTCACCCAACGCGGCCAGAGCCAGACCGAAGCCGCTGAGCAGGGCCAACAGCGCCAGCAGCAGGCCGGCCAGGCGTGCGCCCTGCAGCCAGTGCAGCAGCGCCTGCCACTGACCATCTCGACGGGCCAGATGCACGGCGCGATGCTGGATGCGCTCGGCCAGGTCAACCTGCTCGGCACGGGCCAGGCGATTGGCTTCGGCGTCTTCGAGCGGGCCGGCGTGTTCCTCGCGCAGGCGAATGGTCTCGCTGAGCCAGAGGCGTTGCAAGGGCGTTGGGGAGGAGGCGTCTGTCACGCGGCGTCTCGTCGTTCGGATCAGGGGTTGAGGATAACCCCTGATCCGCCTCGGTGCGAATCAGCGCTGCTGGCGCAAGCGCACGGCGATGTCCGGTTGGTCGATGAACAGGCCGTCGATGCCGGTGGCGAGGAAGGTACGCAGCTCGGCGTCGATGTCGCCGCGATTGCTTGGTACGTCGCCACTGCGCAGGCTGGTGGGCAGGAAAGCATTCTCGGCGCGGAAGGTGTAGGGATGCACCTTGAGCCCGGCAGCATGGGCGTCACGTACCAGGCTGGTCGGCACGGTCAGGTTGCCGGCGGCATCACGCGGGATGATCATGCCTTTCTCCGGACCGATGCCGGCGGCGTAACTGGCGATGCTTTGCAGGCCTTCTGGCGTGATCATCTGGTGATAGCCAAGGTCACTGCCAAGCACTTGCTGATCGTAGGGTTGGCCCTCTATCCACAGCAGCTGCACCAGGCGGATTGGGGTCAGCTTGCTCAGAATCTTGAGGTTGTCCACTTCGAAGGACTGAATGAAAACGGGCGCGTCGGCGCTGTCATAGCCGTTGCGTTCGAGCACCGCCAGCAGCGGTTTTTCCATGGCCAGGTCGAGTTGCTGGAAGTGGGTGGGGTGCTTGGTTTCCGGGTACAACCCGATGGTTCGTTGCTGGAGTGCTTCCAGCCGTTTCACCAGATCGATGACCTCTTGCAAGGTAGGAATCTCGAACTGGCCATCGAAGCGGGTATTGCCCGGCCGTTGCTGCGGGATGCGCTCGATGGCGCGCAGGGTTTTCAGCTCGGCCAGGGTAAAGTCTTCGCTGAACCAGCCTTCCAGGCTGCGTCCGTCGACGCTCTGGGTGCGTTTGCGGTCAGCGAACTCGGGGCGCTGCGCCACATCGGTGGTCAACCCCAGTTCATTGTCGTGACGGGCGACCAGTTGGCCGTCGCGGGTCATCACCAGGTCGGGCTCGATGTAGTCGGCGCCTTGCAAGGCGGCCAGCGCGTAGGCGGCCAGGGTGTGCTCAGGCGCGTAACCACTGGCGCCCCGGTGGGCGATCACCAGTGGAGCCTTGGTGTCCCGGGTCTGGTGTTGCTTGGCGCTGGGTTGCTGCTGGGCCCAATCAATGGCGGCCTGGACGTTGTCCAGAGCCGGGCTGGCGAAGACCGACAGTGGCAGCAGTGTGACGCCCAATATCCAGGCGGAGAGTGATTTCGACATGACGCTAGCTCCTTGCTCGTAAGTTCAGCCGCTAGCCTGCTACGGCGAATGTGACGATACGACGACAGCGTTGCTTCGGCCACGGGTGGGCTGCGAGGCCGCTGGGTGCTCTGTTATGCTCACGGCCATGAAAACGACTCTACCTCTTTCCCTGATCGCCGCGCTCGCGCACAACCGCGTGATTGGTCGTGACAATCAGCTGCCCTGGCATCTGCCGGCGGACCTCAAGCATTTCAAGGCACTGACGCTCGGCAAGCCGATCATCATGGGGCGCAAGACCTGGGATTCGCTCGGTCGGCCGTTGCCCGGCCGGCTCAATATCGTGGTCAGCCGCCAGGCGGGCCTGGCCCTGGAAGGGGCCGAGGTATTCGCGACGCTGGAAGAGGCCATCGAACGAGCCGACGCCTGGGCGCGTGAAGAGAATGCCGAGGAACTGATGCTGATTGGCGGCGCGCAGCTCTATGAGCTGGGCCTGGCCCAGGCTGATCGCTTGTACCTGACGCGTGTCGGCCTCGACCCCGAAGGCGATGCCTTCTTTCCCGAGGTCGACGAGGCTACATGGCGCATGACCTCCAGCGTCGAGCACCCGGCTTCGCCCGAGACACCGTTCTACGCCTTCGAAGTGTGGGAGCGCCGCGGCGCATAACCCTACCGAGCTTTTCGGCCATCTCTGCCGCCAGATTTCCCAGCGCGCGGTGATGGCCACTGCCTTGCCTCTGCCGTAATTTTCTTTCGTGCATCCTGATGCAGGTTTTTACATGTCTGAGCAATCGCCCGACGACGAGCAACTGAACGCCGTCGCTGCACTCTTCGTGCGCCATCCACTCTGGGAAGATGCTCTGGCCCTGCTGTTCGGCACCGCTCTGGTGGCGCTGGGCATCGCCTTCTACGCCCATGCGGGGTTGTTGACGGGTGGCACTGTCGGCATCGCCTTTCTGGCCAACTATCAGGCCGGCTGGTCGTTCGGCCTGGTGTTTTGTCTGGTCAATCTGCCGTTCTATCTACTCGGCATCTGGCGCATGGGCTGGGGTTTCACCTTGCGCACGGGCTGCGCGGTATTGCTGGTTTCGCTGCTGGCGGAGCTGACGCCGCAGTGGGTCGCCTTCGCCCACCTCAGCGCCCTCTATGCCGCGCTGTTCGGTGGTGCCGCCATGGGGCTGGGTTTGCTCATGCTGTTCCGCCACCGCGCCAGCCTGGGTGGGGTGAACATTCTCGCGCTGTACATGCAGGAGCGCTTCGGTTTCCGTGCGGGGGCCGTGCAGATGGCCATCGACGCGAGCATCGTTCTGGCGGCGATCTTCGTGGTGTCGCCAGACAAGGTGCTGCTCTCGGTGCTGGGGGCGGTGATGCTCAATCTGGTGCTGGCGATCAATCACCGCGCAGACCGTTACGTCGGCGTCAGTTGAGCCCGTCAACGAACGAGGGGCTGTCTCTCAGGAGGCAGCCCCTCGTCGGTTTTTGCGGGCGCGAGAATCAGATCACTTCGGTGAACTGGATGATCTCGACCCAGTAACCGTCCGGGTCCTTGATGAAGGCGATGTCACGCATGCGGCCGTCGGTGAGGCGTTTCTGGAAATCCACGCCGAGGTCTTCGAAGCGCTGGCAGGCCGCCTTGATATCCGGCACCGATACGCACAGGTGACCGAAGCCGCGCGGGTCGCTGTTGCCGCTGTGGTAGGAAAATTCCGGGTCTTTCTCGGTGCCGTAGTTGTAGGTCAGCTCCAGTACGCCGGGAATCGACTTGCGCCACTGATGGCGGGCCGCCGAGTCAGCCGGGATTTGTGACTTGTCGTTGATCAAGGCGAGGAAGTACAGACTGAACTCGGCGTCGGGGAAGTCCTTCTTCTCCAGCAAGGTGAAGCCCAGCACGCGGGTGTAGAAATCCAGGGATTTCTGCAGGTCCTTCACGCGGATCATGGTGTGGTTGTAGACGAAGTCGGCGGTGGCGACGTCGGGTTTGGCGGTCACGCCGGCAATGGCGTTGAGCTCGTCGAGGGTCATGGGGTTCTCCATCAGGCGGGGAAAAGGCTGTACCAGCCTAGATGGACTCGATGGGGGCGTTTTTCAAGGGTAGGGTGCGCCGTGCGCACCTGGGCCATTCGCAGTCGCCGATCGGTTGGTAGGGCGGTGGACGGATGAAGCGTCGTCCACCCTACGGTTGGCATCAGCGTGTAGCGCGTAGGGTGGACAATGCTGTTTTGTCCACATTGGGTTGGTATGGCGGTGGACGGATGAAGCGTCGTCCACCCAAGGGCAGGTATCAGACCTGTAGCGTGATCAGCTCGGCCCGGACCTTCTGGCCGTCGATATGCAGGATGCCAACGCCGACGGGCAGCTTGAAGCGCCGTGGCCCGGCGCTGCCGGGGTTGAGGTAGAGCACGCCGTTGCGCTCTTCGTGCAGCGGCTTGTGCGAGTGACCGGCGATTACCACGTCGATGCTTTGCTCAGTCGGGTCGATATTCAGTTGCTTGAGGTCGTGCAGCACATGCAGGGTGATGGCGCCCAAGCGTAGCGTCAGACGCTCGGGGATGGCGTCGGCCCAACTGTCCTGATCATTGTTGCCGCGTACCACCGACAGTGGTGCGATGCGCTCCAGCTCGGCCAGGATGTGCGGCCCGCCGATATCGCCGGCATGGATCAGATGGTCGACGCCTCGCAACAGAGCTAGCGCTTCGGGGCGCAGCAGATTGTGAGTGTCTGCGATCAGGCCGATACGCATGATGAGCTCCTGAGCATGGGTGCAGGAGCCAGCTTGCTGATGATCAGCGCCAGATGCAAAACCTTCCGTCAACAAAAAGCCCGGCAAACCAGGCCGGGCTTTTGCTGTAGCAAGGTTGACGAATCAGCCGTCCAGCATGGCCTTGTTGCGCACCGCGCCCTTGTCGGCGCTGGTGGCGAGTAGGGCGTAGGCCTTGAGCGCGGTGGTCACCTTGCGGGTGCGCGGTGCGGCCGGCTTCCAGCCTTTCTTGTCCTGCTCGGCGCGGCGGGTGGCCAGTTCGTCATCGCTCACCAGCAGGTTGATGCTGCGGTTGGGGATGTCGATCAGTACTTTGTCACCGTCCTGTACCAGGCCGATGGCGCCGCCTGCGGCAGCTTCCGGCGAAGCGTGGCCGATGGACAGGCCGCTGGTACCGCCGGAGAAACGACCGTCGGTGAGCAGGGCGCAGGCCTTGCCCAGTCCCTTGGACTTCAGGTAGCTGGTCGGATAGAGCATCTCCTGCATGCCCGGGCCGCCTTTCGGACCTTCGTAGCGGATGATGACGATGTCACCTTCCTTCACTTCGTCGGCGAGGATGCCCTTGACCGCGCTGTCCTGGCTTTCGAAGACCTTGGCGGTGCCTTCGAAGACGTGGATGGATTCGTCCACGCCCGCAGTTTTGACCACGCAGCCATCGAGGGCGATGTTGCCGTACAGCACCGCAAGTCCACCCTCTTGGGAATAAGCGTGCTCGACGCTACGAATGCAACCATTCTCGCGGTCGTCATCCAGGCTGTCCCAGCGGGTGCTCTGGCTGAACGCGGTCTGGCTGGGGATTCCGGCCGGGCCTGCCTTGAAGAAGTGATGAACCGCCTCGTCCTGGGTCTGGGTGATATCCCATTGGGCGATGGCTTCGGCCATGTTCGGGCTGTGCACGGTGTGGGCGTCGGTGTGCAGCAGGCCGCCACGTGCCAGCTCGCCGAGAATGGAGAAGATGCCGCCGGCGCGGTGCACGTCTTCCATGTGGTACTTCTGGATGTTCGGCGCGACTTTGCACAGCTGCGGCACCTTGCGCGACAGGCGATCGATGTCGCGCAGGTCGAAGGCGATCTCCGCTTCCTGGGCAGCAGCCAGCAAGTGCAGGATGGTGTTGGTCGAGCCGCCCATGGCGATGTCCAGGGTCATGGCGTTTTCGAACGCCTTGAAGTTGGCGACGTTGCGCGGCAGCACCGACTCGTCGCCTTCGCCGTAGTAGCGTTGGCAGAGTTCGACGGCCAGGCGACCGGCGCGCAGGAACAGCTGTTCACGATCGCTGTGGGTGGCCAGGGTCGAACCGTTGCCTGGCAGCGCCAGACCCAGGGCTTCGACCAGGCAGTTCATCGAGTTGGCGGTGAACATGCCGGAGCAGCTGCCGCAGGTCGGGCAGGCGCTGCGCTCGTACTCGGCGACCTTCTCGTCGGAGGCGCTGGAGTCGGCGGCAATCACCATCGCGTCGACCAGATCCAGGCCATGGTTGGCCAGCTTGGTCTTGCCGGCTTCCATCGGGCCGCCGGAAACGAACACCACCGGGATGTTCAGGCGCAGGGCGGCCATCAGCATGCCGGGGGTGATCTTGTCGCAGTTGCTGATGCAGACGATGGCATCGGCGCAGTGGGCGTTGACCATGTACTCCACGGAGTCGGCGATGATCTCGCGGCTCGGCAGCGAATAGAGCATGCCGTCGTGGCCCATGGCGATGCCGTCGTCGACGGCGATGGTGTTGAATTCCTTGGCCACGCCGCCGTGCTTCTCGATCTCGCGGGCGACCAGTTGGCCCAGGTCCTTCAGATGCACATGGCCCGGCACGAACTGGGTGAAGGAGTTGGCGATGGCGATGATCGGTTTCTTGAAGTCTTCGTCCTTCATCCCAGTGGCGCGCCACAGGGCACGGGCGCCGGCCATGTTGCGGCCGTGGGTGGAGGTCTTCGAGCGGTAGTCAGGCATGACGATGATCCTGCGGCTAATTCGGTTATGTAGGCGGTGAGCGTCGTGGGCGGCAGGTCACCGCGTGTCGTGGGCTGCATGACGAGACGGGATCACCGTTCGCGCGGCCAGGGCTCACAGGCCCGCCGGAGGATGCCTGGCGGGAAATACCTCGATTCTACGCCGCAGCAGGCGCCAGGGGAAAGGCTGCTGACGGTCACCATCGGTGGTGATCCGTCAGATTCGGGGTGGTGGGATGATGCTGCGATCAATTGCCTCGCGACGCGCCGTCAAGGCCCTCCGGTAGTCGGATGCCGCTATCGGCGATTCGATACAGTTCGTCCGGGTTGAGTGAGGGAGTACTCGCCTCGCTATCAGCGTCGCGTTGAATGGCAGCGAGAATATCGGTGTAGGCCTGAGGTATTTCTGCCGCCGGGTTGCTCGGCTGGCCCTGGGATTGGCCGCTGATGGTCAGGGTGCCGTCTATGAAGGTAATGGCGTAGTTGCCGGAGGTCAGGCCATTGGTGCTGATAGCGTAACTGCCGTTGTTGACCGCACCCTGCGCACTACCACCGTAGACCAGCGTGCCGCCAAGCACGCCGACATCCTCGCCATTGACGAAGCCGCTGTAGCTGACGCCGTTGCCGCCAGTGAAGGCGAGGCCATCGTAAGTCTTGCTGGCGTCGTTGGCGGTTACGGTGAGCGCGGCCTTGTCCCAGCGCCGCCGGTGGTGCTGATACCGCTGAGCACGGTTGCTGTTTCACCGTTGACCAAACCGCTGGCGGTGAAGCCGGTAATGCTCTGCTGTTGGCCGTTGTAGGTCACCTGACCGCTATTGGCGGTGATGGTAGCTTGGGCCTTACCGACATTCAGGCCACCTGTGGTGTAGCTGATGGCGTAGTTGTCGGCGCTCAGGCCGCTGACGCTGAGGTCATAGTTGCCGGCGTTGACCGCGCCCTGTGCGCTACCACCGTAGACCAGCGTGCCGCCAAGCACGCCGACATCCTCGCCATTGACGAAGCCGCTGTAGCTGACGCCGTTGCCGCCAGTGAAGGCGAGGCCATCGTAAGTCTTGCTGGCGTCGTTGGCGGTTACGGTGAGCGCGGCCTTGTCAGCCCCCCATTGGTGGTGCTGTAGCTGCCGGCATTCTGCGAGGCGCTGGAGTAGGTCAGGCTACCAAGCAGCAGATCATCATCCAGGGTAGTGCCAAGATCCGTTGTATAGCCACTGGTGCCGCTGCTCTGGCCATCGTAGGTTTTATTGCCGATGTCCGTCGCCGTGATGGTCACGCTTTGCATGAAACTGCGCAGCAGCGGTGCAGTTTGCCCTTCATAGATCCTCCACACTGCATTGCTGCCGCCGCTGGTGGCCAGGTTCCAGGTGGCATAGTTGGAGGCGTCGCGTAACGCCGTGCTGTCCAGGCCGCGTAGATTCTCCACGGTCGCAGAGCCACCAATGGTTCCCGCGCCGGGGCCGCTGAAGGTATCGGTATTCCAGAACGAGTCCACTACGCGTCCGGTTCCTACATCGCCTACCAGCCCCCCTACGGAGGTCACTCCGCTCACGCCGCCGGTGGCGTAGGTATATTCGATCAAGCCGCCGGCATACCCGGCCAGACCGCCTACATACTGTGTGCCCTGCACCTGGCCGGTGGCGTAGGCGTTGCGGATGGTGCCGATGTTGGTACCGATGAGGCCGCCGGCAAACACGACTCCGTTGACGCTGCCCGTGGCATAGGCGTTTTCCACCAGGCCCCAGTTTTCACCGGTCAGTCCACCCACGACGTTCTCCGCGCCGCTGACATTGCCGGTGGCATAACTGTTGCGAATGATGCCGTTGTCCCGGTTGCGTGCCACCAAGCCACCCGCTCCTCGCTCAGTGGCGCTAATGGTGACGTTGGTATGGAGGTCGCTCAGTATGCCGCCGTAGTTGATGCCTACCAGGCTGGCAGCATTGGACCCGCCATGAACGCTGCCACCCACCATTCCCAGGTCGTGAATCTGCGCCCCGGCTGCTGTCTGCCCGATCAATGCCACTTCGCTTTCGTTTGCACGATTTATCCTGAGGTCGCGAATCAGGTGGCCTTGGCCATCCAGCGAGCCGGTAAAGGGAGTGCTGGAATTGCCCACCGGTTTGAACCCTGCCGCTCCCCAGACATCGCCGTAGTAGCCATTGCCGCCTGCTGCAAGTGCCGCACCGAGATTCAGGTCGGTGCCCAGGCGGTAGTTGGCCGACAGATCCAGTGCCATCAGTTGCAGGGCGTGGGGCGTGAAGAGCGTCGTCGAATACTCGCCGCGCAGCATGGGCCGTGTATCGCCCTCGAACATTACCCAGGTGTCGGTGAAGTCGAAGCCGGCGTAGGTGGCTTGGGTGCGGGCGTTGGTGGAGTCGATGCCAGTGCCGGCAGCGCTGCTTGCTTGGCCGGTCGAATCCATATCCCAGTAGCTGTTGGCTACCGTAGCGCCAGAACCATCAACATTTCCCACCAGCCCTCCAGTGCCGGTCACTCGGCCGCTGGCGTAAGCATTGGTCAATGTGGTGCCTTGCACGGTACTGCCGATCAGCCCACCGATGGCACTGCCCGTACCGGTCACCGCTCCCGTTGCATAGGCGTCCGTGACCGAGGCGGCACGATTGCGACCGATCAAGCCACCGACCTCGCTCCCCCCGCTGACCGTGGCCGTAGAGGAAGACTGGCTGACGACGCCCAGATCGCTCCAGCCCACCAGCCCGCCGACCCTATCGCCCTGAGAGGAGACCTGCCCGGTGACATGGGTATTGGTCAGCGTGCCGGCGCTCAGCCTTGCCACCAGACCACCTACTGTGGCGATGCCCGTGATGGAGACATTGGACAGGGTCATATCGCGGATGGTGGCTCCAGTCAGGCCGAATAGACCGACAGTCGACTCGTTCGGGCGATTGATGACCAGGCTGTCGATGGTGTGCCCTAGGCCGGCAAACGTGCCGTTGAAGCCATCGATAGGAGCGAAGCCGGCTCCAGCGTTCCAGGTACTGGTCGCAGCGGCATCGAGGTCGATGGCGAGGGCGTAGTGGCCGCTTCCCGATATTCCTTGCAGGGCGCCGAGGTCGCGAATCAGGGTGTAGTCGATGCCACCGAGATTCAGTCCGGCATTGCCTCCGGAGAGGGTAATGCGGGCGCCCTGGTTCAGGCTGTAACCATTGCCATAGGCCAACACCAGCGCTGCATTGTCGCCGCTGGCGGTGATGTCCTTGTTGACGTTTATGCGGCCGTGGGCATCGAGCGTCAGCGTGGTATCCGCGCTCCAGCTCACGGCAGCATTGACGTTGATGTCGCCGTTTTCGCTGCCTCCCGCCACGGTCTGTAGCGTGACGCTGGTGTTCTGCAGGTTGGTGCTGAGGGTGGTGGCGCCGATGCCGCTGGTGGTCTGGCTGGCACCGCCAGCGCTGACGGTGAAGTCGGTCGGGTCGATCAGCCAGGTGCCGGTTTGTCCGGTCGTGGCCTTGGTGGTGACGGTCGTGCCTTCGGCGATCTGCACATGGGCGCCGCTGGTGTCGATAAAGCCGCCATTGCCGCCATCCGGCGCGCTGGCATCCAGGGTGCCAGCGACCTGTACCGTACCGCCGTCGAAGTCGCCGAGCAGGACGATCCTGCCTTCCTTCTCGCCCAGGGTGCGGGCCTGGATTACCCCGTCGTTGTTGACCACGGTCTGCAGCAGGGCATCGGCCGCGCTGGCGGTAAGGATGACGTTGCCGCCATCGGCCTGGATCAACTGACGATTTTCCACCAGTGCGTCCTTCACGGCCTTGTCGACCTGCACGTTGAGCAGACCGTCACCTGCGAAGTCGAGGGTGACCCCATTACCGGCGGCCAGGGCCACCGTACCCTGGTTGGCGATGATCACGCCGTTGTTGCTTACCGCGCCACCGAGCAAGGCGACGCTGCCGCCGTCGGCGGCGGTGATGCGCCCATCGTTGATGATCGAAGCGTTGCTGCCGTCGCCCTTGAAGGCATAGTTGCCCGCTTCGAAATCGCTCACTGACAGATCCAGCGTGGAGGCCACCAGGCCGCCAACGTTGACCTGCGCCCCGGCGCCGAATAGCACCCCGTTGGGATTGATGATGAACACCCGACCGTTGGCATCGAGCTGGCCCATGATTTTCGAGCCGTCGGCGCCGAGCACCCGGTTCAGGGCGATCGAGTCGGTGCCGGGTTGATTGAAGGTCACCTTGTTGCCGCCGCCGATATCGAAGCTCTGCCAGTCGATGGCCAGCTTGTTGCTGGCCTGATCGATGACCATCTGCTGACCGTTGGGCTGGCTGATGCTGCCGCTGCCGGAGACCACCTGGCCGCCAGTGGGCAGGTCGGCGGCGAAGGCCGAGCCGGCCAGCACAAGGCTCGCCGCCAATACCGCACCGGCGCCCTTACCACGTTTGCGGGCGTGTTCATGGGCGACGGCCCAGCTGCCCAGGGCGTGGTTCCAGATTAGAGCGTAGCTGCGGTTCATGGGTGTCCCCTTATCAATCGTCTGGCTGCGGAGTGTTGCGTTTCGGCCTGCGGTGTAACCATCAAGGGTTTGCAGCGTTAGAAGAAGCGCACCACCTGCGCCCATACGCGCGGGCTGCGGTCGACATCGCTCTGCGGGTCGCTGTTGCCCAGTTTCCAGGCGGTCACCGCGCTGACCTGCCAGCCGTGGGCCGCCCAGCGTGCGCCCAGGCCAGCACCGGAAAGGCTGCGATGATTCTCGCCGGAGGCCCAGGTGTCCTTGTTCAGGCGCACCTGGCCATGGTCGACGAAGGTGCTGAGCTGCCAGGCGTCGGTCAGCGCATAGCGCAGTTCGAGATTGGCCAGCCAGCCCTGGTCGCCGGAGGCTTCGCCTTGCGGGTAGGCGCGCACGCCGTAGGCGCCGCCCAGGTAGAGCTTTTCCGAACTGTCGAGGTTGCCGTCAGCCCATTGGCCTTGCAGCTGGGTGTACAGGCTGAAGCGCTCGGTCAGGCGCTGCAGGCGTACCAGGCTGGGGTTGAGTTTTTGGAAGCGCCCGGCCGCGCCGGCGGTGAGGTCGTCGATACGTTGCGCAGTGGCATCATCGATGTTCAGGCTGCCCTGGCTCCAGGCCAGGGCGAAGCTGTTGACGCCACCGCCGAGCAGGGTGTCGCGGCTGTTGCCGTTGACCGTCAGGATGACCACGCGCGAGCGTTTCTCGCTCTTCTGGTCGAACAGGGCGATGTCGTCCTGCAGGCGCTTGTCGTCGAATTGAGCCTGGGCATAGAGGCTGAAGTCCCGCGAGCGCACGAGCGGTTGCAGGGCGAAGACGCTGGCTATGCGTGCATTGCCATGTGCATCGAGGTCTTCGAAGTCCTTCGCCAGCTCATAGTCCATGTCCGAATAGGCCACGCCGAGCTGAGTCGACCAGGGGCCGACGGGTAGCTGATAGGCGATGCGGCCGTAGTTCTGCTCCTCGTCCGAACCCATGGCGCGCAGGGTCAAACGGTCACCCAGCCCCAGTGGGCTATTGAGATTGAGTGTGCCGCCGAGGCGGTACTGACCGGTGAAGCGGTTGCCGTAGTTGTCGGCGTCGAGGGAGCCGGACAGTAGCGGTGCGCGCTCGATATTCACCAGCAGGTCGGTGCTGCCGGTACTGGTGCCGGGGCGCAGGGTGGATTTCACCTCGACACCGGGGGTGTCCTGCAGCAGCAACAGGCTGCGTTCGAGCGGCCTGCCCTGCACCGCGTCGCCTGCTTGTAGTGCCGCCAGGGGCGCGAGGGCGCTGCCACTCAAGCCGGCCTGATCATTGATCTGCACCTGGCCGTAGCGGCCTTCGAGCACGGCGATCGTGACTCTGCCGCCGTCGATTTCCTGGGCAGGCAGGTATGCACGTGCCAGCGGGTAACCGCGTTCGCGGTAGAAGCGGGTGATGCGATTGGCGGCACCCTGCAGTTCGCCAAGTGTAAGGGTGCGATCCTTCAGATCATCGAGCAGCGGCAGCAGCTGCTCGTCGGGGATGGCTCTGTTGCCCTCGAGGATGAAGCCTGTGACCCGCAGGCTCGGCCCAGCGCCTTGCACCTGGTCACTGGGTGCGTCGGGCAGATTGAGGTCTATGGATTGCCGCTCGGGTAACTGCAGAGGCTTCTGGTCGAGACCTTGCTGAGTCTGACCGGCGTCCGGTGCTACAGCTGCCAGGGCCGGGTTGGCAAGGGTAATCCCGGCAGCCAGCAAGGCGACGGACAACAGGCTCGTAGCAACACGCATGGCGATCAGCTTCCTTCTGGGAGACGGCTGCCCAGGCCTGAGTGATCTGTGTAGGCCAAAGGCAAAGGTGAAGAATAGGGAGTGTGACGTGGGTGCAGCTTGATAGAACTTGCGGTGTTTACCTCAGCCCTCCAGGCCGAGGGCGATATCCAGGCATTGCGTGGCGTTACCTGACCAGGGGGGCTGGCGATAGAGTTCATACCCGCCTTGAGGAACGAAACGCTCGCCGGAACTTTCCGGCCAGGCGACAGCGAGGGTGCGATAGGCCGCGAATACCTGATTGTATGGGGCTTGATGTTGCAGGCAGGCGTAACGTCCGGCTGGCAGTCTCACTCGGCTCAGTGGGGCGTCACCGATGGGAAGTCCGAGGTCGACCACTGCGCAGTCATAGCGCACCAGGTCGTTAGGGGTAATCTCCGGGTTGTCGGTGATGGCTCCGATGGCCCTGGCGTTATCCAGTGGGTAGCCGATACGTTGCAGTTCTTCGGCAAAGCGCTGCCAATGCTCCACGACTCGCGCATAGCTGCCATAGAAGCGCATGCTCAGCAAGGCCAGATCGGGCAGGTGGATGACCTGCACCTCGGCAGCTCTCCTATATTCCTCGGTGGTGGCGGGGATGCTGGCCTGGCGCGCGAACTGACGGTACTGGGTGGGCGTCAGGTCGAATTGACGATGGAAGGCACGGATGAAAGCCTCATGACTGGAGTAGCCAACGGACAGGGCGATGGAAAGCACCGATTCCGGGTAGATCAACAGGTGAATCGCCGCGCGGTCGAGGCGGGTGCGACGAATGTATTCGCTTGGGCTTTCACCCATCACCTCTCGGAAAAGGCGCTGAAAGTGGAAGGTGCTCAGGCTGGCGCGGGCAGCCAGGCGATCAAGGGAGAGCGGCCGATCCAGGTGAGCTTCAATGTAGCGAATGGCGCGCAGGATGCGCCGGTCTTCCAACACCTGGGGCGGTGGCTTGTCCCGTTCGTAGGGTTTGCGCGGCCCCGCATGCGGGCGTTCGAACAGCAAAGCGCGCTCCTGCTCTGCCAGGCGCTGCTCATGTACGTCTCGGGTTGCATCCATGGTCAGGGCGTGTCGTGCTCGAAGCAGGTGGATAGGCAGGGCGGGCCGCTGATAATAAAGGCGATGAGCTTCGGACGAACAGTGGCGGCGTTCTGCGTGATGCTCGTCCTTCGGGGCGGTATCAGTTCGGAATCTCGATCCCTCGCATCCGCTCGGCGCGGCGGCGCAGCAGTTCGATGGTTACCAGCAACGCGATGGATACCAGGATCAGCAGAGTGGCGATGGCCAGGATGCTCGGGTTGATCTGCTCGCGCAGGCCCGAGAACATCTGCCGCGGAATGGTGCGCTGTTGTGGTCCGGCCATGAACAGGATCACCACCACCTCATCGAAGGAAGTGATGAAGGCGAACAGTGCGCCTGAAATCACGCCGGGGCGGATCAGCGGCATGATCACGTCGAAGAACACGCGTATTGGCGTGGCGCCGAGATTCAGCGCTGCGCGCGCCAGGCTGTAGTCGAAGCCGGTGAGCGTGGCGGTGACAGTGATGATGACGAAGGGCGTGCCGAGCGCCGCGTGGGCCAGGATCACTCCTAGATAGCCGCCGGCCAGGCCGAGGTCTGAGTAAAAAAAGAACATGCCAGCGGCGGTGATGATCAGCGGTACGATCATCGGCGACAGCAGCAGGGCGGTGATGAAGCGGCGAAAGGGCATCTCGTCGCGCGCCAGGCCCACGGCGGCGCAGGTACCCAGAATCGTGGCGAGAATGGTGGAGAGGATGCCGATGAAGAAACTGTTCTTGATCGCCAGTATCCACTTCGGATCGTTGAAGATCTCCTGGTACCAGCGCAGCGAGTAGGCCTCGGGGTCCAGCCTGAGCATGCCTTCGGTGAAGCTGAAGAACGGCTCGGCATTGAACGACAGCGGCACGATCACCAGAATCGGCAGGATCAGGAACAGCAGCACCAGCCAGGAGCTGACCTTGAGCAGCCAACTGCCGAGGTGGTGCCAGAAGCCGTAATAGGCGGGGATTTTCATAGCGCTGAGCCCGGGTTATAGGGACGGCGAGTGCCGCCCGTAGCCTGGATGAAATCCGGGGAGGGATGGGGGCCGGTTTTCCCGGATTGCATCCGGGCTACGCCGTTATGAGGAAATGACGGTACGGACATGTTCATCCCAACTTGATATTGCTGGCGCCGACGAAACGGTCGTACACCCAGTACAGCAACAGGATCAGCCCGAGCAGCAGCGAGCCCAGCGCGGCGGCCAGCTCCCAGTTGTTCGAGCGCTGCATGTGGAAGGCGATGATGTTGCTGATCATCTGCCCGTCGGTACCGCCGACCAGCGCCGGGGTGATGTAGTAGCCCACCGAGATGATGAACACCAGCAGCGCTCCGGCGCTGAGGCCAGGCAAGGTCATCGGGAAGTAGATGCGGGCGAACGCCGGAATGGGTTTGTCGCCGAGGCTCAGCGCCGCGCGCATGTAGCTGGGGTCGATGCCGCGCATCACGCTGTACAGCGGCAGGATCATGAACGGCAGCAGGATATGGGTCATCGCCACCACGGTGGCGAACGAGGTGTAGAGCATCTCGAAGGGCTGACTGATCAGGCCGATGCCCATGAGGAAGGAATTGATCACGCCGTTGGTCTGCAGCAGGGCTATCCACGAGGTGGTGCGCACCAGCAGCGAGGTCCAGAACGGCAGCAGTACCAACACCAGCAGCAGGTTGGCGCGATTCGATGGCAACCCGGCTAGGTAGTAGGCCAGCGGGTAGCCGAGCAGGGCGCAAAGCAGGGTGATGACCAGCGCCATGTTCAGGGTCTTGGTATACAGCTGCAGGTAGATCTGCGTGTCCTGGCGTACCTGGATACCCTCATCGGGGTGCAGCTCCAGGTCCAGGGCAGTCAGGTAGTAGTCGTAGGTGTAGACCTTGCCGGCGCGCTCGATGGCGTACCACAGCTCGGGTTTGCTCCAGTTGCGATGGGCGTCGAGCAGGGTCTTTATGCCTTGGCTCTGTAGCTCTTGCGCATCCAGCCGGCCAACACGGCGGGCGGTGGATTTGACCACGCTGGACATGCCGGTGTACGCACGGTTGAACTCTTCGGAGAGCTTGCCAGACAGGCGTTGCTCGTTAAGACCATGCAGCTCTGTGACGAATACCTGCAGGGTCTTGTCGTCCGGTAGTTGCTTGTGATCGTCCCAGCGCTCGAGTTCGGCCAGGGTCAGTGGAATAAGTTCGGCCACGGTCGGGTGATGCACGCTGCGCCACAGCATGGTACCGATCGGTGCGACGAAAGTGACGATGATGAACAGCAGCAGCGGCACCACGAACAGGAAGGCGGCGAGGCGCTTCTTGCGTCGGGCGCTGGCGGCTTGGCCGGCTTCGCTGGTGGTGAGAGAGGTCAAGACATTACTCCGGGATAAGCCCCTTCTCCGTTGGACCTCGGTACCCGTGGGAGGGGCTTCAGCCGCGACCGTCGCCGCTGAAGCGCCTCCCACAGGTCGTCCGTGGGGAGGGTGTGGTGCTTACTTCAACAGCCACTCGTTGAATTTCTCGCCCAACGACTCGCCATAGTCAGCCCAGAACTCGGAGCCAGCCTGGATGCCTTTGTCCAGATGAGCGGTCGGCAGGTGCGGCGCCGCACTCTGGTCGGCCAGCGGCATGGAGGACTTGCGGGTCGGGCCGTAGGCCACGTCCGGCATGCCAGCCAGGGGCTTGGAGCCGGTGGCGTACTTGATGAACTCCATGGCCAGGTCCTTCTTCTTGCTGCCCTTGACGATGGCCCAGGCGTCGAGGTCGTAGACGTGGCCGTCCCAGACGATTTCGAAGGGTTTCTTCTCCTGCACGATGGCGTCGTAGAAGCGGCCGTTGGCCGATTGCACCAGCACTGCGCCACCGTCGTTGAGCAGCTGTGGCGCCTGCGACCAGGAGTCGAACCAGACGATGTCCTTCTTGATGCTGGCCAGCTTGTCGAAGGCGCGTTGCTGTCCTTCCGGTGTGGCCAGTACTTCGTAGACTTCCTCAGGCGCGACGCCGTCGGCCATCAGCGCCCATTCCATGTTCACCTGTGGGCGTTTGCGCATGGCGCGCTTGCCAGGGATCTTGGCGGTGTCGAAGAAGTCCTCAATGCTGGCAGCCTTGGTGCCGCCGATGGTGTTCTGGTTGTAGGCGAACACCACCGACCAGACGATATTGCCCACCGCGCATTCGCTGGCCAGTGCTTCGGGGATGAAGTCCTGAGCTGCCGAGGTGCCGTCGATGCCGGCCGGCAGCACGCTGTGGTCGAGGGTTTCCAGCAGGCCTTCGGAGCAGGCGCGCTCAAGGTCGATCACTTCGAAGTCGACCACGTCCCACTGAATGTTGCCGGACTCGACCTGGGCCTTGATCTCGGCGACGCCGCCCGAGTAATCCTCGAACAATACCTTGACGCCGGATTCCGCCTGGTAGGGGTCGATGACGTGTTTTTTCTGCGCGGCGCCATAGGCACCGCCCCAGGAAACCACGGTGAGGCTGTCCTGGGCCGTGGCGTTGCCCGCTGTGAGTCCCAATGCCGCCACCAGGGCGAAGGTGGAAAAGCTGGTAGTCAGTGATCTAGCCATTGCTGTGCTCCATTTGCTTCTACTAGTTGTGGGGTCAGAGCGTCTTCGGCACTTCCGATCGGTCCAGGGCCTGGCTGTCTTCCGGCAGCCAGGCGAGGGCGATCTCTTCCTGAGCGCTGAGTTGCGGGGCTGAACTGTCGTTCAGATTCTTCACCACCAGTTCGGCGCCGCTGGCGGTCTCGAAGTGGTAGCGGATGTATTCGCCGACGTAATGGCGCGTGACGAAGCGGGCCTTGACCTGATTGCCGCTGGCGCCGAGTCGATCGGTGAAGTTGAGCTTCTCCGGGCGTACCGACACCGTGGTGGCTTGGCCGACTTCGGTGCAGTTGGCTTTCAGGGTGCTCACCAGGCCACCATCGTCGAGACGTACCCGGACGCGATCAGCCTCGACCGCCTCGATCACTCCATGCAGCTTGTTGCTCTCGCCGATGAAGTCGGCGACGAACATGTTGGCCGGACGTTCGTAGAGCACGTGCGGCGCAGCGCATTGCTGCACCACGCCGTTGTTGAACACGGCGATGCGGTCGCTCATGGTCAGCGCTTCGGTCTGGTCGTGGGTCACGTAGATCACGGTGAAACCGAGCTGCTCGTGCAGGCGCTTGATCTCGAACTGCATCTGCTCACGCAGCTTCTTGTCCAGCGCGCCGAGCGGCTCATCCATCAGTACGATGTCCGGAGCGAAGATCAGCGCGCGGGCCAGGGCCACTCGCTGGCGCTGGCCGCCGGAGAGCTGGGCGGGGTAGCGGCCGCCGAAGGCCTGCAGTTCGACCAGTGCGAGGTACTCCTCGACCTTGGCGCGAATCTCGTCCTTGGGCAGTTTGCGAATCTTCAGCGGGTAGGCCAGGTTCTCGCGGATGGTCATGTGCGGGAACAGCGCGTACTGCTGAAAGACCATGCCGATGTTGCGAGCATAGGGGGCAATGCTGGTGACGTTACGGCCGTTGATCAGGATCTCGCCGCTGGTCACGTCCTCGAAGCCGGCGAGCATCATCAGGCAGGTGGTCTTGCCCGAACCGGAGGGGCCGAGCAGGGTGATGAATTCGCCCTTGGCCACGTTGAGGTTGAAGTCCTTGACCACCAGGGTCTTGTGATCGTAGGTCTTCTTGACGTTGGTGAATCGCAGGAACGCATCGTTCCCAGCCTGCGCAGTCATAGTCCTCCCCGCTGTTGTCCGTGAAAGGCCGCAATATGGAGTCAGCTCGTGGCCAAGGCTCCAACTTCTGAGTCGATTCGCCTCCTGCGTGGAAGGCGTTCGTTATGTTGATAGCCAAAAGCAATAAGCACGCCAGTTAGCCAGTGATTGGCTGATAGCGCTCTGCTATGCAGGTTAAAGCCTAGTCCATGCTGGGCGAGATGCGAGGCGGGTGTGGGGGGAGGTAACAGCGAGATGAGGGATGGGGCTCCTGTCGACACGCACATGGTAGGTGCACGGTCTGGAGAGCGTCCCTGTTTCGGCGCGTGTCGCGTAGGGTGTGCTGTGCGCACCAATGATGCTTGATGACACCGGCATTCTCGGTGCGCATGGCGCACCCTACGTTTAGCTGTTGGGCAGCAGACGCACGGTCAGACTCTTGATATAGCGGGTCTCGTTGATCGCCGGGTGCACCGGGTGATCCGGGCCCTGGGCGCCGCGCTCGAGCAGTTGAATGTTGCGATCCAGATGGCGGGCGCTGGTCAGCAGGATGTTCTGCAGGTTGTCCTCTTCCAGGTGCATGGAGCAGCTGGCGCTGACCAGGATGCCGTCCTTGTTCAGCAGGCGCATGGCGGTTTCATTGAGGCGCCGGTAGGCCGCTTCGCCGTTCTTGATGTCCTTCTTGCGTTTGATGAAGGCGGGCGGGTCGGCGATCACCACGTCGAAGCGTTCTTCGGCGGATTTCAGCTCACGCAGTGCGGCGAACACGTCACCTTCCACACAGGTGACCTTCTCGGCGAAACCGTTGAGCGTGGCGTTGCGCTCCACGCCATCGAGGGCGAAGCCGGAAGCGTCCACGCAGAACACTTCGCTGGCGCCGAAGGCTGCGGCCTGCACACCCCAACCGCCGATGTAGCTGAACAGGTCGAGCACGCGCTTGCCTTTGACGTAGGGCGCCAGGCGTGCGCGGTTCATGCGGTGGTCATAGAACCAGCCGGTCTTCTGCCCTTCGATCACTGGGGCTTCGAATTTCACGCCGTTCTCTTCCAGCGCTACCCACTCCGGCACCTCGCCGTAGGCGGTCGCCACGTAGCGCTCGAGGCCTTCGGCGTCGCGCGCGCTGGAGTCGTTCTTGAACAGGATGCCGCTGGGTTTGCACACCTGGATCAGCGCGGCGAGCACGTCGTCCTTGTGCGCCTCCATGGTGGCAGAGGCCAGTTGCACCACCAGAATGTCGAAGAAGCGGTCGACCACCAGCCCCGGCAGCAGATCGGAGTCGCCATATACCAGGCGGTAGCAGGGCTTGTCGAACAGGCGTTCGCGCAACGACAGGCAGACGTTGAGGCGGTGCACCAGCAGGGATTTGTCCAGCACGTGCTTGACGTCGCGTGACAGCAGACGCGCGCAGATCAGGTTGTTCGGACTCATGGCGACGATGCCCAGCGGCTTGCCGCCGGCGGCTTCGAGAACAGCCTGGTCACCGGCGGCAAAACCATGCAGCGGGGTGGCGGCGACATCGATCTCGTTGCTGTAGACCCACAGGTGGCCGGCGCGCAGGCGTCGGTCGGCGTTGGCTTTCAGGCGCAGACTGGGCAGGGAAGACATGAGTTCGGGCTCCGCGGGTAAAAGAGCGGGATTATAGCGGTTTGCACACGGGGACGGCGGTTACAAAAGTCGACTGCGGGCTGGCCAGTGCTTTGGCTAGACTGTGCGCTACTTCTCACCCTGCACGATCCCTCTTTCATGACCTACGAACTTACCGCCGAACAGATCCAGCAAGTCCTGCAGGGGATCAGCGTACCGCCGCAACCGCAGATCATGGTCGATCTGCAGATGGAGCAGATCATGCCCAGCCCCGATTTGCGCAGCATCGCCAAGCTGATCAGTCAGGACCCAGGGCTGTCCGGCGCGCTGCTGAAAATCGTCAACTCGCCGCATTTCGGCCTGGCCAATCGCATCGCCTCGATTCAGCAGGCGGTCAATCTGATGGGCTGCAACACCGTGATCAACCTGATCAATGCGCAGTCGATCAAAGGCGAGCTGACCGACGAAGCGATCCTGGTACTCAACCGCTTCTGGGACAGTGCCCAGGACGTGGCGATGACCTGCCTGACCCTGGCCAAGCGCCTCGGTTATCACTCGCCCGACGAAGCCTACAGCCTGGGGCTGTTCCACGACTGCGGCATTCCGCTGATGCTCAAGCGCTTCCCCAACTACATGCAGGTGCTGGAGGAAGCCTACGCCAGTGCCAGTGAAGAGCGCCGTGTGGTCGATACCGAGAACCGCCTGCTGACTACCAATCATGCCGTGGTCGGTTATTTCACCGCACGTTCCTGGCGCCTGCCGGAGCATCTCTGCGAGGTCATCGCCAACCACCACAACGCCTTGTCGATCTTCAGCGATGACTCGGGGCGCGACGCTCAGTTGAAGACGCTGCTGGGCATTCTCAAGATGGCCGAGCATATCTGCGAGACGCACCGTGTGCAGGGCGGGCAGGCCATCGACCTGGAGTGGCAGTCCATCGCGCAGCCGATTCTCGAGTATCTGGGGTTGTCGGAGTATGACTTCGAGAACCTGCGCGAAAGCATCCGTGACCTGGCTGTGCTCTGAGCCTTCATGCGCTTGCGCCGCCGTGCAGGTGATCAGGTAAGCGGCGTACCCTACCGCTTGCTGCGCAGCTCCTGCTAAGGTGGCGCACCGCCGTTTTCCTGCCGTATTGCCATGCCTGAATTACCCGAAGTCGAAACTACCCGTCGCGGTATCGCGCCTTACCTGGAAGGTCAGCGCGTCAGCCGCGTGATCGTGCGTGAGCGCCGTCTCCGTTGGCCTATCCCCGAAGACCTGGACGTGCGTCTGTCCGGCCAGCGAATCGAGTGCGTCGAGCGCCGTGCCAAGTACCTGTTGATCAAGGCCGAAGTCGGCAGCCTGATCAGCCATCTGGGCATGTCCGGCAGTCTGCGTCTGGTCGAGTGCGGCCTGCCCGCGGCCAAGCACGAGCACGTGGATATCGAGCTGGAGTCGGGGCTCGCCTTGCGTTACACCGACCCGCGCCGTTTTGGTGCGCTGCTATGGAGCGAAGATCCGCTGCGCCACGAGCTGCTCAGTAAACTCGGCCCAGAGCCGTTGGGCGGATTGTTCGAGGGTGAGCGTCTGTTCCAGATGTCGCGCGGTCGTAGCATGGCGGTGAAACCCTTCATCATGGATAACGCCGTGGTCGTCGGCGTGGGCAACATCTACGCCACCGAAGCGCTGTTCGCTGCCGGTATCGATCCGCGCCGCGAAGCCGGCTCCATCTCGCGGGCGCGTTACCTGCGCCTGGCCGAGGAGATCAAGCGCATCCTGGCTCATGCCATCGAGCGTGGCGGTACCACCTTGCGTGACTTCGTCGGCGGCGACGGCCAGCCGGGCTACTTCCAGCAGGAGCTGTTCGCCTACGGGCGCGGCGGCGAGTTCTGCAAGGTCTGCGGCAGTACGCTACGTGAGGTCAAGTTGGGGCAGCGCGCGAGTGTGTACTGTCCCAAGTGCCAACGCTGAGCTGATGATCCGCCGGATGGGCGAGCCGTAGGGCGGGTGTAACCCGCCAAAGGGCCAATGGCGGGTTGCACCCGCCCTACGTCATAAAAACAAGAAATACCGAGGTTGATCGATGTCCGGTAACTACCTGCCGCGCAATCGGGCCGCTGAGTGGCTGGGGCGCAGTGTGCTGAAACTGATGGGCTGGCGTATCGAGGGACAGTTGCCGAAGCTCGACAAGTTCGTCGCCATCGGCGCTCATCACACGTCCAACTGGGACTTCGTGATCTTCATAGCGCTGAAATTCGTGCTGCGCCTCAACGCCCGCTGGTTCGGCAAGCACAGCATCTTCCGCTGGCCCTTCGGTGGCCTGATGCGCAACTGGGGCGGTATTCCGATTCGTCGGGATCGCCAGTTGAACACCGTCGAACAGGCCATTCAGGCCTTTCGTGAGCATGACGACTTCATTCTGGTGCTGTCGCCCGAGGGCACGCGCAAGAAGGTCGAACGCTGGAAGATGGGCTTCTACCATATCGCGCTGGGCGCGGGCGTACCCATCGTGCTGGGCGCGCTGGATTACCAGAATCGTCGGGTGGTGATCGGTCCGATCTTCCAGCCAACCGGTGACGAGAAAGCCGACCTGACAGCCATGCTGGCGTTCTTTCGTCCTTATGTGCCGAAAAAGCCGGAATATGCCTTTCACGGCGATTGACGTCCGTCACGCTGACAATTATCAATGCGCTGTTATAGTTACTGGCACTTTCCCGAATAATCTGAAGGACTGCATTATGAACCTGTTCCGCACGACCGCAGCCGTCATGTCGCTGCTTATGGGCCTACTGGCGTTGCCGGCGCAGGCGCAGCAGAACGTCAGCGGTGATCCGTTTTACACAGTTGAGGCGCCGGGCGCTTTTTCCATGGCAGCTGATCTGGTGATCGCTCGTCCTCTACTGATTGGCGCTACTGTTATCGGCGCTGGTCTGTTCGTGGTCTCCCTGCCATTTTCCGCGATGGGTGGCGGGATTGGAGCAGCGGGTAAAGCTCTGGTCGTCGAGCCGGGCAAAGCGGCGTTCGTACGCTGCCTGGGTTGCACCGGCGACGGTTACAATCAGCGTCAGTAATTGAAATGCGGTTCTTGCGGCCCCTGGTTTGGTAACGAGCCAGGGGCCGCTTACGTTTGGTACCACTAAAAAGGGATGAGCCGGTGGTGATGAAGTACCTGCGCTGGGTGATGTTGCTGCTGGTGGTAATGGGGCTGATCGCCTCGTTCTGGTTCAGCCAGGGCTGGCTGCAACTCTGCGCCGGGCTCGCGATTTTCCTGTTCGGCATGCAGTGCCTGGAAGAGGGCTTGCGCCAGCTGGCGGGCAGCAAACTGGAGCAGATACTCGGGCGCAGCACGTCTACCCCTTTCAAGAGCCTGCTATTCGGAGTGGGCGGTACACTACTGCTGCAATCCAGCACGCTGGTGTCGCTGTTGACCATCGCCTTCATCAGCACCGGTCTGATCCAGTTGGCCGGCGGCATTGCCATCCTGTTCGGTGCCAATCTTGGCGCCACCAGCGGCATCTGGCTGCTGGCGCTGGCCGGGCAGAACCTCAGCCTAAGTCCGCTGGCCCTGCCGCTGTTGGTATTCGGCGTGCTGGCCGGTTTCTTCGGGCCCAGGAGCAAGGCGGCTGGTTGTATCGTGCTGGGTATCGCCTTCATCTTTCTCGGCATCGATCAGATCAAGGACGGCTTCGCCAGTTTCGGTGACGGCCTGGACATGACCGGCTACCAGGAGGGCGGGCTGCGTGGTGCGTTGCTGTTCACCGCCATCGGTTTGGCCATCACCGTGGTGCTGCAGTCCAGCCACGCTACCTTGATGCTTACGCTGGCGGCTTTGGCCGGCGGCCAGCTGGAGCTTGGTCAGAGCCTGGCGATCGCCATTGGCTCCAACGTCGGCAGCAGCGTGACCACCGCGTTCGTCGGCTCCCTCGGCGGTAATCGCAATGGCCAGCGCCTGGCCCTGGCGCACGTGCTGTTCAACATCACCACCGGTACGCTCGCCTTCTGCCTGCTGGGTCCGCTGACCTGGCTGGTGCATGCGCTGGCCGAACCTCTGGGCCTTGGCGAGAACAGCCTGATCCAACTGGCGATGTTCCATACCCTGTTCAATGCCATGGGTGTCGCGCTGTTCTGGCCGCTGCAGGGGCGTCTGGCGCGGTTGTTGATCCGCTGGCTGCCGGAGCGTGCCGAGCCACAGGTATTGATTACGGAGTTGGCGTCCGAAGAGGTCGCCGAACCCGAGCGCACGCGTGCGCGCTATCTCAATGAGCGCGCGCTGGATTCGGTGGATGCCGCCTCCGGCGCGGTGGTGCAGGAGCTGGGGCACCTTGGCCGCTTGAGCCTGGAGGTGATCTGCCATGCACTCTATCTGCCGGTTGATCAATTGGCGCGTGCGCGGGCGGATGAGCAACTGCTGCAGGCGAAGCCCGCGCAGGGCGGCTTCGAAGCGGAGCACTTGTACCAATTCCATATCAAGGGCGTGTATGGCGATCTGCTGAGCTTCATGGGGCGCATGGAACTGCCCATGGACGAAGCGCATCAGCAGTTCTGGGTCAGTTGCCAGTTGGCGGCGCTGCAGCTGGTGGATGCGGTCAAGGACGCCAAGCACCTGCAGAAGAACCTTGGCCATTATCTGGACGCACCACCTTCGGCGGTGCGTGATGCCTATGTGGAGCTGCGTCGCCATTTGCTCACCACCCTGCATGAGGTGCGTGAGTTGGCCCGTGCCGATCTGCCGGACGAGGTGTGGCAATCGCGCCTGCGCTGGCTCGACGAGCAGGCGGCGAGCTTCGATGCGAGGTTTCGTCAGCGCCTGTTCGCCGAGGTACGCGACGGCCACCTGGATGGCCTGCAGACCAGCTCGCTGATGAACGACCTGGGCTACGTCAGCCGCATCTTCCAGAGCCTGCGCAACGTGCTGATGCTAGGCAGCGAGCAGGCACTGTTCCGCGAATTGCGCAAGTTCGGTGAGGAGCAGGAGAGCCTGATCCAGCTCTCCTGAGCCCTGGTAGCCCGGATGAAGTCCGGGGCTCTTGGACCACGACACCCCCGGATTTCATCCGGGCTACGATCACACTCGAGCGGTGCGCTTTACGGCGTCGCCGTACCAATCCCGCGCGGGTCGCTTGCGGCCTGCACTTCACCGCTGACCTTGTCCCAGAACAGCACCTGCTGGTTGCCGTACTGCCGATCCAGACGCTTGAGTTCATGGCCGCGTCGTTGCAGCTCGGCGATCTGCTCATCGCTGAAGGTATCCGGCTCATGCTCGATCACGTCCGGCAGAAACTGGTGGTGGTAGCGCGCCACCGCCGGCCAACGCTCGATGGGCTTATCGTCCAGGTATTCGAGCATCGACAGCAGCACCATGCTCGGAATACGGCTGCCACCCGGCGTGCCGAAGGCGGTGAATTCGTCGCTGCTTTCGACAAAGCTCGGGCTCATCGATGACAGCGGCCGCTTGCCTCCGGCAATCGCGTTGGCCTGGCTGCCGGTCAGGCCGTAGGCGTTGGCGCCCTGTACGTCGGCGGCGAAGTCGTCCATCTCGTCGTTGAGCAGCACGCCGGTGCCGGGCACGGTGAAAGCCGCGCCGAACGGCAGGTTGATCGACAGCGTCGCCGCCACGGCATTGCCCTCGGCATCGAGCACGGCGAAGTGGGTGGTGTGGTCGCCTTCGTGCCAGGTGCCGGCAGGCGGCAGGCTGGCGCTGGGCGTGGCCCGTTCGGGGTCGATACTGCCGGCGAGCACGGCCAGATGCCCGGGTGACAACAGTTGCTCTACAGGATTCTTGATGAAGTCGGGATCGCCCAGCAGGCCACGGTCACGGTAGGCACGACGCAGGGCCTCGACCACGTAATGCGTGCGCTGTACGGGCTCGGCATCGCGCCAGGGCAGCTGTTCGAGTATGGCCAGGCTCTGCGCCAGCGCTATACCGCCAGCCGAGGGTGGTGGCGCGCTGATCAGCTTGCGGCCGTCTTCCATGGGGAAGCGCAGCGGCGTGCGACGGGCGATGCGGTACTCGCGCAGGTCATCGAGCGTCCAGATGCCACCGGCATGGCGCACGCCGCTGACCAGACGCTCGGCCACCGGGCCGGTATAGAAGCCCGCGCGGCCATGTTCGGCCAACGCCTGCAGGGTGGTGGCGAGGTCGGGCTGGCGCAGCATATGGCCTTCGGCGGGTATTTCACCCTGATCGAGAAAGAGCTTGGCGGTTTCGGCATCGTCACGCAGCGCTGCCAGGCGCCAGGTTGCGCGCTCGCGGTAGACGCGATCGACCGCGAAGCCTTCGTTGGCCAGGCGAATCGCCGGTGCCAGGCTGGTTTTCAGCGGCAAGCGGCCGTGCTTCTCCGCCAGCTCGACCAATGCTGCCGGCAGCCCTGGAATGGCGGCAGCAAGTGCGCCGTTGAGCGACAGCTCGCGCTGTACTTTGCCATCGCGGACATAAAGGTTCGGCTTGGCTTCCAGCGGTGCGCGTTCGCGGGCATCGAGGAAGTCGTAGCCCGGCGTTTCGCCAGCGCTGCGCAGCAGGAAGAAGCCGCCGCCGCCAAGGCCCGAGCCGTAGGGTTCGACCACGGCCAGGGCCGCGCTGGCAGCGACGGCGGCATCGAAGGCATTGCCGCCGGCGTCGAGCATCTGCTGCGCAGCGGCAGTGGCTGCGGGGTGAGCGGTGGCAATGGCGGATTGCTGCGGAGCGGCCTGGGCCAGAAGGCTGGCGCCGAGCAGCAGGGTCGATAGCAGGAGTGTGCGCAACATGCGAGCTACCCGAGGCGGCTGAAAGAGGCTGGAAGCTTAACAGCCTTGCTCTGGCGAAGGGCAGAACGGGCACGGAGGAAACGGGAGGCCGGCAGCCTCCCGGAAAGGTCAGACCTTGCCAGTGATGATGCGGTATTTGTGCATCAGTTCATCCTTGCTCTCGACGTTGTTCTCGTCGAGCGGGATGCAGTCCACCGGGCACACCTGCTGGCATTGCGGCTCATCGTAGTGGCCAACGCATTCGGTGCACAGGTTGGGGTCGATCACGTAGATCTCCTCACCCTGGGAAATGGCGCCGTTGGGGCACTCGGGTTCGCAGACGTCGCAGTTGATGCAATCGTCGGTGATGATCAGGGACATGGGGCAACTCCTGTCGACGCGCAGGCTTCGACACTTTACGGGCAACGATGCTGCGAATTGTGCCGGATTACCGGCAGGGGCGCCATGAGGCGTGAGATCGCTGCTGCCATCAGGTGCGCATGGCGCACCCTACGGCGTTGGCTTCAGTTCTTGCGAAAACGCTCGTTCAGCGCGTCGGCCACGGCGGGGTGGACGAACTTGGTGATATCGCCGCCCAGGGCTGCGATCTCGCGCACCAGAGTAGAGGAGATGAAGGAATATTTTTCCGACGGGGTGAGGAACAGGCTTTCCACGTCCGGCGCCAACTGACGGTTCATGTTGGCAAGCTGGAATTCATATTCGAAGTCGGACACCGCGCGCAGGCCGCGCAGGAAGACATTGGCGTTCTGCTCCTTGACGAAGTGCGCGAGCAGCGACGAAAAACCCACCACTTCGACGTTGGGCAGGTGCTTGGTCACCTCGCGGGCCAGTTCGACGCGTTGCTCCAGGGAAAACAGAGGGTTCTTCTTGGGGCTGGCGGCGACGGCGATGATGACGTGATCGAACAGGCGCGCGGCGCGTTCGACCAGATCACCGTGGCCCTTGGTGATGGGGTCGAAGGTGCCGGGGTATAACACTCGATTCATCGGGACGTCCTGGCGGGTCGAAAAGGAGTCGGATGGTAGCGCAGCGCATGCCAGCGGCCAAGCCACGGCCTGCGTTGCGTTCTCCCGTGCCAGGACAGTGGCGTCTAGCTCGGGCTTTTCAGTCGCTCGGCCAGCAGCGTCGCAAGCTTGGCGGTCAGGCCGTAGATCGACAGCTGCGGGTTGGCGCCGATGCTGGTGGGAAACAGCGAGCCGTCATGGATCGACAGGTTGGCCAGGTGATGGTGCCGGCCGAGGCTGTCGACCACGGCCTGCTGTGGATCCTCGCCCATGGCGCAGCCGCCCATCACATGAGCACTGCCCAGGCGGGTGCGGTACAGCGCCAGGTCGAGGTTCTCGATCATGTCCTTGGCTTCGCGCCAGGTGCTGACGTAACGCGCATCGGTGTGAGTCGGCATCACGGCCCTGGCGCTGGCGGCGAACTGGATTTCCGCCATGCTCAGGTAGGCCCGGCGCACGCCATCCCAGGTGTAGTCGGTCATCTGGTAGTCGAGTACCGGGCTGCCATCGCTACGCAGCTCCACGCGGCCTTCGGCGCTGTCCTCGTGGAAACCGTCGCGCAGCAGGGCGAGCATCACGTTGGTGTGGGGCAACTGTTCCATGCGCAGGGCGTTCTCACGGCCGAAATCACCGAGCAGGGTGGCAGTCAGCGCCGGTTGCAGCGGCGGCACTTCCAGTTTGTAGGACAGCCGCCCGCTGGTGCCGTCGTCCCACTGGAAATGGTCGGAGTAGACCGATTGCGGGGCACCATAGAAGGGGTTGATCACCTGCTCGAACTGCGCCGCAGAGAAATTCACCAGGTGCAGATAGGTGCGGCGGCCGACGCGCTGGTGCGGGTCGGGGGCTTCGGAGCGCAGCAGGATGCCGGGCGTATTGATGCCGCCGCCGGCCAGCACGTAGTGCCGCGCCTTGACGCGGATGCGCCGACCATTGGGCGCCACGCAGCGTTCGTCCATGCCCAGGCAGTCGATGCCGACCACCTGGTCGTCTTTGATCAGCAGCTTGTCGGCGCGCGCCAGATAGAGCAGTTCGCCGCCGGCGTCGAGGGTGGCGGGGATGGTAGTGACCAGCATCGACTGCTTGGCGTTGGTCGGGCAGCCCATGCCGCAATAGCCTAGGTTCCAGCAGCCGCGTACGTTGCGCGGGATCGGCGACCAGTGATAGCCGAGCTTGTCGCAACCGCTGCGCAGCACCTCGTTGTTGGCATTGGGCGGCACCGCCCAGGGCGCAACGCCCAGGCGCTGTTCCATTCTCTCGAACCAGGGCGCCATGGCTGCTTCATCATGCCCTGCCACACCGTGCACCTCGGCCCAATGCGCCAGGGTCTGTGGCGGGGTGCGAAAGCTGCTGGTCCAGTTGATCAGCGTGGTACCGCCGACCGCACGGCCCTGCAGGATGGTGATGGCGCCGTCCTTGCTCATGCGCCCGATGCCTTCCTGATAGAGCGACGGGTAGGCGTCGGCTTCCTGCATCTTGAAGTCGTCGCTGGTCTTCAGCGGGCCTTCCTCGATCAGCAGCACCTTGTAGCCGGCGGCGCTGAGGATTTCCGCCGTGGTGCCGCCGCCAGCGCCGCTGCCGACGATGGCGACGTCGGCCTCCAGGGTCAGGTCGTTTTGCAGACGCGAACCGTCGTATGTCTTCCAGCCCTTGGCCAGGCCTTGCTTGAACAAATCGGGTACGGGCATTTCGAGTTCTCTTATTATTCAGACCGTAGGGTGCGCCGTGCGCACCATGAAGCGAGGTGGAGGCCCTGGTGCGCGCGGCGCACCCTACGGGATCCGCGACACGTCTTCAGACTGTGGGCGGCCCCGGGTAGCCGCAATGCGCCCAGGCCTCCTGGCGGCTATACCAGGCCATCATCACCAGTTGCAGCAGCGAGGCGTGGCCCATGCGTAGCAGGCTCAGGCTGCTGTTCTGCCAACGGCCAAGAAAGTTGCGCACGTCATCGGCGCTGGCGTTTTCCCAGCTGCCCCACACGCCGGTCAGTGGGCCGCGGGTGATGGGCAGGGCGAGCACGTCGAACAGTTGCACAGTGAGTTTGAGCATTTCCGGCGACAGGTGCGCGAGGCTGTTGTCGAGGCTCTGCAGCGTGCCGTCGATGGCCAGCGGCATATGCTCGGCATTGACGGCGCCATCGAGCATCACCGGGATCAGTGCGCGCAGAAAGGGCATGTCGCTGCTGCGCAGGATCAAGTAACCATTGGCCGGCGTGCTGGCCGAGCATCCGCTGAGCGTTGCGGTCAGCCCGGCGGTGCCGAGCAGCGCCGTGCCCAGCAAGCCGACCTTGAGCAGGCTGCGCCGCGACAGTTGCGGCGCGTTCAGGGTGGTGTCGTTCATTGTTGTTATCACCAGGCGTAGAACGGGCCGGGCCCGCGTGGATCAGCGCACGAACAGCTTGTAGACCAGCTTCTGGATCGACTTGCCATAGGGCGGGTAGATCAGCCGCGCGGCATTGAAGCGCTGCTTGATGAACACGCCCTTGGCCTTGCTGAAGGTCAGGAAGCCTTCGTGGCCGTGGTAATGGCCCATGCCGGACGGGCCGACGCCACCGAACGGCATGTCATCCTGGGCCACGTGCAGCAGGGTGTCGTTGAGGCACACGCCACCGGAGTGGGTCTCGTGAAGCACGCGCTGCTGCTCGTGCTTGTCGTAGCCGAAGTAGTAAAGCGCCAGTGGGCGTGGCCGTGCGTTGACGTAGGCAAAGGCATCTTCTAGGCGGTCATAGGGCACCACCGGCAGCAGTGGGCCGAAGATTTCATCCTGCATCAGCTTCATATCGTCGTTGACGTCGAGCACCAGGCTCTGCGGCAGGCGTCGCCCCTGCGCTTCGGGGTACAGCGAGACGATGCGTGCCCCCTTGGCCTCGGCGTCCTGCAGGTAGCCGTTGAGGCGTACCAACTGGCGCTCGTTGATGATCGCCGTATAGTCGGGGTTGTTCTTGAGCACTGGGTAAAAGCGCTGCACCACGTCGCGATAGGCGGCGACGAAACCGTCGATACGGTCACGCGGTACCAGCACATAGTCCGGCGCCACGCAGGTCTGCCCGGCGTTGAGGGTCTTGCCGAAGGCGATGCGTTCGGCAGCGTCCGCCAGTGGCACATCGGCAGACACGATGGCCGGCGACTTGCCGCCCAACTCCAGGGTCACCGGGGTGAGGTTCTCTGCGGCGGCGCGCATCACGTGCTTGCCGATGCTGGTGGCGCCGGTGAACAGCAGGTGGTCGAACGGCAGTTTGGAGAAGGCCATGCCGACTTCCGCCTCGCCCAGGACGACACTGACCAGATCCTCGGGAAAGACGCGTGCCAGCAGGTCCTTGACCAACTGTGAGGTGGCCGGGGTGGACTCGCTCATCTTGATCATCACCCGGTTGCCGGCTGCAAGCGCGCCGGTCAGCGGGCCGATGGCGAGAAACAGCGGGTAGTTCCACGGCACGATGATGCCGACCACGCCCAGCGGCTGGTAGATGACCTTGGCCGAAGCCGGCATGAACTGCATGCCGACGCTGCGGCGTGACGGTTTCATCCACTTCTTGATGCGTTTGCTCGCGTAATGGATGCCATGCAGGCTGGGCATCAGTTCGGCGAGCAGGGTCTCGTCAGCCGAACGGTTGCTGAAGTCTTCGGAGATTGCTGCCGCCAGTGCGTCCTGTTGCTGAGTGAGCAGTTCGCTGAGGGATTTCAGCCATTGGATGCGTTGGTCGGCCGAAGGCATCGGGTTGGCGGCAAAGGCAGAGCGCTGCAGGGCGAAGGTGCCGTCCAGCTGGTTGATCTGCTGCTGGCTGTGCTGCAGGTAGGCGATGTCGGCGACCATGGGTTTCTCCTCGACGTTCCAGCGGGCTGCTTGGGGCTGAGCTGGATTTTTAGAGCAATTACTCTAATGTGTCAAACAGGATGCCGCGATGCCTCCCTCGCCGCACCCTAACCAAAGGCCTGCCAAGGCTTGCGGGGTGCATCAGGGGGTAACACTTCGGCTGTTTCGCCTGTACCTTTGCTACTTTTGAAGTCGAGATCGAGCTGCCTCATGGCGCCACCCAAGACCCGCGACCGCATCGTTGCCGAGAGCCTGGCCCTGTTCAACAGCCAGGGCGAGCGCACTGTCACCACCAACCATATCGCCGCGCACCTGGGGATTTCGCCGGGCAACCTGTACTACCACTTTCGCAACAAGCAGATGATCATCGCCGAGCTGTTCGCCCAGTACGAAGTGCAGGTCGACAGCTTCCTGCGCCTGCCTGAGGGGCGCGCGCTGACGGTGGCGGACAAGACCTTCTATCTGGAGGCGCTGCTGGCTGCGATGTGGCACTACCGCTTCCTGCACCGTGATCTGGAGCATCTGCTGGAATCCGACGCCGAGTTGGCCGAGCGCTACCGTGCTTTCGCCCGGCGCTGTCTGATAGGTGCGCAGTCGGTCTATCAGGGATTCGTCGAGGCCGGCATTCTGTTGATGACGCCGGCGCAGATCGAGGCGCTGACGCTCAACGCCTGGATCATCATGACCTCCTGGGTGCGCTTTCTCTGCACCGCCGGGGCCAACCCGGACAATCTCAGCCAGGACATGCTGCGCCGTGGCATCTACCAGGTGCTGGCGCTGGAAAGTGGCTACGTTGCCCCTTCAGCCCGTGATGCGGTCGAGGCGCTGTATGGCCGCCTGCATGTGCCGTTGGAGCAGGTGCTGGGGTGATTACCTCGCACACACGGTCTTTGTGGGAGGGGCTTTAGCCGCGAGCTTTTCGCCGCTAAAGCGCCTCCCGCAATCGGTAGCGAATGCCGTGCTCGGTTGCAGTCCGGCGCGTTCTTCCGGATTTCATCCGGGCTACGGTTTCTGCGATCCGCGTAGGAGCGGCTTCAGCCGCGATTATCCAACCACTGTGGAATGCGTCGTTCCAGGTAATAACCAGGCCGGCGCGGGCTGCCCTCGACGAAACCGACATGGCCGCCTTTGGCGTGCAACTCTAACTCGGTTCCCAGGGCAAGCTCGCTGGCCTCGGGCAGGCTGTGGCGGAAGATGAAGGGGTCGTCCTCGGCCTGGATGATCAGCGTGCGCGTGCGAATCTCACCCAGATAGAAACGGCTGGACGCGCGCCGGTAGTAGTCTTGGGCATCGGCAAAACCGTGCAGCGGCGCGGTGATACGTCCGTCGAAGTCCCAGAAGGTGCGCATGCCATCCAGCGGGCCCAGGCGCTGCAGCACCGACAGGCGTTCTCCCTGGCCGCTCTCGGCGAACAGGCGCTGCTTGTTGTTCACGTAGGCGACCATCTCACGCATGAAATGCGCCTGATACACTCGTGAGAAGCCCAGACCTATGCGGTCGGCGCACTGGTCCAGACGAAACGGTACCGACACGGCCACGGCGCCTTGCAGTTGGCTCTGCGTGCCACTTTCACCCAGGTACTTGAGCAGCACGTTGCCACCCAGCGAATAACCGACGGCGTACAGCGGCGCCATCGGCCGTTGCGCGCGCAGGTGAGCCACGGCCGACGCCAGATCCTCGCTGGCGCCGGAGTGGTAGCCGCGCGGTAGCAGGTTGGGCTCACCGGAGCAGCCACGCCAGTTCAGCGCCACGCTGGCCCAGCCGCGCGCGGCCAGAACCTGCTGCAGGCCGAGCACGTAGAGCGAGTTGGAGCTGCCGGTCAGGCCATGCAGCACTAGCACCAACGGCGCATGGGCGTCATGCGGGCCGTGCCAGTCGAGATCGAGGAAATCGCCATCGTCCAGCCACAACCGCTCGCGCTGGCGTTCGAGCAGCGGCGGCTTGCGACAGAAGGGGTTCCACAGCGTCTGCAGATGCGGGCCGGGGAGCCACCAGGCGGGTCGAAAGTCAGTGTTCATCGGGTGGTCGGTCGTTGCTTGGAGCTTATTCTGGGGTAGGGCGTACTTGGCTTTGGCTTCCTGCGTCCTCTACCTCCTGCATCCATGCAGGCGTCGCGAAGTAGTACGCCATAGGTTTTTGCCAGCATCAAGGAGTGGCGGACTGTTCGCTGGCGCTCCTGAGTCCGCCCTACGCACTGGTGCTACGAGCGGTCGGCGTTCCGATCCGCCCTACGCCATCAGCGGCGGCGCTTGCGCAGTATGCGCCAGGCGCACCAGGCCAAAACCAGCAGGGCGGCGATACGCTGGTTGGCTAGGCCGATGGTAATGCCTGCGTTGGGATTGTGCGGTATCGCGCGCTGCAGGTTCAGTGCAATTTCCTGCTGGCTGAACAATACCGGCAGCGCCAGGGCGATCAGCAGCAGGTAGGGCAGGTGGTCGTAGATGAAGTCTTTCATCCACGCTGCCACAGTGCGTAATGCACCTGGCCTGTGTGCTTCTCGCGGTGCAGGCGCCAGTTGCCGGGCAAGCCGAGGGTCGAGGGCGCCGTTTCGCTTTCGGTATAGACCCAGGCGTCATCTGCCAACCAGCCCTGTGCTTCCAGCAGGTTGCAGGCGTCCTGTAGCAGATCCTTGTGGAAGGGCGGGTCGAGCAGGACGATATCGAAGCAGCGCGGCGCCGGGCGGGCCAGCATCTGCAGGGCGTCGCCCTGCTGGATCTCACCGTCGCTGCACTGCAGTGTCGTCAGGTGGCCGCGCAGCGCGGCCACCGACGCCGGGTTGAGGTCGCAGGCCAGGCCGCTGGCGGCGCCGCGCGACAGCGCTTCGAGCAGCAGTGCACCACTGCCGGCGAAGGGATCGAGCACGTGGGCGCCCTCGACATAAGGCGCCAGCCAGTTGAACAGCGTCTCACGCACCCGATCCGGGGTCGGGCGCAGGCCTGGCCCGTCGGGGAAGGCGAAGCGCCGCGAACGCCACTGCCCGCCGATGATGCGTAACTGGCCCTGGCCGCCGTGAACCTTGGCGGCAGGATTTTGCGGTGTGCGACCGCGCATCAGTGTGGCACCGCGCTGGGCAGTTCGGCCGGCCGTTCGGTGGGCGGAGGCAATTCCTTCTGCGCCACCGTCGGGCCAGCGGTGACCACCACCAGTGCCTCGGAGTCGAGGTGTTTGGCCATCGCCGCTTTCACTTGTTCGGTGCTCAGGTTTTGCACGTCACGCATGAAGTCGTCCAGATAGGTCAGCGGCAGGTCGTAGAAGCCCATCGACGCCAACTGGCCGACGATGTCGGCATTGCTGGCTGTGGACAGCGGGAAGCTGCCGGCCAGTTCGCGCTTGGCGTTGTCCAGTTCCTGCTGGGTCGGACCGTCACGCAGGTAGTCGGCGAGCAGTTGCTTGACCAGAGCCAGAGTGCCTTCGCTGAGCTCGGCACGGGTCTGCAGATTGATCATGAACGGGCCACGCGCCTGCATGGCGCTGAACCCGGAGTAGACGCCATAGGTCAGGCCGCGTTTCTCGCGCACTTCGCTCATCAGGCGCGTACCGAAACCGCCGCCGCCAAAGATCTGGTTACCCAGGTACAGCGCGGCATAGTCCGGGTCGCGGCGGTCGATGCCGAGCTGGGCGATCATCAGATGGGTCTGGTTGGACGGGTACTCGATATGGCTGACGCCCGGCTTGGGCGCTTGCGGCTGGGTGATCTTGGCCAGTGCCGGGCCTTGCGGCAGTGCTACGGACACCTGATTGGCGATGGCCTCGGCTTCGCTGCGCGACAGATCACCAACCAGCGCGATCACCGCATTGCCGGCGGCATAGGCGCGGGCATGGAAAGCCTGCAACTGCTGGCGAGTGATGGCCGGGATCGACTGCGCGGTGCCGTCGCTCGGGTGAGCGTAGGGGTGCTGGCCGTACAGGCGCTCGAACAGCTCCAGGCTGGCCAGCTTGCCGGGGTTCTGCTTCTGGAACTCGAAGCCGGCGAGCAACTGGTTCTTGATCCGTGCCAGCGAGTCGGCGGGGAAAGTGGGCTTGCCCAGTACATCGGCGAACAGTGCCAGGGCGGGCGCGCGTTGCTCCTGTGCGCTGAGGCTGCGCAGGCTGGCCACCGCCATGTCGCGATAGGCGCCGTTGCCAAACTCGGCACCAAGGCCCTCGAAACCGGCGGCGATGGCGCCGACGTCCTTGCCCGGCACACCTTCTTTGAGCATGGCGTTGGTCAGGGTGGCCAGGCCCGGCAAGCTGCCGTCCTGACTGCTGCCGGCGGCGAAGGTCAGGCGCAGGTCGAACATCGGCAGCTCGTGCGCTTCGACGAACAACACCTTGGCGCCTTGCGCGGTGTTCCAAGTCTGGATATCCAGGGTGCGGCGCGTTGGCGCTTTACCGTCGAGCGCAGCCAGCGACTGCAGCTTGGCGGCATCGCCAGTCACGGTGCTATCGGACAGGTTGGCGCAGGCGCCCAGCGCCAGGGCACTGGACAGGATCAGGCCGAGCAGGCCCAGGCGGCGTTGCTCAGTCTTCATGGGCGGGACTCCTCATTGCGGGACTCTTCGGGCAGTACGTGGGCGACGCTCAGGCGGTCGCGGACGAAGAAGGTGCGCGCGGCCTGCTGGATGTCGGCCGGGGTTACGGCCTCCAGCTCGGCCAGCTCCTGGTCGATCAGTTGCCAGGACAGGCCGACGGTTTCCAGTTGGCCGATGCTGGTCGCCTGGCTGGTGATCGAGTCGCGCTCGAACACCAGGCCGGCGATGACCTGGGCGCGCACCCGCGCCAATTCGTCAGCGGACGGCGGAGCTTTCTTCAATTCTTCCAGCTCGCGCCACAGGCCGGTTTCGGCCTGCTCCAGGGTCTTGCCTTTTTGCACGTTGGGCGTGGCCGAGAGAATGAACAGGCTGTCGCCGCGGGTGAAGGCGTTGTACCAGGCGCTGGCGCCGGAGACGAGTTCTTCGCCACGCTCCAGGCGGGTGGACAGACGAGCGCTGTAACCGCCGTCAAGCAGGGCAGCGGCCAGGCGCAGGGCATAGACCTGTCGTGGCGTTTCGGCGGTGGCCAGGCCTGGCACGTTGAAGCCCATGATCAGGCTCGGCAACTGCGTCTTGAGGTACAGCGTGGTGCGGCGTTCGCCCGGCGCAGCCAGTTCCAGCGGCAGTTTGGCGGTTGGCACCTCACCGCGCGGAATGTCGCCGAAGTAGCGCTGCACCTGGCTCTTGACCTCATCCGCGGTCACGTCACCGACCACCACCAGGGTGGCGTTGTTCGGTGCGTACCACTTCTGGTGCCAGGCACGCAGCTCGTCGATGTGCATGCGGTCGAGGTCGGCCATCCAGCCGATGGTGGGGATGCTGTAGCCGCTGGCCGGATAGGCCATGGCCTTGAAACGCTCATAGGCCAGCGAAGACGGACGGTCGTCGGTGCGCAGGCGGCGCTCTTCCTTGATTACTTCGATCTCCTTGGCGAACTCGGCAGCTGGCAGCGTCAGGCTGGCGAGGCGATCGGCCTCCAGCTCCAGGGCCACGCCCAGGCGGTCACTGGCCAGTACCTGGTAGTAGGCGGTGTAGTCGTCGCTGGTGAAGGCATTTTCCTCGGCGCCCAGTTCACGCAGGATGCGCGAGGCTTCGCCGGGGCCGAACTTGCCGCTGCCCTTGAACATCATGTGTTCCAGTGCATGGGACAGGCCGGTGGAACCGGGCGTCTCGTAACTGGAGCCGACCTTGTACCAGATCTGCGAAACCACCACGGGGGCGCGGTGATCTTCACGGACGATGACCTTGAGGCCGTTGTCCAGTTTGAATTCGTGGGTAGGCTGCGGCGCGGCGGCGAACGCAGCCAGCGGCAGGCAGAGCACCCCCATGATCAGACCGAGGGTACGGTGTGCAGAGACAATCATCAGGTGTCGTCCTGTTGGATGGCCGGGGCGGTCGAACCGCCGTTGACGAGAGGGCGTCAGGATACCCCATCCATACGGCGAGGCATCGCCCGCCGTTCCGACATCGGCGCAGGCAATTAGGTTCTGCGTGGCAGTGAGTTGGATTCAGTCGATGATTGGGGCGCTGATAGTGCTCACGCTTGCCGACAGTTCCAGCAACAGGCCATTGACCTGCGCTGCGCTCATGCTGAAAGGGTCCAGGCGGTCGCTGCAGGAGTACTTCAGAAACAGCTCCCGGTTGGCCTGCTTGGCGCCGGCCCAGCCCATGCTCCAGTTGGCGTAGCGGCGTACGCTGATCTCTTCGTAGTCGAGAATCGTCAGGTCCTTGTGGCGATTGTCCTCGGTCAGGCGGTTGTACAAGGCGTTGATGGCCGTCCGCGGTCCCTCCAATGCCTGAAGAAAAGTATCGGCGTTGCAGCACAGAATGCCGGTGAGGCCGCGTGCCGGGTTGTTGCGTTGCGAGCTTTCCAGAATCTCGCGGATCAGCTGCGAAGAAATGCCATGGCTGGCGCGGCTGGCATAGGTTAGGCGAACGAGCATGTTGGCGACCCCGCAAAAAGACTGAGCTTAGAAAAATGCTCGACAATTGTGCATGGTTTGTACAGGTTTTGTATAGGTTTTGGCGTTACCGCTCCTGACGCTCTCGTTGGCGAAGGCGGTGGCGGCAAGCGACTGATCAGCGGCTGGCAACGGGCAGCCAGCAACGCTGCGCGGTAGCGCTCTAAAGTGGTAAAGTCTCGGGTTGTTTCTGGCAGCGCAAGCCCTTCTGATGTGCCCGTGCGGGCTATTGCCCCGGGACATGCCTGGCAAGCGAATTTTTCTGGATGCGGTCCGCGGCGCAGGCTGCCTGCGACGACTGCTCGCCCCTTTGAGATGACCCATGTTTGGTTCCAAAGACGACAAGAATCCACCGGCCGAGGTCGGTACTCAGGCTCAGCCTGTGAATGAAGAGAAGAAATCCCTGTTCAGCTGGTGGCGCAAGAAGCCCGCAGAGACTGCTGCCGAGCCGGCTCAGCCCGCGCCCGTCGAACAACTGGTGTCTGATCAGATACCTGCCGAGCCGTCGCCCCCTGAGCCCGCGCCCGAAGCCTTGCCGGCAGTAGAGCCTGAAGTGGCTGAGGTCGCGCCTGCATCAGCGCTACAGCCTGAGCCGCTCGTTGCCGAACCCCCGGCCGCCACTCCTGTTGTCGCTGAACAGCCGCCGGTCGTGCCTGAGCCTGTCGTCGAAGCCCTGCCCGAAGTTGTTGCGCCGGCTACCGTCGCTGCGCCAGTCACGCAGGAAAAGCCGAGTTTCTTTGCCCGCCTCAAGCAAGGCCTATCGAAGACCAGCGCCAGTCTCGGCGAGGGCATGGCCAGCCTGTTCCTCGGCAAGAAGGCCATCGACGATGACCTGCTCGACGACCTGGAAACCCGCCTGCTGACTGCCGATGTTGGCGTCGAGGCGACCACCGCGATTATCGGTAACCTGACCAAGCGTGTGGCGCGCAAGGAACTGGCCGACAGCGGCGCCTTGTACAAGGCGCTGCAGGAGGAGTTGGTGACCCTGCTCAAGCCGGTCGAGCAGCCGCTGGTCATCGACACTGCCAAACAGCCTTACGTGATTCTCGTCGTGGGTGTAAATGGCGTGGGCAAGACCACCACCATCGGCAAGCTGGCCAAGAAGCTGCAGCTAGAAGGCAAGAAGGTCATGCTCGCCGCTGGCGATACCTTCCGCGCCGCTGCGGTGGAGCAGCTGCAGGTCTGGGGCGAGCGCAACAACATCGCGGTGATCGCCCAGCACACCGGCGCCGATTCTGCCTCGGTGATCTTCGATGCGGTGCAGGCCGCCAAGTCGCGCGGCATCGATGTGCTGATCGCCGATACCGCCGGGCGCCTGCACACCAAAGACAACCTGATGGAAGAGCTGAAGAAGGTCCGCCGCGTGATCGGCAAGCTGGATGAGACGGCGCCGCACGAAGTGCTGCTGGTGCTCGACGCCGGCACCGGGCAGAACGCCATCAACCAGGCCAAGCAGTTCAACCAGACCGTGAACCTCACCGGCCTGGCGCTGACCAAGCTCGACGGCACCGCCAAGGGCGGCGTCATCTTCGCCCTGGCCAAGCAGTTCGGCCTGCCGATTCGTTATATCGGCGTGGGTGAAGGCATTGATGATCTGCGCCCGTTCCAGGCGCAGGCCTTCGTCCAGGCACTCTTCGAGGAGCGTGAACGCGGATGATCCGATTCGAGCAGGTCGCCAAGCGTTACCCTAATGGCCATGTCGGGCTGCACGAGCTGAGCTTCCGCGTTCGCCCCGGCGAATTTCTTTTCGTCACCGGTCACTCCGGTGCCGGCAAGAGCACGCTGTTGCGTTTGCTGCTGGCGATGGAGCGACCCACCAGCGGCAAATTGCTGCTGGCCGGGCAGGATCTGTCGACCATCACCAATGCGCAGATTCCTTTCCTGCGTCGGCAGATCGGTGTGGTGTTCCAGAACCATCAGCTGCTGTTCGATCGCACCGTGTATGACAACGTTGCCCTGCCGCTGCAGATTCTCGGCCTGTCCAAGCCGGAAATCGGCAAGCGCGTCGGCGCCGCGCTGGAACGGGTCAGCCTCAGCGACAAGGCGGCGCAGTCGCCTGGCGACCTGTCCACCGGTCAGCAACAGCGCGTCGGCATCGCCCGCGCCATCGTCCACCGGCCAGCCCTGCTGCTGGCGGACGAACCCACCGGTAACCTCGACCCACGTCTGGCCGCCGAGATCATGGGCGTGTTCGAAGACATCAACCAGTTGGGCACCACGGTGCTGATCGCCAGCCACGACCTGGCGCTGATCGCGCGCATGCGCCAGCGCATGTTGACCCTGCAACGCGGTCGCCTGATCGGTGACGGGGAGGCTGCTTGATGAGCGCATCGAAGATGCCCACACCACAACCGGCCGAACGGGTCGGCGCGGCGCCGCGCAACAAGGTGGTCGACGGCCCGGCGGATGAGCCGGATTTTCGCACGTTGCTCAATGCCTGGCTGGAAAGCCACCGCGCCAGCCTGGTCGACAGCCTGCGCCGCCTGGCGCGCCAACCCATCGGCAGTTTCTTCACCTGCCTGGTGATGGCCGTGGCACTGAGCCTGCCCATGGGCCTGTCGCTGCTGTTGGATAACGTCGAGAAACTCGGCGGTTCCTGGCAACGTGCGGCGCAGATTTCCCTGTTTCTCGACATGTCCGCTGGCGAGCGTGACGGCCAGGCGCTGCGCGAGCAGATCGCGGCGATGGATGACGTCTCCGACGCCGAGTGGATCAGTCGCGAGCAGGCGCTGGAGGAATTCCAGCAACTCTCGGGGCTGGGCCAGGCGCTGAAGGAGCTGCCGGAGAACCCGCTGCCGGGCGTGGTACTGGTGACGCCGAAGGAGGTCGACAAAACCAAACTCGAAGCCCTGCGCCAGCGCCTGGCGGAGCTGCCCAAGGTGGAGCAGGCGCAGCTCGATCTGGTCTGGGTCGAGCGTTTGACTGCGATCCTCAAGCTGGGTGATCGCTTTGTCTTCGGCCTCAGCCTGCTGCTGATCCTGGCGCTGCTGCTGGTGATCGGCAACACCATCCGCCTGCACATCGAGAACCGCCGCGCCGAGATCGAGGTGATCAAGCTGGTTGGTGGAACCGATGGCTACGTGCGTCGTCCCTTCCTTTATATGGGCGCGTTGTACGGTTTTGGCGCCGGCATCTTCGCCTGGCTGCTGCTGGCCTTCGGGCTGGATTGGCTGAACGATGCTGTAGTACGTTTGGCCGGCCTTTACGGTAGCGATTTCGCGCTGGGTGGCGTACCTTCTTCCGACGGTTTTTCGCTGCTGCTCGGCGCCGTGCTGTTGGGCTATATTGGCGCCTGGCTGGCAGTGGCACGGCATCTGAACGAACTTGCGCCCCGTTAGGGCGCTGTTCGGAGAGGCTGAACGAAAGCTGGCAAGTCATTGTTTTGGTTGATATTGACTATCTGTCAGGGAACTTATCCACAGGCTCTGTATCAGATAGCGCAGTGCTACACTGCACGAGTTTTATGAATCGGAGGATTCGAATGTCCACTTCCTTGCAACCTGTTCATGCTCTGGTTCCAGGCGCCAACCTGGAAGCGTACGTGCATGCGGTCAACAGCATTCCGCTGCTGACGCCCGAGCAGGAGCGTGAACTGGCCGAAAATCTCTTTTACCAGCAGGATCTCGAGGCCGCCCGCCAGATGGTGTTGGCCCACCTGCGTTTCGTGGTGCATATCGCCCGCAGCTACTCCGGTTATGGTCTGGCCCAGGCCGACCTGATCCAGGAAGGCAACGTCGGCCTGATGAAGGCGGTCAAGCGCTTCAACCCGGAAATGGGTGTGCGTCTGGTGTCGTTCGCCGTGCACTGGATTCGCGCGGAAATCCACGAGTTCATCCTGAAGAACTGGCGCATCGTCAAAGTGGCCACCACCAAGGCCCAGCGCAAACTGTTCTTCAACCTGCGTAGCCAGAAGAAGCGTCTGGCTTGGCTGAACAACGATGAAGTCACTGCCGTGGCCGCAAGCCTGGGCGTCGAGCCGCACGAAGTGCGCGAAATGGAAAGTCGTCTGACCGGCCAGGACATGGCCTTTGACCCGGCAGCCGATGCCGACGATGACAGCGCCTTCCAGTCGCCTGCACATTATCTGGAAGACCACCGCTACGACCCGGCTCGTCAGCTCGAAGATGCCGACTGGAGCGACAGTTCCAGCAGCAACCTGCACGAAGCGCTGGAAAGCCTGGACGAGCGCAGTCGCGACATTCTCCACCAGCGTTGGTTGGCCGAGGAGAAGGCGACGCTGCACGACCTGGCTGCCAAGTACAACGTGTCCGCCGAGCGTATTCGCCAGCTCGAGAAGAACGCGATGAACAAACTCAAGGGTTGTATTGCCGCCTGAGTCTGTCGTTACCCCAAAAGCCGCACTCAGGTGCGGCTTTTTTCTGTCTGGAGCAATTGCCGTGAACAAAGCCCCTCTGAAAGCACAGCACTGGCTGGTATTCGTGGTCGTGGCCGTGCTGTTTTTCGCCTGGGGTGCCTGGCTGATGCGCAGCGGTGAGGTGCATCCGCTAGCCAATCTGCAGCAGTGGCGTGATGTATTGTTGCAGCCGTTGGCCGAAGACGAACTGACGCTAGGTGATGTGCAGGCAGTGGCTCCGGGAGAGCTGTGGCTGGAACCGCGCCTGGACGGTGCACGGCTTTTCTATCGTGCGTCGCTCGAGGGGGAAGAGGGCGGCTGGTTGCTCGAGGCGGAGCTGAGGTTGAGCCTGGAGCAGCGCGACAGCCTGATGGCGGCGCAGGGCCTCCAGGCCGGTGATGCCGAGCTGGCCCTTGGTCAGTCACTGATCGACCAGATGGCTGGTTTTTCCATTGCCAGCCTCAATCTGAGTGCCCCGCAAGCGCTGGCCAGCGAGCGCCTGGCCGCCAGTCTCGGGCAACCACGGCTGACCCTGGAACTGGCTGATGGCCAGGCCTGGGTCTATCCGCAATGGGGGCTCACCGTACACTTGCGTGGCGAGGACGTCGCGTTGCTGCATGCGTTGCCCAAAGGCGCGTTCGCGCCTCACCGCTAGCGCGCCGATTGAGATCCCTGGTGCGCACGGCGCACCCTACGCCGTCCGGCGTTCCGACCGTAGGGTGCGCCGCGCGCACCGAGCAGCGTCATCCGGCGGTTTCTACAGCCAGCGCGGCCACCAATCGGGGCGCTGCGGCTTGAGCTGATTGAGGTAATGACTGCCACCGAGCTGCGACATCTGCTGACGAATCCAGGCGGCGCGGCGATTGACGTAGGCGTCGGGTCGACCGGCGCTCCAGCGCAGCGGATTGGGTAGCACCGCTGCCAACTGGCTGGCCTGCTGGCGATTCAGATAGGGCGCGCCGACGCCAAAATGATGTTGTGCGGCGGCTTCGGCGCCGAAGATGCCATCGCCCCACTCGACGCTGTTGAGATAGACCTCGAGGATGCGCTCCTTCGGCCAGAGCAGTTCGATCAGCGCGGTGAACCAGGCTTCCAGGCCCTTGCGCAGCCAACTACGGCCGGACCAGAGAAACAGGTTCTTCGCCACCTGCTGGCTGAGGGTGCTGGCGCCCCTGAGTGAGCCGCCGCTCTGGTTGTGTGCCAGGGCTGCCTGAATCGCGCCGACATCGAAACCCCAATGCTCGGCGAACTTCTGGTCTTCAGCGGCGATCACCGCCATCTTCAGGTGGTCCGGTAGTTCTTTCCAGGGACGCCACTGGCGCTTCAGTTCAATGGGCTGTTCGCTGCCCCAGGATTCGATCTTGCGCTCGATCATCAGCGCCGTACCGGGCGGCGGTACCCAGCGCAGGGCAAGTACCAGCAGCACGCTGGCCAGGATCAGCCAGAGCAGCAGTTTCAGCAGGCGGCGGGTCAGGGCTCGGAGCATGAGGTCTCGCATTGATCGGATGTGGCGCTATTAAAACAAAAAATCGCCGGAAGCGATTTTTGACGTCGCTTTGCGAAGGCCCGAAGGGTTGCCGCCAAGGATGGCGGGCAACAAAAAGTGCCGAGTAAGTTCCCGTGAAACCGCAGGATTGAGTACCGGTGTGACAATAACGATCATTTCGTCTTAAGGCTCAATGGTTAAACTGCGTTCAGGTCGATCTCATCAGGAGTTTCCATGGCGCGTCTCTGGCTACTGTTGTCCGCATTTACCGGCTTCACCGGTGTCGCTCTGGGCGCGTTCGCGGCCCATGGTCTGAAGCACAGGCTGACCCCGGAGTATCTGGCAGTGTTCCAGACCGGTACGCATTACCAACTGATCCACGCGCTGGCCCTGTTCGGCGTCGGCCTGCTGGCGATGCATGCGCCCGGCCGGCTGGTGAACCTGGCGGGTGGCGCCTTCGCGCTAGGCATCGTGCTGTTCTCCGGCAGCCTCTATCTGCTGACCCTCAGCGGGATCGGCAAGCTGGGCATGATCACGCCTTTCGGCGGCGTCGCCTTCCTCGTTGGCTGGCTGTGCCTGGGGCTGGCGGCCTGGAGGCTGACGTAAGCCCTGCGTCTCGATCGAGCCTCAGGGGCGGCCGGCGGCCAGCGGTGCGCACGGCGCACCCTACGTTGGCAGACCTGACCCTGGCGTCAGAAATGAGGACGAATGGCGCCTTTTAACCTTGGTAGTGGCCAGTTAACGGGCTAGAATGCCGGCCCTCTTTCCAGTTGTGACCGAGTCGTCATGCGTATCCAGTTGAATGGTGAACCCTTCGAACTGCCGGATAACCAGAGCGTCGCCGACCTATTGGTTCGCCTCGATCTGACCGGGCGCCGTGTGGCGGTCGAGCTCAATCAGGACATCGTTCCACGCAGCCAGCACGACAGCACCCAGCTCGCCGAGGGCGATCAGGTGGAAGTGGTGCACGCCATCGGCGGCGGTTGACCTCACGAGGAGTATTCCATGAGCCAAGTTCGCAGCGACAAGCCCTTCACCCTGGCCGGTCGTACGTTCCAGTCGCGCCTGCTGGTCGGTACCGGCAAGTACAAGGATATGGATGAGACCCGCGACGCCATCGCCGCCTCCGGGGCCGAGATCGTCACCGTGGCGGTGCGCCGTACCAATATCGGCCAGAACCCCGGTGAGCCGAACCTGCTCGACGTGATCAGCCCGGACAAATACACCATCCTGCCCAATACCGCTGGCTGCTATGACGCCGTCGAGGCCGTACGCACCTGCCGCCTGGCTCGCGAGCTGCTCGATGGCCACAACCTGGTCAAGCTGGAAGTGCTGGCCGATCAGAAAACCCTGTTCCCCAACGTCATTGAAACCATCAAGGCCGCCGAAGTGCTGGTCAAGGACGGTTTCGACGTCATGGTGTACACCAGTGACGATCCGATCATCGCCCGCCAACTGGGCGAAATCGGCTGCATCGCGGTGATGCCGCTGGCCGGCCTGATCGGCTCGGGCCTGGGCATCTGCAACCCGTACAACCTGCGCATCATTCTCGAGGAATCGAAGGTGCCGGTGCTGGTCGATGCCGGCGTGGGCACGGCCTCCGACGCCACCATCGCCATGGAGCTGGGCTGCGAGGCGGTGCTGATGAACAGCGCCATTGCCGAAGCGCAGAATCCGGTGCTCATGGCGCGCGCCATGCAGCATGCCGTCGAGGCGGGCCGCCTGGCCTACCTGGCCGGCCGCATGCCGAAGAAACTTTATGCCAGTGCGTCGTCGCCGCTGACTGGCCTGATCAACTAAGGATGACGATTTGCTGCGCGTTGGCCCTGCTGCGTTGAATGCAGGGCTTCAGCCCGCAGAGTCGTAAAACACTCGACAAGAGCCCAGCATGACCGATACCCAACAGCCCGAACTGACCGAAGACGGTCGCCAGCGCCGTACCATCAAGAGCTTCGTGATGCGCGCCGGGCGCATGACCGAAGGCCAGCAGCGCGGCATCGACAAGGGCTGGCCGCTGTTCGGCCTGGAGCTGGAAGATGGCCTGCGCGATTTCGATCAGGTATTCGGCCGCAGCGCGCCGCGCACCTTCGAGATCGGCTTCGGTATGGGCCACTCCACCCTGGAGATGGCCGCTGCCGCGCCCGAGCAGGATTTCATTGGCGTCGAGGTACACAAACCCGGCGTCGGTGCGTTGCTGAGCGGCGCGATGGTGCAGAATCTGCGCAACATTCGCGTGTACAGCTGCGATGCGCTGGAAGTGCTGCGCGACTGCGTCGCCGATGCCAGCCTCGATCGCGTGCTGCTGTTCTTCCCCGACCCCTGGCACAAATCGCGGCACCACAAGCGCCGCATCGTCCAGCCGGCTTTCGCCGAGCTGGTGCGTAGCAAGTTGAAGATCGGTGGTGTACTACACATGGCTACCGATTGGGAGAACTACGCCGAGCATATGCTCGAAGTGATGAATGCAGCGCCGGGCTATCGCAACCTGGCGGCCGATGGCACCTACGTGCCGCGTCCCGAGGAGCGCCCGGTGACCAAGTTCGAACGTCGTGGCGAGCGTCTCGGCCATGGCGTGTGGGATCTGAAATTCCAGCGTCAGGAATAATCCACCCAGCGACAAGCATTCGATTAGAACCGGCAGGATGCACGATCAGATCGGGATAACCCGACAGCCAGGATGGCGCCTCACCTCAGAACCTGCTCACGATCTGCTGCGCGTCGGCGCTACTGCGTTAAAAACAAGCTTGGAAAGCCGCTTGCGGCTAACGCGCCTCTGGTGCGGTCCCGAAGGGGCGAGCGAAGCGAGTCATGCTCATTTACCAATCGTAAAGTCGAGCGCGACTCCGACCGTTCCTCGCTTGTTTTTGCGGGGCCGCCATCGGTGTTGTATCGCTTTAGCTCGCGAGATCGTGAGCAGGCTCTCAGAACACAACAAAGACAAGCGCACCTACAAGGGGCGCGGACAATAGCGGCCCCGCTTCTAGGCGCCGCGAGGAGAGCATTGTGTTGAGATCGGTTTCCCTTCTTCTGCTGACTGCCCTGGCGTTTCAGGCCCAGGCCAAGGTCGATGCCAGCCAGGCCGCGCGCCTGGGTCAGGAACTGACGCCGCTTGGCGGCGAGCGTGCCGGCAATGCCAGTGGCACCATTCCGGCCTGGACGGGTGGCCTGGCCACGCCGCCGGCCAATTACCAGCCGGGCATGCATCATCCTGATCCCTATGCTGACGACAAACTGCTGTACCGGGTCGATAGCCAGAACCTGGCGCAGTACGAACAGCAGCTGCCGGTCGGCCTCAAGACCCTGCTGCAGCAGAACCCCAGCTTCTACCTGCGCATATTCCCGACCCGCCGCAGTGCAGCCGCACCACAACGCATCTACGATGCCACTCGCTTCAACGCCCTCAATGCCGAGCTGATTGCCGGTGGCAATGGCGTTCAGGGGGCTGCTTCCGGCGTGCCGTTCCCGCTGCCGGCGAACGGCCAGGAGGCGATCTGGAACCACGTCATGCGTTATCGCGGCGACCAGATCAGCATGGCCACCAATCAGGCGGCGGTGCTCAGCAACGGTAGTTACAACCTGCTCAAGCTCGAGCGCGACATCTACTTCGTCTACGGCCGTGACGGCGTGGCCCCGCAGGACCTGGACAACACCCTGTTCCACTACAAGTACAAGGTCGTGGCCCCGGCCAAGCTGGCTGGCTCGGCGCTGGTGGTGCAGGAAACCCTCGATCAGGTGCTGGCGATCCGAAAGGCCTGGCGTTTCAACCGTGGCGAGCGCCGTGTGCGCCGTCTGCCGATGCTTGCCTACGATACCCTGCAGCCTGACACCAACGGCATGGCCACCGCCGACCAGGTGGATTCCTACAATGGCGCCCCGGATCGCTACGAGTGGCAGTTGTTGGGCAAGCGCGAGATGCTGGTGCCCTACAACAGCTATGCCGTGCACCAGCGCGGCATTCCCTATGCCGATATCCTGCAGGCCAAGCACGTCAACCCCGAGCTGTTGCGTTACGAGCTGCACCGCGTCTGGGTGGTCGAGGCGGATCTGCGTACCGGCTTCAGCCATCCTTACGGCAAGCGCCGTTTCTATCTGGACGAGGACAGCTGGCAGATCCTCGCCGTCGACCTGTATGACCGCAACGGCAACCTGATCGGCCTGCAGGAAGCCCACCCGATCAGCTACTACGACGTGCCGATGTTCGGCTCGACCCTGGAGACTATTTACGACCTCAAGGGTGGCCGCTACTTCGCTGACGGCCTGGATAACAACGAGAAGATGTACGACTTCAACGCCCGACTGAGCCCGCGCGACTTCACCCCGCAGGCGTTGCGTCGCGAAGGTAACTGAACCGTCCTCACTGGCGCGACCAGCGCATCGTCAGCTCCGGCTGGTCGGTCTGCGGGTCGCGCGTCTCGTCCATTCTCACGAAGCCTGGATGGCCCGCCACTTGAGTTGCCCGCTCGGCGCACGCCCGAACAACTGACTGAGCGCGTGCTGAGCTGGCTGCAGCCCTGAGCGAGGTGCTCAGCAGATCCCTCGCTGGAAGTATGGGGCCGCTCTATTTCAGTGTTTTTCAGCGGTTTTGCACATTCTCGGCTTCACGTTCTCCGTCGTACGGTCGCTTATTACCTGCGTGTGCCCGTCAAGGCTACCCAGGTTCCCGGGCAACCCATAACCGCTTCCAGATCCCGCTGATAACGCTCTGCGCTGAACGCCCGCCAGAGGCTCGTGCTCCTGCGCTGCGTCGCTTTGTCATGGATCTGGCTTTCAACGACAGGTGTCTGCTCGAGCCTGGCATCGATGGAGTCCTGTGCATGAATATCAAGGATTGGCCGCTGCGCCTGAAAATCACTCTGACGGCGGCGGCGCTGTTATCGCTGGTCAGCATGGTGCTGATCTGGCAGAGCGTTTCGTCCCTGGATCGGACCGTCAATGACACCCTGCGGCGGGATATCGACGGCTTCGCTCAGTCGATATCGGTCAACCTGGGCAACTGGATGCACGACCGTATCAACGCCGTGAAGACCACTGCGGGCAGCCTGGTGCAGCAGCCGCAGATCGCCCCGCACATCCTGCTGCAGCAGACCTGGGCGACCTTCGCCTTCAATATCACCTACATCGGCACCGTCGATGGACAGATGCTGCAGAATGACCCGACGGTGATCCTGCAGAACTACGATCCGCGCCAGCGCGGCTGGTATCAGGGCGCTGAGAAGAACAACGATGTGTTCATCAGCGACCCTTACGTTTCGCTCACCGATGGTGCCTACGTGGTGACCATCGCCTACCCGGCACGCCGCAACGGCACGCTGATTGGCGTGGTCGGCGCCAACCTGACGCTCGATACGCTGACCGAGACAATCGGCCAACTGAGTATCCCCGGTGACGGCTACGCACTGTTGATCGACCAGAGCGGGCAGATGATCGCGCACCCCGACAAGGAGTGGCGCACCAAGTCGGCTTCCGACTTTTCGCCAACGCTGGGTGGCGAGCAGCTCAAGGCCCTGGTGCAGCAGCGTCGTCTCACTGAGGCTGAGGTGGCGGGCACCGATAGCCTGCTGTACGCCGTCGAGATCCCCAATACCCGGTGGACGTTCGTGATGGTCATGGATGAGGCAAAAGTACTCGCGCCTGTGCGTAAGCAGCTCGCTGTGCAGTTGATCATCGGTATCGGCATGCTGGCCGTCGCCATTCTGGTGCTGGCTCTGCTGGGCCGTGTGCTGTTCCGTGATCTCGAGCAGATCCGTCACAACCTCAACGCCATCGCCGAAGGCAATGGTGACCTGACCCAGCGCCTGCCGGTCAACTCCAATGACGAGATTGGCCAGCTATCGAGCAGCTTCAACCGCTTCATCGAGCAACTGCACGGCATCATTTCCCGTCTGCGCGATGTCGCCGTGGCGCTGAGTAGTGAGTCCGGACAGGTGGCGCAGGATGCTCAAGCGCAGAACCAGCACGTGCAGCAGCACCAGTCCGAGCTGCACCTGGTGGCCACTGCGGTGACGCAGATGGCTTCTGCCACACAGGAAATCTCGCACAATGCCGAGACCGCCTCCGGTCAGGCCGTGGATTCGGTCAGCCTGAGTGTGGAAGGGCGCCGCCAGGTGGAGCGCAGCCAGCAGTCCATCGCACTGCTGGCTGAAGAAGTCGAAGGGGCCGGGCGCATCATCGATGAATTGCACCGCCACTCCAACGAGATCAGCTCGATTCTCTCCACCATCGCCAGCATTGCTGACCAGACCAACCTGCTGGCCCTAAACGCGGCCATCGAGGCGGCGCGTGCCGGCGAGCACGGTCGTGGTTTTTCGGTGGTGGCCGACGAGGTGCGCGTGCTGTCCAAGCGCACCCATGAGTCGACCCGCGAGATCGAGGCGATGATCCAGGTACTGCAGGACGCCACCCGCCAGGCAGTCGGGGTGATGGACAACGCCGCTGCCAAGGCTTCGCAGAGTGTGACTGATGCCCAGGCGGCCAGTGACCTGTTGCAGCAGATCACCGATGCGGTCGGGCAGATCAACGACATGGCCGCGCAGATCGCCTCGGCGGCGGAAGAGCAGGCCTGTGTCACCGTGGAGGTCAACCGCAACACCGAGAACATCCGCGCCATGGGCGATCAGATGTCGCAGAGCAGCCATGCTGCCTCGGCAGCTGCCTCCAACCTGCAGGCGCTAGGCCGGCAGATCGGTAGCGAAGTGTCCAAGTTCGTGCTGTAGAAACAGCGGTTCGCCCCTCGCCGTAGGAGCGGCTTCAGCCGCGAAGGCCACTGTCCGTGGCTGACACCGCTCCGCAGGGGAAATCGCATCCAGTCGGGCGGTGTTCTTCTTGCAGCGAATGCGATCGCGCTTCGTTGTCGACCTAATTCCTGTCGGCCAATATGCCGATCACCACGAAGATCAGGATCAGCACCGGCGCCAGTGTGTAGTTGTTGAAGTGCGCCAGGCCCTTGGCCAACCAGGGTGTGAGGAAGACGATCGCCAGGCCGTAGCCGACCGCGCAGAACACCACGAACAGCAGGGTGCGCAGGACGAAATTGAGGTTGCCGATGGTGCGTTGAACCCAGGCGTTGATGGCTGGGCCGAACAGCACCAGCAGAGTGGCCATGATGGCCAGGGAGATATCGCCGAGGTGGCTGCGGCTCCAGCGCGAGAGGGTGACGATCAGGTCCAGTAGCAGATCCATTCAGGCTCCTTGGCAGGCTTAACGGTCAGTGCAGCGGCATCAGGGCTGCGCAAGCGAAGCGCCCAAGACTAACGGATTGTCGTGACGCTGTGGCGGAACTAGGCCAGGAACTGCTGCAGCAGATCGTTGAGAAACAGCTGACCCTTTGCCGTGGCGACCAGCCGAGTTTCGTCGGCTTGCAGCAGGCCCAGGCGCTCGGCTTCGCGGCGTGCCTGTTCGAGCTGCTGCAACGGCAGGCCGGTGCGCTGGCTGAACAGCTCGGCCGGCGCGCCTTCGGTCAGGCGCAGCACGTTCATCAGGAACTCGAAGGGCAGCTCGTCGGCTGCCAGCAGGCGTTCACCGGCCTGGAATGCCTTGGCCGGGTCGAGGTAGTCCTTCGGCAGCCGGGTTTTCCAGGTGCGCTGGATGCGCCCTGCGGGTGTGCTCAGCTTGGCGTGGGCGCCGGCGCCGATACCGAGAAAGTCGCCGAAGGTCCAGTAGTTGAGGTTGTGCCGCGCCTGTTTGCCGGGCTGGGCGTAGGCGGACACCTCGTACTGCGCGTAGCCCTCGGCGGCGAGCAGCGCCTGGCCGGCCTCCTGGATGTCCCACAGCAGATCATCCTCGGGCAGCTCGGGCGGCTGGCTCCAGAACACCGTGTTCGGCTCCATCGTCAGTTGGTACCAGGACAGGTGCGTGGGGGCCTGGGCGATGGCGGTGCGCAGGTCGAACAGGGCGTCCTCGATGCTCTGCTCCGGCAGGCCGTGCATCAGATCGAGGTTGAAGTTGTCGAAGCCGGCAGCACGCGCCATATCAGCAGCACGGATGGCCTCGTCGCCATTGTGGATGCGTCCGAGCGCCTTGAGCTTGGCTTCCTGGAAACTTTGCACGCCGATGGATAGACGATTGATGCCCAGTGCACGGTAGCCCTTGAACTTGGCCTGCTCGAAGGTGCCGGGGTTGGCTTCCAGGGTGATTTCGATGTCCGGCGCGAAGGCGATGCGTCGCTCGACACCTTCCAGCAGGCGCCCCAGGGCACGGTCGGAGAACAGGCTGGGCGTGCCGCCACCGAAGAAGATCGAGCTCAGCGGCCGGCTGTGGGCGTGCTGCACGTCGATGTCGAGGTCGGCGAGCAGCGCGTCGACGTACTCTTCTTCAGGCAGCGTCGGCCCGGCAGCATGGGAGTTGAAGTCGCAGTAAGGGCATTTGCGCACGCACCACGGGATGTGGATATAGAGCGCCAGGGGCGGGAGCAGGAAACTCCCGCCAGCGGAATCGCTCATGCCAGCCCCAGGCGCTGCTTGAGCAGGGCCATGGCGCGGGCGCGGTGGCTGAGGCGGTTCTTCTGCTCGGCAGGCAGTTCGGCACTGGAGCAGTTGGCTTCCGGCACCCAGAACAGCGGGTCGTAGCCGAAGCCATGCTCACCACGGGCTTCATGCAGGATGCTGCCGTGCCACAGGCCTTCACAGAGGATTGGCAGCGGATCGTCGGCGTGGCGCACCAGTGCCAGGGCGCAGACGAACTGTGCGCTGCGCTCGGCTTCCGGCACGTCTTTCAGGGCTTCTAGCAGCTTGGCGTTGTTCGCCGCGTCGCCCTGGCCATCGGCATAGCGCGCCGAGTAGATGCCGGGCGCGCCGCCGAGGAAATCCACCGCCAGGCCGGAGTCGTCGGCCAGCGCCGGCAGGCCGGAGATGCGCGCGGCGTTGCGTGCCTTGAGGATGGCGTTCTCGACGAACGACAGGCCGGTCTCTTCCGGTTCGACCTGGCTGAACTCACCGATGGAACGCACGCGCACCGCATCGCCGAGCATGGCCTGCAACTCTTTGAGCTTGCCGGCGTTATGGCTGGCCAGTACCAGTTCCTTGAGGTCGATCATGCGGATGTTGCCTGTCAGTTGAACGTTGAATTACAGAACCTGCAGGAGCGCGCCTCGCCGCGAAAGCTTCGTTCCGTGGCAGGGCTCCTACGCAAAGGCGCTGGCAGCGCCTTCAGCATCAGTCATCCGGGAACATTTCCTGGTTGAAGGTGATGCGGTGCGTATTGTCGCCCTGGCGCACGTCGAGGGTGAAGCTGAGAATCTCGCGGCTGGAGAAGGGGAACTGTGCCAGGTAATAGATGGCGCCGCTCTCGGTGACCTGCCTGAAGGTCAACGCGGTGCTCTGCCCCAGCAGGTTCTTCACCTCGCCACCGACCACGGCGGTACTGGGTTTGCCGGCTTTGAGCACGGCGACGTTGATCACGCCCAGGGTCTTGCTACGAGTCAGTCCCGCCGCCACGGCAATCTCTGGCTGGATGAAGCTGGAGTTGAACACGCTGTAGTGCACGTCGAGATCGCCGAAGCTCTGCTTGCGCTCGGCGGCGGCCGGCAGGGCCAGGCACAGGGCGATCAGGAAGGGGATGATGCGGCTCATGATGTTCTCCTCGTTCAGACCGCGACGCGGTGGGCGGACAGGTCCGCGCCGCTGATGCGGTAGATGCCGATCTCGCCCAGCAGGTTGGGCCAGATGCGGCTTGCCAGGCCATGGCGGTGGTCACGGTCCACTGCCAGGCGTTCTTCCACACGGGCACCCTGGGCGTGACAGAGACGCTCGAAGTCCTCGAAGGTGCAGAAGTGGATGTTCGGGGTGTTGTACCAGGTATAGGGCAAGAAGTCCGATACCGGCATGCGACCTTTCGTCGTCAGGTACCAGCGGCAGCGCCAGTGGCCGAAATTGGGGAAGGTGATGATGCAGGTCCTGCCGACACGCAGCATCTCGGCCAGCACCTTGTCCGGGTAATGCAGCGCCTGCAGCGACTGGGTCATGACCACTACATCGAAGCTGTTGCTGGCGAAGTTGCCCAGGCCGAGGTCGAGGTTTTGCTCGATGACGTTGACGCCGCGCTCGATGCACAGGGCGATCTTGTCCGGGTCGATCTCCAGGCCATAGCCGGCCACCTGCTTGTTGTCGCGCAGCCAGGCCAGCAACTCGCCGTCACCACAGCCCAGGTCGAGCACACGGCTGCCCGGGGCGATCCATTCCTGGATGATGTCCAGATCCGCTCGCATGCTCATACCTCGATTCGCTTCATGTAGCTGTCGAACGCCTGCAGGTAACGTGGGATCGGCATGAGGAAGGCGTCATGGCCCTGCGGTGCGTCGATTTCCAGGTAGCAGACGTTTTTCTTCGCCGCCGTCAGGGCGTCGACGATCTCCCGCGAGCGGGCGGGGGAGAAGCGCCAGTCGGTGGTGAAGGACATCACGCAGAAGTCCGCTTTGGCGGCGGCCAGGGTCTTGGCCAGGTCGCCGTCGTTGGCGGCGGCCGGGTCGAAGTAGTCCAGCGCCTTGGTCATCAGCAGGTAGGTGTTGGCATCGAAGCGGCCGGAGAACTCCTCGCCCTGATAGCGCAGATAGCTTTCCACCTGGAACTCGACACTGTGGAAGTCGTAGTTGAGCTTCTCGCTCTTCAGGCCACGGCCGAATTTCTCGCCCATGGCGTCATCGGACAGGTAGGTAATGTGCCCGACCATGCGCGCCAGCATCAGCCCGCGCTTGGGGATCACGCCCTGTTCCTGGAAATGCCCGCCGTGAAACTCCGGGTCAGTGAGGATCGCCTGGCGCGCCACTTCGTTGAAGGCGATGTTCTGCGCCGACAGCTTGGGCGCCGAGGCAATCGCCAGGCAGTGGCGTACGCGCTCGGGGTAGCTGATGGTCCACTGCATGGCCTGCATGCCGCCGAGACTGCCGCCGATCACCGCCGCCCATTGGCCGATGCCGAGCACATCGGCAAGGCGTGCCTGACTGTGCACCCAGTCTTCCACCGTCATCACCGGGAAGTCGGCGCCATAGGGCTTGCCAGTGGCCGGGTTGGCGCTGCTTGGGCCGGTGGAACCATTACAGCCGCCCAGGTTGTTGAGGCTGACGACGAAGAACTTGTTGGTGTCGATAGGTTTGCCGGGGCCGATGCAACTGTCCCACCAGCCGGGTTTGCGATCGTCCGGGCTGTGATAGCCGGCGGCGTGATGATGGCCGGACAGCGCGTGGCAGATCAGCACGGCATTGCTGTGTGCGGCGTTCAGTTCGCCATAGGTTTCGACGACCAGTTCGTACTCGGCCAGGCTGCGCCCGCAGGCCAGTGCCAGGGGTTCGCTGAAACGGAATACCTGGGGACTGACCAGACCGACGGAATCTTCGGGAAATGCAGTGGGCATGAAGGTGCTGCTAATGAATCGGAGGAGGGCGCCAGTCTAAAGAGCACCGACCCGAGCGGCAAGCGAGCTGGGCGCCCGCTCCGCTCTATAGGCTTTGCGGGCGCGCCGCTGTCGGCAGGCTGACCACCTTGCCCTGGCGCTGCACCGGTGCCGGGCGGCGCAGCACGCGCAACATGTCGCTGGCCTGGGCCAGTTGCTGTTCGAGCTCTTCCCGGTAGCGCGCCAGTTGCAGGCTGCGTTTGCGCGTCTGCTGGGTTTCCTGAGCCAGGGCCTTGAGGCGCAGCATGTGGCTTTCCAGCATCTGCTTGTGTTCCAGGGTGTGTTGCATCAGCGGCATTAGCGCATCGGCGGCCCATTGCTCGGCATCCAGGCGCAGGCGCTGGTGCAGGCCTATAACTTCCTGAGCCAGGGTGGCGAAGAAGCGTCGGGTCAGGCTGCGCTGCTCGGTGAGCAGGGTCTTCAGGTGCAGGCGGAACTGGTCGCCCTTTTCCTGCAGTTTCTTCAGCTCACGCAGATAACGCTGGGTGTTGAACTGCGGCGCGTCGACACCGCCGAGTGGGTTGTCTTCGTTATGTCGGCGATAGATGGCTGCAACCATCTTGTTGGCCATGTCGGCTTCGTGCTGCAGGTTGTGCAGATCCTGCTCGACGGCGCGGAAGAAATGCAGGATGGCCTGGTTGATGCCCAGGGTGGTCCAGCTGCCGGTCAGATTGCGGCGCACCTCGCTCAGGTGTTCTTCCAGGCGTTCGGCGCGTGCGGCGTGACGCAGCAGCTGACCCTGGCGTTGCAGCAGGCGTTGATTGGTCTTCAGGCCGAGCAGGCGCTTGTGATGCCTGCTGTGATCTTCCTTGGTCTTGGCGGTCAGCTCGAAAAGCAACTGGCCATTGTCCTGCTGATGGCTTCCGAGCAGAGCCAGCTGTTCGCTGACTTTCTCCAGGCGCAGACTGAGCACGTGCTGACTGTTATTGAGCAGCGCCAGCACCTGACGTACCACGTTATCTTCGATCAGGCGCTCCTTCTGCGCGACGATGCGCTCGCATAGCAGGTTCTCCAGGCCAGCCATCTGGCTGCGTGCCAGCAGTTCTTCGTCCTTGCGCACCTTGGCCAGCAGCGCCTGCTTGGCCGACAGTGGCAGTACGTCCTGCTTGGCGATGCCCAACTGCTTGGCGGTGGCGCTCTGGATCTGGCCAATGGCGTTCTGCACGAAGGTCTCGCCTGCCAGGTCGTCCCACAGCACGTCGATCTTGTTCAGTACGGCGAACAAGCTGGTCTGGGTGTCTTCGTCGAGCTGGCGGATGTGTTGCTGCCAGATGCTCATGTCGCTGGCGGTGACGCCGGTATCGGCGGACAGCAGGAAGATGATCGCCTGGGCATTGGGCAGCATCGACAGGGTCAGCTCCGGCTCGCTGCCCAGGGCGTTGAGGCCGGGGGTGTCGAGAATACGCAGGCCTTGACGCAGCAGAGGGTGGTCGAAGTTGACCATGGCGTGGCGCCAGGCCGGCACCAGTACCTGACCGCGCTTGCCGGTGCCTTCGAGCATATCCGGGTGGAAGCCGAGCTGGATCGCCTGTTCGACCGGCATCGGCTTGGTCTTGGCCACCTGGCTGAAAGCCAGTGCCATGTTGGCCGGGTCGCTGGTGTCCAGTGGGATGTTCACCCAGTGCCGGGGAATGCGCTTGAACTGGGCAACGCTGGCCGAGGCCGTGCGCGTCTCGATGGGCAACAGGCGAATGTAGGGGCGTTCCGAGCGCGGGTCGAAAAACAGTTCGGTCGGGCACATGGTGGTGCGCCCGGCATGCGAAGGCAGCATGCGTTGGCCGTATTCGGAAAAGAACAGGCTGTTGATCAGCTCGGTCTTGCCGCGCGAGAACTCGCCGACGAAGGCCAGGGTTATGTGGTCGGTACGCAGGATTTTCAGGGCGCGTTCGAGTTTGGCCTGAACTGCCTCGGAGTTGAGCCGGTTATGTTCCAGCCAGCTGCGATAACGCGTGATCTCGCGCATCAGTTCGCGTTTCCAGGCGACGTAAGCGTCAACCTGCTGGCTGAGACGTTCCATGCTCATCCTGGCTCTCCTCTCGGCAAGTTCATCCACTTGCTGGGGCTGCGTGACTGTTCGGTTGGCGTTACCGCCAGGAAGCACGGCAATCGCGGGAATAAACTGCATTATGCGAGGTACAGGGCGGCCGTCAATTGGCTGCTGATACAGTCCCGCCTTGTGGTCGGGTCTGGTGGCTGAATGGTCATCAGGCACGCTGCAGGCCGGGAATCGGCGGCAGGTTTTTCGGAGAGCGAATGCGCAGGCGCTTTTGTCGATTGAGTTCGCCGCTTTCCAGGTTAACCTGGCTCTTGGCCACGCCAAAAGCCTTGGCCAGAAAGGCCAGCAGATGCGCGTTGGCCTTGCCCTCGATCGGTGGGGCGGTGAGGCGGATCTTCAGCCGATCACCATGCAGCCCGGCGAACTCATCCTTGCTCGCCTTGGGTTGCAGGTGACAGTCGAGGATCAGGTCCTCGCCGTCCCAGCGGTAGAAACTTGCGGTCTTGATCGGCATACCCCTCATCCGGCGCTTGCTGACCTTCTCCCGGAGGGAGAAGGTCAGCAAGGAAGGTGTCGCTGCACGACTCTCATGCTAGAGGAAGGGGCTGAGCATTGGTGGCAGGCCCGTGTATGCCGCCAGGCCGCCGATGATGAAGCGGTCTGCAAGATTGATCGCGATGAAGGCGAAGATCGGCGAGATATCCAGGCCACCGAGGTTCGGCAGCAACTTGCGGAACGGCGCCAGCAGCGGCTCGCAGATCTGATTGACCAGCTGTGCACCGGGGTTGTAGCTGCCTGGAGCGACCCAGGAGAGGATCACGCTGATGATCATGGCGAAGAAGAACACCTTGAGAAACAGCGAGGTCACACCGATCAGTGACCACACCAGCAGCTGCAGGATGAAACCGCCGACGTTGTAGCCCATCAGCGTCAGGGTGATGACCATGAGCAGTAGCTGCACCAGGATGGCCAGCACCAGCGAGGCCAGATCCAGCCCGGCGAATCCCGGAATGACTCGGCGCAGAGGCGTCACCAGCGGCTGCGTGGCCTTGACGATGAACTGGCTCAGCGGGTTGTAGAAGTCGGCGCGTACCAGTTGCAGGATGAAACGCAGCAGGACGATCAGCAGATACAGGCTGCCGAGGGTCTGAATGATGTAGATCAGGGCTTCGATGAGTCCGGACATGTTTGCTTCCCTTATTGACCCAGTTGTTCGGCCAGTTCGGCCGAGCGATTGGCGGCGGCATTCAGTGCCTGTTGTACCAGCGCTTCGAAGCCGCCGGCCTGGAAGGTGTTGATTGCTGCTTCGGTAGTTCCGTTCGGCGAGGTGACGCGGCGACGCAGTTCACTGGCTTCGACATCGCTCTCGCTGGCCATGCGCGCGGCACCCAGCGCAGTCTGGATGCTCAGGCGTGCAGCAGTTTCGCGCGGCAGGCCAAGCTGCTCGCCAGCCTTCGTCATGGCTTCGATCAGCAGGAAGAAATAAGCCGGGCCGCTGCCGGATACGGCAGTGACTGCGTCGATTTGCGCTTCATTTTCCAGCCACAGGGCCAGACCGACGGCGCTCAGTACCTGCTCGGCCTGGGCTTTCTGCTCGGCGCTGACGCGCGGGTTGGCGAACAGGCCGGAAACACCCTGGCGCAGCAGTGCCGGCGTATTGGGCATGCAGCGTACGACGGGACGCTGGCCCAGCCAGCTTTCCAGGCTGGCACAACTGATGCCGGCGGCGATGGAGATGATCACCTGATTCGGCGCGAGGTGCGGAGCCAGATCCAGGCATACCGCCTTCATGATCTGCGGCTTGACCGCCAGCACGATCAGGTCGGCGCCTTTGATGGCTTTACCGTTATCCGCGAAGGTGACGATGCCATGCTCCTGCTGCAGGCGGGCGCGCTGTTCGCTGCCGGGCTCGCTGGCGCGGATGGCGCTGGCTGCCACGCCCTGCGCACGCAAACCGCCAATCAGGCTGGCGGCCATGTTGCCGGCGCCGATGAAGGCGATGATCGGGTTGCTCATTACGGGAGTTCCTTCATTCAATGGGTGGGCTGGCCGTAATCGCGGGCGCCGAACAGGGCGGTGCCGATGCGCACCCAGGTGGCGCCTTCGGCGATGGCGGCTTCCAGGTCATGGCTCATGCCCATGGACAGGGTGTCGAGGTTCAACGCCAGGTCATCCCGCAATTGGCGCAAGTGGGCGAAGGCGGCATGCTGCGCGGCGACATCGTCAGTAGGTTCGGGAATTGCCATCAGCCCACGCAGGCGCAGGTTGGGCAGGGCGGCGACGGCCTTGGCCAGCTCTGGCAGCGTTTCTGGGCTGCAGCCGGATTTGCTGTCCTCAGCGCTGACATTGACCTGCAGGCAGATATTCAGCGGCGGCAGGTGCGCGGGGCGCTGCTCGGACAGGCGTTGGGCGATTTTCAGTCGATCCACCGAATGTACCCAGTCGAAATGCTCGGCGATAGGCCGGGTCTTGTTCGACTGAATGGGGCCGATGAAGTGCCAGATCAAGGGCAGGTCGCTCAATTCGGCCTGTTTTTCCAGCGCTTCCTGCAGGTAGTTTTCGCCAAAATCGCGAAGCCCGGCTGCGTATGCTTCGCGTATGGCCGCTGCTGGTTTGGTCTTGCTCACCGCGAGCAGGCCGATATCCGCCAAATTGTGCTGCGAGGCTTGCGCCGCCTCACGGATGCGCGCTCCGACCTTTGCAATATTCTCTGCTATCGTGGACATTAATTGCGCTCTATAAAGCCCTACCTCTAGAGAGGGCGTCTACAAATTGCTGCGCTCGGCCATGCTGCGTTGAAGTCACCCTCAAAATGCTCATGTACAGCTCGTACACTGCGCTTTTTCGCCTGACTTCGTTTTGCCTGACCTTCGCTCGCTGCTTTGTAAACACCTTCTCAGGGTTTGCGGCATTCTACCTGCTTGCTTGTAATTGGGGAGTCCCATGGATATCACTGAGCTGCTTGCCTTCAGCGCCAAGCAAGGCGCGTCGGATTTGCACCTCTCGGCGGGTCTACCGCCGATGATCCGCGTCGACGGCGATGTACGCCGCATCAACCTGCCGCCGCTGGATCACAAGCAGGTACACGCGCTGATCTACGACATCATGAATGACAAGCAGCGCAAGGACTTCGAAGAGTTCCTCGAGACCGACTTCTCCTTCGAAGTGCCGGGCGTGGCGCGTTTCCGGGTCAACGCCTTCAATCAGAACCGTGGCGCTGGTGCGGTGTTCCGTACCATTCCGTCCAAGGTGCTGACCATGGAAGACCTGGGCATGGGCGACGTGTTCCGCAAGATCACTGACGTGCCGCGCGGCCTGGTGCTGGTCACCGGTCCCACGGGTTCGGGCAAGTCGACCACCCTGGCGGCGATGCTCGACTACCTCAACAGCAACAAGTACCACCACATTCTCACCATTGAAGACCCCATCGAATTCGTCCACGAGTCGAAGAAGTGCCTGGTCAACCAGCGTGAGGTGCACCGCGACACCCATGGCTTCTCCGAAGCCCTGCGCTCGGCACTACGGGAAGACCCGGACATCATCCTGGTGGGCGAGATGCGCGACCTGGAAACCATCCGTCTGGCGCTGACCGCCGCAGAAACCGGCCACCTGGTATTCGGCACTCTGCACACCACCTCCGCCGCCAAGACCATCGACCGCGTGGTCGACGTGTTCCCTGCCGAGGAAAAGTCGATGGTCCGTTCGATGCTGTCGGAATCGCTACAGGCGGTGATCTCGCAGACCCTGCTGAAGAAGATCGGCGGCGGTCGTGTCGCCGCCCATGAAATCATGATCGGCACCCCAGCCATTCGTAACCTGATCCGTGAGGACAAGGTTGCGCAGATGTACTCGTCTATCCAGACCGGTGGCGCGCTGGGCATGCAGACCCTCGATGCCTGCCTGAAGACGCTGGTGTCCAAAGGCCTGGTCAGCCGCGACAGTGCGCGCGAGAAGGCCAAGAGCCCGGAAAACTTCTAGGAACTGGTGTAGGAGCGGGCATCGCGAGCGAAGTTTTGTTCGCGAACAGAGTTCGCTCCTACGATTCGGCAGATGGCTGCCGCACGGCATTGCTCACGAAGCTGCGAGAACGACGATGGAATTCGAAAAACTACTGCGCCTGATGGTCGAAAAAGGCGGCTCCGACCTGTTCATCACCGCTGGCGTGCCGCCGTCGATGAAGGTCAATGGCAAGATCATGCCGGTGACCAAGAACGCCATGTCGCCGGAGCAGACTCGCGAGACCGTGCTGGGCGTGATGAACGAGGCGCAACGCCGCGATTTTGCCGAGAACCATGAGTGCAATTTCGCCATCAGTGCCCGTGGTATCGGTCGTTTCCGCGTCAGTGCCTTCTACCAGCGCAACCTGGTGGGCATGGTGCTGCGCCGGATCGAGACCAATATCCCCACCCTCGACGACCTCAAACTGCCGGAAATCCTAAAGAAGCTGGCGCTGACCAAGCGCGGCCTGGTGCTGTTCGTCGGTGCCACCGGTACCGGTAAGTCCACCTCGCTGGCGGCGATGATCGGTTACCGCAACAAAAACAGCAGCGGCCACATCATCTCCATCGAAGACCCGATCGAGTACATCCACCAGCACCAGAGCTGCATCGTCACGCAGCGTGAAGTGGGCATCGACACCGAGTCGTTCGAAGTGGCGCTGAAGAACACCCTGCGTCAGGCGCCGGACGTGATTCTCATCGGTGAGGTGCGGACCCGCGAGACCATGGATCATGCCGTGGCCTTCGCCGAAACCGGCCACCTGTGCCTGGCCACCCTGCACGCCAACAACGCCAACCAGGCGCTGGACCGCATCATCAACTTCTTCCCGGCGGACAGGCAGAACCAGGTGTGGATGGATCTGTCGCTCAACCTCAAGGCCATCGTTGCCCAGCAACTGATACCGACCCCGGATGGCAAGGGTCGCCGCGCGGTCATCGAGGTGCTGATCAACACCCCATTGGCTGCTGACCTGATCCGCAAGGGCGAGGTGCACGAACTCAAGGGGCTGATGAAACGCTCGACCGAGCAGGGCATGCAGACCTTCGATCAGGCGCTGTACAACCTCTACACCCAGGGCGAGATCACTTACGAAGATGCGTTGCTCTACGCCGACTCGGCCAACGACCTGCGTCTGATGATCAAGCTCGGTTCGGAAACCGACGGCGATCACCTGACCAGCATGGCCCAGGGCCTGGCGCTGGAGGTCAGCGAGGAAGATCCGGGGCGTCGCTTCCGCTGAGGCCAGCAGACAGGGGACGCGAAGCGTCCCCTTCGTTTATCCGAGCAATGCGTTTGCCCTTCCTGCCTGCCAGCACCAATGCCTGGCCATCGCGCTGCGCGCCGGCGCGTGCCTCGCTCATCAGTTGCGGAATCAGCGGGCCTTCCGGCAGGTGTTTCCAGAATCTCAGCGGCAGATGCTGCTGCATCACCGTGCGGTTGAGCCGTGCCGGATTGAAGGTGCTGCCGTAGTAGGCACGCCACAGGGCCTGGCCGTCATCCTCGGGCTGCTGCGCCCAGGCTTGCCACTGCACTGGGCAGCGGCGCTCATGCTGCAGGCGTTGGCCATCCCAGTAAACGCCATCACGCGACGTTGCGATCAGCCAGCTATGTTTGCCCAGACGCTCGGCGAAGTGGCCGCTGGCCGAGGCGAGAATGTCGTGCGCCGGTTCGAACCAGGCGACGAAGTCCGGCGCGCCCGCAGCCTTGCTCGGCTGAAAGCGCACGAAGGCGTGCAAGTGATGGGCCTCACGGCGCACGGCCTTGAGCCGACGATGCAGCTCACTGCCGTCGGGGTCACCGGCCAGTACGGCGCTGCGTTCGCCTTGCACGAAACGCCAGAGCACACGGTAAAGCAGGCTCCAGCGCTCGTCGCCCCGGTACTGTGCGGCGCTTTCCAGCAAATCGAGCAGTTCGGGCGATACCCGCAGGCGGCCATTGGGCTCCGGCGTTTGTTCGGCGGGCTGGTCGAACAGGCCAGGCGCCGCTTCTTCGTCCAGCCATTGCAACTGGTGTGGTGCCAAGCCTTGCAGCAGTGCACGGCGCGCGGCCTGGCGCCAGGTGGCGAAGGTGCCGTCGAAGCGCAGGCTGTGCATCACCACAACGCCATCTGTGCCGGTGTGTCGCGCAGTTGCTGGCGCAGTACCACTGACTCATGTTCGGCACGTGGCGGCCGGTAATCCTGAGTGATGATGAAGGGCTTGGCCTTTTCCAGTACGCAGCGCAGGCGGGTCAGATCCTCGTAGCGGATGCGTCGTTCCCGCCGCAGCGCACCCAGGCGCCGCGCGCTGAGCACGCCGATGCCGGGCACGCGGGCAATCAGCGACTCGTCGGCGCGATTGAGGTCCACCGGAAACTGCTCGCGATTGGCCAGCGCCCAGGCCAGCTTGGGGTCGATGTCCAGTGCCAGGTTGCCAGGGCCGGCCAACAGCTCCGTGGCGCTGAAACCGTAGCCGCGCATGAGGAAGTCGGCCTGGTACAGGCGGTGCTCGCGCAGCAGCGGCGGCGCCTCGAAGGGCACGGTCTTCGGGCTCTGCGGAATCGGGCTGAACGCCGAGTAGTAGACACGGCGCAGGCGATAGTCGTGATACAGGCTCTGGGCGTTGTGCAGGATGGTGCTGTCATCGGTGGCATCGGCGCCGACGATCATCTGCGTGCTTTGTCCGGCCGGTGCAAAGCGCGGCGCGCGGCGCTCTTCCTTGGCCTCGCGTTCGCCGAGATGAATGTTGTGCATGGCCTTGTGGATGCTGCCGACGTTCTTTTCCGGCGCCAGGCGCACCAGGCTGGTCTCGGTGGGCAGTTCGATGTTGACGCTGAGGCGATCGGCGTACAGGCCGGCTTCGGCGATCAGCTCTGGTGCGGCATCGGGGATAGTCTTGAGGTGGATGTAGCCGCGAAACTGGTGCTCCTGGCGCAACAGCTTGGCGACTCGGATCAACTGCTCCATGGTGTAGTCGGCCGAGCGGATGATGCCGGAGCTGAGGAACAGGCCGCTGATGCAGTTGCGCTTGTAGAAGTCCAAGGTCAGCGTCACCACTTCTTCGGGGGTGAAGCGCGCACGCGGCACGTCGCTGGAGCGTCGGTTGATGCAGTACTGGCAGTCGTACAGGCAGAAGTTGGTCAGCAGGACTTTGAGCAGCGCCACGCAGCGACCATCCGGCGTGTAGCTGTGGCAGATGCCCATGCCGTTGGTCGAACCGACGCCGTCCTTGCCCTTGGAGCTGCGCTTTGGCGCGCCACTGCTGGCGCAGGAAGCGTCGTACTTGGCTGCGTCGGCGAGGATGGTGAGCTTTTCGATCAGTTGCATGGCAGGCGATATATATACTGTTTTTTTATACAGTATATGGGCGTCGTACAGCTATCAAGTCATTCGTTGTGTTGCATCGTTTCTGCGAAAATGAAACCTTCACTCGGCGCGCAGCGTCATAGCTGCACCTCGTACAAGGAGTTCGTCATGCAACGACAGGATACGCACAGCAAGCTGATCGGCTATCTGCTGTGGATTTTCGGTTTTCTCGGTTCCCATCGCTTCTACTATGGCAAGCCGGTCACCGGCACCATCTGGTTCTTCACCCTGGGATTGTTCTTCATCGGCTGGATCATCGACCTGTTCCTGATTCCCTCGATGGATCGCGAGGCCGACCTGCGCTTTACCGCGGGGGATACGGACTACAACGTGGCGTGGATCCTGCTGACCTTCCTGGGTGTGTTCGGTGTGCACCGCATGTATCAGGGCAAGTGGATCACCGGGATCATCTACCTGTTCACCGGCGGCCTGTTCCTGATCGGTGTGCTCTATGACTTCTGGACCCTGAACACGCAGATCTCGATCAAGAACGCGCAGCGCGGTTGAGCGGGCGGCGACAATTGGCGGTGCGCGGCGCACCCTACGATCTTCGTGTCGTAGCCCGGATGCAATCCGGGGAAAATGAAAAGGGCATCCCATGGGATGCCCTTTTTCGTAATGCTGGCGGGATCAGTCGTCGCTGTCGTCGTCATCCCCGCCGTCGACCTTCATGCCCAGTTCCTTGATCTTGCGCGTCAGGGTGTTGCGACCCCAACCCAGCAGCAGGGCGGCGTCGCGGCGGCGGCCGGCGGTGTGCTTGAGTGCGGTCTCGATCATGATGCGCTCGAAAGCCGGCACGGCGCTGTCGAGCAGGTTGGACTGGCCACGCGCCAGGGCTTGGTCGGCCCACAGGCGCAGCGCCTGCTCCCAGTTGGTCACCGGTGCGGCGTCCTGCGGCTGAGTCAGCAGCTCCGGCGGCAGGTCGTCGACATGGACCTCACGGCCCGAGGCCATGACGGTGATCCAGCGGCAGGTGTTCTCCAGCTGGCGCACGTTGCCCGGCCAGGGCAGGTGCTTGAGGTAATCCTCGGTTTCGCTCTTGAGCAGCTTCGGCTCCACCGCCAGCTCCTGCGCAGCACGGGCGAGGAAGTGGTGAGCGAGGGTCGGGATATCTTCGCGGCGATCAGCCAGACGTGGGATATGGATGCGGATGACGTTGAGGCGGTGGAACAGGTCTTCACGGAACTTGCCGGCCTGTACCAGGGTTTCCAGGTTCTGGTGGGTGGCGGCGATGATGCGCACGTCCACCTTCACCGGGGTGTGGCCGCCGACACGGTAGAACTCGCCATCGGCCAATACGCGCAGCAAACGTGTCTGGGTGTCGGCCGGCATGTCGCCAATCTCGTCGAGGAACAGGGTGCCGCCATCGGCCTGTTCGAAGCGGCCGCGACGCTGGTTGGCTGCACCGGTGAAGGCACCTTTCTCGTGGCCGAACAGCTCGGACTCCATCAGATCCTTGGGGATCGCCGCCATGTTCAGCGCAATGAACGGCGCTGCCGCGCGTGGGCTGTGGCGGTGCAGGGCGTGGGCCACCAGCTCCTTGCCGGTACCGGATTCACCATTGATCAGCACGGTGATATTGGAATGGCTGAGGCGGCCGATAGCGCGGAACACCTCCTGCATCGCCGGCGCCTCGCCGATGATTTCCGGGGTGCGTGCCTGCGCTGCGGGCGCGGCCAGGCTTTGTTGTTCCTGAGCGTGCTGGAAGGCGCGCTTGACCAGCGACACGGCCTCGTCGACGTCGAACGGTTTGGGCAGGTATTCGAAGGCGCCGCCCTGATAGCTGGCCACCGCGCTGTCCAGGTCGGAATGCGCGGTCATGATGATCACCGGCAGGCGCGGGTACAGCTCGCGGATGCGGGCCAGCAGGTCGAGGCCGCTGGCGCCGGGCATGCGGATATCGGAGATGATCACGTCCGGCTGCTGGCGGGTCAGGCGGGCGAGTACACCGTCGGCACTGTCGAAACTCTGGGTGGTCATGCCTTCCTGTTGCAGGGCCTTTTCCAGTACCCAGCGGATGGAACGATCGTCGTCGACAATCCAGACGGTTTCACTGCGGCTCATGGCGTGGGCGCTCCTTGTTCCAGCGGTAGGAAGATCGAGAATACGGTGTGGCCGGGATAGCTCTCGCACTCGATCAGACCCTGGTGCTGACTGATGATGTTCTGGGTGATGGCCAGGCCCAGGCCGGTGCCGTCGGCACGCCCGCTGACCATGGGATAGAAGATGGTTTCCTGCAGCTCAGGCGGGATGCCTGGGCCGTTGTCGATGATCTCGACCTTGACCACCAGGCGGTGGCGCGTGTGGCCGATGGTGAACTGGCGCAGGGTGCGGGTACGCAGGCTGATGCGCCCGAGACCCATGTCGTGTTTCTGTCCGGCGATGGCCTGCATGGCATTGCGCACGATATTGAGCACGGCCTGGATCATCTGCTCGCGGTCAATCAGCAGGTCCGGAATGCTCGGGTCGTAGTCGCGCACCAAGGTGATGCTGCCCTGGCTTTCCGCTTCGATCAGGTTGGCGACGCGCTCCAGCACCTCGTGCACGTTGGTCATCGCCAGCGACGGCAACTTGTTCGAGCCGAGCATGCGGTCGACCAGGTTACGCAGGCGGTCGGCCTCTTCGATGATGACGTTGGTGTAGTCCTTGAGCTCTTCGTTGGGCAGTTCGCGCGACAGCAGTTGCGCTGCACCGCGAATGCCGCCGAGCGGATTCTTGATTTCGTGGGCGAGGCCGCGCACCAGCAGTTTGGTGGTCTCCTGCTTGGACAGCTGCGCCTCTTCCTTGGTGATACGCAGCAGTCGGTCGCGCGGGTGCACTTCCAGCAACAGAAGGGTTTCGCCCTTGCTGAACAGCGGGGTGACGGCGTAGTCCACGGTCAGGGTCTGGCCAGTGACCGAGGTCAGCACGGCTTCACGCTTGTTGAACGGATGAGCCTGTTCCACCGCCTGGCGCAGCGATGACAGCGCCTCTGGCGATTCGGTGAACAGGTCGCTGATGAATTGACCATGACTGCGCTGGCCGCTGACGGCCAGGAGCATCTCCGCCGCCGGGTTCATGTACTCAAGGCACAGCTGGCTGTTGAGCAACAGGGTGGCGGTTGTCAGGTTATCGAGTAGCAGTCGGTGCAGAGCGTCGTTGATGGTCATAGGCAGCGCATTCCGGCAATGGGCAGGAAAATGCAAGAAGCAAACCAAGGCCCCGAAAAGACGCATTTTTTATGGCCTGCCATCCCTGGTGGCCCCCATTTGGGCCGTCGCAAGCGAGGTCAAAAATGGCTTCCGGCAATTTTTGTGCGATCCACCCGAGGTCTGGTGGCGTGGTAGCGAGGTTGGGTTGAGAAAAACGACCCAAAACAGGGAGAGCTTAGGAGGTGGTGCGTTCGATTGCACTATTAAGGTGCAATCGAATTCAGAAGAAGGGAAGGATGCTGGCCTCTTCCTTGGGCTTGTCTTTGAGTGGGCATTCGGGGCGAACGCCGTATTCATCCTTCTTGCACGGATTGATCTTGCGCTTCTGTGCCAGGGTCATGCGGTGCATGTGGAAGGGCTGCGCCGGTGTGCGCTCGACGATGAGTCCGGCGGAATCGATGATTTCTGCCACCAGTTGGTGCGTACCACGGTCGACGTGCTGCAGGGAGAACACCGGGCTGCGGCTTGTCTCGCCCTGGGGTTCGCCGTCGAGCCGCAACCGGTAGCTGTGGCCGGGCAGCAGGCCTGGCTCGCTGGTGAGGGTGACGATCATGTCGCCGGAACCGTTGTGGATCGAGGCGTCCGGTTCAGGCACGAGAATGCGCAGCACCTGATAGTGCACGGTCGGTTTGCTTACCGCAGGTGGCGGGGCCATGCGCACCGTGGCTTGGGGTTGGCTCATTTCCGCGCTGTTGGACGGCGCCAGCATCACCCGTTCGGCAGTGCTGCTGCGCGGCTTGTCAGTGAATACGCGGTTACCTTCAGCATCGACGTAGGTATAGACCTGAGCCGAGGCTGCCTGGCTGATGAGCAACAGGCAGAGCAGCAGTGTACGCATCATGATCAGTTCGTAGGTCTCGGAGTCGGGCGCGGTGGCGTTACAGGTGGACGGGCAGGGCTGTTGGTGCTGATGCGCTGCACGGTGAAAGTTTCGGTGGCGCTCTGCTGGACGATGCGTTCGCCAGCGACGACCGCTACCGCCAGGCTGTGTTCGCCGCGCTCGACATCGGTCAGCTGCAGGCTCGGCACGTTGCCGGCCTGACCGTATGGCTTGCCATCGAGAATCAGTCGGAGTTGGTGGCCGGGCTGCAGACGTGGCTGGATGTCCACTCCAACGACGAAGGTGCCGTTGTTGGCGCGCATGGCTTCATCATCAGGGATACCGGTCAGGCTCAGTGTGGAATAGGGTGCCGCACTCTGTGCTGAGGTGTCGCCGCTGATGTCTGCGGGAATGCTGGGTTTCTGCGTCTCTACCGTATTGGTTGGTGGCAGGTTGACGCTCTCGGCTGCTGCGCCATCGGGCGGCTGATTGGTGAAAACCGTGTTGCCGTTGGCGTCGATGTATTTGTAGATCTGCGCACTGGCCGGCAAGGCCAGGGCAAGCAGCAGGCAGGCGAGTAATGGGCGCATGGGCCGATCCTTCCACGGATGATGCGCTAAGCCTTGCACTGCTGGCGGTTCCTGGCAAGCGCAGGGCGCCATGGCTGTGATGTTTGGCTACAAATCGACGCGGGCCGTGGGCGCGGATTACTTAGGGCGTCGTGGAGTACTGAGCTGTGCGCAGCATCTGCTGCATAGTCTCGGGCTTTCGGTGCGCGCGGCGCACCCTGCCGGTGGAAAATGAAAAAGCCCCGCCAGGCAGAGCCGGGCGGGGCTTTCGAGCGCGCTGCACGAGGCGGCGCGAGACTGGTTTAGACGCTGTAGTACAGGTCGTATTCCAGCGGGTGTACGAAGGTACGCACCTTGATTTCTTCTTCGGATTTCAGCTCGATGTAGGCATCGATGAAGTCGTCGGAGAACACGCCGCCCTTGGTCAGGAACGCGCGGCCCTTGTCCAGCTCTTCCAGGGCTTCTTTCAGGCTGCCGCAGACTTGCGGGATCAGCTTGCCTTCTTCTGGTGGCAGGTCGTACAGGTTCTTGTCGGCCGCATCGCCAGGGTGGATCTTGTTCTGGATACCGTCGATACCGGCCATCAGCAGAGCTGCGAAGGCCAGGTACGGGTTGGCAGCCGGGTCCGGGAAGCGCGCTTCGATACGGCGGGCTTTCGGGCTGGAAACGTAAGGAATACGGATCGAGGCCGAGCGGTTACGCGCCGAGTAGGCCAGCATTACCGGAGCTTCGAAACCTGGGACCAGACGCTTGTAGGAGTTGGTCGACGGGTTGGTGAAGCCGTTCAGAGCCTTGCCGTGCTTGATGATGCCGCCGATGAAGTACAGAGCGGTATCGGACAGGCCGGCATAGCCTTCGCCGGAGAAGGTGTTCTTGCCATCTTTGGAGATGGACATGTGCACGTGCATACCCGAGCCGTTGTCGCCGTACAGGGGCTTCGGCATGAAGGTAGCGGTTTTGCCGTAGGCGTCGGCTACGTTGTGCACGCAGTACTTCAGGGTCTGAACTTCGTCAGCCTTGGCTACCAGGGTGTTGAACTTCACGCCGATTTCGTTCTGACCGGCAGTCGCCACTTCGTGGTGGTGAACTTCGATGACCAGGCCCATTTCTTCCATGGCATTACACATGGCAGTACGGATTTCGTGGTCGTGGTCGCACGGCGGAACCGGGAAGTAACCGCCTTTGACGGCTGGACGGTGGCCTTTGTTGCCGCCTTCCACGTCCTGGTCGGTCATCCAGGAGCCTTGTTCGGAGTAGATCTTGAACATCGAACCGGAGATGTCGGACTTGAACTTCACTTCGTCGAAGATGAAGAACTCGGGCTCCGGGCCAACGAATACGGTGTCACCGATGCCGGTGCCTTTGAGGAACTCTTCAGCGCGCTTGGCGATGGAGCGCGGGTCGCGATCGTAGCCTTGCATGGTGCTCGGCTCGATGATGTCGCAGACCAGGATCAGGGTCGGCTCTTCGGTGAACGGGTCCAGAACAGCGGTGTCATCGACCGGCATCAGGATCATGTCGGAGGCTTCGATGCCTTTCCAGCCATGGATGGACGAGCCGTCGAACATTTTGCCGTGCTCGAAGAAATCTTCGTCCAGGGCGTCACGGGCCGGCATGGTCACGTGGTGCTGCTTGCCCTTGGTGTCGGTGAAGCGCAGGTCTACCCACTTCACGTCGTGTTCTTTGATCAGTTGAACAGCCTTAGACATGTTGTCCTCCAGGTGGAAAAGGCTCTTATCGATAAGCCTTGAAGATGCGGTGAAGCCCGGCGGGATAGTCCTCCAGGGCGACCTGCCTCACAAGGGAGCAAATTGCATGCCAGTGCCCTTTATTGGGCAGAAGCCACGAAACTCAGGTACCGCGCCGTCTGCGCGCTAATTCGCCAGAAATATTTGCACCATTTAAGGGCCTTTAATTTCAAGAAAGATCCATTTTGGTGCGCTGCGTGAGTGATGCAGTATTTTTGGTCAAAGCTTGAACAATTTCCGCTATAATCCGCGCCCCTGTTTTTTCGTCCCCCAAGCGGGCGGCCTATTCATGAAGCTCATCGTCAAAGTTTTCCCGGAAATCACCATCAAGAGCCGCCCGGTGCGCAAGCAGTTCATCCGCCAGTTGGGGAAGAACATTCGCTCCGTGCTGCGCGATCTTGACCCCGAACTGCGGGTGACCGGTGTCTGGGACAACCTCGAAGTCGAAACCGATCTGGACGATCCCAAGCTGCTCGCCGAGATGACCGAACGCCTGCGCAATACGCCGGGCATCGGCCTGTTCCTCGAGGTCAATGAATACCCGCTGGGCGATCTCGACGACATCACCGAGCATTGCAAGCGTCACTATGCCGATCAGTTGCCGGGCAAGATCTTCGCGGTGCGTTGCAAGCGCGGCGGCAAGCATGAGTTTTCTTCCATCGATGTCGAGCGGCATGTCGGTTCGCGCCTGCGTCGTGAGTGCGATGCGGCTGGCATCGACCTGAAAAAGCCGGAAGTCGAAGTGCGCATGGAGATTCGCGACCAGCGCCTGTTCGTGGTGCACAACCGCCACGAAGGTCTCGGTGGTTACCCGCTGGGTTCGCTGGAGCAGACCCTGGTGCTGATGAGTGGCGGTTTCGACTCCACCGTGGCGGCCTACCAGATGATGCGGCGCGGCCTGGTCAGCCACTTCTGCTTCTTCAATCTCGGCGGGCGTGCCCACGAGTTGGGCGTGATGGAAGTGGCGCACTACATCTGGCAGAAGTTCGGCCGCTCGCAGCGCGTGCTGTTCATCAGTGTGCCGTTCGAGGAAGTGGTCGGCGAGATTCTCGGCAAGGTCGACAACAGCCAGATGGGCGTTATCCTCAAGCGCATGATGCTGCGTGCTGCCACCCGTATCGCCGAGAACCTGCAGATCGAGGCGCTGGTCACCGGCGAGGCGATCAGTCAGGTCTCCAGCCAGACCCTGACCAACCTTGCAGTGATCGATTCGGCCACCGACATGCTGGTCATGCGCCCGCTGATCGCCAGCCACAAGCAGGACATCATCAATACCGCCACGCAGATCGGCACCGCCGAGTTCGCCAAGAACATGCCCGAGTATTGCGGCGTGATCTCGGTCAACCCGACCACCAAGGCCCGTGGTTACCGCATCGAGCACGAGGAGGCCCAGTTCGACATGGCCATCCTCGAGCGCGCCCTCGAACGCGCCACCCAGTTGCCCATCGACCGCGTGATCGACGAGTTGGGCAAGGACGTGCAAGTCGAGGAGGTCGGTGAAGCGCTGGCCGGACAGATCGTCATCGACATCCGCCATCCCGACGCCGCCGAAGACGAGCCGCTGGACGTGCCGGGCATCGAAGTGCAGGCGCTGCCATTCTATGCGCTGAACAACAAATTCAAGGAGCTGGATGAGAACCGCCAGTACCTGCTGTATTGCGACAAGGGCGTCATGAGTCGCCTGCACGCCCACCATCTGCTGAGCGAGGGACATGCCAATGTGCGCGTTTATCGTCCGGCATAGAACGCCGGGGCTTAATGGCGGAAGTATCCGCCATCGCCCTCCCGACCCGGGGCACCTCTAAAAACTACCTGCGTTGTCATTGCTGCGTTAAAAACAAGCTCAAAATGCTCACATAGCTCGTAAAGTCGAGCGCGACTCCGACCGTTTTTCGCTTGTTTCTGCCTTGTACTGACTGCCTCGCCTACGTTTTTAGAGGTACCCCGATCAGCTCGCTGATCCCTTTTTCTTCATATTCGTCGTCCAGGCTGGGCGACACACCGAATCCTCTGATCGAGATACACACAGTGATCGAAAATCTGCGCAACATCGCCATCATCGCCCACGTCGACCATGGCAAAACCACCCTCGTCGACGCCCTGCTGCGTCAGTCCGGCACCCTGGAACGCAACGAGCTCAACGACGAGCGCGTGATGGACAGCAATGACCAGGAAAAAGAGCGCGGCATCACCATTCTGGCCAAGAACACCGCCATCAAGTGGAACGACTACCGCATCAACATCGTCGACACCCCCGGCCACGCCGACTTCGGTGGTGAAGTCGAGCGCGTGATGTCCATGGTCGACTCCGTGCTGCTGGTCGTTGACGCCCAGGACGGCCCGATGCCGCAAACCCGCTTCGTGACCAAGAAGGCCTTCGAAGCCGGCCTCAAGCCGATCGTCGTGATCAACAAGATCGACCGTCCGGGCGCGCGTCCGGATTGGGTCATGGACCAGATTTTCGACCTGTTCGACAACCTCGGCGCCACCGATGAGCAGCTCGACTTCCAGGTCGTTTACGCCAGCGCCCTGAACGGCATCGCCGGTCTCGACCACGCTGACATGGCTGAAGACCTGACCCCGCTGTACCAGGCCATCGTCGACCACGTGCCGGCGCCGAACGTCGACCTCGACGGCCCGTTCCAGATGCAGATTTCCGCTCTGGACTACAACAGCTTCCTCGGCATCATCGGTGTTGGCCGTATTGCCCGTGGCAAGATCAAGCCGAACACCCCGGTCGTCGCCATCGACGTCGACGGTAAGAAGCGTAACGGCCGTGTCCTCAAGCTGATGGGCCACCACGGCCTGCACCGCGTAGACGTTGAAGAAGCCACCGCCGGTGACATCGTCTGCGTCAGCGGTATGGATCAGCTGTTCATCTCCGACACCCTGTGCGACATCAACCACGTCGAGGCGATGAAGCCGCTGACCGTTGACGAGCCGACCGTCTCGATGACCTTCCAGGTCAACGACTCGCCGTTCTGCGGTAAAGAAGGCAAGTTCGTCACCAGCCGCAACATCAAAGAGCGTCTGGACAAGGAGCTGCTGTACAACGTGGCCCTGCGCGTTGAAGAAGGCGACAGCGCCGACAAGTTCAAGGTCTCCGGCCGTGGTGAGCTGCACCTCTCGGTACTGATCGAAACCATGCGTCGCGAAGGCTTCGAAATGGGCGTTGGCCGTCCGGAAGTGATCATCCGTGAAGTCAACGGCGTCAAGCAGGAGCCGTTCGAGAACGTCACCATCGACATCCCTGAAGAATCCCAGGGCAAGGTCATGGAAGAAATGGGCCTGCGTAAGGGCGACCTGACCAACATGTCGCCGGACGGAAAAGGTCGCGTGCGTCTGGAATACAACATCCCGGCTCGCGGTCTGATCGGTTTCCGTAACCAGTTCCTGACCCTGACCAACGGCGCCGGCATCCTGACCTCGATCTTCGACCGTTACGACACCGTGAAGGCTGGCACCATGTCTGGCCGTCAGAACGGCGTACTGGTGTCGATCGACACCGGCAAGGCGCTGACCTACTCCCTGGAAACCCTGCAGGCGCGCGGCAAGCTGTTCGTCGAGCACGGCCAGGAAATCTACAACGGTCAGATCGTCGGCCTGAACAGCCGCGACAACGACCTGGGCGTCAACCCGACCAAGGGCAAGAAGCTCGACAACATGCGTGCTTCGGGCAAGGACGAAACCATCGCCCTGGTACCGCCGGTTCGCTTCACCCTGGAGCAGGCTCTGGAGTTCATCCAGGACGACGAGCTCTGCGAAGTGACGCCGAAGTCGATCCGTCTGCGCAAGRAGATCCTCGACGAAGGCGAGCGCACCCGCGCTGCCAAGAAAGCCAACAAGGCCTGACGCTTAGCGACTAGCCTCGGCTGTAAATGAAAAGCCCCGCCAGAGCGATCTGGCGGGGCTTTTTTGTTTCGTGTAGGAGCCCGCTTGCGGGCGATCCTGCCGGTGCGATGCTGATAGGCCGTAGCATGGGCTGAGCGTATCGATACCCGGAAAGGCGATAGATCTAGCCCCCACAACAACTACATCTGCTATGCCGGTCTGCCCTCGCGTTCCTCCCGTTCGCGCTTCAGCTCGCGATATTCGCAATAGTGTTCATAGGCAGCTTTGGTCACGACCACGAGGCCAATGGTGGCGAGGATGTTTTTCAGCATAAGACTCTCCAGTTATCGTCAGGCAGGATGGGCTTATTTCCATCCCATGCCTTTTCCATTGCTGTTCCTACCATGCCGAACGACAGCTGTTTTCCGGGCCGAGTGGCGCTAGAACGTTGCTGATATTGGTTGTCGGCAGATTGATCGTGTGTCCGCCAGCCACCAGTTGCAGGCGGTTGGCCTGGCGCAGCGCTTGCCAGAACGCGGGAAAGTTGGCGCCACAAGCGCGGCAATCGGTGAAAAACGGATTGCTGAAATGCTCGCCGTCGACGATCACGTCGAAGCTGCGCTCACCTGACATCACACCTTCTTCCGAACTGTACTGTTTGCCGGCGATGGTGGCATAGGCGCGCACGGCGCCATCTTCCTCATGGTCCGGGCAGGAAATGTTCAGCTCGTTGCCATTGCCGTCATCGACCAGGTGCTCGCTGACGCCCATGCCCCAGCCGCTGGTCCATTCATAGGTGCCGGCGCTGGCAGTGCTGCAGGCGAGTAGGCTGCATAGCAGCCATGTGATCTTCCCTTGCATGATGGTTCTCTCCATTGTGCTGGTGTCAGGTGTGGCGGGGACGCAGAAAATCGCTCAGGCGCTTCTTCATGACTTCGCTGCGTGTCGCGAGCCGGCAGTCCAGAGCGTCGCTATGGCACTGGGGGCAGGTGCTGTGCCAGTCGATGCCGATCATGAGGCAATCGCTCAATGGAATCGTGGTGCCTTGCCAGTTGCAGGCTGGGCAACGGAATGTGCGTGGCTGAGGTGGTATTGGCATGAACGAGATCTCCCTTGCTCGGTATGCAGGTACTTTGCGGGAGGGGCGCGACAGATTGTGTCGCTGTTGTCGCCTCGCTGAAATCAGTGCCGCCTGCATGGCTTCCTTTGATATGGTTTGGCCATCAGTCAAAGGAGGCAACATGTCGTTTCAGGAGCTTAAAAAGCGCCATCGCCAGGAGCGTGACGCTCAACATTCCAACCTGCGTCTGCGCGTACATCGTGCCTTGAGTTGGCTCGACCGCGCCGAACAGGCTGACGATCTCGATGGCCGCTTCATCTTCCTGTGGATCGCCTTTAACGCGGCTTACGCCACTGAGATCGATGATCACCTGCGACTCTCCGAGCAGGAAACCTTCAAGGTCTTCCTGCAGAAGCTTTGCACGCTGGACAAGGCCAAGCGCATCGACGATCTGGTCTGGCAGGAGTTTTCCGGCAGCATCCGCGTGTTGCTGGACAACCCCTACGTGTTCCAGAGCTTTTGGGAGCACCAGAGCGGCAAGATCGATGAGGCTACCTGGAAGAACCGTTTCGCAACCGGCAAACGTGCAGCGCAACAGGCACTGGCCAGCGGCAACACACCGGCACTGCTCGGCGTGCTATTCAACCGCCTTTACACCCTGCGTAACCAGCTTATCCACGGTGGCGCCACCTGGAACGGTTCAGTCAATCGTGAGCAGCTACGCGACTGTACGAGCTTGCTAGGCAAGCTCGTACCGCTGATTATCGAGTTGATGATGGATAGCGCGGATACCTTGTGGGGGGATGCTTGTTATCCGGTGGTGAGGGTGTGATGGACGGTTTTCTGCATCTATGTTCCCGCGAAATATCCAGCAGTTCGCTCAGAACGTTTGGGTCGATTTTTTCGGTGGCTCTGGTCCGTTCGGTTTGATTGCCGAGCACCGGAACTTGGCCTGCTTGAATGAGGTGCAGCGTTTTACGGTGTTATCAGGGGAGGAAAGTGCCTTTGAAGGGGGCACAGACGAGCTGTTCTGGGGCGGTTCCAAAAAGAAACGTGATGATCCGATGGCAATGTTCAGGTGCCACAATAGTGCCGGGATCCTGGAAAAGCCTCTACAGGAATGCTTTGACCAGCAGGCCTGCGAGAACACCAAAATTCACGCCTAGTGCCACAGCCCCCCAGATAAAGCGCCGCTTGGACAAATGTTGTATCGCCTGTGCCTGGGCCTGCTGCGTTGCAACTACGGAGGCGATTTCATCCAGTTTGGCCAATGACTTTTGGTGGTCATCGCGGCTTTCCGTGCGCTGAACTTGAATGTCCGCAGCCAGCGCTTTTAACGCTGAGTTCAGGTGCTGCAGTTGGGCGGCGCCAAGCTTGCTCAGGCGCTCCTCGATACCGGCGATCCCTTCTGAAACCAGACGAGCGCTTTCGACAACCTGCGCACCAGCCTTCCCGAACCGACCATCCAGTGCAGACTCAGCCTGCTGAACCATTGTCTCGATTCGCTTGGACACCTGAAGGACACTGCCAAGATCTTCACCCAGTTCCTCGAATGTGTTGTTCAGCTTTTTCAGCTCCGACCGCAGGCTGAGTACGCTGGACTCGAAGTCGCCCTTAAGTGTGAGCGATAGGCCACCGCTCACCTCTTCAATGCTTCTTTTCATCGGCACATTGATGTGCTTTTCCAGCAGCGCTGACAGCTCTTGATTAGCGGCAGTGATTTCGGCATCCAAATCGGATCGTTCCATCAGAACTTCTTCCCTTCCAGCATTTTGTCGAGTTCGCCCAGCAGCACGTGGAGGTAGAACATGTCGTAGACCTGTTCTACCGCTCTGACCGGACGGCGGATGGCTTCCCTGACACGATTGAGCTCGGCCTTGAAAGCTTCGAGGATATATTGTTCGAACTTGTGCGAGTGCTCCATGCTGGAATGCATGCGCTTCTCGAATTGCTCATGGGCGCGTTCAAGGTCGTTGCACTTAGCTTTCGCGTCCAGCAAGGTCTGCTGACGCTCGGCAACCGTTGCCTGCATCACACTGAGCCGCTGTTGTAAGCCGCGGTGATTGCGTTTGAAGCTATCGGCCTGCTCTTCCAGATACTTGTGGATTGTAACGGTGGCGGCGTCGCTGTAGGCGTCGACGATTTTTTCGGCAGCCTGATACAACATGCTGCGATCGTTGCGGTAGTTCTCACTGGACCACCAATAGCCATCAGTGAGGTAGCCGTTCAGCTTTTGATAGACGCTGTTCAGCGCGCTGGTTTTCGGTGGCGCCAGCTCAGCCAACCGGGAGCTGGTCAAGCGATGGGCGTGCCGCTCGCAAAGCGCCCGCCACTTTGCCTGGATACCTTTCTCGAACTCCACGGCTGCCGACTTCAGTTCGCTGACAGATTCCTTGGTAGGACGCAAAGGCTGGGTAAAGAAGCGGCGAATGTCACTACGATCGTGCAGTTTGATGTAGCGGTGCAAGCGACGCGCCTGATGGCTGAGCAGGCCGCGTTCCTCTACACACTCGGCCAGAAGCTGGTTAGCCTGTTTTAGCGCGCCCTGCGCATGCGTCAGGTCTAGCTCGAGTACCTTGCGCTGTTCGAGGTAATCAGCCTGCTCTCGCTCGAGCCTGGCATCGATCAAGGTTTTCATCTTGAACGCAGAGGTGAGTCGACCGTAGGGGCTGGCCGATTCGGTGATGCTTGCCAGCAGCTCGCGCCGCAAGGTACGGATCAGATCGACGGCAGCACCATGGTACTCAGTGTCCGCGCCAAGGCTGTGCAACGAGTCGCCGAACTCCAGTGGGTACAACATGGTTTCGACGGACTTCGGCGGCTTGTAGTCATGGGTGCTCAGCTCCTGGTAGAGCTTCGCCCGGACCTGCTCCAGAGTGCGCTCGTCCTGGTCGAACCAGGCCTTGAAGCTGGCAGGCGAGAACGTATAGGAGAGCACCACCCGGAAGCGGTTGGGCTGCAACATCCAGTCACCCAGTGCCGTTAACTTCAGCTTGTTGGGATGAAGGAAACCCAGGTCATCCGCACGCCCGACCAACAAGATCAGATCAGCCGTGGCCACATACTTCTCAGCCACTCGCGCAACCTGGGCCTGTTCAGCCTCGTTGACCGCATTGATGCCCGGGATGTCGAGAATGCGCAGATCCAGGCTCAGCGCATCCCCTCCCACTTGCTCGAAGAACATCGACGGCAGCCGCACGGACAATACGTCCACGGAGTGCGCCCGGCCTTTCTCCAGCTCTGTTCGTATCGTGGAAAACTGTGCCCTTGCGGCCTTGTCATCCAGTGCGTTGCTATTGTCGCCGATGTACCAGTAATCATCCTTGGATCGACCATAACGAATCGCACAGGCCGTCGAAGACTTGCCCATGCGTTGATCGCCCCGCAAAACGCTGGAAGCGCGCTCCAGTGCCTCACCGGTCACGCCTAGCAAGTCCAGAATCAGCGTGGTCTTGCCGACCTGGGTGGCGCCATAGACGGCGACCGTCACATGGCTGGAGCGGTTGAAGTCGCCAGCCAGGCTTGGATCCACCTCGTCGATAAAGCGCTGATACGCGTCATAGGCCCAGCGATAGCGGTTGCCGTATTTCTCAAGCCACATGGCGACTTTGCGCATCGTCGATGGCTTTGACCAGGTTCACCCGAGCGTGCTCTAGGCGCGTCAATCCCCGCGCCAGCGCGTCTTTTACCGTTAGGTCGGCACCGAGGCCATAGGCCACTCGCAGGTTGCGTACCAGGCGCTCTTCGAGGGTTTCCATCAGATCGTCGTAGAGCTCCAGGCCTTTCTGAATGTGGGCTTCGGCGAATTGATTGAGGCTCTCGGCGATGAAACCTTTGCGGGCGGCGTCGTAGCGCTGAATTTCGGTGGCACCGCGATAGGCAATGAAGCCCAGGGTGATTGCGCCGGCTGCTGCCATCGACAACGAAGCACCCAGTGAAGCAGCGGCGGTCTGGCCGCCCGTCAGCGTGCCCGCGATGGCCGGAATGGTATCGATGGAACCGTCGATAGCCACGTCCACTGCCAGGATCGCCGCCAGGGTACTGAGCAGCGGTTTGGCTGAGGCGGTTACCTTGGGTAGGTCTTGCTGGATCGACGAGGCCAGCTTGCCGAAGTCGAAGGTTTCTAGTTCGGTGCGGGCCAATTCAGGGGTGCGAATAGCAACTGCCTGATTGAGGCGAAAGTATTCCATGGTCATTGCGGGCAGTGCTTTGAGCACCTCCTCGACATGCTCCGCCTTGAACCGCGATACGTCATTGGTGGTAGCAACACCCTTGGAAAGCAGCAGGCGCAGATCGTGTTGCAGTTCCTCGGGCACCACCGCAGGCACCTCGAGAGAAGCCCCCTCGTAACCCAGCAGTTTGTCCAAGCCCTCATGTTTGATCGCGGCGAGCTCCGAGGGCTTGATCTCTTGAATGCCAAGCTCTTTCGCGGACATGTCGGAGATGGCTAGGTAGTCGGATTCCAGTGGGGATTGCAGAGTGCTTGTGCCGTTGCACCAGCAGTCGATGATTCGCGACCTGAAGCGGGTCTCGTTTTCACCGGACTGCAGCGTGAGGAAATTCGCTGCGTGCTTGAGTTTGTTGGTAAAGCCCTCTTCTTCGTCGTTGTACTTCTTCTCTGCGATGTCCTTGACCTGACCAAGATAGCTATAGGTGTGCTCGCGAAGCCGTTTGGCATAACGGTTCCGATAGCGCTCTGACGCCTTGGTGAACGCCTCTCGCATGCGCTCGGCCTGGCGCTCGGTCAGGTGTTCACTGATGCTCTGTGCGTCCAGTTCGACTTCCAGAGCTGCCTTGACCGTTGCCAATTCCGTGTCCAGCAGCCTTTCCAGTTCACGCAGACGGCCTGCGTCCGAGCCACCGGCGGACAGCGCGTATTTGTTGATGACCTGAATGAGTTGGCTGGTCCAGGCGGAGCGGTAGGCTTTGTCGCCGACGCCAGTGAAGATTATACGATCTTGCTCATCGGAGCGGATCTGGAAGACTTCAGTCACGGTGCCTGCCAGTTCATCCATCTGCCCTGGGGTGAGCGTTTCGGTCTTGGTAACGGCGATGGCAGGTTTGCGATCGGGGAAGTAGCGGGCAACCAGGTCGTTGAGGATCTGCTTCTGGCTGTTGTCGGCGACACGGGTGCGGTCGGTGACCAGGATGCTACCCAGGGAGTGAACCAGGGTGTGTCTCATTAGACCCTGCCACTCAACGTTGTCCGGGTTCAACATTTCGTAGCCTGGGAGCAGAACGAAGCCGCAGCGCTGGCCGTCGAAGTAGCGGCGTGGAACGTAGAGTTTGGGGAACAGACAGTCGAGGTCACCGGAGCTGTCGTAGCCGCTGATCAGCGCTCGGAACGCGTCCTGGGAGATCTTTTCTTCCTGTTCGTTGCCTTGGGTATCGTATTTGACGACTACGGCGTAGGGGGTGTCGCAGTCCTTTTCGAGGATGAACACTGGGATGCGCTCGCCGCGGCCTTGGTTGTCTGCGAGCCAGCCTTCGCCCAGTTCGTAGAGTTCGCGGATCAGGCGGGTTTTGCCGGCACTTTGGCTGCCCGCTACGCAGATGTAGTACACCGAAGAGAGCTCGCGAGCGATTCGCAGTTTGCGGAGTATCGAGACCAAGGCTGGACGGGGATTGCTACGGGTTTTCAGCTCGGCTGAGATCTTGAGCACGCCTGCTACAGCGTTTTCCATGTCTTTGATTAGAGGGGCTTTCATTAACTACTCCTACCGGAATTTGCTCAATGTCTGGCTGATATATTGGTCTGGGAATGGATCTTTTGATTACTTAACCGCTGCCGCGATGCTATTGGTTCAAGTCGTCTTTATGATGTTTCTGCTGTCCAGTTTGTTTGTCGGGGGCCTTAGCGTGCATATAGCGCCTTCACTTTGGCGGCCCTGCTCTGAACGTTCGTGGCCCAGTGCGAAGGTTCCAGCACCCTCACGTTCTCCCCCAACCCAAACACCCACCACAGCGTCTCCTGATCATCTGGAACCTTGGCGCGCAGGCGTTGCCAGTCGCTATCGGGCAGCGGTTCCAAGCTTTGCTCCGGGCTCAGCGGGGTTTCGCCGAGTAGCCAGGCGATTTGGGGAGCGACGTCGGCGACCAGTTCCACCTGTTCGATGGGGGCTGCGGTGTTGAGGTCCTGGCGGATGTAGTTGTTGATCTCGAAGTCGGGGCGTTCGCGGGCGGGTTTGCTCAGGCATTCGGCTTGTTGGATTCGGTGCAAGGCGAACTGGCGCAGGTCTTGGTAGCCGTCGACGCTTGCGATCAGGTAGCTGATTGAATGACGCGAAACCATGCCAGCAGGGTGAATGAGCAGTTGTTTGGCTTCGGCTTTGCTGCGGCTCAGGTAGCTGACGAGCAATTGCTTGCGTTCGAGCAGGGCGGTGGAGGTTTCTTGCCACACCGCCGGGCTCACTTCTGCGGGCTGTAGGGCCTTGCCGTTGGGTAGCGTGCGTACGCATTGCGCCCACTGCGCCAGGCTGTTCTCGCCAAGTTCGCCCAGGTAGCTGCGCGCCTTGTTGAACTGCGGACCGAGCAGGTCGAGTACGCTTTGCGGCAGCAGGTTCTTCAGGTGCCCTTCGGCGAGGTAGAGCGCCAGGGCAGTGGCCGGCTCCATGTCGCGCAGATCCAGCGGGGCGTTCTTGGCGTGGCTCCACTGTTTGCGGCCGCCTTCTTCCTCGTCGATCAGCGAGAACGGCCCGGAGAGCCGCTGCAGGTCGCGCTGTACGGTGCGTAGATCAACGTAGAAGCCGCGGTCACGAAGTTTTTCGTGAAGCGTTGGGGTGGTGCTGTAGCGAGGGTACTCAGGTATCAGGCGCAGCAGACTAAAAAGCCTGAGCAATGTGTCTTTCGCTTCGGGCATGACAACAGCCTTGTCTCGTTGATCCTTTCGCCGGTTTACCGGCGTCATGCTGATGGCACTTTAACCATCTTTGATGGCTTTGTGCTAGCTAAAATCGGCACTGGATCGGTGGATAGTCAGGGCTGAGTCTGTGACAGGGGCGCGACAAGCTGTGTCGTGCTGAATGAACATTCCGAGAGAATGATTCGAGTTCTACTGGAAGGGCGGTAAGTTTCGCGGCTAAAGCCGCTCCTGCAGTTTGCAGTGGCATGTAAGACCCGGCATCCGCGAGGATGCCGGGGGCATGCAAAATCAGTCGTGCTCTGGCCGACAGGCCAGCAGGCTATAGGCTGCCAGCCCGATCACCAGCAGCAGGCTGAGCGTCATCACTCGCCCGCTACCTGGCGCAGCGATTGCGCTGGGGTGTCGCCGAGGTTGTTGAGCATGCGCTCGCTGTACCAGTCGATGAAGTTGATCACGCCGAACTCGTAGGTCTTGGAGTACGGGCCCGGCTGGTAGGCAGTGGAGTTGATGCCGCGCTGGTTTTCCTCGGCCAGGCGGCGATCCTGGTCGTTGGTGGCGTCCCACACCTGGCGCAGGCGGGCGACGTCGTAGTCGACACCTTCTACGGCGTCCTTGTGCACCAGCCACTTGGTGGTGACCATGGTTTGCTGCGCGCTGATCGGCCACACGGTGAAGACGATCATGTGGTCGCCCATGCAGTGGTTCCACGAATGCGGCAGGTGCAGGATGCGCATGGAGCCCAGGTCCGGGTCGGTGATGCGGCCCATCAGTTTCTTGCAGCCCTGCTTGCCATCCATGGTCATGGACACGGTGCCCTTGAGCAGGGGCATGCGCACGATGCGGTTGCGCAGGCCGAAGCTGGCGTGGGCGTAGGGGATGTTGTCCTTGTCCCAGCGAGCGGTGCATTCGGCGACCTGATCCTTGAACGCCTGGCTGGCGCGCGGGTCGGTGACGTCATCCCATTCCAGCAGGGTGTTGAGCAGTTCCGGGTGCGAGCCATTGCAGTGGTAGCACTCGCGGTTGTTCTCGAGCACCAGTTTCCAGTTGGCTTTTTCCATCAGGGTGGTCTGCACGGCCACCTTGGCGTTCTCCATGTCGTAGGGTTCCATGTAGTGCGCCAGGGTGGCGAGGAACTCGTCGATGGCCGGCGGGTTTTCCGCCAGGGAGATGAAGATGTAGCCGCCGGCGGTCTTGCACTGCACCGGTTTCAGGCTGTAGTCCTTGAGGTCGAAGTCGGCGCCCATTTCGCTGCCGGCGAACAGCAGGCGGCCATCCAGCTCGTAGGTCCACTGGTGGTAGGGACACACGAGCTTGGCGACCTTGCCCTTGTCCGATACGCACAGACGCGAGCCACGGTGACGGCAGACGTTGTGGAAGGCATGGATCTGTCCTTCAGCACCGCGGATGACCAGGATCGGGTTGTCGCCGATCTGCAGGGTCAGGAAGTTGCCCTTGGCCGGGATTTCGCAGGTCATACCGGCGATCAGCCATTCCTTGTGGAAGATCTCCTGCATGTCGACCTGGAACAGGCGTTCGTCGCTGTAGAACGGCTGCGGCAGGGAGAAACTGTGGTCGCGCTCGTTCAGCATCTGTGCGGTGGCCTTGCGGACGGGCTCCAGCGGGTCGCCCAGGCTCAGATTTTGGGTGCAGTCCATGGTGGCTCCTCATTGGCGGGCGCTTTGCGCCTGCCGGAAATAGTGGCTGATACGGTGTGTGCCGCAAGGTCTCGATCAATCGCTGCTGCCTGCGATGGGCGTGCATGCTGGTGAGGCGGAGTGTGGAGCCGGCAACAGGTAAAACCTTATCCATGGGCGACATGGCCGGATTTGTTTCCGACGCGCCAGGCCCCGTGCTATCGGCCAGGTCGCGATAAGCATGCGGATGTCGCTGGCAGATAAATGACGGCCAGCGGCCTTTCGCACAATCCGCCGCATATGGGCCGATATCCGGTCGCGTGGAGAGCCGTTCATGAGCACCAACGCCTTCCTCAATCCAGTTACGACGCAGACCTGGACCAACGGCCGCCATCTGGTGCGTTGCGTCAAGGTGATCCAGGAAACCTGGGACGTACGCACCTTCTGCTTCATGGCTGATCAGCCAGTGCTGTTCTTCTTCAAGCCGGGGCAGTTCGTCACCCTCGAACTGGAGATCGACGGCCAGCCGATCATGCGTTCCTACACCATCTCCAGCTCGCCTTCGGTGCCTTACAGCTTCTCCATCACCATCAAGCGGGTGCCGGGCGGCAAGGTGTCGAACTGGCTGCACGACAACCTCAAGGAAGGCGACGAAGTGCCGGTGCATGGGCCGGTGGGCCTGTTCAACGCCATCGATTTTCCCACCGAAAGGGTGCTGTTTCTTTCCGGCGGTGTCGGCATCACCCCGGTGATGTCGATGGCGCGCTGGTTCTACGACACCAACGCCAATGTCGACATGGTCTTCGTGCACAGCGCCCGTTCGCCGAAGGACATCATCTATCAGCGCGAGCTGGAGCACATGGCGGCGCGCATCAACAACTTCAGCCTGCACGTTATCTGCGAGAAACACGGCCTGGGCGAATCCTGGGCCGGTTATCGCGGTTATCTGAACAAGCCGATGCTGGAACTGATCGCCCCGGATTACCTCGAGCGCGAGATCTTCTGCTGCGGTCCGACGCCCTACATGAGTGCCATCAAGCACCTGCTGCAAGGCAACGGCTACGATATGAGCCGTTACCACGAAGAGGCCTTCGGCCCGACACCGCCGGAGATTCGCGCCGAGGTCAAGGAGTTGGCGGCCGAAGCCGCCGACGCGCCGGATGTGCCACTTGCCGATCTGCACCAGGTGGAGTTCGTCAGCACCGGCAAGAGCATCCGCGTTGCTCCCGGCGAGACCGTTCACGCCGCCGCCGCCAAGCTCGGCCTGCACATTCCCAAGGCCTGCGGCATGGGCATTTGCGGCACCTGCAAGGTGATGAAGACGGCAGGCGAAGTGGAGATGGAGCACAACGGCGGCATCACCGACGAGGATGTGGCCGAGGGCTACATCCTGTCGTGCTGCAGCGTGCCGAAAGGGGATGTGGCGATCGACTATTGATCGTCACGTTGGCTCGCAGGGCGCTGGTGCGCGCAGCGCACCCTACGGGTCTGTAGCCCGGATGAAATCCGGGCTACTTCAGGGCTGCCGGACTCAGGCGCTCATCACTTCACGGATATCGGCGGCCAGCTGGCGCACGCGGGCTTCGTCGGTATCCCAACTGCACATGAAGCGCGCGCCACCGGCGCCGATGAAGGTGTAGAAACGCCAGCCGCGGGCGGTGAGAGCGGCGATGGCCGGCTCCGACAGTTGCAGGAACACGCCGTTGGCTTCCACGGGGAACATCAGGCTGACGCCGGGTACATCGGCCACCAGTTCGGCGAGCAACTGCGCGCAGCGGTTGGCATGGTTGGCGTATTTCAGCCAGGCATCGTCCTGCAGGATGCCGACCCAGGGGGCCGACAGGTAGCGCATCTTCGAGGCCAACTGGCCGGCCTGCTTGCAGCGGTAGTCGAAGTCTTCGGCCAGATCCTTGTTGAAGAAGACAATGGCTTCACCCACCGCCATGCCATTCTTGGTGCCGCCGAAGCACAACACATCGACGCCAGCCTTCCAGGTCAGCTCCGCCGGGCTGCAGCCAAGGAAGGCGCAGGCATTGGAGAAGCGCGCGCCGTCCATGTGCAGGTTGAGATTCAGCTCCTTGCAGGTCTGGCTGATGGCGCGGACTTCTTCCGGGCGGTACACGGTGCCGACTTCGGTGGCCTGGGTGAGGGTGACCACGCGCGGCTTCGGGTAGTGGATGTCCTGGCGCTTGAGGGCGATTTCGCGGATCGCTTGCGGCGTCAGCTTGCCATTGTCGGTGTTGGCCAGCAGCAGCTTGGAGCCGTTGGAGAAGAACTCCGGCGCGCCGCATTCGTCGGTCTCGACGTGGGCGGTTTCCGAGCAGATCACGCTGTGATAGCTCTGGCACAACGAAGCCAGGGCCAGGGAGTTGGCGGCGGTGCCGTTGAAGGCAAAGAACACTTCGCAGTCGGTCTCGAACAGACGGCGGAAGTGGTCGGCAGCGCGCGCGGTCCACTCGTCATCGCCATAGGCGCGCTGGTGGCCCTGGTTGGCCTCGGCCATGGCGGCCCAGGCTTCGGGACAGATGCCGGAGTAGTTGTCACTGGCGAATTGCTGGGCATTGTCGGGCATTGGCGCGTTCCTTCTGAAAAACCTGCCGGCGGGTCTGCCGACAAAGCGCTCACTTTACCCTGAGGATGTTTGTCAGGCGTCCGTCGCGGCGACGAGTTGTTGCGCTGAAGCGTACTGCTGAGTCGGTTCGTGGCCCACCGTTCGGCTCGGGGATGGAACTTGAGGCTTGCTGCAGGGTTCACACCTACCAGAGGGCGGCAGTCGATCCGCCCTCCGCAATCAAGAGAAGGAGTTTCCTATGACTTATCGTCACCTGCTCGCCCTTGCCCTGCCGCTGGCCGTGGCGCTGCCCGTTTCCGCCGCCGAGTGGTCGGATAACGCCAAGACCGAGTTCGTTCAGCAGTGCATCGCTGGCGCACCGGCAGGCTACGAGGAGCCACAGCTGCGAGCGTATTGCGACTGCGCTGCGACCAAGGTCAGTCAGGAATTCAGCGAAGCTGAATTGCAGGCCATGAGCCGCCAATCTCCACCCGACCCTGCCATGCAGCAGCGCCTGGTGAATGCGTCCAGCAGCTGCAGTGGCAAGCTCAAGCCATGATGCTTTGTTGAGCAAATAGCGCGCGCTGGCGCCGGAGCCCCGCAGGCTCTGGCCTGGCGCCGAGTGTCCACAGGCAGTGCACAGCAGCGCCCACAGTATTTGTGCACAAGCCTGATCTATCTCCTTGATCCTGTTCGTTTTTTATCCGTTTCCGGCAGGCCGCGGCAGCGCTGGCCGCGAGCCCTGGTCGAACAGCCTATGCACAGTTTCATCCACATCTTCTGTGCATATCCCCAGTCGTTCCCCCTCTCTCGCCTCTGTCGCTGGTGGATAAGCCAGGCTGCCTGCCTGGGCGTACGGATAGCGAGCAGCGCTCCAGAACTCAGCGCGTACAGGGCCTGCAGGCATCTGCTGACAGCTTTTCCACAGGCTAGTCCACGCTTTCTGTGCATGCTCTGCGTTGTTAACTGCTTGATATCGATCAGGAAATGACCTTTGCCCGGAAACCCTTGCGGGTGCTGAGGCGACGCGTGCTATGCACGGTTTATCCACAGCTTGATCCCCGTTATTTGTGCGCAAAACAACGAACTGATCCCGACGCGCCTGATTGCGACAAGGGCATGTCGCAAACGAATGCTCTCGCGGCGTTGGCAGGCATTTGAGGGGGCAGGGGCGGCCCTACCATCGCTGCACAGGGCCTTGCCGGCCCGCCCGTCCACGACCGCCGCCCACAGGCGCCGCAGGAGAGTCGAGATGTTCAGCAAGCAGGATCAGATTCAGGGTTACGACGACGAGTTGCTCGCGGCGATCGATCAGGAAGAACGCCGTCAGGAAGAGCACATCGAGCTGATCGCCTCGGAAAACTACTGCAGCCAGCGTGTGATGGAAGCGCAGGGCAGCGGCCTGACCAACAAGTACGCCGAAGGTTATCCGGGCAAGCGCTATTACGGTGGCTGCGAGTACGTCGACAAGGTCGAGCAGCTCGCCATCGACCGCGCCAAGGCCCTGTTCGGCGCCGACTACGCCAACGTCCAGCCGCACTCCGGTTCCTCGGCCAACAGCGCTGTCTACCTGGCGTTGCTCAACGCTGGCGACACCATCCTTGGCATGAGCCTGGCCCACGGCGGCCACCTGACCCACGGCGCCAAGGTGTCGTCCTCGGGCAAACTGTACAACGCTGTGCAATACGGTCTGGATACCGCCACCGGGTTGATCGACTATCACGAGGTCGAGCGCCTGGCCGTCGAGCACAAGCCGAAGATCATCGTCGCCGGCTTCTCCGCCTATTCCAAGACCCTGGATTTCCCGCGTTTTCGCGCCATCGCCGACAAGGTCGGGGCGCTGCTGTTCGTCGACATGGCCCACGTTGCCGGTCTGGTCGCCGCCGGTCTGTACCCGAACCCGATTCCCTTCGCCGACGTGGTCACCACCACTACGCACAAGACCCTGCGCGGTCCGCGTGGCGGCCTGATCCTGGCGCGCAAGAACGAAGAAATCGAGAAGAAACTCAACTCTGCGGTGTTCCCGGGTGCCCAGGGTGGGCCGCTGATGCACGTCATTGCGGCCAAGGCGGTGTGCTTCAAGGAAGCCATGGAGCCCGAGTTCAAGGCCTACCAGCAGCAGGTCATCGACAACGCCCAGGCCATGGCGCGGGTGTTCATCGAGCGCGGCTACGAGGTGGTCTCCGGCGGCACCGACAACCATCTGTTCCTGCTCAGCCTGATCAAACAGGGCCTGACCGGCAAGGAGGCCGACGCCGCCCTCGGCCGTGCCGGCATCACCGTGAACAAGAACGCCGTGCCCAACGATCCGCAATCGCCCTTCGTCACCTCGGGCATCCGCATCGGTACGCCGGCGGTCACCACCCGTGGCTTCAAGGTCGCCCAGTGCGAGGCGCTGGCCGGTTGGATCTGCGACATCCTCGATCACCTCGGCGATGCCGACGTCGAGGCGCAGGTGGCCAAACTGGTGGCCGGGCTGTGCGCGGATTACCCGGTTTATCGCTAAAGCCTTCTGCGCTGGCTCCTACAGGTCAGGCGTTCGAGAACAGATTCAAGGAGCATCTTCATGCAACGTTATTCCGGCTTCGGCCTGTTCAAGCACTCGTTCAGCCACCATGAGAACTGGCAGCGCATGTGGCGCAACCCGACGCCCAAGCCGGTGTACGACGTGGTCATCGTCGGCGGTGGCGGCCACGGCCTGGCCACGGCCTATTACCTGGCCAAGGAATTTGGCGTGAAGAACGTCGCCGTGGTCGAGAAGGGCTGGCTCGGTGGCGGCAACACCGCGCGCAACACCACCATCGTGCGGTCCAACTACCTGTGGGACGAGTCCGCGCAGCTCTACGAGCACGCCATGAAGCTGTGGGAAGGGCTGTCGCAGGACATCAACTACAACGTCATGTTCTCCCAGCGTGGCGTCTACAACCTCTGCCACACCCTGCAGGACATGCGCGACGCCGAGCGCCGCGTCAGCGCCAACCGCCTCAACGGCGTGGATGGCGAGTTGCTGGATGCCAAGCAGGTGGCCGAGGAGATTCCCTACCTCGACTGCAGCAAGAACACCCGTTATCCGGTGATGGGCTCCACCGTGCAGCGTCGCGGCGGCGTCGCCCGTCATGACGCCGTGGCCTGGGGCTACGCGCGTGCCGCCGATGCCCTGGGCGTTGACCTGATCCAGAACACCGAGGTGACCGGTTTCCGCAAGCAGAACGGTGCGGTGATCGGCGTCGAGACCAACAAGGGCTTCATTGGTGCCAAGCGTGTCGGTGTGGTCACCGCCGGCAATTCGGGGCACATGGCGGGGCTCGCTGGCTTCCGTCTGCCGCTGGAATCGCACCCGCTGCAGGCGCTGGTATCCGAGCCGATCAAGCCGATCATCGACAGCGTGATCATGTCCAACGCCGTGCACGGTTACATCAGTCAGTCGGACAAGGGCGACCTGGTCATCGGTGCCGGCATCGACGGTTACAACGGCTACGGCCAGCGCGGCTCCTACGGCACCATCGAACACACCCTGCAGGCCATCGTCGAGATGTTCCCGGTGCTCTCGCGCGTGCGCATGAACCGTCAGTGGGGCGGCATCGTCGATACCAGCCCCGATGCCTGCCCGATCATCTCCAAGACTCCGGTGGACAACCTGTTCTTCAACTGCGGTTGGGGTACCGGTGGCTTCAAGGCCACGCCGGGTTCGGGTCACGTGTTCGCCGCCAGCCTGGCCAAGGGCGAAATGCACCCGCTGGCCAAGCCGTTCTCCATCGACCGTTTCCATACCGGCGCACTGATCGACGAGCACGGCGCTGCTGCCGTGGCTCATTAAAAGTTCGCGCGCAGCGCGACATCTGATGACCCTCTCCCTCCGGGAGAGGGTGCCCGAAGGGCGGGAGAGGGTGGTTCGACTGATCGCGGTCCCCTCACTCCCTCACCCCCGGCCCCTCTCCCAGGGGGAGAGGGGAGACAAGCTTGTCCCGCATGGTTATACGAGCGGGTTTGAAGATTTTCTGGAGGTACCGAGCATGCTGCACATCTTCTGCCCTTACTGTGGCGAACTGCGCTCCGAAGAGGAATTCCATGCCAAGGGCCAGGCGCACATCGCCCGCCCTCTCGATCCTGATGCCTGCACGGATGCAGAGTGGGGCGAATACATGTTCTTCCGTGACAACCCGCGCGGTATCCACCACGAGCTGTGGGTGCACGCGGCCGGTTGCCGCAAGTATTTCAACGTCACCCGCCACACCGTGACCTACGAGATCCTCGAGACCTACAAGGTCGGCGAGAAGCCTTCGGTCACCGCAACCGGGGCCACCGACAAGCAAGCCGTGGCAGAAGGAGTAACGGCATGAGCCAGGTCAATCGTCTTGCCAAGGGTGGTCGCATCGACCGTAGCCAGGCGCTGAGCTTCACCTTCAATGGCCAGGACTACCAGGGCTACGCTGGCGACAGCCTGGCCGCCGCGCTGCTGGCCAACGGCGTCGACATCGTCGGCCGCAGCTTCAAGTACTCGCGCCCACGCGGCATCGTCGCTGCGGGCGCGGAAGAGCCCAACGCCGTGCTGCAGATCGGCTCCACCGAGGCCGCGCAGATCCCCAACGTGCGCGCCACCCAGCAGGCGCTGTACAGCGGTCTGGTGGCCAACAGCACCAACGGCTGGCCGAGCGTCAATACCGATCTGATGGGCATCCTCGGCAAGGTCGGCGGCGGCATGATGCCGCCCGGGTTCTACTACAAGACCTTCATGTATCCGCAGAACCTGTGGATGACCTATGAGAAGTACATCCGCAAGGCCGCAGGCTTAGGTCGCTCGCCCACCGAAGTCGACCCGGACATCTACGACCAGCTCAACCAGCACTGCGATGTGCTGATCGTCGGCGCCGGCCCTGCCGGTCTCGCCGCCGCGCTGTCTGCTGGCCGTAGCGGCGCGCGGGTGATCCTCGCCGATGAACAGGAAGAGTTCGGCGGCAGCCTGCTCGACACCCGCGAAACCCTCGACGGCAAGCCCGCCGCCGACTGGGTGGCGCAGGCCATCGCCGAGTTGCAGGCAATGCCGGAAGTGACCTTGCTGCCACGCGCCACGGTCAACGGCTATCACGACCACAACTTCCTCACCATCCATCAGCGCCTGACCGATCACCTCGGTGAAATCGCGCCGATGGGGCAGGCCCGTCAGCGCATGCACCGCGTGCGTGCCAAGCGCGTGGTGCTGGCCAGTGGTGCCCATGAGCGGCCGCTGGTGTACGCCAATAACGATGTGCCCGGCAACATGCTGGCCGGCGCCGTGTCCACCTACGTGCGTCGTTACGGCGTGGCGCCAGGGCAGGAACTGGTGCTGTCGACCAACAACGATTACGCCTACCGCGTGGTGCTCGACTGGCTCGATGCCGGGCGCAAGGTCGTGGCGGTGGCCGATGCGCGCAGCAACCCGCGTGGCAGCTGGGTCGAGGAAGCGCGTGCGCGTGGTGTGCGCATCCTCACCGGCAGCGCAGTGGTCGAGGCACGCGGTAGCAAGCGGGTGACCGGTGCGCGTATCTGCGCCATCGATGCGAAGGCGCACAAGGTCACCAGCCCCGGCGAAGTACTGGACTGCGACCTGATCGTCAGCTCCGGCGGCTACAGCCCGGTGGTGCACCTGGCCTCGCACCTGGGCGGTCGTCCCGAGTGGCGCGAAGACATCCTCGGCTTCGTGCCGGGGCCGGGCAACGGCATCCAGCAGCGCATCGACGCCGGTGCGGTGAATGGCGTGTTCGCCCTCGGCGACGTGCTTGCCAATGGCTTCGAGGCGGGCGCCAAGGCGGCTGCCGATACCGGCTACAAGGCCGTCAGTGGCAGCCTGCCACAGGCCGAGGTGCGTCAGGAAGAACCGATGCTGGCGCTGTTCCAGGTGCCGCACGACAAGTCCACGGCACGTGCCCCCAAGCAGTTCGTCGACCTGCAGAACGACGTCACCGCGGCCGGTATCGAGCTGGCGACGCGTGAAGGCTTCGAGTCGGTCGAGCACGTCAAGCGCTACACCGCACTGGGCTTCGGCACTGACCAGGGCAAGCTGGGCAACATCAACGGCCTGGCCATCGCCGCGCGTTCGATGGGCATCAGCATCGTGCAGATGGGCACCACCATGTTCCGCCCGAACTACACGCCGGTGACTTTCGGCGCCGTGGCAGGTCGTCATTGTGGCGAACTGTTCGATGCCAAGCGCTACACCGCGATGCAGGCCTGGCACGTGAAGAGCGGCGCCGAGTTCGAGGACGTCGGCCAGTGGAAGCGCCCCTGGTACTTCCCGAAAAATGGCGAGGATCTGCACGCCGCCGTGGCCCGTGAGTGCCTGGCTGTGCGCAACAGCGTGGGCATCCTCGATGCCTCCACCCTGGGCAAGATCGACATCCAGGGCCCGGACGCGCGCGAGTTCCTCAACCGCGTCTACACCAACGCCTGGACCAAGCTGGACGTGGGCAAGGCGCGCTACGGTCTGATGTGCAAAGAAGACGGCATGGTCTTCGATGACGGCGTTACCGCCTGCCTGGCCGACAACCATTTCGTCATGACCACCACCACTGGCGGCGCGGCGCGGGTGATGGAGTGGCTGGAGATCTACCACCAGACCGAATGGCCGGAGCTGAAGGTGTACTTCACCTCGGTCACCGACCACTGGGCGACCATGACCCTGTCCGGCCCCAACAGCCGCAAGCTGCTGGCCAAGGTCACCGACATCGACCTGGACAAGGACGCCTTCCCCTTCATGAGCTGGAAGGAAGGCCTGGTCGGCGGCGTGCCGGCGCGGGTGTTCCGCATCTCCTTCACCGGTGAGCTGAGCTACGAAGTCAACGTGCAGGCCGACTACGCCCTGGGCGTGTGGGAACAGATCATCGAGGCGGGCAAGGAATTCGACCTGACCCCTTACGGCACCGAGACCATGCACGTGCTGCGTGCGGAGAAGGGCTTCATCATCGTCGGTCAGGACACCGACGCCTCGGTAACCCCGGACGATCTCAACATGGGCTGGTGCGTCGGCCGCACTAAACCGTTCTCCTGGATCGGCAAGCGCGGCATGAACCGTGACGACTGCTTGCGCGAAGACCGCAAGCAACTGGTCGGGCTGAAACCGGTCGATCCGAATCAGGTGCTGCCGGAAGGTGCGCAACTGGTGTTCGACCCGAAACAGTCGATCCCGATGCAGATGGTCGGCCACGTCACCTCCAGCTACATGAGCGCGGCCATGGGCTACAGCTTCGCCATGGCGGTGGTCAAGGGTGGCCTCAAGCGCATGGGCGAGCGCGTATTCGCGCCGCTGGCCGATGGCAGTCTGATCGAAGCCGAAATCTGCAGCTCCGTGTTCTATGACCCGAAAGGGGATCGCCAGAATGTCTAACGTCAACGTCTACCAACAACGTCCCGCCGACATCGCCGGGCAGTCGCCGCTGCATCACGCCGGCCTGCATGAGCTGGTCGGCAAGGGCCGCAAGAACGCCGGCATCACTCTGCGCGAGAAGAAACTGCGTGGGCATCTGGTCATTCGTGGGGATGCCAAGGACGCCGGTTTCTCCGGCGGTGTGCACAAGGCCCTGGGCCTGGAGCTGCCGGTGGCGCTGACCCTGGTCGCCGACGGCGACACCTCGCTGCAGTGGCTGGGCCCGGACGAGTGGCTGCTGATCGTGCCTGGCGGCAGCGAGTTCGAGGTCGAGCGCAAGCTGCGCACGGCGCTGGACGGTCAGCATTTCTCGGTGGTTAACGTGAGCGGCGGGCAGACCCTGCTGGAGCTGTCCGGGCCCAAGGTGCGCGAGCTGCTGATGAAGTCCACCAGCTACGACGTGCATCCGAGCAACTTCCCGGTCGGCAAGGCGGTAGGCACGGTTTTCGCCAAGTCTCAGCTGGTGATCCGCCACACCGGCGAGGAAACCTGGGAGCTGGTGATCCGCCGCAGCTTCGCCGACTACTTCTGGCTGTGGCTGCAGGACGCCAGCGCCGAGTATGGGTTGGCGGTCGAGGCCTGAAGCTGAACCTGAGGCATACGCGGACAGCCCCCTCTCCCTCCGGGAGACGACTGCATGGATGCAGGAGGTAGGGCGAAGCAGGATGCCAAAGCCGAGGGTTGGAGTGAGGGAAGGGTAGGTCGCTACGCCGCGTGCTTGGCGTCGGTCTCACAAGCAGCCACGAACAGCCCCCTCTCCCGGAGGGAGAGGGGTGAACAGCAATGGAGTTTTTTCGTAGGGTGGACGACGCTTTTTTCGTCCACCGCGGGACTGACGGCAGGATCAGATGTAGCCACGAACGGCTCCCTCTCCCGGGGGAGAGGGGTGAGGGGAAGGCAGACCGCGTTGTGTCGGATAGCCCTCACCCCCGGCCCCTCTCCCAAGGGAGAGGGGTGAAAATCATAGGAGTTTGTTATGAGTCGCACCCCTGACACCTGGATTCTCACCGCCCATTGTCCGAGCGTGCTCGGCACCGTGGACGCGGTGACGCGCTTTCTCTTCGAGCAGCGCTGCTACGTCACCGAGCATCACAGCTTCGATGATCGACTGTCGTCGCGCTTCTTCATTCGCGTCGAGTTCCGCCAGCCGCAGGATTTCGACGAGGCTGCCTTTCGCGCCGGTGTAGCCGAGCGTCTGGCGCCCTTCGGCATGCAGGTAGAGCTGACTCCGCCGGGCTACCGGGCCAAGGTGCTGCTGATGGTGTCCAAGGCCGACCACTGCCTCAACGATCTGCTCTATCGCCAGCGCATCGGTCAGTTGGCCATGGACGTGGTGGCGGTGGTTTCCAACCATCCCGACCTGGAACCGCTGGCGCGTTGGCATGACATTCCCTATCACCATTTCCCGCTCGATCCAGCCGACAAGCCGGCGCAAGAGCGCAAGGTAATGAAGGTGATCGAGGACACCGGTGCGGAGCTGGTGGTGCTCGCCCGCTACATGCAGGTGCTGTCGCCCGAGCTGTGTCGCAAGCTGGACGGCTGGGCGATCAACATTCACCACTCGCTGCTGCCGGGTTTCAAGGGCGCCAAGCCCTACCACCAGGCCTACCAGAAGGGCGTCAAGCTGGTCGGCGCCACGGCGCACTACATCAACAACGACCTCGACGAGGGGCCGATCATCGCCCAGGGCGTAGAGGCGGTGGATCACGCGCATTACCCGGAAGACCTCATCGCCAAGGGCCGCGACATCGAATGCCTGACCCTGGCCCGCGCCGTCGGTTATCACATCGACCGCCGTGTGTTCCTCAACGCCAACCGTACGGTGGTGCTCAACGCCTGAACGCATCGCCAACCCGAATATTGGTGAGCTAAAGCCCACCCTACGGTAACGATGCCACTTGTAGGGTGGGCTTTAGCCCACCAGGCGCAACGAAGAAAGTTATTGGTGGGCTAAAGCGGATCGCCGCTCGGCCCACCCTACGGAATCCGCCCTGCCAGGCTTTACCGGCGGTGACCGGCAACAGACGCAACAAGCTCCAGTGCAAGGCCGCGCGACCCGTCGGTCGCGTCTTGTGTCCACAACAAGAAAGGAGAGTTACGCATGTCTGGTAATCGTGGTGTGGTTTATCTCGGTACGGGCAAGGTCGAAGTACAGAAGATCGACTACCCGAAAATGCAGGACCCGCGCGGCAAGAAGATCGAGCACGGGGTCATCCTCAAAGTCGTTTCCACCAACATCTGCGGCTCCGACCAGCACATGGTGCGTGGCCGTACCACTGCCCAGGTCGGCCTGGTGCTGGGCCACGAGATCACCGGCGAGGTGATCGAGAAGGGCCGCGACGTCGAGCGTTTGCAGATCGGTGATCTGGTGTCCGTGCCCTTCAACGTCGCTTGCGGCCGTTGCCGCTCCTGCAAGGAGCAGCACACCGGCGTGTGCCTGACCGTCAACCCGGCGCGTGCCGGCGGCGCCTACGGCTACGTCGACATGGGCGATTGGACCGGCGGTCAGGCCGAGTACGTGCTGGTGCCTTACGCCGACTTCAACCTGCTCAAGTTGCCGGATCGCGACAAGGCCATGGAGAAGATCCGCGACCTGACCTGCCTATCCGACATCCTGCCCACCGGCTACCACGGCGCGGTCACTGCGGGCGTTGGCCCGGGCTCCACCGTTTACGTCGCGGGGGCCGGCCCGGTCGGTTTGGCCGCTGCCGCTTCGGCTCGGCTGCTGGGTGCTGCCGTCGTCATCGTCGGTGACGTCAACCCAACGCGCCTGGCGCATGCCAAGGCCCAGGGATTCGAAATCGCCGACCTGTCCAAGGACACGCCGTTGCATGAACAGATCGCCGATCTGCTGGGCGAGCCGGAAGTGGATTGCGCGGTCGATGCCGTGGGCTTCGAAGCGCGTGGCCATGGCCATGCGGGCGCTCAGCAGGAGGCGCCGGCCACTGTGCTCAACTCGCTGATGGGGGTCGTGCGTGTAGCCGGCAAGATCGGCATCCCCGGCCTCTACGTCACCGAGGATCCGGGCGCGGTGGATGCCGCGGCGAAGATCGGCTCCTTAAGCATTCGCTTCGGCCTCGGTTGGGCCAAGTCGCACAGCTTCCACACCGGTCAGACGCCGGTGATGAAGTACAACCGCGCGCTGATGCAGGCGATCATGTGGGATCGCATCAACATCGCTGAAGTGGTCGGTGTGCAGGTCATCAGCCTGGACGATGCGCCGCGTGGCTACGGCGAGTTCGATGCCGGCGTGCCGAAGAAATTCGTCATCGATCCGCACAAGAGCTTCAGCGCGGCGTGATGGCGTAGCCCGGATGCAATTCGGGAGGGAGTAACACGCGTTGTCCCGGATTGCATCCGGGCTACGTGGGGTGGTGCTGCGCATGGCGCCACCCAGCTGTTTTCACGGCCAAGGCGCATAGGCCTGCGCCTTCCTTTGGGAGCCTATGAGCTGATGCTGGTCAGATAAGTTTTTATTACCCTCTCTTACGTGCAGTAGAAGGGGCGTTTTTGTAGGAGCCAGCTTGCTGGCGATGCTTTTTATGGCGAATCGCCGGCAAGCCGGCTCCTACAAAGATCCAGGGCAACGGCTTAACTGACAGGCATTAGCCTGCGGGCTCCTTTTTTAATTATTGCAGCCCGTATTTTTTCACCTTGTCGAACAGCGTGGTCTTGGCCAGGCCGAGTGCCTGTGCCGCCTGGCTGAGGTTGCCGGCGTGGCGCTCCAGCGCGCCGGCCAGCAGGTTGCGTTCGAAGGCTTCCACGGCTTCGTTGAAGCCCAGCGCGTTGCTGTCGGCCAGGCCGCTTTTCTTGAACACGGGCAGGCCGAGGGCGAAGCGCTCGGCAACGTTACGCAGTTCGCGCACGTTGCCCGGCCAGTCGTGGGCGGTCAGCGCCGCCAGGGTGTGTCGATCCAGCTCCGGCACGCCGCGGTCGAAGCGCAGCGCCGCCAGTTGCAGGAAGTGTTCGAACAGCAAGGCGATGTCCTCACGCCGCTCGCGTAGCGGTGGCAGCTCCAGGGTCACCACGTTGAGGCGGTAATACAGGTCACTGCGAAACTCGCCGCGCTTGCCCAGCTCGCCGAGATCCGCCTTGGTCGCGGCGATCACCCGACAGTCGACCCTGATCGACTGGTTCGAGCCAAGCCGCTCCAGGCTGTGCTCCTGCAGCACGCGCAGCAGCTTGATCTGCAGGTTGATCGGCATGCTCTCGATCTCGTCGAGGAACAGGCTGCCGCCGTCGGCGTGCTCGATCTTGCCGATGCGGCGCTTGCCGGCGCCGGTGAAGGCATGCGCTTCGTGACCGAAAATCTCGCTCTCGAACAGGCTTTCCGGCAGGCCGCCGCAATTGAGCGCGACGAACTGCTTGTGCTGGCGTCGGCTGAAGTCGTGCAGGCAGCGGGCGATCAGCTCCTTGCCGGTGCCGGTCTCACCCTCGATCAGCACGTTGGCGTTGGTGTCGGCGACGTTGGCGATCAGTTCGCGCAACTGCTGTATGGCTGGCGAGCGGCCGATGATGCGCTGCTCCAGCGCCTGGCGCCCGGCCAACTGGCGGCGAAGGGCGCTGACCTCGCGGGCCAGGCTGCGCTGCTCCAGAGCGCGGCGGGCGACGTCTACCAGGCGCTCGGGGGAGAAAGGTTTTTCGACGAAGTCATAGGCGCCGTCGCGCATCGCGCTGACCGCCATACCGATATCGCCGTGGCCGGTGATCAGCACCACCGGCAGGCTCGGGTCACGCTGCTTGAGGCGGGTGAGCAGTTCCAGGCCATCGATACCGGGCAGGCGAATGTCACTGACGACGATGCCGGCGAAGTCCGCGTCGACCTGCGCCAGCGCTTCTTCGGCGCTGCTAACGCCGATGCTGGGGATATCTTCCAGCGCCAGGGCCTGCTGGCAGCCGAGCAGCACATGGGGATCGTCTTCGACGATCAGGACGGTCAGGCGGTCGCTCATGCTTGTGGCTCTCGCGGGTAGGGCAGGCTGAGGACGAAGGCGGTGCCGCCCTCTTCGGGGTGGCGCACGCTGAGGCTGCCGCCGGCAGCGGCGGCGAGGCTGGCGGAAAGAGTCAAGCCGAGGCCCAGGCCCAGCTCGCCGGGTTTGGTGGTGAAGAAGGGCTCGAACAGGTGCGCGCGGGCTTCCGGAGCGATGCCGGGGCCATTGTCGCGCACTTCCAACTGATAATGCCCGGCCTCGCTGGCGCCGCTCAGCCAGATCTGCCTGTCGGTCTGTGGCTGCAGGGCATCGAGGGCGTTGCTGATCAGGTTGACCAGAATCTGCTCCAGGCGAATCTGCTCGATGTTCAGGCGCGTCTCGGTGAACGCGTGGTGGATCTGTACACGGGTGCGCTGCAGGCGCGGGTGCAACAGCAGCAGCGCGGCGTCCACTGCCTGTTGCAGCGAAGCCTCGCCCTGGTCGCCGGTACGACGGGCGAAGGCGCGCAGGCTGGCGGTGATCTTGCCCATGCGATCGACCAGCTCGGCGATGTTCTGCAGGTTGCTGCTGGCGACATCCAGCGCGCCGCGCTGGAGAAAGCGCACTGCATTGGCGGACAGGGTGCGCAGCGCTGCCAGCGGCTGGTTCAGTTCGTGGGCGATGCTGGTGGACATCTGCCCGATCACCGCCAGCTTGCCGGCCTGCACCAGTTCGTCCTGGGCCTGGCGCAGGGTGGTCTCGGCCTGCTGGCGTTCACGCACCTCGGCTTGCAGGCGTTCATTACTGGCCTGCAGGTCGGCGGTGCGTTCGGTGATCTTGCGTTCCAGTTCGTCGTTGGCTGCCTGCAATGCCTCGCGAGCAGCCAAACGCGTGGCGATGACCTTGCGCCGCTCGTTCCAGGCGATCAGCAGAAAGGCCAGCAGAGCCGCCGCCACGGCCGCCAGCATGCCGTGGCTCATGGCCGCGCTGCGTTGCTCCTGAAGTGGGCTGAGCAGTGTCAGGTGCCACGGCGTATCTTCCAGACGACGCGTCTGCAGCAGGTAGTTGGCGGGCGTGCCGGCGGTGGCGAAGCTGACCTGTTCGATGCCTTCGTCCAGAGGCGAACGGTTGAATAGCTGCAGTTCTTCCAGCGCCGCCCAGTGATATTGCAGGCTGCGCGCCAGGCGCTCCTTGGTGGCTTCGTCGAGCGGGCGTACGGACTTCAGGCGCACCATCGGATCACTGGCGAGGATGATGATGCCGTTCTCGTCGCTGACGTAGGCTTCCAGCAGCGCGCGTTGCCAGCGCTCTTCGAGGGTGTCGAGGCGCACCTTGACCACCGCCACGCCGATGATGCGATTGCCCTCGCGCAGGCCATGGGCCAGGTAGTAACCAGGCTCACCGGTGGTGCTGCCGATGCCGTAGAAGCGGCCGGGGCGGCCTTTGATGGCGTCCTGGTAGTAGGCACGGAACGACAGGTCCTCACCGAGGTAGCTGTCGGCCTCGTCCCAGTTGCTGGTGGCGATCACCCGGCCGTCCGGGTCGAGCACGTAGATGGCCAGGCTGCCGCTACGTTCGTTGAGGCCCTGCAGGTACATGTTGACGTGATGACGGCGATAGGCCGTAGGCGCCAGCAGCAGGCGCGAGACGTTGCCTTCCAGTTCCAGCAGGCTGGGCAGGTAGGTGTATTTGGTGATTTCGCTTTCCACCGCGCGGGCGTTGAGTTCCAGCTGGCGCTCGCCGTCTTCGGCCAGCGCGCGGATGCCGGCACGGTCGCTGATGTGATAGGCGGCGTAGCCGCAGCCGAGCACCAGCAGCAGGAACAGCAGAATCAGCGACAGGTGACGGATCAGGCGCGGTTTCACGGTCAGATCGGCGCGAGTAAGGGCGGGCAGGCATTGCATCATAGTCCTCCCCAGACTGGCCAGATATGTGGATGTGTAGCCCGGATGCAATCCGGGAAGCCGTGAACGGTCATCCCCGGATTGCATCCGGGCTACGTCAGGCGCGACAGGTCAGTGCTGAAGGATTTTCGCCAGAAACTGCTGGGCGCGCTCGGAGCGGGCGTTGATGTCGCCGAAGAACTCCTCCTTCGGGCAATCCTCGACGATCTGCCCAGCGTCCATGAAGATCACCCGGTCGGCGACCTTGCGTGCGAAGCCCATCTCGTGGGTCACGCACATCATGGTCATGCCTTCCTGGGCCAGTTGCACCATCACATCCAGCACCTCGTTGACCATCTCCGGGTCGAGCGCCGAGGTCGGCTCGTCGAACAACATCACCACCGGGTCCATGGCCAGGGCACGGGCAATGGCCACGCGCTGTTGCTGGCCACCGGAGAGCTGACCAGGATGCTTGTGCGCATGGGCAGCCAGACCGACACGATCGAGCAGGGCCAGCCCCTTCTTGGTGGCTTCCTCCTTGCTGCGGCCGAGCACCTTGATCTGCGCGATGGTCAGGTTCTCGGTGATGGTCAGGTGCGGGAACAGCTCGAAATGCTGGAACACCATGCCGACGCGCGAGCGTAGCTTGGGCAGGTTGGTCTTCTTGTCGGCGATGGAGGTGCCGTCGACGTTGATGTCACCCTTCTGGAACGGCTCCAGCGCGTTGACGCACTTGATCAGTGTCGACTTGCCCGAGCCGGACGGCCCGCACACCACAACCACTTCGCCCTTCTTCACCTCGGTGCTGCAATCGGTCAGCACCTGGAAGTCCCCGTACCACTTGTTGACGTTCTGGATGGAAATCATACGGCTAACCTTTTTTGCAGAAGCTTGACCAGGCGCGAGGCGGCGAAGCTGATGGTGAAGTAGACCAGGCCGGCGAAGATCAGGAACTCATGGGGCTGGCCAATGATGTCGCCACGCGAACGAGCGGCGTTGAGGAAGTCCATCAGGCCCACGGTGTACACCAGCGAGGTGTCCTGAAAGAGGATGATGCTCTGCTGCAGCAGCAGCGGCGTCATCTTGCGGAAGGCCTGCGGCAGGATGATCAGGCGCATGCTCTGGCCGTAGCTCATGCCGAGCGCCTGGGAGGCACCCATCTGACCCTTGGGAATGGCCTGGATACCGGCACGCACGATCTCGCAGAAGTACGCGGCCTCGAACATCACGAAGGCCACCAGGCACGAGCTGAACGCACCTATCGGGGTATCTTCGCCGGTGATCCAGCGCAGGATGAACGGCACCGCGAAGTAGAACCAGGTGATCACCAGCAGCAGCGGGATCGAGCGGAAGTAGTTGACGTAGGTGGCAGCGATATTCGCCAGCAGCTTGTTGTGCGACAAGCGCATCAGGGCCAGCAGAGTGCCAAGTGCCACCCCGCCAATGATGCCCAGGGCCATCAGTTGCAGGGTCATCGCCATGCCATCCCACAGGCCTGGCAGGGCGGGGATGATTTCGCTGAAATCCATCATTTACCCCCTACGGAGATCAGGCCAGGCACGGCAACTTTCTTCTCGATCATGCGCATGATCATCATCAGACTCATGTTCAGGGTGAAGTAGATCAGCGTGGCCAGGGTGAAGGCTTCGAACAGGTTGGCGCTGAATTCGGCGGTCTGCTTGGTCTGTGCCAGCAGCTCCATCAGGCCGATCAGCGACGCCACCGAGGAGTTCTTGAAGATGTTGAGAAACTCGCTGGTGAGCGGCGGAATGATGATGCGGTAGGCCTGCGGCAGCAGCACGTTGCGGTAGATCTGCGGCAGGCGAAAACCCATGGCGTAGGCTGCGGCGGTCTGGCCCTTGGGCAGCGCCTCGATGCCGGTGCGTACCTGTTCGCAGACCCGCGCGGCGGTAAACAGGCCGAGGCACACCACCACCGAGAGGTAGGCCGAGGTGGCAGGGTTGAGGTCCTGCTTGAACCACAGCTCCAGCGGCTCGGGTAGCAGGTCCGGCACCAGGAAGTACCAGAGGAACAGCTGCACCAGCAGCGGCACGTTGCGGAAAATTTCCACGTACGCAGTGGCCAGGCCGGACAGCCAGCGGTTTGGCAGGGTACGCATCACGCCGAGCAGAGAGCCCAGCGCCAGGGCGATGATCCAGCCGGCCAGGGCGATGGCGATGGTCCAGCCCAGACCGGTGATGAACCAGTCCAGGTAGGTCTCGCTGCCAATGCCGGTGGACTTGAAGTAGATGCCCCAGTCCCAGTTGTAATTCATTGCAGATTCCCTCTTGTGAGGAAACGATCTGCTGCGCGTCGGCTCTGCTGCGTTAAAAGCAGATTCGGAAGTCGCTTGCGACTAACGCACTTCAGTGCGGCCCCGAAGGGGCGAACGAAGTGAGTCATGCTCATGTGCTACAGCACACTCCGCTTCCTCATCTGTTTTACTCGCTGGCGCTCGCCCTTCGGGCCAGCCTTTGGCTGTTACTCCCGTTGGTCGTTGCGCCTTGCATAGCTCTAGCTCGCGAGATCGTGGATATGTTTCTACTTTGACGAAGGCAAGAGTTGCCCGTATCCGCCTGGGCGGACGGTCTCGGCTTCGTCAGGAATTAGGTTGGGGAAGCCGCTGGCTTCCCCGGAGTCCCCGCGCCGTCACGCCTTGTGAGCGTTGCGGCGCATCACCGTCAGATCTGTTCTGCAGACTTGTCGGTCGGGTTGGCGATCAGCTTCTTCAGCTCGTCGCTCATGGGGAAATTCAGGTTCAGACCCTTCGGCGGCACCGGCTGGAGGAACCATTTGGCGTAGATGTCGTTGATCTCGCCGGAGGCGAAGGTGTCGCTGATGGCCTTGTCGACCACTTGCTTGAAGCCAGCGTCACCCTTGCGCACCATGCAGCCGTAGATCTCGAAGGATTGCGGGGTGCCGACCACGGCCCAGTCGTCCGGCTTCTTGGCCTTGGCCATTTCGCCGGCGAGCAGGGCGTCGTCCATCATGAAGGCGACGGCGCGGTTGGATTCGAGCATCAGGAAGGACTCGCCGTGATCCTTGGCGGAAATCACGTTCATGCCCATCTTCTTCTCGGCATTCATCGACTTGATCAGGCGCTCGGAGGTGGTACCGGCGGTGGTCACCACGTTCTTGCCCTTGAGGTCTTCGAAATCGTTGATGCCGCTGGTCTTCTTGGCCAGCAGGCGGGTGCCCACCTCGAAGATGCCGACGGAGAAGTCGACCTGCTGCTGACGTTCGATGTTGTTGGTGGTGGAGCCGCACTCCAGGTCGACGGTGCCGTTCTGCACCAGCGGGATGCGGGTCTGCGAAGTGACCAGGTTGTAGCGTACCTTCAGGTCCGGCATGCCCAGTTCCTGCTTGATCGCCTCGACCACTTGCAGCTGCAGGTCATGAGAGTAGCCGATCGGCTGGCGCGAGTTGTCGCCGAAGTAGGAGAAGGGAATGGACGAGTCGCGGTGGCCCAGGGTGATGGTGCCGCTGTCCTTGATTTTCTTCAGGGTGCCGGTCAGTTCCGCAGCGGTCACCGGGATGGAAAGGACGGCGGCGGCAATGGCCACGCTCAGTACACGGTGGAAGGTACGCATGAATCGAGTCCTCGATGTTGTTGTTGTGATGGCGCGGTACGCCACTTTGCTCAGGGAAGGTCTATCGCATTCCTGAGGAGGACGGAGCAGGATATGTGCCAGTGCCTGTTAATCAAGTAACTGCTTGAATTTAAAGGTTTTTATTTTTATTCGATGACGTAATGCGTTCGGCTTGGCGAATAAGTCGGGGTGGCTCGTTCGGAAAGCCGAACGACAGGGCGTCGAGGGGCTGCTGAGGTCGCGCGCACCAATGGCTTTGGAAGATCGGTGCGCACGGCGCACCCTACGATGTGTCGCGCTCGCGCAGGCGCTCGATACGGGCATCCTTGTCCCGCCACAGCTGGCTCACCCACTCCTGCAGGTACTGGCGGAATTCGGCGTCGTTCTCGTAATCGCCCTGGTACAGCGCCGGGTCCAGTTCGAGGGTCTGGATATCGATGATCACCTTCGGCACCTGGCCGCTGAGTAAGGCCCAGAAGCCCGGAACCTGCTGGCCGGGATACACCAGCGTCACGTCCAACACGGCATCGATCTGCTCGCCGAGGGTGGCGAGGACGAACGCTACGCCGCCGGCCTTGGGCTTGAGCAGGTAGCGGTAGGGCGACTGCTGCTGGGCCTGCTTGGCCGGCGTGAATCGGGTGCCTTCCAGGTAGTTGACCACGGTCACCGGCAGGCGCTTGAACTTCTCGCAAGCGGCCTTGGTGATCTCCAGATCCTTGCCCTTCATATGCGGGTTCTTGTCCAGAAATGCCTTGGAGTAGCGCTTCATGAAGGGGTAATCGAGCGCCCAGAACGCCAGGCCGAGGAAGGGCACCCAGATCAGTTGCTGCTTGAGGAAGAACTTGAAGTAGGGCGTTCTGCGGTTGAACGCCTGCACCAGGGCGGGAATGTCGACCCAGGATTGGTGATTGCTGATCACCAGGTAGGAGCGGTCTCTGCGCAGCTCCGCATTGCCGCGAATGTCCCAGTGCGTCGGTGTCAGCAGGGCGAAGATGCGTTTGCAGTTCTCTGCCCAGAATTCGGCCACCCACATCACCCCTCGCGAACAGGTATCGCGGGCGCTTTGCCCGGGCAAGACGAACTTGGCCAGGGCGATCAGCAGCAGTGGGCCGATCAGGGTCAGGGTATTGGCGAGCAGCAGGACGATGTTGGCGAGGCCGGTCAGCAGAGGGCGCATGTCGACTCCATGGCGTGCAGTGAGCGGCCATCTTATGCAAGCCCGGCATTTTGCTCAAAGCATCACCCACTGGCCTATTGCCAGGTCAGCGTCTATAAACCAATGATCGTCACCAAGGGACATCCCGCCCACGGAAGGCGCTTCAACCTGCCGGTATGCATCATGCTCAAACGGATCGCCGTCGCTGATCTACGCGTCGGAATGTTCATCCAGGAGTTCTGTGGTTCCTGGATGGATCATCCCTTCTGGAAGTCCAAGTTTGTCCTCAACTCCGAAAAAGACCTCGCTCGTATTCGCGACAGTGCGATCACCGAGTTGTGGATCGACGTCAGCAAGGGCGCCGATGTCGCCGTTGGTGTGAGAGCCGCGACAGAGGCCGAGGTCCAGTGCGAAGCCGAGGCGCGGTTGCTCGCCGCTATCGAGCCGCCCAAGGTCAAGATGCTGTCGATGGAGCAGGAACTGGAGCAGGCCGTGAAGCTCTGCGCGCGCTCCAAGCAGGCGGTGATGGACATGTTCAGCGATGCGCGCATGGGCCAGGCGCTGCAGTTCGAGCAGGCCGAATCACTGGTCGAGGAAATTTCGGAGTCGGTGATGCGCCACCCCAACGCCCTGATCAGCCTGGCGCGGCTCAAGCACAGCAATGAATACACCTACATGCACTCGGTCGCCGTGTGTGCGCTGATGATCGCTCTGGCGCGCCAGCTCGGTCTGCCCGAAGCGGCCGTGCGCGAGGCCGGGCTGGCCGGTTTGCTGCACGATATCGGCAAGATGGCCGTACCGCAGGAGCTGCTGGACAAGCCCGGCAAGCTCACCGACAACGAGTTCGCCAAGGTGCGCAAGCATCCGGAGGAGGGTGGCGGCATTCTGATCGCCAGCAAGCAGGTCAGTGCGTTGGTCCTTGATGTGTGCCTGCATCACCACGAGAAGGTCGATGGCAGCGGTTATCCACACCGTCTGCAGGGCGAGCAGATTAGCCTGATGGCGAAGATGGGCGCGGTCTGCGACGTGTACGATGCCATCACGTCCAACCGTCCGTACAAGCAGGGCTGGGACCCGGCCGAGTCGATCCGCAAGATGGCCGAGTGGAAGGGGCATTTCGACGAGCTGGTGTTCCAGTCCTTCGTCAAGACCGTCGGCATTTACCCGGTCGGCGCGCTGGTGCGTTTGCAGAGTGGACGCCTGGCGGTAGTCATGGAGCAGAATCCCAAGGCGCTGCTGGCGCCCAGAGTCAAGGTGTTCTTCTCGGCCAAGTCGCGTTTGCCGTTGCCGCAGAGCGTTGTCGATCTGAGCAAGATCACCGATCAGGACCGCATCGTCGGCCGTGAGTCGGCTGAAGACTGGGGTTTCGAGCGGCTTGACGAGCTGTGGAGTGGGATGGATCTGGAGGGGCGCGGACGCTAGTTTGCAGCACGTTGTAACGCTTTCAGAGGGAACATGCCGGGTGCAGGGCAGTCCTAGGTTCGGTCACCGCAAACGAGAGGACTCAACCTTGAAATACGCTCTGCTCCTGCTGGCCGCCGCCATCAGTCTGCCGACCATGGCCGATGAACAACCGGACCTTTACGGCCGCTACGAACTGATCAAGCTCCCTGCTCTGGGCCAGACCCTCAAGGCCAAAATGGATACCGGCGCGATGACTGCCTCGCTGTCGGCCAAGGACATCGAACCCTTCAAGCGCGACGGCGAAGACTGGGTACGCTTCCGCCTGGCTGTCGATGGCGCCGAAGATACGATTTACGAACACCCGCTGGTGCGCATCGCCGAGATCAAGAAGCGCGCCGAAGAGGGTGACGCCGAGATCAAGGAAGTCGCCTACTCGCAGCGCCCGGTGATCGAGATGCCGATCTGCCTGGGCGAAGAAGAGCGCACCATCGAGGTCAACCTGACGGATCGCAGCACCTTCAGCTATCCGTTGCTGATCGGTGCCAGCGCCATGCGCGATCTTGGTGCAGCGGTGGACCCGGCCGAGCGATATACCCGCGATCGTCCCCAATGCTGAGTTAATTGTCGCATTTCGGAAAAGGCTGATAGTCATTGGCCATTACACTCGTCGAGAGTGCCCAGTATCGACTTCCTTGCCCCAAGGGGCGGCGGGCCTGCTTTTTGCTATATGCAATTCTTTGCCAGGCCTGTAGGCCCTTTAGGTCGTTGAGGTGTCGCTATGACGGGAGTACTCAAGCCGGGTGTACGGCTTCTGCAGCGTTTCAGTTTTGCCCACAAGTTTCAGCTGGTGTTCCTGTTGTTCGCGCTTCCGCTCGGTTACGCGCTGTGGATCATCAGCAGTGACTACCAGTCACGCCTGCAGTCCATTGATTTCGAGGTGGAAGGCGCGCAAGCATTGGAACGCATGGCGCAGGTGCAGCATGAGCTGATTGCCCAGCGCACCCTGCTGGCGCGTTGGAAGGGCACCGAGAATGCTGCGCAGGGGCTGCTGCAGCAGCGCGAGGCCAAGCTCGACGAGGCCCTGCAGCAGGCTGCTGAACCGCTGCAGAGCGACCTGATCAGCGATCAGGCGCGCGAGCATTTCCAGGCCCTGCAGGGCGAACGCGATGGTTTGCGAGCTGCAGGGCTGACCAAGGTTGCCCTGCCCGATGCGCTGGAACGCTACCAGAAGGCACTTTTGTCGCTGATCGCCTTGCGTGAGCAGGTGGCGACGGACAGTACCCTGATTCTCGATCCACGCCTCGACACCTACCTGATGATGGAGCAGATCACCTACATCATGCCGCGACTGCTCGAGCAGCTCGGCACCTTTGCCGCTCAGGGCCATGGCGCTGTGGTCTCCCAGCATTTCACCCTGCAGAGCCGGGTGCTGATCCGCGATCTGCGCCGCAGCCTGGACGAGCAACGGGCGCAACTGGTCAAGGCGCAGATCACCCTGTCGCGCGAGGCGCCGCAGGCCATGCGCCAACTGAGCGCGCCCTTTGACGCCTCGCTCAAGGCGTTCGACGACTTCCTCACCCAGATCGACCGCGACATGTTCGAGGCCAGCCCCATGGCGCTCACGCCCGAGCAGTTCGTGCAGCGTGTCGAAACGCTGGAAACCCAGCTGCAGGGCCTGCAGCAAGCGCTCTATCAGCAGTTCACCGCCAGCCTCGGCCATTACCGGCAGCAGGCGCTGCACTCGATGATCGAGGTGATCGGCGCCTTCAGCGTGCTGACCCTGCTGGCGATGTACGTGCTGATGTGCCTGAACGCCTCGATCCGCATCAGCACCAGCAACATCATCGAGGCCGCGCGTAGTTTGCGTGACGGCGACCTGCGCGTGCGCATGGAGGTCAACGGTCGTGACGACCTGGCCGCCATCGCCCAGGCGCTGAATACCGCAGTCGAACAGATGCGCGACTCGCTGCAAGGCGTCAACCGCGAAAGCCAGCAACTGGACAGCACGGTGCAACTGCTCGGTGGCCAGGCGCGTGATGCTCTGGATGCCGTCGAGCAGCAGCAGGCGCAGATGAGTCAGATCGCCACCGCGGCAACGCAGATGGCCGCCACCGCACAGAGCGTGGCGCAAAGCTGCGAGCAGGCCGCAGTGGAAGCGCAGCAGACCCGTGAAGTGGCGCTGAGCAGCAACCAGCGCAGTGAGCGCACCAGCGCCAGCATGCGCCATCTCAGCAGCCGTCTCGGTGACAGCGCTGCAGCGTTGCAGCAACTGCGCGATCAGACCCAGCAGATCAACCGTGTGGTCGAGGTGATCAAGGGTATTGCCGAGCAGACCAACCTGCTGGCGCTCAATGCCGCTATCGAGGCGGCGCGCGCGGGTGAGGCTGGTCGAGGCTTCGCCGTGGTCGCCGACGAAGTGCGCTCGCTGTCCAAGCGCACCCAGGACTCGACCCAGGAAATCGCCCAGACCGTGGACAACCTGCAGCGCGTGGTTGGTCAGTCGGTCACTCTGATGGAAGAAGCCTGCAGCCAGGCCGACGGCGATATCGGCAGCGTGCTGGCCATGGGCGATGAACTGCAGAACATCGTCGACTCGGTGCAGCGCGTCAGCGACCGCCTGGCGCAGATCGCCACGGCTGCCGAGCAGCAGGCGGCCACCGCCGATGAGGTCAGTGGCAATATCCAGCAGGTCGATCAGGCCGCCGGACAACTACTCGATGGCGCCCAGGCCGTGAGCAGCGCCGCCGAGCAACTGCGCAGAGGCAGCGAAGGGCTGGCGCAGAATACTGGACGATTCAGCCTCCAGTGAGGCTGACCGCGGCGGCCAACTCTGCTAAAAACGGATAACAACAAAAGGAGTCGCCAGCATGAAAACCGCCGCAGAAGTTCTTCGCAATAAAGCCCATGCCTACGTTTACAGCGTCGACCGTGAGGATTCGCTGCTCGACGGTTTGCGTGTGCTGGCCGAAAAGGGTGTCGGGGCACTGGTGGTGCTCTCCGGCGGGCGCCTGGTAGGCATCGTCAGCGAGCGTGACTACGTGCGCAAGGTAGCGCTGGCCGAGCGTTCGCTGCTCAACACCAAGATCAGTGAAATCATGACCAGCGACGTCATCAGCGTCGGTCCACGTGACAGCGTGCAGTACTGCATGGAGCTGATGACCGAGCGCCGTCTGCGTCACCTGCCGGTGCTGGCCGAGGGCGAGTTGATCGGCCTGCTGTCCATCGGTGACCTGGTCAAGGAAACCATTGCCGAACAGGCCGACCTGATCCGTCAGCTGGAGCAGTACATCCGCGGTGAGATTCCCTGAGCGCGTAGCCCGGATGCAATCCGGGGAACGAATGGCACGATTTCCCGGATTGCATCCGGGCTACGGGTGAGCGAAACCTCGTGGGAGGCGCTTTCGGCTCTGGCGTCCTGCTTCGTTCTACCTCCTGCATCCATGCAGTCGCAGCGGCGCTTGTCACGTAGGGCGGGTGTAACCCGCCAACCACCTTTGACGGCTTGCCCCAGTCCTACGCTATCGCCCGCTTGACGCATGATCCGGCCCCCGGCAGTCTGCCGCCGTTGCCCCACAGGTGCAGGACGCCCGATGCCGCAGATACTCATAGTCGAAGATGAAGCCGCGATTGCCGATACGCTGGTCTATGCCCTGCAGGCCGAAGGCTTCGCCACGCAGTGGTCGAGCCTGGGTGGCGAGGCGCTGACGCTGCTGGAAAACGGCACCTTCGACCTGGCCATTCTCGATGTCGGCCTACCCGATATCAGCGGCTTCGAGGTGTGCAAGCGCCTGCGCCGTTTCTCCGAGCTGCCGGTGATCTTCCTCACTGCCCGCAGCGAGGAGATCGACCGTGTGGTTGGCCTGGAAATCGGCGCCGACGACTACGTGGTCAAGCCTTTCAGCCCGCGCGAAGTCGCGGCCAGGGTCAAGGCCATCCTCAAGCGCGTGGCGCCGCGTGAAGCACCAGCAGCCAGCGCGCCGAGCGTTTTCCAGATCGATGATGCCGCCTTTCGCATTCACTACCATGGCCAGGCCCTGAGCCTGACCCGCCACGAATTTCGCCTGCTGCGCACGCTGCTCGGTCAGCCATGCCGGGTCTATTCGCGCGAGCAATTGCTCGATGCCCTCGGCGTGGCCAGCGAGGCCGGCTACGAGCGCAACATCGACAGCCATATCAAGAGCGTACGCGCCAAACTGCGCGCCATCGCCCCGAGCGAAGAGCCGATCCAGACCCATCGCGGCCTGGGCTACAGTTTCGAGCCGGAGGCCTGAGTCATGCCACTTGGCGTGCGCATCTTCCTCGTCTACTTCCTCTTCGTTGGCCTGGCCGGCTGGTTCGTGCTGAGCACGGTGATGGACGAGATTCGCCCCGGCGTGCGCCAGAGCACCGAGGAAACCCTGGTCGATACCGCCAACCTGCTGGCCGAGATATTGCGCGACGAGGTCAAGGCCGGCACCCTCGGCCAAGGCCGTCTGCACCAAGCGCTGGAAGCCTATGGCCGGCGCCAGCCGCAGGCGAGCATCTGGGGGCTGACCAAGGCCGAGGTCAACCACCGCATCTATGTCACCGACGACAAGGGCATCGTCCTGCTCGACTCCACCGGCCTGGCGGTCGGCCAGGATTATTCGCGCTGGAACGATGTGCTGCTGACCCTGCGCGGCCAGTACGGCGCGCGCTCGACCCGTGAAGACCCGGAAGATCCTGACTCCTCGGTGATGTACGTCGCCGCGCCGATCAGGGATGGCGAGCAGATCATCGGCGTGGTCTCGGTGGCCAAACCCAACCGCACCCTGCAGCCCTATATCGAGCGCTCGCAAACGCGCCTTGGCTGGCTCGGCGCAGGGCTGATCGGCCTCGGCCTGTTGATCGGCGCGGGGCTGTCCTGGTGGCTCAGCGCGGCGCTGGGCAAGCTCACTCGCTACGCCCAGGCCGTCAGCGAGGGCCAACGCGCCGAGATGCCCACTGTGCGTGGCGGCGAACTGGGTCAGTTGGCCAAGGCGGTGGAGCGCATGCGCACCGAGCTGGAGGGCAAGGCCTACGTCGAGCGCTACGTGCACACCCTGACCCACGAGCTGAAAAGCCCGCTGGCGGCCATCCGTGGCGCCGCCGAACTGCTTGACGGCGACATGCCGGCCGAGCAGCGCCAGCGTTTCGTGGCCAATATCCAGCAGGAAAGCGCGCGCCTGCAGAACCTTATCGAACGCCTGCTGCACCTGGCACAGGTGGAGCAACGCCAGGGTCTGGAGGAGCGCGTGCCGGTGCCTTTGGCGCCATTGGTGGAGGAACTGCTGCAGGCTCAACAGGCGCGTATCACCGCCGCCAACCTGCAGATCGAACAGGTTGTGCCAGCAGGCCTCAGCCTGCGCGGCGAGCGCTTCCTGCTGCGCCAGGCACTGGCCAACATGCTGGACAACGCCCTGGACTTCACTCCGCCCGGCGGGCATATCCGCATCGCCGCCGAGCGCGATGGCGAGCGCATCGCGCTGCGCCTGTTCAACCAGGGCGAAGCCATCCCCGACTACGCGCTGGCGCGCCTGACCGAACGCTTCTACTCCCTACCGCGCCCCAACGGCGGCCGCAAGAGCACCGGCCTGGGCCTGAACTTCGTCCAGGAAGTGGCCGAGCTGCATGGTGGTGAGTTGCGCATCGGCAATATCGAGGGCGGCGTGGAAGTCATACTGCAGTTGCCGGGCGCCTGATTCGGTGCGCGCAGCGCATCCTGCAAAAGCGCCGCCATTCCCGTAGGGTGCGCCGCGCGCACCGCGCTTTTTCAGCTTTCCAGCAAGGGCAGCGTGACGGGCAAGCGCAGCAGCTCCACCTGCCACCAGGTCGGCAGCAGGCGGCGGACTTCCGGGCGGGCGAAGCGGTCGTCGATCAGGTAGAGCACGCCCTGGTCTTCCGGGGTGCGGATCACTCGGCCGGCGGCCTGCACCACTTTCTGCAAGCCGGGGTAGAGGTAGGTGTAGTCGTAGCCATTGCCGAACAGGGCGTCCATGCGCTGGCGGATTTCTTCATTGATCGGGTTGAGTTGGGCCAGGCCGAGGGTGGCGACGAAGGCGCCGATCAGGCGTTCGCCGGGCAGGTCGACGCCCTCGCCGAACACACCGCCAAGCACGGCGAAGCCGATGCCGCGCCCGCCGATCTGGAAGCGTTCGATAAAGCCCTGGCGCGCCGCCTCGTCCATCTGCCGTGATTGCGTCCATAGCGGGATCTGCGGGTGATCACGGCGCAGCTGTTGCAGCACCTGTTCCAGGTACTGATAGCTGCTGAAGAAGGCCAGGTAGTTGCCGGGGCGTTCGGCGTACTGGCGCGCCATCAATTGGCAGATCGGTGCCAGCGACGCGTCGCGGTGCTGGTAGCGGGTCGACAGGTTGCGCACTACCTGCACGTGCAGTTGCTCGGCGCTGAACGGCGAGGCGACGTCCAGGCACTGGGTCTCTTCCGGTAGGCCGAGCAGGTCGAGGTAGTAGTGGCTGGGGCTGAGGGTGGCGGAGAACAGCGTGGCGCTGTGGGCGTCTTCGAAGCGCGGGCCGAGGAAGGGTGCAGGCAGGATATTGCGGATGCACAGGGTCGAGTAGCTGCGGCCATTGCCGGCCTCGACGCGGTTGATGTCGAACAGCGAGTGCGAGCCGAAGCTTTCCGCCAGGCGGCAGAACAGCATTGCATCGAGATAGAAGCTGAGCAGTTCGCCGGCATTGCCCTCCGGCTGGTCGGTGAGCAGGTCGGTGATGGCGCTAACGGCTTTGCCCAGCGCGGCCAGCAGCAAGTCCGGCGCCAGCGGGTAGACCTGATAGGGCACCTCTTGCTCGCGGTGCAGCTGATCCCAGTGGCGGTCGACCCGTTCCAGCACGCTCTTCAGTCGCTTCGGCGCGTCGCGGCACAGGGCCTTGAAGCGCGCCTGATCCAGCTCGGCGCTGTACATGCCGCGCCCGCGCTCCACCAGATTGTGCGCCTCGTCCACCAGCAGGCAGATGCGCCACTGGTTGATCTGGGTCAGGCTGTGCAGCAGGGCGCCGAGGTCGAAGTAGTAGTTGTAGTCGCACACCACCACGTCGCTCCAACGGCACAGCTCCTGGCTCAGGTAGTAGGGGCATACGCCGTGGGCGATGGCGATGTTGCGCACGGCCTTCTGATCCAGCCAGCGCTCCTTCAGCGCCGCGCTGCGTGCCGCCGGCAGACGGTCGTAGAAGCCCTTGGCCAACGGACAGGAGTCGCCATGGCAGGCTTTGCTCGGGTGTTCACAGGCCTTGTCACGGGCCACGTGTTCGAGCACGCGCAGCGGTGTGTCCGGCTCGTGCAGGCGCTGCAGGGCATCCAGTGCCAGGCGTCGGCCGGGTGTCTTGGCGCTCAAGAAAAACAGGCGGTCGAGCTGCTGGCCGGGCATGGCCTTGAGCTGCGGGAACAGGGTGCCGAGGGTCTTGCCGATGCCGGTGGTGGCCTGTGCCAGCAGGTAGTGGCCGTCGCGCGCGGCGCGGTACACCGCTTCGGCCAGTTGCCGTTGGCCATGGCGAAACTCGTCATAGGGGAAGCTGAGAGTGTCTAGCGCCTGGTTACGCGCATGCTGGTGGGCCTGTTCCTGGCGCGCCCAGTGGATGTAACGGCGGCAGTGCAGGGCGAAGAACTCGCCCAGTGAGGCGGCGCTATGGCGCTCGCGGAACACCGTTTCCTGTTGGGTCATGACGTTGAAGTAGACCACCGCCAGATCCAGTTCCTCGAAGCCCAGTTCCTGGCACAGCAGCCAGCCGTAGATCTTGACCTGCGCCCAGTGCAGCAAACGGTGGTTGGCGGGGATGCGTGAGATGTCGCCGCGATGGGTCTTGATCTCTTCCAGCAGGCGAAACTCGGGGTCGAAGCCATCGGCGCGGCCACTGACCGTCAGTCCCTCGAACGCGCCGATCAGCGGCAGCTCGGAGACGTAATCCGGGCCGCGCCGGGCCACCACCGTGGCGTGCCCGGCCATGCCTTCGGCGGCAGTGGGCGAGGGGGTGAAGCGCAGGTCGAGGTCACCTTCCTTGGCGGTGAACTCGCACAGCTCGCGCACGGCGATGCGCAGGCTCAATCGCTCCACTCCACGTAGCAGACGCTGACCGGCATGCCGTGCTCGGCGCAGAAGGCCAGCCAGCGTTTCTGGTTGTCCTGCAGGCGGTCACCGGGGCCTTTTACCTCGATCATTCGGTAGCGCCCCTCGGCCGGCCAGAACTGGATCAGGTCGGGCATGCCGGCACGGTTCTCGCGGATGTCGGCCAGCAGGCGGCGGAACCAGGCGGCCAGGTGCGCCGGCGGCAGGCAGACCAGCGCCTGTTCCAGGCGCTCGGCGCCGAGCAGCTCCCAGAACACGAAGGGCGACTGGATACCGAACTTCTCGGCGTGGGTGCGACGCATGGCCTCGATGTAACTTCCATCCTCCAGGCGCGCCAGGCAGGCGGCGAACAGCTCGCTACGGCGTGTATGGAAATCGGCGCGGTGCAGGTCCACCGGACCGGTGTGGAAGGGGTGGAAGAAGGCGCCGGGCAGCGGGGCGAAAATCGCCTCCCAGCAGAGCAGGCCGAACAGCCCACAGATCAGCGTGTTCTCCACGTAATGCACCGGCGCGTCCGGCTCGGCCAGGTGCATGGCCACGGCCAGCTCGACGCTGGCGGCGCGCGGCAGGCGCAGGTCGAGGCGATCCTCGATGAGTTTCGCCACCTTGGCCGCCGGCGGCAGGCCGAGGCGTTTGCTCAGTCGTGTGCGTGCTCGCTCGGCCAGTTGCGCTTCTTCGGCATTATGCGGCGCTGCAATTACCTGTTCGGCCAGCGCCAGGGCTTCGGCATCCTGACCCAGACGCTCCAGCACGCGGATCTGCCGTTGCCGCGAGCCCACCGCGCGGGTGTCGCGGTACAGCGCAAGCGCCGAGTCCAGCTCGCCAGTGCGCTCTAGATGCTGCGCCAGTTGCAGCAGCAGGCGCTGGTGGCGTTCGCCGATGTGGGCGCTGTCGCTGCTGAAATCGCCGAGCTGCTGCAGTACCTCGTTTACCGCCATGCCGGCCTCGAAAGCCTCGCGGCAGGCGCGCAAGTGCAAGTAGTCGTCGACGTCCTGGCGGTGGCGAAAACCGCGCGAACCTGGGGTGATCGGCACCTGCTCGTAGCGGAATATCCCCAGGTCGGCGAGTACGAATTCCGACCAGTCCTGCGCCAGGTTGCCGAAGAACATCAGGCGCAGGCGGTCGCACAGCGGCCCGATGGCCAGGCTCAGCAGGCGCTCGTCCAACTGCGGGCACCAGTCGGCCAGGCTGCGCGGCTCTGTGTGTCGCTCGCGCAGATGGTCGAGCACTGCGCTTTTCTTCAGGTTGCCGCCTGGCAGGTCGCTGGCGAAATGTGCGGCCAGCTCGTCCTTGAGCAGCAGGGTGCCGAGTTCGTCGAAGCTCAGTGCGGCGCAGTCGATCAGCCAGCCCAGTTCCAGCAAGGGAGCGGCAGCGGTCGGAATATCGCCGATCTCGGCATAGCGCAGTTTGCTGACACGAAAGTGCACGCCTTTGCGCATCACCAGGCGCACCAGCAGCGCCTGGGCTGGCAGTGACAACTGGGGGAAATCCGCTACGAAAGCGCGCTCGGCGTCATCCATCAGGTCGCGGTGATGGGTATCGAGCCAGGCGAGGGCCTTGCGGAAGTTGGCCAGGTAATAGAGTTCGGGGGCGTCGAGGCTGAGCATGGTGCGAAGTTTTACTGGTTTTTTATACAGATGCCAGTGCCGTTCACCCGCTGCCGTGCCGAATAGGACTGAAGGCGAGGACGGCGCTGGGCTACTGTTCGTGGCAACTATCTGTCTGATCGATAAGCGATTTCTCAGGTATCGATGGCGTCGATTGTCACTATCCCGAGATGTGCCTTTTGCCGTTCTGGGGCGTGCGTAACATGGCAACCGTAGCCAGTTAATCACCCCCTCTCAGGAGAACGAACATGAAAAAGCAAATCCTCGCCAGCTTCGTTATCGCCGCCCTGTCCGCCAGTGCTTTCGCCCTGCCGCAGATCAACGCTCAACAGTCCGCAGCCCCTGTAGTCGCTGAAGGTGGCGCTGACCGCGTAGGCCTGAACCGTGTCGCCGAAGGTGGTGCTGACCGCGTGGGCCTGAACCGTGTAGCCGAAGGTGGTGCTGACCGCGTGGGCCTGAACCGTGTAGCCGAAGGTGGTGCTGACCGCGTGGGCCTGGACCGTGTAGCCGAAGGTGGCGCTGACCGCGTAGGCCTGAACCGTGTAGCCGAAGGTGGTGCTGACCGCGTGGGCCTGAACCGTGTAGCCGAAGGTGGTGCCGACCGCGTGGGGCTGAACCGCGTAGCCGAAGGTGGCGCTGACCGCGTAGGCCTGAACCGCGTAGCTGAAGGTGGTGCTGACCGCGTTGGCCTGAACCGTGTAGCTGAAGGTGGCGCTGATCGTGTTGGCCTGAACCGCGTAGCCGAAGGTGGTGCTGACCGCGTGGGCCTGAACCGCGTAGCCGAAGATGGTGCCGACCGCGTAGGTGCCGGCCGTATCAGCTGATCCGGATATCCATCACGCGGGAGCAGTCTCATGCCGCATTGCAGTTAGAAAGGGCGCCCTGAATCGGCGCCCTTTCTCTTTCACCCATTCTCCACACAATCTCCACGCTCGCCCCATACGCCTCCCACCGCCGTTGCCCAGACTCTGCCGTACCTTCACTCGCTACGGAGAGCCGTACCATGAGCCGTTCCCTGGGCTTCAAGCTGGGCGCCATCGCCCTGCTGATTCTGCTGCTGATGATTCCCCTGCTGATGATCGATGGCCTGGTCGACGAGCGCCAAGGCCTGCGCCATGAGGTGCTGCAGGATATCGCGCGCAGTTCCAGCTACCGCCAGCAGATCACCGGGCCGATCCTGGTGCTGCCCTATATCAAGACCACCCACGAGTGGAAGACCAACGAGAAGACTGGCGAGCGCTACAGCGAAGAGCGTCAGCGGCGTGGTCGCCTGTACTTCCTGCCGGAGCGCTTCGTGCTCGAAGGGACAGTTGGCACCGAGCTGCGTGCCCGTGGCATCTACGAGGCGCGCCTGTACCGCAGCGACAGTCAGGTCAGCGGCCAATTCCGCCTGCCGGCGCGCCTGGGACTGGGTGACGAGCTGGGCTTCTACCGCTTCGAGAAACCCTTCCTCTCGGTCGGTATCAGCGATATCCGCGGCATCAGCAACGACCTGCAACTGCGCCTCAATGGCCAGACCCTGAGCTTCGCGCCAGGCAGTGCTGACGATAACTTCGGCGCCGGCGTGCATGCACCGATCCCGGCCCTGGATGCGCAGGGCGGGCAAACCCTCGAGTTCGCCTTCGACCTCAAGCTGCAGGGCACCGAGCAGCTCTCGGTGGTGCCGGTCGGGCGCGATAGCCGGGTCAAGCTGAGCTCCGACTGGCCGCATCCGAGCTTTGTCGGTGAATACCTGCCGAGCCGCCGCGAGATCAGCGCTGCAGGCTTTATCGCCGAGTGGCAGACCAGTTTCTTCGCCACCAACCTGGAAGAAGCATTGCGCGACTGCGTAGGCGGTGATCGTTGCCAGGGGCTGTTCGGCCGCAACTTCGGGGTGAGTTTCGTCGACCCGGTGGATCAGTACCTGAAGACCGACCGTGCGATCAAATATGCGCTGCTGTTCATCGCCCTGACCTTCGCCACCTTCTTCCTCTTCGAGGTGCTCAAGCGCCTGGCCGTGCACCCGGTGCAGTACGCCTTGGTCGGCCTGTCGCTGGCGCTGTTCTACCTGCTGCTCTTGTCGCTCTCCGAGCATCTGGAGTTCGCCCTGGCCTACGGCCTGTCCGCCAGCGCCTGCGTCGGCCTGATCGGCTTCTACGTCAGCTTCGTGTTGCACAGCTGGCGGCGTGGCATGGGCTTCGGCGCCTTGCTGGCAGCCCTGTACGCCATGCTCTACGGCCTGCTCAACGCCGAGGACTACGCCCTGCTGATGGGCTCGCTGCTGGTGTTCGGCGTACTCGGCAGCGTGATGGTACTGACCCGGAAACTGGACTGGTACGGCGTCGCCCGCAGCGCTCCGCAAGCCTGAACCTGATCGGCGCGGTGCAGGCCGCGCCCTGTCTCTGGAGGGAATCCCATGCGTCTTCTCATGCAGTTTTCCGCCTGCCTGGGCCTCGGCCTGGTGGTGGCGGTGATGATCCTCATCGGCCTGATGTTCTGCGGCTGGTTCAACCTGATCGACGGCCTGCTGCTGACTGGCAAACCGCTGGCAAGTCTGAGTCTGATGGTGCTGCCAGAGAGCCTCTGGAGTGCTCTGACCGGCATACAGGACGCGGCGCAAAACAGCACGCTGCGCTCTTTCCTGTCGCTGTGTGCGGCGCTGGGTCAGGTCGGCCTGCTGCTCGCGCTGGGCTTCATGCGCCTGTGGTATCGGGCATGAGTGGGCATGTCGGTTTGCGCGAGGAGGCGCGCGCCGGGCATCTCTTGGCGCTGCGTATCGCCTGGTTGTTTCGCGATGTTCATCATGGGCAGTGGGCGGGCAGCCGCGTAGACTCGCGGTTCGTTGAACGGGAGTGCTTCAAGGATGAAAAAGAGACTGACCACCGCGCTTGGTTGTCTGCTGTTGGCGAGCCTGGCACAGGCCGATGATTGTCGGCAGCAGTTGCCCACCTGGATCGAGATTGCCCACCCGGGCCATACAGCCAGTCAGGTGCTCGAGGATGAGCGCGGGCGCTATCGGGTGGATGCCGAACAGAGCATTTGCAAGGTCTGGCCGGCGCGGCCTGAGCTGACCCTGATCGCGATGCCACTGGTGCGCGCAGAGCACGAAAGTCATGGCGAGACGGATCTTGAAGTGCTGCTGCTCGATAGCGTCAAGCACCATGTCGTGGCACGGCTGGTGGAGCCCAATCGGCTGGACTGGGATGCGATCTACGTGACCAGGTTGGCCTTCGATACCGCGCCTTATCGTCTGCGTGGAGATGATCTGGCTTTTGGTCTGCGAATCTCGCGCGAGAACAGTTCGCGGGCAAATCCCTTCAGTGAAACGCAGCTGCATCTGTATGAGCTGGAGGCACAGCGCCTTCGACCGCTGCTCGGGGAGTTGCCGGTCGCGCTGTCATGGGGCGAGTGGGATACCAATTGCACGGGAGAGTTCAGCGAAACCAAGGGGGTGGTCATCATCACCGAGCGTATCGGTAACGAGGGCTATCGCGATCTGTGGCTCAAGGACACCCGTGTCGAACGACGCATGGCGCTGGTCGATGGTCAATGCCAGACCGTCGAAGAGAGCACGCACCGCTACCAGTTGCCCATCGAGTACGACGAGGAGCGCTATCTGCTGCCGATCGAACTGGCCTCCGACCCGCTCTGAAGGCCCGTAGCCCGGGTGCAGTCCGAGAACAGCGCAACAGACCATCCCCGGATTGCATCCGGGCTACAACGCTGAGCGCCAGGTGAGCGCCGCCCACCTGGCGCTCATGGTTACAGGCTGACCGAAATCCCCGCCTGCAGCGTGCGCGGCTCACCCGGATAACTCCAGACGTTCCAGGCGCGTTCTTCGTAGTGCTTGTCGAAGACGTTGTTCAGGTTGAGGTTCAGGCGCACGTTCTCGGTCAGCGGGTAGTAGGCCAACAGGTCGACCAGGCCATAGCCGTCCATGTCGAAGGTGTTATTGCTGGTCTGGCCCTGACGCTCGCTGACGTATTTCAGGCCAACGCCCAGGCCCAGGCCGGTCAGGGCTCCGCTGTCGAACTCGTAGGTGTCGAGCAGGTTGAAGCTGTGGCGTGGCACGTTGGCCAGGCGCGAGCCCACCGGCATGGTGGTGCTGGTGCTTTCGCTGACTTCGGCGTCGACGTAGGCATAGCCGCCGATCACACGCCATTGTGGGGTGATGTTGCCGGCCAGGTTGATGTCGAAACCACGGCTGCGCACTTCGCCGGCGGCGATGCTGCGGGTGCTGTCGAGCGGATCGCTGGTCAGCACGTTTTCCTTGACGATATGGAACAGGGCGGCGGTCAGGCTGAGGTCGCGGTCGGCCATGTCGTACTTGATGCCGACTTCATGGGCGATTCCTTTTTCCGGATCGAAGGCGTTGCCGAAGCGGTCCGCGCCGCGGTTGGGCTTGAACGAGCGCGAGGTGTTGGCGAACACCGCCAGTTCGTCGGTGAGGTCGTAGATCAGGCCGAAGCGCGGGGTGACGGCGTTATGCGCCTGATCCCAGTTGCCGCCAGCGTTGAGCTTGTCCGCATAACTCTGCTCGAAGCGCTCGATACGCGCACCCACCTGCGCCTTGAGGCGTTCGGTCAGGGCGATCTGGTCCTGCAGGTAGAAGGCGTAGGACTTCAGCGTTTCGGCGTCGTGGGTGGTGGTGCGGGTCAGCGCCGGCAGCGGTTGGCCATGCACCGGGTTGTACAGGTCGATGGGGTAAGCGCCGCCGCCCGGCGAGCGGATGATCAGCGAGTTGTAGTTGAACTTGTCGTACTCCACGCCCACCAGCAGGGTGTGAGCGAAGCCGGCGAGATCGAAGTTGCCTTCGGCGTTGGCCTGGGCGTTGACGTCGTTCCAGTTCAGCCAGCGCTCGTTGTAGTTGCGCCCGATGGTGCTGGCACCTGCTGCCAAGCCGGTGTAGGCGTTGCTGTTGTTCTCCACGGCGCCGCCGTAGATCTTGCCATCGAGGTACTGTACGCCGCCGCGCAGGGTCCAGCTGTCGTTGAGCAGATGCTCGATGCGCAGTTGCGTGCTGGCGTTCTCGTTGGTCAGCTTGCCGGCGGCTTCTTCGCCGAGGAAGCGGTCGCGCGGCAGCTTGCCCTGCTGGTTGGCGTAGCGGGTGACGCCACGGTCGAGCGGGTGGCGGTTGTGCAGGTAGTCGCCCTCGAGGGTGACAGCGCTGTCTTCATTGAGCTGCCAGCGCAGTACCGGGGCGACGTTGTAGCGCTCGCTCTCGACGTCATCGCGGAAGCTGTCGCCGCCCTCGGCCACCAAATTCAGGCGGTAGGTGAAGGCGGTTTGCTCATCCAGCGCACCGGTGGTGTCGAGGGTGCCACGGCGCAGGCCCTCGCTGTTGCCCTGGCTACCGAGCACGGTGCGGCGCTCGGCCTGCGGCTGCTTGCTGACGATGTTGAAGGTGCCGCCCGGATCGCTGCGGCCATAGAGCATGGCGGCCGGGCCGCGTAGCACTTCGATGCGCTCGATGGTGCTGGCGTCGGGCATGTTCGGGTAGCCACGGTTGACGGCGAAACCGTTGCGGTAGAACTCCTGGCTGTTGAAGCCGCGAATCAGAAATTCGGTCAGACCCTGGCCGCCGAAGTTGTTGCCGCGCTCCACGCCGCCGGCATAGTCCAGCGCATCTTCCAGGCGCACCGCGCCGATGTCCTGCACCACCTGCGCGGGGACGACGCTGATCGACTGTGGGATCTCGTGGATTGGCGTGTCGGTTCGGGTGGCACTGGCCGAGCGGCTGGCACGGTAACCATCCACCGGGCCGTCGGCCCGCTCGCTGGGGGCGGTGATCTGCATTTCTTCAAGCGCCAGTGGCGTGTCGTTGTCCGAGCTGGCGAAGGCGTTGTGACAGGCGAGGACGGGAAGGGCGAGCAGCGGTACGACCAGGCGTCGCATGGTGTGAATCCTTGGGGCGGGGGAGGGGGAGGGCCCGGGATTCTATTGCCTTAGAGAATCATTATCAAATGCGGTTTTGTCGCAGTGAATCACTTGAAAGATGCCGCTTCTCTACTAGCGTTTTTAGCGTTTGCAATGAATCCACGAAACGTCGCGATGCGGCTAATACCAATGTCTATCTGTCGGCCGGTACTGGCCTGCTGCTAGCTTGAAGCTGCATCAGAATAACAATAACCGGAGGCGTCTATGACTTCTGAACAAACAAATGCTGCGGCCTATTGGAAGGCCAATGTGCGGCTCATCACCTGGAGCCTGATTATCTGGGCGCTGGTTTCCTACGGATTCGCCATGATTCTGCGTCCGATGGTCGCGGGAATCTCCGTCGGCGGTTCCGACCTCGGATTCTGGTTTGCACAGCAAGGCTCCATCCTCTTCTTCATCGGGCTCATTTTTCACTACGCGTGGAGACTGAACAAACTCGATAAAGAATATGGCGTCGAGGAGTAAGTGGTCATGAGCCAATTCGTCATCAACATGTTGTTCGTAGGCGCGTCCTTCGCGCTCTACATCGGCATCGCCATTTGGGCGCGTGCCGGCTCCACCAAAGAGTTCTACGTCGCTGGCGGTGGTGTGCATCCGGTCACCAACGGCATGGCGACTGCCGCTGACTGGATGTCCGCTGCATCCTTCATCTCCATGGCGGGCCTGATTGCCGCCGGCGGTTATGCCAACTCCACCTTCCTCATGGGCTGGACCGGTGGCTACGTGCTGCTGGCGATGCTGCTGGCGCCCTACCTGCGCAAGTTCGGCAAGTTCACCGTACCGGACTTCATCGGTGATCGCTTCTACAGTCGTGGCGCGCGCCTGACTGCAGTGATCTGCCTAGTGATCATCTCCGTGACCTACGTGATCGGTCAGATGGCCGGTGCCGGCGTTGCCTTCTCGCGCTTCCTCGAAGTGAGCAACTCCACCGGTATCTGGATCGCTGCGGCCGTGGTGTTCGCCTACGCCGTATTCGGCGGCATGAAGGGCATCACCTACACCCAGGTCGCGCAGTACGTGGTACTGATCGTGGCCTACACCATCCCGGCTATCTTCATCTCCCTGCAGCTGACCGGTAACCCGATCCCGCCGCTGGGCCTGTTCGGTGACCATGTCGAGTCTGGCTTGCCACTGCTGCAGAAGCTCGATGAAGTGGTGCGTGACCTGGGCTTCGCTGCTTATACCGCCGATGTCGACAACAAGCTGAACATGGTGCTGTTCACCATGTCGCTGATGATTGGTACTGCCGGTCTGCCGCACGTGATCATCCGTTTCTTCACTGTGCCGAAGGTTTCCGATGCACGTTGGTCGGCTGGCTGGACTCTGATCTTCATCGCCATGCTCTACCTGACTGCTCCGGCCGTGGCCTCCATGGCACGTCTGAACCTGATGACCACCATCTATCCGGAAGGCGCTTCGGCCCCGGCCCTGTCCTACGAAGAGCGTCCTGAGTGGGTCAAAAACTGGGAACAGACCGGCCTGATCAAGTGGGAAGACAAGAACGGCGACGGCCGCATCCAGATGTACAACGATGCCGCACCGGCCTTTACCGCAACTGCTCAAGAGCGTGGCTGGAACGGTAACGAGCTGACCGTGAACAACGACATCCTGGTTCTGGCCAACCCGGAGATCGCCAACCTGCCTGCATGGGTGGTCGGTCTGATCGCGGCGGGCGCCATTGCGGCGGCACTGTCGACGGCGGCGGGATTGTTGCTGGCGATTTCTTCGGCGATCAGTCATGACCTGATCAAGACCCTGATCAACCCGAAGATCAGCGAGAAGAACGAGATGATGGCGGCGCGGATATCGATGGCTGCAGCGATTCTGCTGGCGACCTATCTGGGCTTGAATCCACCAGGGTTCGCCGCGCAGGTGGTGGCGTTGGCCTTCGGTATCGCCGCGGCGACCCTGTTCCCGGTGCTGATGATGGGGATCTTCTCCAAGCGCATGAACGACAAGGGTGCGATCTGCGGTATGGTCGCCGGCCTGGTGATCACCCTGCTGTACATCTTCACCTACCTGGGCTGGTTCTTCATTCCGGAGACCAACATGCTGCCCAATACCCCGGACCAGTGGTTCATGGGTATCTCCCCGGCTTCCTTCGGTACCGTCGGCGCCCTGATCAACTTCGCCGTGGCCTACGGCGTATCGATGGTCACCGCCGCACCGCCGCAGGAGATCCAGGATCTGGTGGAAAGCGTACGTACCCCCAAAGGTGCTGGTGCCGCTCTGAGCCACTAAGCATAATCCTGGCCTGACGCCATCTGTCGATGGTCCAGGGTCTGACAGACGGGCCTCCACTGGAGGCCCGTCTTTTTTCGGGAACAACCATATGTTGTGGACTTTGCTTGCCATCGTGGTGGCGGGGCTCGGCGCTGCCGGTATCGCTCTGCTGCTGCGCAAACTGACGCGTAACAAACTGCCGAAGTGGATCGTGCCGCTGTTCGGTGGTCTGGGGATGCTGGGTTATCAGGTGTTCTACGAGTATTCCTGGTTCGAGCATCAGCAGGCGCGCCAGCCCAAGGAGTCAGTCGTGGTCGCGACAGAAGCGGGCCACGTGTTCTGGCGCCCGTGGAGCTACTTCGTACCGATGGTCACCGCCTTCACCGTACTCGACAGCAAGAGCGTTGTGCGCGAGCAGGTGGCGGACGCCCAAGTGGCCGAGTTCATGCTCTATCGCTTCGAGAAGCAGCACATCGACCACGTTTCGCACCGCGCCCACCTGCTCAATTGCGCAACCGGCGAGTTGTTGCCGCTGGACGAGAAGAAACAGCCTCAGCTGGCACAGCTCAAGCGAATCGACAAGGATGACGCGCTGTATCGTCAGGTGTGTCGCTAGCGCGCCATTCTTGCGTCGCGGCAGCGGTGCGCACGGCGCACCCTACCCGAAAGCGCAGCATCGGTGCACGCGACCTGGGCGACCAGCCCCTATTTGCGGATTCCTCTCACTTTAGGGTGCGCCGTGCGCACCGACCCTCCACCGATGGTGCCGGACTCGGGCGCTTTTCCGGGTCCGATAGACTCAGATCAATATTCACGCCTGCCACCTGCATAGAATCGCCAGCCCCTGATTTTTCGAGCTTGCGGTCATGCCCCGTTTCCCCGAACTGTTGTCGCCAGCCGGCACCCTGAAGAACATGCGCTACGCCTTCGCCTACGGCGCCGACGCGGTGTATGCCGGGCAGCCGCGTTACAGCCTGCGGGTACGCAACAACGAATTCGACCATGCCAACCTGGCGCTCGGCATCGATGAGGCGCACGCCCAGGGCAAGCAGTTTTACGTGGTGGTCAACATCGCCCCGCACAACGCCAAGCTGAAGACCTTCCTCAAGGACCTGGCGCCGGTGATCGAGATGGCGCCGGATGCGCTGATCATGTCCGATCCGGGCCTGATCATGCTGGTACGCCAGCACTTCCCGCAGATGCCGATTCACCTCTCGGTGCAGGCCAATGCGGTGAACTGGGCCAGTGTCGAGTTCTGGCGCCAGCAGGGGCTGACGCGGGTGATCCTGTCGCGTGAGCTGTCGTTGGAAGAGATCGAGGAGATCCGTAGGCAGGTGCCAGGCATGGAGCTGGAGGTATTCGTCCACGGCGCGCTGTGCATGGCCTATTCCGGGCGCTGCCTGCTGTCGGGCTACATCAATCGCCGCGACCCTAACCAGGGAACCTGCACCAACGCTTGCCGCTGGCAGTACCAGGCCACGCCTGCGGCCGAGAACGAGTTGGGCGAGATCGTCCGTGTGGTTGACCCAACCCTCGGTCAGGGCGCACCGACGACCCAGGCTTTCGTGCTGGAAGAGGCCGGTCGTCCGGGCGAGGAGATGGCTGCCTTCGAAGACGAGCACGGCACCTACATCATGAACTCCAAGGACCTGCGCGCGGTGCAGCACGTCGAGCGGCTGGTGCGCATGGGCGTGCATTCACTGAAAATCGAGGGGCGCACCAAGAGCCACTTCTACGTGGCACGCACCGCGCAGGTCTATCGCCGCGCTATCGACGATGCACTGGCGGGCAAGCCTTTCGATCCGAGCCTGCTTGGGAGCCTGGAGTCATTGGCGCATCGTGGATACACCGAGGGCTTCCTGCGTCGCCACGTACATGACGAATACCAGAACTACGAGCGCGGCAGCTCGCTTGCGGAGCGTCAGCAATTCGTCGGTGAGCTGACCGGCGAGCGCCGTGGCGAACTGGTCGAGGTCAGGGTGAAGAATCGCTTCACTGTGGGTGATGAGCTGGAGTTGATGACGCCGCAGGGCAACCTGCACTTCACCCTGAAGCAACTGGAGAGCGCACAGGGGCAGGCGCAGCAAGTGGCGCCGGGCGACGGCCATGTGCTGTACCTGCCGTTGCCGGCAGATGTGCAATTGGAGTACGGGCTGCTGATGCGGGATCTTTAGGCTTTTCGCAGGGTGGATGACGCTTCCCCCATCCACCAGGAGGGACGGTACCGAAGTGTCGGTGCGCGCGGGCACCCTACGTGGACGCCAATCCGTAGGGTGCGCCGTGCGCACCTGGGGTTGGTGAACTGCTTTGCTGCAGGAGAGATCAGGGCCAAGGATGCATTGCGATTGCGCCGTGGTGCACGGTGGTCACATGGTGTGCCGGCTGGCCAGTATTGCCGGAGTGCCCATGGTGGATGAAAGAGCGCCATCCACCCTACGTGCCGAGACGCGGCCTGTAGGCTTTTCTCAGGGTGGATGACGCTTCACCCATCCACCAGGAGGGACGGTGCCGAAAGTCTTGGTGCGCGCGGCGCACCCTACGTGACGCCAATCCGTAGGGTGCGCGGTGCGCACCTGGGGCTGGTGAACTGTTTTGCTGCAGAAGAGGTCAGGGCCGAGGAAACGTTGCGATTGCGCCGTGGTGCATGGTGGTCACATGGCGTGCTGGCGCCGACGCTGGCTGGCCAGTTGGCGCTCCAGTTCGCAGAGGCTGTCGATGCCCTGACGGCGCGCCTTGCTAAACAGCATCAGTGCCAGCTCGGCGGTGACCAGGGCGTCGGCGCTGGCGTTGTGACGCTGGTGCACCTGCAGGCCGAATTCGGCGACCCATTCATCGAGCCCGCCTTGGCGAATGCGCGATTGTGGGCATAGCAGCGGAGCGATTTCGGCGACATCGAAGAAGCTGTGCTGCAGGCGATAGCCCAAGCTCTGGCGCAGTGCGCGGGCCAGCATACGCTGGTCGAACTCGGCATGAAACGCCAGCAGCGGACTGCTGCCGACGAACTCCATGAAATCCAGCAGTGCCTCTGCCGGTTCCACGCCGCGGGCCACTTCGCTGGGGGCGATGCCGTGGATCAGGGTGCTGGCGCTGGCCTGGTGATCGGCGCGGTGCAGCGTGCATTCGAACTGCTCAGCGAAGTCGATGGCGCCGTTATCGATCACCACTGCGCCGATGGCCAGTACCTGATCGCGGCGCATATTCAGGCCGGTGGTTTCCAGATCGAGGACGACGAAGCGCTGCTGGTGCAGCGGGCGTTCGTCGAGCGGCGCCGGCGCACTCAGAGCAACGCGGCGTTGCAGCTGCTGCTGGGGCAGGGCCGGACCACGGCCGGTGAACCAGGTGAACTTGCTCATAGCTGATACCTCATGGCCAGGCTGCTCTGCAGGCGCTGCGCCTGGCGGAACGACTCGCGCAGAATGCGCCGGTCCAGGTGGTTGAGGTGGTCGGGGTCGACCCGGTTGGAGTAGGGCAGCTCGTCGCGTGCCTGCAGTTGATGCTGCTGCATGCGCGTCTGCTGAATGAAGTGGTAGGCCTCTTCATAGGCGGCGCCGTCCAGGGCCTCGATCACGCCCTTGGTGATCAGCGCGCGCAGGCGCTCCAGGGTGCCGACCGCGCTGATGCCGTTGGCCAACGCGAGCAAACGGGCTCCGTCGACGAATGGCGTAAGGCCCTGCACCTTGAGGTCGAGGGTGTCCTTGTCGGCGCCCGAACGGGCCACCACGAAGTCGCGGAAGCGTCCAACCGGCGGGCGGTGGCGCAGGGCGTTCTCCGCCATCATGCGCTGGAACAGGCTGTTGTTGGCGATGCGTCCGAGCAGCTCCTCGCGTAGCTGTTCGCAGCCTTCGTCCGGGCCCCAGATCGCGCGCAGGTCGAAATAGATGGTCGAGCCCAGCAGATTTTCCGGCGTGGCTTCGAGGACGAAGCCGGCGAAGCGCCGCGACCACTCCTCGCGCGACAGGCACAGCTCGGGGTTGCCGGCCATGATGTTGCCCTTGCACAGGGTAAAGCCGCACTGCGCCAGGCGCTGGTTGATCTCGCGGGCGATCGGCAGCAGGCGCTCACGGGTGGCGGCGGCCTCGCTGGCATTTTCGGCCTCGAAGAGAATGCCGTTGTCCTGATCTGTGTGCAGGGTCTGCTCGCGGCGGCCTTCGCTGCCGAAGCACAGCCAGGTGAAGGGTATGCCTGGATCGCCCATGTCCTCGAGGGTCAGCTCGATCACTCGGCATACGGTGTGGTCGTTGAGCAGGGTGACGATATGGGTGATCTGCGTCGAGCTGGCGCCGTGGGCGAGCATGCGGTCGACCAGCAGGCGGATGTCGCTGCGCAGTCCGGCCAGGGTCTCGACCTTGCCGGCATGGCGGATGGTGCGTGCCAGGTGCACCAGGTCGACACGCTGCAGGCTGAACAGATCGCGCTCGGAAATCACCCCGCACAGCTTTTCGTGCTCCACCAGGCAGACATGGGCAATATGCCGCTCGGTCATGGCGATAGCGGCGTCGAAGGCGCTGGCATCAGGCGCCAGGTGAAAAGGGTTGGGCGTCATCAGGTTGTCGATGGGCTGGGCCAGGTCGACACCATCGGCCACCACCCTGCGCAGGTCACGCAGGGTGAAAATACCCAGCGGTTTGTCGGCTGGGTCGAGCACCACGATGCTGCCCACATGCTGCTCGTGCATCATTCGCACGGCATCACGCAGCGGCGTGTCAGGGGCGCAGCCGATGGGTTGGCGCATGGCCAGTTCGCCCAGGCGGGTATCCAGCGAATACTGTGCGCCGAGGGTTTCCACCGCGCGCAACTGCACCTGCTGGTTGACCTGATCGAGCAGACTGCTGACCCCACGCAGGGCGAAGTCGCGCAGCGGGTTGGAAACGGCGAAGAGTTTGACGAAGGCAAGCTTGGACAGCAGCAAACAGAAGGTATCTTCGGCGGCCAGGTGCTCGGTGCGCGTGGCGCGCTCGCCGATCAGCGCAGCCAGCGGGAAGCACTCGCCGGCGGTGATCTCGAAAGTGGTTTCCGTGCCACGCCGGGCGCTGTGCGGGCGCTCGCCATGCACACGGCCTTGCTTGACGATGTAGAAGTGCTCGACCGGGCCATCGCTGGGTTTGATGATCGAATCGCCCTCGGCATAGAAGCGCAGCTGACAGTGCTCGACCAGAAACGCCAGATGGGCGGTGTCCATCTGGTTGAAAGGCGGGAACTTCTGCAGGAACTCCATGGTGCCGTGGATGTTCTGCAGCACCGCTGTCTTGCCCGCATCGGCCATCGCGTCGGCCTTGCTCATGGGCGTGCGCCTCGCAGTTTCGGGATGTTGTCAGTGTGGCCCTGGCTGGTCGGCTTGCCCATTGCACCTAAGTAGGGGGAGGAGGCGGGCATCCCCGGATTGCATCCGGGCTACGGGGCTGTGGGAGGGGCTTTAGCCGCGACGTTGTACACCAAAGTCGCCGCTAAAGCGCCTCCCACAAGGCGGCGCCGCAACCAATAAAAAACCGCCCTCGCAGGCGGTTTTTTRTTGGCTCGTAGGTGCAGCTTTCGCGGATAAATCCGCTCCTACAGGATGCGCGACTTAAAGGCCGTTCTTGGCCTTGAACTCGCGACGGCGGCGGTGCAGCACCGGCTCGGTGTAGCCGTTGGGCTGCTTGGTGCCTTCGATCACCAGCTCCAGCGCGGCCTGGAAGGCGACGTTGTTGTCGAAGTCCGGGGCCATCGGGCGATACAGCGGGTCATTGGCGTTCTGACGATCCACCACCGGCGCCATGCGCTTGAGGCTTTCCACCACCTGCGCTTCGCTGACGATGCCGTGGCGCAGCCAGTTGGCTAGCAGCTGGCTGGAAATGCGCAGGGTGGCGCGGTCTTCCATCAGGCCAACGTCGTTGATGTCCGGCACCTTGGAGCAGCCGACGCCCTGGTCGATCCAGCGCACCACGTAGCCGAGGATGCCTTGCGAGTTGTTGTCCAGCTCGTTACGGATTTCCTCTGCGCTCCAGTTGGTGTCCTTGGCCAGTGGAATGGTCAGGATGTCGTCAACCGAAGCCGGGGCGCGCTTGGCCAGTTCGGCCTGACGGGCGAACACGTCGACCTTGTGGTAATGCAGTGCGTGCAGGGCAGCGGCGGTCGGCGACGGAACCCAGGCGGTGTTGGCGCCGGACAGCGGGTGCGCGACTTTCTGCTCGAGCATAGCCGCCATCAGGTCCGGCATGGCCCACATGCCCTTACCGATCTGTGCACGACCCTGCAGGCCGGTGGCCAGACCGACGTCGACGTTGTTGTTCTCGTAGGCGCCGATCCAGGCTTCGCTCTTCATGGCGGCCTTGCGCACCACGGCGCCGGCTTCCATGGAGGTGTGGATCTCGTCACCGGTACGGTCGAGGAAGCCGGTGTTGATGAACACCACGCGCTCGCTGGCGGCCTTGATGCACGCCTTGAGGTTGACGGTGGTGCGGCGCTCTTCGTCCATGATGCCGACTTTCAGGGTGTTGCGGGCCAGGCCCAGCACATCCTCGACGCGGGCGAAGATCTCGCTGGTGAAGGCGACTTCTTCCGGGCCGTGCATCTTCGGTTTGACGATGTACACGCTGCCGGTGCGGGTGTTCTTGCGGCTGGTGTTGCCGATCAGGTTGTGCACCGCGATCAGGCTGGTGAACAGCGCGTCCTGGATTCCCTCCGGGATCTCGTTGCCTTCGGCGTCGAGGATGGCCGGGTTGGTCATCAGGTGACCGACGTTGCGCACGAACAGCAGCGAACGGCCGTGCAGGGTCAGCTCGGAGCCGTCCGGCTGGGTGTAGACGCGATCCGGGTTCATGGTGCGGGTGAAGGTCTGGCCGCCCTTGGATACTTGCTCGGCCAGGTCGCCCTTCATCAGGCCCAGCCAGTTCTTGTAGACCACCACCTTGTCATCGGCATCGACGGCCGCGACGGAGTCTTCGCAGTCCATGATGGTGGTCAGCGCCGCTTCCATCAGTACATCTTTCACGCCAGCGGCGTCGGTGCTGCCGATGGGGCTGGAGGCGTCGATCTGGATCTCGAAGTGCAGGCCGTTGTGCTTGAGCAGCACGGCGATCGGCGCGCTGGCCTCGCCCTGGAAACCGACCAGTTGCGCGTCGTCACGCAGGCCGCTGTTGCTACCACCCTTGAGGGCGACGACCAGTTTGCCGTCGACGATGGCGTAGCCAGTGGAGTCGACATGCGAGCCGGCAGCCAGCGGTGCGGCCTCGTCGAGGAAGGCGCGGGCGAAGGCGATGACCTTGTCGCCGCGGACCTTGTTGTAGCCCTTGCCTTTCTCGGCGCCACCTTCTTCGCTGATCACGTCGGTGCCGTACAGCGCGTCGTACAGCGAGCCCCAGCGGGCGTTGGAGGCGTTCAGGGCGAAGCGCGCGTTCATCACCGGTACCACCAGCTGTGGGCCGGCCAGGCGGGCGATTTCTTCGTCGACGTTGGTGGTGGTGGCGTGGAAGTCTTCCGGCTCCGGCAGCAGATAGCCGATTTCCTGGAGGAAGGCCTTGTAAGCAGCGGCGTCATGGGCCTGACCCTTGCGCGCCTGGTGCCAGGCATCGATCTGCGCCTGCAGTTCGTCGCGCTTGGCCAGCAGGGCACGGTTCTTCGGCGCCAGGTCCTTGATGACCGCAGCGGCACCGGCCCAGAACTTGTCGGCAGCGATGCCGGTACCGGGAATGGCTTCGTTGTTCACGAAGTCGTACAGGGCTTTGGCGACCTGCAGGCCGCCGACTTGAACGCGTTCAGTCATCACTTGCCTCACTCTCTCTGAGCTCTACTCAATAGCCGCTTTGGCGACGGGTTTTCCGTCTTGTAGTCCAAAGCGCGGCATACTACATCAAGAACCTGGGTAAATGCAGCGGGGTAGCGTCAGTCTGCGACCAAAAGACTATTTATGGTCACGATCAATACGCTATGTGTGCAAAAAAGTGCGCTATTGTTCCATAAAATAATCAAAACCGTACACGATTAATTGGGCTGACTACTGACAACAGCGCCAATATGGCCTACGCCTCCTCGCCTATACTGTTTTTTCGAGCATCCTGGAGCCCGCCATGACGGTATCTGCTGCTGTTGCTGCCGACCTTGGCGATCTCACCCGTCTGTTTGCTGGCTATCTGCGCTTCTATCAAGTGCCGCGCGACGAGGCGGAGATCGCCGCTTTCCTTGACCTGCGCCTGCAGCGTGGGGATTCACAGTTGTTCATCGCCCGCGACGAGCAGGGCGCCGCGCAGGGCTTCGTGCAGCTTTATCCCTTTCATTCTTCGTTGGCGCTGGAACCGGCCTGGTTGCTCAGCGATCTGTATGTCGACGAAAGCGCGCGCCGTTCGGGTGTTGGCGAGGCGCTGATGAATGCCGCTCGCGCGCATGCCGAGGCGACCGGCGCCTGCGGTCTGCAACTGGAGACGGCGAAGACCAATCTGGCCGGTCAGAGCCTTTACCAGCGGCTTGGCTATGTGCGTGACGAGCAGTTCTTCACCTATTGGTTGTCGCTACGCGGCTGACCTTCCTAATCCTGTGAACGAGTGAGGTAGTACATGGACCATCTGGTACTGACGGTGATTGCCGAGGATCAACCGGGTCTGGTCGAGCGTCTGGCCGGCTGCGTGGCCAACCATGGCGGCAACTGGCTGGAGAGCCGCATGGCGCGCATGGCCGGGCAGTTCGCCGGAATCGTGCGGGTGGATGTGCCGGCCGAGGCCCATGGTGGCCTGATCAAGGAGCTCGAAGCCCTCGGTGCACAGGGCATTCGTGTGCAACTGGCAGCGAGCGGCAGCGAACCGGGCGGGCGCTTCACCGCGATTCGTCTGGAATTGGTGGGTAACGACCGGCCCGGTATCGTCCGCGATATCACCCGTGTGCTGGCCGAGCAGGGCGTCAACCTGGAGAGCCTGCTGACCGAGGTGGCGCCAGCGCCAATGAGCGGCGAGCTGCTGTTCACCGCCGAAGCGCTGCTGGCCGTGCCGGAGACGCTGGCGCTGGAGCAATTGCAGGCACGCCTGGAAACCCTGGCCGATGACCTGATGGTGGAGCTGAATCTGCGCGCCGAGGATTGATATCCACGGCATAGGTGGATCAGCCTGTGGATAAACTGGGGAGCCCCGGCGCACTACCTAGTGCCCCGGGGCTTTTCATTGGCTGGCTAAAAAATCAGCAGGATCAATGGCTTGTGCACAAATATCGGGGATGGATCTGTGGATAAGCCGGGGGTGAAAGGCGCCGCGCCAGGGCTGGCGAGGCTTGGCGCTGGGTGGATGTTTTCTGTTCAGCGAGCGCTAGCAGGAAAACCGGTGCACACGGCCTAGGTGGGCCCGCGACACCCTACGGTGTTCGCGAACCCCCGTAGGGTGCGCCGTGCGCACCGCCGGGTTAAGCGTTCGAGCGCTTGCGCAGGTTCAGCCAGATGTCCAGGCTGTATACAAAAAGTCCGGCCCAGATGCAGGCGAACGCCAGCAGGGTGCTCGGCGAGAAGTGCTCATCGAACAGCAGGATGGCCTGCAGCAGCACCAGGGTCGGAGCCAGATATTGCAGGAAGCCTAGCGTGGTGTAAGGCAGATGCCGCGCCGCGGCGTTGAAGCACACCAGCGGCACCAGTGTGATCGGCCCGGCGGCGGCCAGCCAGAGTGCCTCGCTGCTGGTCCAGAAGCTGGCCTGGCTGCTCATCGCTGTAGGGTGCAGAACCAACCAGGCCAGCGCCACCGGCACCAGCAGCCAGGTTTCCACCACCAGCCCGGGCAGTGCCGCCACGGGCGCTTGTTTGCGGATCAATCCATAGAAACCGAAGGTCAGCGCCAGCACCAGCGACACCCAGGGCAGGCTGCCGACCTGCCATAGCTGCTGCAGCACGCCCAGTGCGGCCAGTGCGACGGCCAGCCACTGCAGGCGACGCAGGCGCTCGCCGAGAATCAGCAGACCGAGCAACACGTTGATCAACGGGTTGATGTAGTAGCCCAGGCTGGCTTCGATCATGCGGTCGTTGTTCACCGCCCACACGTACACCAGCCAGTTGGTGGCGATCAGCAGGCCGCAGCCGGCCAGCACTGCCAGGCGTTTGGGATTGTCGCGCAGCTCGCGCCACCAGCCAGGGTGCTTCCAGACGAGCAGCAGCAGGCCGCCGAACAGCGCGGACCAGAGCACGCGGTGCACGATGATCTCCATCGCCGGCACGCTTTGCAGGGCTTTGAAGTAGAGCGGGAACAGGCCCCAGATGATGTAGGCGGTGAGACCCAGAATGTACCCGCGTTGCGGATTGGCGGTGGCCATCGAGAATCCTTGGTTAGGCAACTAACGGTTGCCGCGAAATTCTAGCGCTCTGGCCTCTGCCTTGTCTGTTCGTTCAGTTTTTTCCGTACACCGCCGCGTCGGCAAAGTCGTAAGGCAAACTTTACGCGGCGTGTGCAACTGTATCGGTCTGCGCGCTGTGCGGGCTGATGATCAGTCCCGCGATGATCTGGGCGTTGGCTGACCCTTGCCGCCGCTCGGGCAGTCCGCGGTGCGCGCGGCGCACCCTACCTGACGGCATCGAGATAGCGCCTTAGAACAGTCGCAGTGGCTCTTCATCCAGTGCGGCCATCTGTTCGCGCAGAGAGAGAATCTGGTCGCCCCAGTAGCGCTCGCCGGCAAACCAGGGGAAGGCCAGAGGGAACGCCGGGTCGTCCCAGCGTCGGGCGATCCAGGCGCTGTGATGCATCAGGCGCAGGGCGCGCAGGCCTTCGATCAACGGCAGCTCGCGGGCGGCGAAGTCGTGGAATTCCTGGTAGCCGTCGACCAGTTCGGCCAGCTGGCCGAGGCGCTCATGACGCTCGCCGGCCAGCATCATCCACAGGTCCTGCACAGCCGGGCCCATGCGGCAGTCATCGAGGTCGACGACATGGAAGGCGTCATCGCGGTGTAGCAGGTTGCCGGGGTGGCAGTCGCCATGCAGGCGAATCGGCGTGTAACGCACGCGGGAGAACAGTTCATCGAGGCGGGCGAGCAGGTCGCGCGCTACCGACTCGTACGCGGGCAGCAGGCTGCGCGGCACGAAGCCGCCGTCGAGCAGGGAGGCCAGGGCTGCATGGCCGAAGTTGTCCACTGCCAGGGTTTCACGATGAGCGAAAGGACGGCTGGCGCCGATGGCGTGCATGCGTCCGAGCAACTGGCCGAGGCGATACAGCTGCTCGAGATTGCCCGGCTCCGGTGCGCGGCCACCACGGCGGGGAAACAGGGCGAAGCGGAAGCCGCCGTGTTCGAACAGCGTCTCGCCGTTGCGCGTGAGTGGCGCCACCACCGGGACCTCATGCTCGGCCAGCTCGGCACTGAAACTGTGCTCCTCGCGGATCGCCGCATCGCTCCAGCGATCCGGGCGATAGAACTTGGCGATCAGCGGCGTTTCGCCCTCAATGCCTACCTGATAGACGCGGTTCTCGTAGCTGTTGAGTGCCAATACGCGGGCGTCGCTGAGGTAGCCGATGCTCTCCACTGCATCGAGTACCAGATCCGGGGTGAGGGTGGAAAAAGGATGGCTCATGAGCGGCTCCGCGTGAGTGGGCGCCCAGTCTACCGGCTTGCGCTCGACGTAGGGCGGGTGTAACCCGCCGTTGGCGTTATTAGCGAGTTGCAGCCGGCCTACAGTTGCGTACCCAGCAGCACCTGGCTGGCGGCGAACTGCGCGAGCACCGGATCGCCGACGCGCAGGCCCAGCTCGGCCAGCCGAGCGGATTCGATCAGGGCGCACAGGGTCTGGCCGCCGGGTAGACTGATGCGCACGTCGCTGGGGCCGTCGTTGGCCGGCAGAATCTGTTCGATGCGGCCTTCGAGTGCGTTGTGTTGTTCGGCACGAGGAGCCTGTAGTGGCTGCAATTCCAGCCAGCCGGCCTTGATCAGGGCTACCACGTTACTGCCTTCGCTCAGTTGCAGGTTTTCCGTGCTGTCATGGGTGATCTGCGCCTGCAGGTGGTCGCCGCCTGGCAGTTCGATATCGATCAGGTCGTTGTGCCCGTGGGCGTGAATCGCGCGTACACGACCGGTCAGTTGGTTGCGCGCACTGGTGCGCAGCATCAGGCGGCCGAGTAGCTCCAGATCGGCATCGTCACCGGCGGCCTGCAGGTATTGCGTCTGCAATACCTGCAGGCGTTGCTGCAGCGCCAGCAGGTGTTCGCCAGCGGGTGTCAGGCGCGCACCACCGCCGCCCTTGCCTCCGACGCTGCGGCTGACCAGGGGCTGCTCGGACAGGTTGTTCAGCTCGTCGATGGCATCCCAGGCCGCCTTGTAGCTCAGCCCGACGGCTTTGGCGGCGCGGGTGATGGAGCCTTGTTCGGCGATCTGCTCGAGCAGGGCCAGGCGTTTCGGGCGGCGGCTGAGCAATTGGGCGATGGAATCGAGCTGCGACATGGTTCAGGCGTTGCCAGGGAGGATGTCGGGCACGGTGCGTGACTGTGCCAGGCGCGTCAAGTCAGCCATCGCCCGGCCGTGGCGTACGTGCCAGGCAATACACATCGACGCGCAGGGCGCCGGCGCGACGCAGCAGGTGGGCGAGCACGCCCGCCGTGGCGCCTGTGGTGAGCACGTCGTCGACCAGCGCCAGATGAGCGCCGGCGACCTTGGCTTGCAGTTCCAGGCTGAAGGCCTGACGCAGATTGCGCTTGCGCGTTGCGGCATCCAACCCTTGCTGTGCGGGTGTATCGACGCGGCGCTGGAGCCAGTCATTTTGCACCGGCAGCTTTAGGCTGGCACCCAGCCAGTCGGCGAGCATCTGTGCCTGATTGAAGCCGCGTCGTCGCTGGCGCTTGCGGGCCAGCGGCACCGGCAGCAGCGCCTGGGGGCGGGGCAGCCCTTCATCGAAGGCATGGCGCAGGTGTTCGGCCAGTAGTTCGACGAGCAGACGGCCGTATGGCCATTGCGCCTGGTGCTTGAAGCGGGTGATCAGGTTGTCGACGGGAAAGGCATAGCGCCAGGGCGCTTCCACACGGCTGAAACTCGGCGGCTTGTTCTGGCAGGTGCCGCAGATCATGCCGTGTGCCGGCAATGGCACCGCACAGATCTGACATTGCGCTCCGAGCCAGGGCAACTCGGTCTCGCAGGCGGTGCAGATGTTGTGCGTGGGGTGGTCGGTGGCTTCGTCGCAAAGCTGGCAATGACGCCGTTGGCGTAGCCAGGCAAGGCGTGACAGTGAGGCGAGATCGAATGGCGACATGGCAGCTCGTCCATGAGCAGTGGTGCCTGGAGTTTAGTCAGCGTCAGCGGATGAGCCAGCCCATCACGACCAGACCGAGAAATAGCCAGATCACACCGCCGATGATCGAGCCACGTAATAGCGAACGAGCGCCGCTGAACAAAAGCAGCAGGCCGATGATCAGCAGGATGATGCTGAAGATCGACACGTCCATGCCAATGGCCCTGGCCAGGCCATGGAGAAAGTCGTCGATGGCATCGGCCATGGCACCCAACACGCCGGACAGCATGTCGACGATGAAACGGATGGCGCGACCCAGCGCTTCGCCGAGCCCTTCGAAGAAACCTTCAACCTGCATGCAGAACATCCTGTGGGAGGGGTAAGCATTTGGCCTTGTGCCATGATATAAGTTCTATTGGTCAATAATTGATCATACGTAAACCTGTGTCTTTGTTGTGGTTGACAGCATCCAATCGCCACTTATGATGGCCAAAGCCTGAATGCCCCGTGTGGGCCTGACAACAGATGCCACCAAGCGTCGAAGGACTTCTCAGATGAGCGCAACCGCTGCAATCACCACCCGCCACGACTGGAGCCTCGCCGAGGTTCGCGCGCTGTTCGAGCAGCCTTTCAACGACCTGCTGTTCCAGGCGCAAAGCGTCCACCGCCAGCACTTCGATGCCAACCGCGTACAGGTCTCGACCCTGCTGTCGATCAAGACCGGCGCCTGCCCGGAAGACTGCAAGTACTGCCCGCAGTCCGGCCACTACAACACCGGCCTGGACAAGGAAAAGCTGATGGAAGTGCAGAAGGTGCTGGAGGCCGCCGCCGAGGCCAAGGCCATCGGTTCCACGCGCTTCTGCATGGGCGCGGCGTGGAAACATCCATCCGCCAAGGACATGCCCTACGTGTTGGAGATGGTGAAGGGCGTGAAGAAGCTCGGCCTGGAAACCTGCATGACCCTCGGTCGACTCGATCAGGAGCAGACCCAGGCGCTGGCCGAAGCAGGGCTGGACTACTACAACCACAACCTCGATACCTCGCCGGAGTTCTACGGCAACATCATCACCACCCGCACCTACGGCGAGCGCCTGCAGACCCTGGCCTACGTGCGCGAGGCGGGGATGAAGATCTGTTCCGGCGGCATCCTCGGCATGGGCGAGTCGGTTGACGACCGCGCTGGGCTGCTGATCCAGCTGGCGAATCTGCCGGAGCACCCGGAAAGCGTGCCGATCAACATGCTGGTCAAGGTCAAGGGCACGCCGCTGGCCGAGGAGAAGGACGTCGATCCGTTCGACTTCATCCGCACCCTGGCCGTGGCGCGGATCATGATGCCCAGGTCCCACGTGCGTTTGTCCGCGGGCCGCGAAGCGATGAACGAGCAGATGCAGGCCCTGGCCTTCATGGCTGGCGCCAACTCGATCTTCTACGGCGAGAAGCTGCTGACCACCGCCAACCCGCAGGCAGACAAGGACATGGCCCTGTTCAAGCGCCTTGGCATCAAACCCGAAGAGCGCGAAGAGCATGCCGATGAGGTGCACCAGGCGGCCATCGAGCAGGCGCTGGTCGAGCAGCGCGATTCCAAGCTGTTCTACAACGCCGCTTCGGCCTAAACCGCTGTTTATGTAGGCGCCAGCTTGCTGGCGATTGCCGTTGATCGCCGAGACGTCGGGCAGCGGCAAGTCGGCTCCTACAGGGTATGCATATGCCTTTCGATTTATCCGCCCGCCTGGCCGAGCGTCAGGCCGCCGATCTGTTCCGCCAGCGCCCGCTATTGCAGACCCCGCAGGGGCCGCAGGTGCGCGCGGACGATCAGGAACTGCTGGCCTTCTGTTCCAACGACTATCTCGGCCTGGCCAACCACCCCGAAGTGATTCGCGCCCTGCAGCAGGGCGCGGAAAAATGGGGCGTCGGTGGCGGTGCCTCGCATCTGGTGATCGGCCACAGCACGCCGCACCATGAACTTGAAGAAGCACTGGCCGAGTTCACCGGCAGGCCGCGTGCGTTGCTGTTCTCTACCGGTTACATGGCTAATCTGGCGGTCGTCACCGCCTTGCTCGGGCAGGGCGACAGCGTGCTGCAGGACCGTCTCAACCACGCCTCGCTGCTCGATGCCGGCCTGCTCTGCGGCGCGCGTTTTTCTCGCTACCTGCACAACGATGCTGTCAGCCTGGCCAACCGCCTGCGCAAGGCGACGGGCAACTGTCTGGTGGTCACTGATGGTGTGTTCAGCATGGACGGCGATCTGGCCGATCTACCGGCATTGTGTGCCGAGGCGCGCGCCACGCAGGCCTGGGTGATGGTCGATGATGCTCACGGCTTCGGCCCGCTGGGCGCCACCGGTGGCGGTATTGTCGAGCACTTCGGTCTGGGCCAGGATGATGTGCAGGTACTGGTCGGCACGCTGGGCAAGGCCTTTGGTACCGCCGGCGCATTCGTCGCCGGCAGCGAGGAACTGATCGAGACCCTGATCCAGTTCGCCCGTCCTTACATCTATACCACCAGCCAGCCGCCGGCCGTTGCCTGCGCCACGCTGAAGAGCCTGGAGCTGCTGCGCAGCGAAAGCTGGCGTCGGGAGCATCTGAACCGACTGATCGCACGCTTTCGTCAGGGCGTCGCCGAGATCGGCCTGAGCCTGATGCACAGCCCCACGCCGATTCAGCCGATCCTGGTGGGCGACAGCGCGCGTGCGCTGAAACTCTCTGCCCTGCTCAAGGATCGCGGCCTGCTGGTGGGCGCCATTCGCCCGCCGACCGTGCCTGCCGGTAGTGCCCGCTTGCGCGTGACCCTATCCGCTGCGCACAGCGATGTGCAGCTCGAGCTGTTGCTCGAAGCGCTGGCCGAGTGCTGGCCGCAGGTGCAGCCCGATGCGTGAGACGCTGATTCTGTTGCCGGGCTGGGGCCTGAGCGGCGCCGTACTGCAACCGCTGGCCGAGGCGCTGGGTAGCGATATGCAGGTGCAGGTGCCGGCCTTGCCGCGACTGAGCAGTGCGGCGGCGGCCGATTGGCTCGACGAGCTGGATACGCGCTTGCCACATGACTGCTGGCTGGCCGGCTGGTCGCTTGGCGGCATGTTGGCGGCTGCCCTGGCTGCACGTCGTGGCGAGCGCTGCCGTGGCCTGATCACCCTGGCCAGCAATGCCTGTTTCGTCGCCAGCGATGCCTGGCCGACGGCAATGCCGGCGCAGACATACGCAGCCTTCTATCAGGGCTGCCAGGAGAATGCTGGCGCGACCCTCAAGCGCTTCGCCATGCTCTGTGCCCAGGGCTGCGCCGACACACGCGGCCTGTCACGACAGCTGCAGAATCATCTGGCGTCCAGCGACGAGCCATCCTTGCTGGCCGGGCTGCGCTTGCTGGCGACTCTCGACAATCGCGTGGCGCTGGCGGCTTTCACCGGGCCGCAATTGCACCTGCTGGCCGAGCAGGATGCGCTGGTGCCGGCTGCGGCGGGTGACGCGCTGCTGGCGCTGTTGCCAACGGGTGAAGTGGACATGCTGGAAGCTTGTGGTCACGCCTTCGTACTTGACCAGGCGGATGCTCTGGCGGCCTTGATGCTCGATTTCATCTGCGAGGCCAACGATGTCTGAGCTGCGTGGGGTACGTGGTACGGACCCGCTTTACCAATCCCTTGGTGCGCACAGCGCACCCTACGGTGATGCGGCGTTACCGGACAAGCGCCAGGTCGCCGCGTCGTTTTCCCGCGCGGCAGAAAGCTACGATGCGGTGGCCGAGTTGCAGCGCAACGTCGGCACCCAGCTGCTGGTGCGTTTGCCGGCCTCGCTGCAGCCACGTCGTTGGCTGGACCTGGGTTGCGGCACGGGCTATTTCACCCGCGCCCTGGCCGAGCGTTATGCACAAGGCGAAGGACTGGCTGTGGATATCGCCGAAGGCATGCTGCGTCACGCCAGGCCTCATGGTGGCGCTGCTCATTTCATCGCTGGCGATGCCGAAGCCCTGCCGCTGCAAGGCGACAGCGTCGAGCTGTTGTTCTCCAGCCTGGCGCTGCAATGGTGTGCCGACTTCCCGCGTGTGCTGAGCGAAGCGCAGCGGGTGTTGCGCCCCGGTGGTGTGCTGGCGTTCTCCAGCCTGTGCGTCGGCACCCTGCAGGAGCTGCGTGACAGTTGGCTGGCGGTCGATGGTTTCGTCCACGTCAATCGTTTTCGCCGCTTCGAGGATTACCAGCAGATATGTGCGGCCAGTGGCTTGCAGTCGCTGATGCTACAGCGCCAGGCCGAGGTGCTGCACTTCGCGGATCTGCGCAGCCTGACTACCTCGCTCAAGGACCTCGGCGCGCACAACCTCAATCCGGGGCGACCAGGTGGGTTGACCGGACGCTCACGCATTCGCGCGCTGATCGAGGCCTACGAGTGTTTTCGTCAGCCTCAAGGGCTGCCGGCGACCTACCAGGTGGTGTACGGCGTGCTGCAGAAACCTTCATAGGCATGAGCCTCGCTCGCCAACAAGCTTCGCGAGCAGCGCTCGCTCCCACGGGGGACCAGATGACCCAAGCCTACTTCGTCACCGGAACGGACACCGAAATCGGCAAGACCACTATTGCCGCTGGCCTGCTGCATGCGGCGCGCCAGCGGGGGCTGAGCACCGCAGCGGCCAAGCCGGTCGCCTCCGGTTGCATGCGAACCGCCGACGGATTGCGCAACGACGACGCGCTGGCCTTGCTCGCCCAGTGTTCGTTGCCGCTGCGCTACGACGAGGTCAACCCACTGGCCTTCGAGCCGGCCATTGCCCCGCATCTGGCAGCCCGTGAGGTAGACGTCAAACTGGATGTTGCCAGCCTGCTGCCGCCGGTACGGGCGATTCTGGCCAAGGGCGCGGACTTCTCGCTGGTGGAGGGCGCGGGTGGTTGGCGTGTGCCGCTGGCCGGCGAGGAAAACCTGTCGGACCTGGCCATGGCGCTGGGTATCCCGGTGATTCTGGTGGTGGGTGTGCGCCTGGGTTGCATCAACCATGCACTACTCAGTGCCGAAGCCATCGAGCGGGACGGGCTCAGGCTGGCCGGCTGGGTGGCCAATATCGTCGAGCCGAAGACCTCACGCCTGGAGGAGAATCTCGCCACCCTCAGCGAGCGGCTACCAGCGCCGTGCCTGGGGCGGGTGCCGCACCTGGGCAAAGCGACGGCCGCAGCAGTAGCGGAACACCTCAATCTCGAGTTGTTGGCAGACTGGTAATAAACAGTAAAGTGACCATAGCCTTTTGCCTGTACGTTTTTTAGCCGTTTTCTGCTTCAATACCCGCCATTAGGTTCTACATCCCTCAGGGGGCTGCCGATGGAAATCTCCGCCAACGCATTCAATTCGGGTTTGAACGGTATTCAGGCCGGGCAACGCCGTGTCGAACAGGCAGCCGCTGGTATCGCCAGCAACACCATCAACCCTTCTCAGCAGGCCACCCAGACCCCGCCGCAGAACCAGGTCAACCCGAGCTCAGAGATTTCCGAGCGTAGCCGTCCCGATCTGACTGAAAGCCTCGTTGCGTTGCGCGTCGGTGAAAACGAAGTGCGCGCCAATGCGCGTGTCGTCGACACGGCTGACGAGGTCCTGGGCACCTTGATCGATACCCGCGCTTAAGTCGTCTCAGCGCGGCCGCGCGGATGCGGCCAGCAGCGGGGCAGGAGGGCGCTCATGCAGATCGGCAGTAGCCTGCCACCTTTCACTCCCGCGCCGTCCGCCAGTTCGGCGAGACCGCTGTCGTCCGATGTTTCCCCTGATATTGCCCGTGCCGACCAGGCGCCTGTCGCCGCGCCACAGGAGCAGCAGGCCGACTCCGCCGCCTCCGGCCGAGAAGAGGCGGATCGCGATAGCAACTCATCGACGCGCGCAGGCGAGCCCGAGCCAAGCCCTCAGGAGCAGCGCCAGCAGCAGCTGGAAATCGCCGATCTCGTGCAACGTGACCGCGAGGTGCGCACCCACGAGCAGGCGCACGCGGCCGTAGGTGGGCAATACGCCGGTGCGCCCACCTATAGCTTCAAGCGCGGCCCCGATGGGCAGCGTTACGCCGTCTCGGGCGAAGTCAGCATCGACACCGCTCCCGTTCCCAATGATCCCGAAGCGACGTTGCGCAAGATGGAAATCGTCCTGCGCGCAGCACTCGCGCCCATCGAACCTTCCCCGCAGGACCTGCGTGTAGCTGCTCTGGCTCAGGCGCAGGCGGCGCAGGCGCGCGTCGAACTGGCCGAGCAGCGGCGCGAAGAAGCCATCAGCGCCGTCGAACAGCGCAAGGCGCGTGACCAAGCCAGGCAAGTGGATGAGCAGCCCACCGAGCAGTCGCAGCAGGCTCTGCCACCAGCGCCTAATCTTGATCTGTATCGGCGTCTGGGCGAGTTGCCAGCGCCGGAGCCTCGCATCGATCTGGTCGCGTAGCCGGCCGATTGGCAGCGCTTGACAAGGGGTTGGCGTAAACGTATGTTTCAAACGCCTGTTTGATTGCTTCGGCCGCAGCCTCGTGGCCAGGCAGCCGGGAGTGATCCCGAGAGCGACCGCCAAGACGGTCACCCCAACTACTAGGAATCCACCGCAGAGGTTTACCGTTATGCCTGACTACAAGGCCCCCTTGCGTGACATTCGTTTCGTTCGTGACGAGCTGCTGGGTTATGAAGCGCACTACCAGAGCCTGCCTGGCTGCCAGGACGCCACTCCGGACATGGTCGATGCCATCCTCGAAGAAGGCGCCAAGTTCTGCGAGCAGGTGCTGTCGCCGCTGAACCGTGTGGGTGACACCGAGGGTTGCACCTGGAGCGAATCCGGCGTGAAAACCCCGACCGGCTTCAAAGAGGCCTATCAGCAGTTCGTCGAAGGCGGCTGGCCGAGCCTGGCGCATGACGTCGAGCACGGCGGCCAGGGTCTGCCTGAGTCGCTTGGCCTGGCCATCAGCGAGATGGTTGGTTCGGCCAACTGGTCCTGGGGCATGTACCCGGGCCTGAGCCATGGCGCGATGAACACCATCGGAGCTCACGGCACCGACGAGCAGAAGCACACCTACCTGACCAAACTTGTTTCCGGCGAGTGGACCGGCACCATGTGCCTGACCGAGCCGCATTGCGGCACCGATCTGGGCATGCTGCGTACCAAGGCCGAACCGCAGGCCGACGGCAGCTACAAGGTCTCCGGTACCAAGATCTTCATTTCCGCTGGTGAGCACGACATGGCCGACAACATCGTCCATATCGTTCTGGCCCGCCTGCCCGATGCACCGGCCGGTACCAAAGGTATCTCGCTGTTCATCGTGCCGAAGTTCCTGCCTAACGCAGAGGGCGGCGTAGGCGAGCGCAACGCCGTTTCCTGTGGCTCCATCGAGCACAAGATGGGTATCCACGGCAACGCTACCTGCGTAATGAACTTCGATGGCGCCACCGGCTACCTGATTGGCCCGGCCAACAAGGGCCTGAACTGCATGTTCACCTTCATGAACACCGCTCGTCTGGGTACCGCGCTGCAAGGCCTGGCCCATGCCGAAGTCGGCTTCCAGGGTGGCATCAAGTACGCTCGCGAGCGTCTGCAGATGCGTTCGCTGACTGGCCCGAAAGCGCCGGAAAAAGCCGCTGACCCGATCATCGTGCATCCGGACGTGCGTCGCATGCTGCTGACCATGAAAGCCTTCGCCGAAGGCAACCGTGCCATGGTCTACTTCACCGCCAAGCAGGTGGACATCGTCCAGCACAGCCAGGACGAAGAAGAGAAGAAAGCCGCTGACGAACTGCTGGCTTTCCTGACTCCGATCGCCAAGGCTTTCATGACCGAAGTGGGCTTCGAAGCCGCTTCCCACGGCATGCAGATCTACGGTGGCCACGGCTTCATCAGCGAGTGGGGCATGGAGCAGAACCTGCGCGACTGCCGTATCTCGATGATGTACGAAGGCACCACTGGCGTTCAGGCGCTCGACCTGCTGGGCCGCAAGGTGCTGATGACTCAGGGCGGCGCTCTGAAGAACTTCACCAAGATCGTCCACAAGTTCTGCCAGGCCAACGAAGGCAACGATTCCGTCAAGGAATTCGTCGAGCCTCTGGCCAAGCTGAACAAGGAGTGGGGCGACATCACCATGAAGATCGGCATGGCCGCGATGAAAGATCGCGAAGAAGTCGGTGCCGCCTCCGTGGACTACCTGATGTACTCCGGCTACGCCTGCCTGGCCTACTTCTGGGCCGACATGGCGCGTCTGGCTGCCGAGAAGCTGGCTGCCGGTACTGATGACGAGGCCTTCTACAAGGCCAAGCTGCAGACCGCTCGCTTCTACTTCGCGCGCATCCTGCCGCGCACCCGTACGCATGTCGAAGCCATGCTGTCGGGCGCCAGCAACCTGATGGAGATGGAAGAAGAGCATTTCGCGCTCGGCTTCTGAGTCCGGTTCGGTTGAATGACAACGCCGCCCTTCGGGGCGGCGTTGTCGTTTTTGCGCCGGGTACTGAAGGGAATGTCGCATCCTGTCGCTGTTTTCAACAGGCGAAGCAGGCAGAATGCCTTCATCTCTCACCCAGGATGTCAGCGTGATCCGTCCGGCCAATTTGCGCCTCAGTCACTTCTTCTCGTCGCTGCCTTTGCTGGCCGGTGGGATAGTTGCTGCTCTGCTGCCAGTGCTGAGCGAGTTCTTCATCTCCCTGTTCAATGTGTTGCCGACGCTGCTGTTGCTGCTTGGTGGCGCGTTCTGCCTGGTCTATGGCCGCCAACGGGAAGTTTTTCTGCTGCTGGCGCTGTATGTCGGCTACTTCCTGCTGGATATCCAGGTCGATCACTTTCGGGACAACGGCCAGGTACGGGGCGACGCGGCTCTGGTCTTCCACCTGATCTGCCTGTTGCTACCACTGCTCTATGCCCTCTACGGCTGCTGGGAGGAGCGCTCGCACCTGGCGCAAGACATGCTCGCCCGCGCTCTGGTCTTGCTGGCTGTCAGCGCGGTGGCCTTCGGCCTGGCGCGCCGTTATCCACAGGGTATCGCCGACTGGCTGGCACAGATTCACTGGCCGTCGCTGCATGGTGCCTGGATGAACCTGGCGCAACTGGTCTATCTGGCGTTCCTGCTCGCTTTCATCGCTCTATCAGTGCAGTACCTGCGCAAGCCCAGGCCGCTGCACGCGGCGCAATTGGTGGGGCTGTGCGGTCTGCTGTGGATGTTGCCGCAGGTGTTCATCCTGGCCAACGCGTTGCAGGTGATGATCAGCATGGTGATGCTCATGCTGGTGGCTGCTGTGGCGCACGAGGCCTACCAGATGGCCTTTCGTGACGAGCTCACCGGACTGCCTGGGCGGCGGGCGCTCAACGAGCGTCTGCAGCGGTTGGGGCGCGATTATGTGATTGCCATGGTCGATGTCGATCATTTCAAGAAATTCAACGACACCCACGGCCATGATGTCGGTGATCAGGTGTTGCGTCTGGTCGCCGGTCAGCTGCGCAAGGTTGGCGGTGGCGGCAAGGCCTATCGCTATGGCGGTGAAGAGTTCACCTTGCTGTTTCCCGGCAAGAGCGTGGAGCAATCCCTGCCGCACATCGAGGCAGTGCGTCTGGCCATCGAGCAGTACCGCATGCAACTGCGCGACTCGCAAAGTCGCCCGCGCGATGATCGGCAGGGCAAGCAGCGCCGGGCCGGCAAGGCCGCCAGCGAGGTGTCGGTGACCGTGAGCATGGGCGTCGCCGAGCGTCAGGCCGAGCAACGCACGCCGCAGGAAGTGATCAAGGAGGCGGACAAGGCGCTTTACAGCGCCAAGGCCGCAGGACGCAATTGCATCCGTAGTTCCGGGCAGCGTCGCGGGGCCGTCAAGCTGGCCTCCGGGAGTGAATAACGGCGCTGGCAGACGAGCGGTCGGCAGGGGCTTTCCTTGTCCTCGGTCAATCAGATAGTTAGTGACCTGGTGTGAACTATTGGTCACAACAAGACCCTATGTGTCTATAAAGTTGTTCAAGTAAACTCGGTCCTCTCACGTAAGTCCGTTTTTGAGGATGTGTCATGGCCGATTACAAAGCCCCCTTGCGCGACATGCGCTTCGTGCTCAATGAAGTATTCGAAGTCTCCAAGCTCTGGGCCGAGCTACCGGCCCTGGCCGAGGTGGTCGATGCCGATACCGCCAGCGCCATCCTGGAAGAAGCTGGCAAGGTCACCGCAGGCAGCATCGCCCCGCTGAACCGCAGCGGTGACGAAGAAGGTTGCTCCTGGGACAACGGTGCGGTGAAAACCCCGGCCGGTTTCCCCGAGGCCTACCAGACCTACGCCGAGGGTGGCTGGGTCGGCGTAGGTGGTTCGCCGGAGTTCGGCGGCATGGGCATGCCCAAGGTGATCGGCGCCCAGGTCGAGGAGATGGTCAATTCGGCCAACCTGTCCTTCGGGCTGTATCCGATGCTGACCGCCGGCGCCTGCCTGTCGATCCTTAACCACGCCAGCGAAGAGCTGAAGCAGCAGTACCTGCCTAACATGTACGCCGGTGTCTGGGCAGGTTCCATGTGCCTGACCGAGCCGCACGCCGGCACCGACCTCGGCATCATCCGCACCAAGGCCGAACCTCAGGCAGATGGCAGCTACAAGATCAGCGGCACCAAGATCTTCATCACTGGTGGCGAGCACGACCTGACCGAAAACATCATCCACCTGGTGCTGGCCAAGCTGCCGGACGCGCCGGCGGGGCCGAAAGGCATTTCGCTGTTCATCGTGCCCAAGGTCATGGTCAATGCTGACGGCTCCCTCGGTGAGAAAAATGCGCTGGGCTGCGGCTCCATCGAGCACAAGATGGGCATCAAGGCCTCAGCCACCTGCGTGATGAACTTCGACGGCGCCATCGGTTACCTGGTTGGTGAAGTGAACAAGGGCCTCAACGCCATGTTCACCATGATGAACTACGAGCGCCTGGGCGTTGGCATCCAGGGCCTGGCCCTGGGCGAGCGCAGTTACCAGAGCGCCATCGAATACGCCCGCGAGCGCATCCAGAGCCGCGCGCCGACCGGCCCGGTGGCCAAGGACAAAGCGGCCGACCCGATCATCGTGCACCCAGACGTACGCCGCATGCTGCTGACCATGAAGGCGCTGAACGAGGGCGGCCGGGCCTTCTCCAGCTATGTCGCCATGCAGCTGGACACCGCCAAGTACAGCGAGGACAAGGAAACCGCCAAGCGCGCCGATGAGCTGGTGGCGCTGCTGACCCCGGTGGCCAAGGCCTTCCTCACCGACATGGCGTTGGAAACCACCGTGCATGGCCAGCAGATCTTCGGTGGCCACGGCTTCATCCGCGAGTGGGGTCAGGAGCAGTTGGTGCGTGACTGCCGAATCACCCAGATCTACGAAGGCACCAATGGCATCCAGTCGCTGGACCTGATGGGGCGCAAGATCGTTGGCAGCGGTGGCAGCTTCTACAAGCATCTGGCCGACGAGATCAAAGGCTTCATCGCTGCGGCCGATGCCAATCTCGACGAGTTCACCAAGCCGTTGGCAGCCGCCGTGCAGAACCTTGATGAGTTGACTGCCTGGGTACTGGATCGTGCGAAGAACAACCCCAACGAGATCGGAGCGGCCTCGGTGGAGTACCTGCAGGTGTTCGGCTACACCGCCTATGCCTACATGTGGGCCTTGATGGCACGTGCTGCGCTGGGCAAGGAAGGGCAGGACGAGTTCTACGCCAGCAAGCTGGGTACCGCGCGCTTCTACTTCGCTCGCCTACTACCGCGCATTCATTCGCTGAGTGCGTCGGTCAAGGCCGGTAGCGAGTCGCTGTATCTGCTGGACGCCGCGCAGTTCTGACGTTCAGTCATCGTTCGATGAAAGCCCCGGCCAGCGTGCCGGGGTTTTTGTTTCAGAAGCAAATACGAAAGGAGTCATTGGCAGGCTCGATTGCATTCTCGATAATGACCTGTAAGCGTTATGGTATAACGTTGCTTATCGAGTGTTTATCGTTCGACACGCCATTGCGTCAGCGCGCGCATTATTTGATCTGCCCAGAGGTTTTCATGAAGGTGTCCCGCCATCCATTGGCTTGGGCCGTTGCTGTCGGTCTGTTGCCTGCTGTTCCAGTTCTTGCTGCTAATCAGCCGGTCGAGTTGGAGTCCACCGTAATCAGTGCCAGCCCATTGGCGGGTTCCGCCGCCCGAATGACCACGCCGGCCGCCGTGCTTGAAGGCGACGAGCTGATCGAGCGGCGTCAGGCGACGCTGGGCGGTACGCTGGACCTGCTGCCCGGTGTGCGCGGCAGTTCATTCGGCGCGGGCGCCAGTCGTCCGGTGATCCGGGGACAGGATGGTGCGCGGGTCAAGGTGCTTTCCGACGGCGTCGATGTGCTCGATGCTTCGACCATCAGCCCGGACCATGCGGTCACTGTCGAGCCCATGCTGATCGAGCGTATCGAGGTGCTCAAGGGGCCGGCCACCCTGCTTTACGGCGGTGGTGCCATCGGTGGCGTGGTCAATGTCATCGACAAGAAAATCCCGACGCAGGTTCCGGCTGATGGCTATGAAGGCGAGCTGGAGTGGCGCGGCAATACGGCGGCCAACGAAAGTGCCGGCGTGTTCGGTCTGACGGTCGGCAGCGGCAACTTCGCGGCGCGTGTCGAGGGCCTCAAGCGCAATGCCGACGAATACGAGATTCCCGGTGCCGAGGGTGATCCTCGTTCGAACAAACAGGTCGGTTCCTACAACGATACCGAAACGGGCACGCTCGGCGGCAGTTGGGTCGGTGAGCGTGGCTATCTGGGGCTGGCGCACACCTGGCAGAAGAATCGTTACGGACTGCTGGCGCACGAGCATGCCGACTGCCACACCCATGGCCCCGGTAACTGGCACTGCGTGGATGGCCATGATCACGGGCACGGGGGCCACGACGACCACGACCACGACGACCATGGCGAAGGCGTGCCCTATATCGACATGGATCAGAAACGCTGGGACCTGCGTGGCGAGCTCAGTGACCCGTTTGCTGGTTTCGAAAGCGCACGCCTGCGTGTCGGCCACAGCGATTACGAGCACCGCGAAATTGAGGGGGGCACTGCGTCGACGACCTTCAACAACAAGGCCACCGACGCACGTGTCGAGCTGACCCACGCGCCGGTGTTCGGCTGGCGTGGAGTGATGGGTGTGCAGACCCTGCGCCGTGACTTCGAGGCGCTGGGCGAAGAGGCCTATGTGCCGCCGACACTGACTCGAAATCACGCGCTGTTCCTGCTCGAGGAATACAGCCTGAATGACTGGCGATATGAGCTGGGGCTGCGTCACGAGTGGCAGCGCATCGACGTCGACAGCGACCAGTCCAATGCCCGTCACCGTGGCACCTCTATTTCCGCTGGCGCGGTCTGGACCTTCGCGCCGCAGTACTCGCTGGGCTTCTCGCTGTCGCGCTCGCAGCGCCTGCCGACCGCCGAGGAACTGTATGCCAATGGGCCGCACGCGGCGACGCGCACCATTGAGCTGGGTAATCCGGACCTGGATGAAGAAACTGCACACAACGCCGAGCTGACCCTGCGTAAGTTCGCTGGGCGCACCACCTTTAGCCTGAGCGTCTATCGCAACCAGGTCAGCGACTATATCTACGCGGCAGACAGCGGTCATTCACCCGGTGCCGGCTATCGCGAAATCGAGTACCGGCAACACGACGCAGTGCTGACCGGTGCCGAAGGTGAGGTGCGCTTCCAGGCCACTGATGCCTTTGCCATGACCCTGTTCGGTGATCACGTGCGTGGCAAGTTGCGTCAGGGTGGCGGTGACCTGCCACGTATTCCGGCAGACCGCCTTGGTGTGCGCCTGGATCAGGCGTTCACCTCGGCCATCGACGGTCAGTTGGAGTTCTATCGGGTGCAGCGCCAGAGTGACAGCGCGGACTACGAGGGTGATACCGGCGGCTATAACATGCTCGGTGCCGGCGTCGGCTATCGCGGTAACCTCGGCCGGACCGACTACAAGGTCTATCTGCGCGGTGACAACCTGCTCGACAGCAAGGCCCGTGAACACACTTCGTTCATCAAGGATGAGGTGCTGCTACCCGGTCGCAACCTGACGCTGGGCATGCGCCTGACCTTCTGAGTGCGTTGATGGGAGGGGGCGGTGCATTTGAGTGCCGACCTGCTCCCCTCCCTCTCCTCCGTTTCGCGGCGCCGCCCCGGCGCCGTCGCCTTGTTCGACCTCCGTCCGGACGATTCGACAAGGCGTTATGTATATACAATATGGATAGTTCTCATACCTTCCCCAAGTCTCAGCAGGCTTTCGTGTTCCGGTTCTGTCTGATTCCGGTCTTAAGGACTGGGAGGGGCTTGACGGCGTCTGTCCTGCCTCATATTGTATATACAAATTGCAGGTGGAGACTTCCATGTCAGTGCATTCCCATTCACGGCTGTTGTGGCGTGACGTGCAGCTCTTCGATGGGCTGATGCAGCTGGACGAGGCGATGACCGTGCTTGTCGAGAACGGCCGCATTGCCGGCCTGTGGCCGTCGCGCAGTTTCGACGAGATGCAGGCTCAGGACGCTGTCGAAGCTGGGCGCGGCGGCGTGATGACGCCTGGCCTGGTTGACTGCCACACCCACCTGATCTATGCCGGTAACCGCGCCGTCGAGTTCGAGCAGCGCCTTGAAGGCGCGAGCTACGAAGAGATCGCCCGCGCCGGTGGCGGCATTCTCAGCAGCGTGCGCGCTACCCGCGCGGCCAGCGAGGACGAACTGATCGCTACTAGCCTGCCGCGCCTCGATGCGCTGCTGGCCGATGGTGTGACCACGCTGGAGATCAAGTCCGGTTACGGACTGACCGTCGCTGATGAACTGAAGATGCTGCGCGTGGCCCGCCGCCTCGGCCAGCTGCGCCCGGTGCGTGTGCTGACCACGCTGCTCGGTGCCCATGCCTTACCGCCGGAATATGCCGGCCGCGCCGACGACTACGTGAGCCTGGTCTGCAACGAGATGATTCCGGCTGCCGCCCGCGAACGGCTGGCTGATGCAGTGGACGTGTTCTGCGAGGGCATCGGCTTTTCCCCGGCGCAGTGCGAGCGCATCTACCAGGCGGCTCAGGCGCATGGTCTGGCGATCAAGGCGCATGCCGAGCAACTGTCCAATCTCGGTGGCAGCGCCCTGGCTGCACGTTACGGCGCGCTGTCAGCCGACCATATCGAATACCTGGATGAGGCCGGCGTGCGCGCCATGGCCGAGGCCGGCACCGTTGCCGTGCTGCTGCCCGGCGCCTTCCACGTGCTGCGCGAAACTCAGCTGCCGCCCATCGAGCTGCTGCGTCAGTACGGCGTGCCGATGGCCGTGGCCAGCGACGCCAATCCCGGCACCTCGCCGATCTGCATGCCCACGCTGATGGCCAACCTGGCCTGCACCCTGTTCCGGCTGACCCCGCGCGAAGCGCTGAGCGGCATGACCGCCCATGGGGCCCGCGCCCTCGGCCTGCCCGAGTTGGGCCGCATCGTGGTCGGCGCGCCGGCGGATCTGTGCCTGTGGGATATCCAGCAACCGGCCGAACTGGCCTACGCGGTGCAGGCCGGGCGCCTGCGTCAGCGCGTGTTCAATGGAGCCATCAGCTATGACAAAGGGGTCATCACTCATGCTCGCTGATCATCACTCCATGGCCGCCTGGAGCGGTCGTACCGACCCGGAAAGCGACAGCGCGCGCTGGCACCAGCGCATCCGCGCACTCACTGAAGACAGCCAGCCGGGCCTGGCTCTGCTCGGCTTCGCCTGCGACGAGGGTGTGCGCCGCAACCATGGCCGCGTCGGTGCTGCCGCTGCGCCCCAGGGCGTGCGCAAGGCGCTGGCCAACCTGGCCTGGCACCGTCAGGCGCCGGCCTACGATGCTGGCGACGTCGTCTGTGAGGATGGTGACTTGGAGGCAGCACAGGCTCGCCTCGGTCGCAATGTCTGCGCGCTTTTGGATGCCGGCCACCTGCCCGTGGTTATCGGCGGCGGTCATGAGGTGGCCTTCGGTAGCTGGTCGGGACTGGCCGAACACCTGAGCGGGCAGGCCGCCCCACGTATCGGCATCGTCAACTTCGACGCGCACTTCGACCTGCGCGACCCGGCCCACGTACATTCCTCCGGTACCCCCTTCGCACAGATCGCCGAACAGTGCGCGGCGCGCGGCTGGCCGTTCCGCTATGCCTGTCTGGGCGTCAGCCGCGCCAGCAACACCCGCGCGCTGTTCGCCCGCGCCGCCGAACTGGACGTGCTGGTGCGCGAGGATCACGAGATTCGTGAATCGACCCTCGATGCTATCGGCGCCGACCTGGACGCCTTCGCTGCCAGTTGCGACGCGCTCTACCTGACCCTCGACATAGACGTGCTGCCGGCCTGCGAGGCGCCGGGCGTCAGCGCACCAGCCGCGCGTGGCGTGCGTCTGGAACTGCTCGAGCCGCTGCTGGAACGGCTCAAGGCCAGCGGCAAGCTGCGCCTGGCTGACCTGGCCGAGATCAATCCGCAATACGACATCGACAACCGTACCGCCAAGGTGGCGGCGCGACTGATTCATCTGCTCAGCCTCTGAGCACCGAACAACAAGAGGAAAACGCTGTGACCACCAAGTACCGCGACATCGAAATCCGCGCCCCGCGCGGCACCACGATCACCGCCAAGAGCTGGCTGACCGAAGCGCCGCTGCGCATGCTGATGAACAACCTCGACCCGGACGTGGCCGAGAACCCCAAGGAGCTGGTGGTGTATGGCGGTATCGGCCGCGCCGCGCGCAACTGGGAGTGCTACGACAAGATCGTCGAGAGCCTGACCAACCTGAATGACGACGAGACCCTGCTGGTGCAATCCGGCAAGCCGGTCGGCGTGTTCAAGACCCATAGCAACGCCCCGCGCGTGCTGATCGCCAACTCCAACCTGGTGCCGCACTGGGCCAGCTGGGAGCACTTCAACGAGCTGGACGCCAAGGGCCTGGCCATGTACGGCCAGATGACCGCCGGTAGCTGGATCTACATCGGCAGCCAGGGCATCGTCCAGGGCACCTACGAAACCTTCGTCGAAGCCGGTCGCCAGCACTACGCCGGCAACCTCAAAGGCCGCTGGGTGCTGACCGCAGGCCTGGGTGGCATGGGTGGCGCCCAGCCGCTGGCCGCGACCCTGGCTGGTGCCTGCTCGCTGAACATCGAGTGCCAGCAGACCAGCATCGACTTCCGCCTGCGCAGCCGTTACGTCGACGAACAGGCCACTGACCTCGACGACGCCCTGGCGCGCATCGCCAAGTACACCTCTGAAGGCAAGGCCATCTCCGTCGCCCTGCTGGGTAACGCCGCCGAAATCCTGCCGGAGCTGGTACGCCGTGGCGTGCGCCCGGACATGGTCACCGACCAGACCAGCGCCCACGATCCGCTCAATGGCTACCTGCCGATCGGCTGGAGCTGGGCCGAGTACAAGGATCGTGCAGCCACCGATCCGGCTGGCGTGGTCAAGGCCGCCAAGCAGTCCATGGCCGTGCACGTGCAGGCCATGCTCGACTTCCAGAAGATGGGCGTGCCGACCTTCGACTACGGCAACAACATCCGCCAGATGGCCAAGGAAGAGGGCGTGAGCAATGCCTTCGACTTCCCCGGTTTCGTCCCGGCTTACATCCGTCCGCTGTTCTGCCGCGGTGTCGGCCCGTTCCGCTGGGCGGCGCTGTCCGGCAACCCCGAGGACATCTACAAGACCGACGCCAAGGTCAAGGAATTGATCCCGGACGATGCCCACCTGCACCGCTGGCTGGACATGGCCCGCGAGCGCATCTCGTTCCAGGGGCTGCCGGCGCGTATCTGCTGGGTCGGCCTGGGCCTGCGCGCCAAGCTCGGCCTGGCGTTCAACGAGATGGTGCGTTCGGGTGAGCTGAGTGCGCCTATCGTGATCGGCCGTGACCACCTGGACAGCGGCTCGGTATCGAGTCCCAACCGCGAGACCGAAGCGATGCAGGATGGCTCCGATGCCGTGTCCGACTGGCCGCTGCTCAACGCCCTGCTCAACACCGCCAGCGGTGCGACCTGGGTCTCGCTGCACCATGGCGGTGGCGTGGGCATGGGCTTCTCCCAGCATTCGGGTATGGTCATCGTCTGTGATGGCACCGACGAAGCTGCCGCGCGCATTGCCCGCGTGCTGACCAACGACCCGGGCACCGGTGTGATGCGTCACGCCGACGCCGGTTACCAGATCGCCATCGATTGCGCCAAGGAGCAAGGTCTGAATTTGCCGATGATCGGCTGAGAGCATGTCCAAAGTCTGCTGCGCGTCGGCCAAACGGCGTTGCAAACGACTTCGGACTGCTCATTTACAGCTCGTAAACTCCGCGTCCTCAGCCATTTGCGCCACCGTTTGGCTCTAGCTCGCGAGACTTTGAACACGCTCTTTGGAAGAACACCTCATGAACACCCTGAACCTGAAACCCGGCCACCTGACCCTGGCCGACCTGCGCGCTGCCTACCAGGCCCCCGTGCAACTGCGTCTGGACGCCAGCGCCCACGAGGCCATCGACGCCAGCGTCGCCTGCGTCAACCAGATCATCGCCGAGGGCCGCACCGCCTATGGCATCAACACCGGTTTCGGCCTGCTGGCCTCGACCCGCATCGCCAACGACGACCTGGAAAAGCTGCAACGCTCGCTGGTGCTGTCCCACGCCGCCGGCATCGGCCAGCCGCTGGATGACGCCATGGTGCGCCTGATCATGCTGCTGAAGATCAACAGCCTGGCGCGCGGCTTCTCCGGTATCCGCCGCAAGGTGATCGACGCGCTGATCACCCTGGTCAACGCCGAGGTCTACCCGCACATTCCGTTGAAAGGCTCGGTCGGGGCCTCCGGTGACCTGGCGCCGCTGGCGCACATGTCGCTGGTACTGCTCGGCGAAAGCCAGGCGCGGCACAAGGGCCAATGGCTGCCGGCCACCGAGGCGTTGGCCATCGCCGGCCTGGAGCCGATGACCCTGGCCGCCAAGGAGGGCCTGGCCCTGCTCAACGGCACCCAGGTGTCCACCGCCTACGCCCTGCGCGGACTGTTCGAGGCCGAAGACCTGTACGCCGCTGCCAGCGTCTGCGGCGCGCTGAGCGTCGAGGCGCTGCTGGGCTCGCGCTCGCCTTTCGATGCACGCATTCATGCTGCCCGTGGTCAGCGCGGGCAGATCGACGCGGCGGCGGCGTTCCGTCACCTGCTCGGCGACAGCAGTGAGATCGGACGCTCCCACGTCGACTGCGACAAGGTGCAGGACCCGTATTCGCTGCGCTGCCAGCCGCAGGTCATGGGCGCTTGCCTGACCCAGCTGCGTCAGGCTGCAGAAGTGCTCGGCGTCGAGGCCAACGCCGTGTCGGATAACCCGCTGGTGTTCGCCGCCGAGGGCGAAGTGATTTCCGGTGGCAACTTCCACGCCGAGCCGGTGGCCATGGCCGCCGACAATATCGCCCTGGCCATCGCCGAGATCGGCTCGCTGTCCGAGCGCCGTGTATCGCTAATGATGGACAAGCACATGTCGCAACTACCGCCGTTCCTGGTGGCCAATGGCGGCGTGAACTCCGGCTTCATGATCGCCCAGGTCACCGCTGCGGCCCTCGCCAGCGAGAACAAGGCACTGTCCCACCCGCACAGCGTCGACAGTCTGCCGACGTCGGCCAACCAGGAAGACCACGTTTCCATGGCCCCGGCTGCCGGCAAGCGCCTGTGGGACATGGCCGCCAACACCCGTGGCGTGCTTGCCGTGGAATGGCTCGGCGCCTGCCAGGGCTTGGATTTCCGCGAAGGGCTGAAGAGCACCCCCGCGTTGGAACAGGCCCGTCAGGCGCTGCGCGCCAAGGTGCCGTATTACGTCGAAGACCGCTTCTTCGCCCCCGACATCGCCGCCGCCGATGCACTGCTCGCCGAGCGCGTGCTGACGCCGCTGCTGCCGGCCGGCATGTTGCCTTCGGTAGACTGAGCCGCAATCCGGGGTCCTGGTTTCGGGGCTCCCGGATTTCATCCGGGCTACGGCGCTGGGAGCGGAGTGGTTCGCTCCGCTATCATCCCCGCACCGGGCATTTCCAAGGAGCAGTCGTGACCAGTCCCACCCCGCGCTACAAGGCCATCGAGGATTTTCTCCTCGAGCGCATTCACGGCGGTGCCTATCCGGTCAATCATCAGATTCCGCCCGAGGAACAGCTGGCGCGCGACTTCGCCGTCAGTCGCATGACCGCCAACAAGGCGATCCAGAATCTGGTGCAGAAGGGCTACCTGGTGCGTCAGGCCGGGCTTGGCACCTTCGTCACCGACCGCAAGGCCGAGTCGCCGCTGCACGAGGTGATGAACATCGCCAGCGAAGTGCGTGGTCGCGGCCATGCCTACAGCAATACCGTGGTGCGTTGCGAGGCCATCGCCGCCGATGATGAGGTGGCCCTGCGTCTTGGGCTGCGCCTGGGCGGGGAGGTGTTTCACAGCATCCTCGTGCACCTGCAGGACGATCTGCCGATCCAGCTCGAGGACCGCTTCGTCAACCCGCGCTGGGTACCGCATTACCTGCAGAGCGACTTCACCCAGGTCACGCCCAACGAGGTGCTGGTCGCCAGTTGCCCGATCTCGGATGTCGAGCATGTGGTCGAAGCGGTGCTGGTGGATGCGCGCACGGCTGACCTGCTGCAGATCGACCCGGCCATGCCTTGCCTGAGCGTGATTCGCCGCACCTGGTCGGACGATCACCTGATCAGCTATGCGCGGCTGATCCATCCCGGTGACCGCTATAAGCTGCGTTCGTTGCACAAGCGCAGAGGGTAGTCTGTCCACAAACCGTAGGAGCCGGCTTGCCGGCGATCCGCAGTGGTTTCGTCGCGGCTAAAGCCCCTCCCACAGTGAGCAGGGTCAATCGCGGATCAGTTGATCCACCAACGCGGGATCGTCGATAAAGCGATTGCGGGTGCCCTGCAGCACCTCGATCTTGTCGTTGCGGGCCTTTTCCTCGGCATCCGGGGGGTCCATGCGGTGCCAGGTCTTGTACATCGGCACCAGGCCGACGATGGGCAGGTCGTACTCGACATGCATGTAGAAGATCGCTCTGGCGATGTTGCCCTTGGCTTCGTCACGCGGCTCCACCAGCTGGAAGCTGGTTTTCATATCGCAGCCGATGTCGGCGAACTTGCTCGGTACGTCTTCGGCCAGTTCGGCGAACTGGGCGTTGCGTCGTGCCAGCTCCACGCGGCTGAGCGCCGGGTAGTAGTTATGCAGGTCGGCGGAAATATACGGATAGCGCGGGTTCATGATGGTGCATTGGCGGTCGGTGACGCAGCGCATCGCGCTCTTGAGCTGCTTGCTGCTGTAGATTGGGCTGGCAGTCAGGGTGCCGCTTTCGCGTGCGAAGGTCTGGCCGCAATAGAGCGTGGTGCCGCCATTACCGTAGAGATCCTGCCAGAACGCCTGATCGATGGCCTGTTTGACATCGCCCAGTTGGGTCTGGCCACTGGCCAGGGAGAACGTGCTGATGCAGGTTGCCAGGCAACCGAGAAGCAAGGTGACTGCGCGCATACTCTAGCCCCAGTGACCACCGTTGTCGGAGTCTGTTGTTTTTGTAGGACAAGATGGAGTCTAGCAAGACGCACGTCGCAAAAAACATGGCTAAATGCTTTCTCCCAACCCAGGACCGCCACAGCAAAGTCGAGCGGCTGAAAGAGGGAGAGCTCGTGTAAGCCATTGCTTACACGATGTCACGTGTTTTGCCACTGTCGGTCGATCAGGTACGAGCGTACTATGCCGCTTATGGATTCAGCGCAGGAAGCGCCTAGACGAACAAGGACACGCTGGACAGCCGCCAGGATGGTGAGCAGATCAAGGATGTCAGGACTACAGTCTGCAAGGCCCCGCGAACGCGGGGTTTTCTTTTTTGGGGCGTTCGCCCATCCCCGCTCGATCCCCTCCGAATCTCCTCAACAGGATGCGCGCCATCAACCCAGCAACTGACGCAGCGCACTGGGGGACAGACCGGTCCAGCGTTTGAACGAGCGGCGGAAGTTGGTGCTGTCGTGGAACTGCAGGTAGGCGGCCACTTCGTCATTGCTGTAGCCCTTGACCCGGTACAGGTACAGCGCCACGTGCTTGCGCACCAGATCGAGTTGCTCCTGAAAGTGGCTGTCGTGCTTGCCCAGCTTGCGCTTGAGAGTGGCCGGGCTCATGGCGAAGGTGTGCGCCACCTTGTCCAGATTAGGCGTCTCGCGAATCTGCTCGTGCAGGTGATCGTAAAGGCGATCGAGCAGGCTGGCGGAGAATCCCAGCGCCTCCAGTTGCGTCAGGCTCTGTTGCTCGGCCACCTGTCCGGCGGTGAGAGAAGCGCCTGGCCAGGGGCGGGCCAGGTATTCACGCGGCAGGCTCATCATGTCCACCTGGCGTGCGAACGCCACGTCCTCTCCCAGGTGCACCCAATACTGTTCGATGTAGCGTGGCTGCTCGTGAGCGAATTCGAACTGCCAGGGCAGGCGTTCGCCAGCCAGCCAGCGGCTGCAGGAGGCCAGGGCGGTCATGCTCGCCTCGAGCAGAAAGCGGCGTTGCTCGCCGCAGCCGCAGGCATCCAGCCAGACGATGTAGATGCGCTGTTCGTCGAGCAGCAGGCGCGGCGCTAGCAGCGGGCTGAGCAGGGCGCGCAGACGTGTCAGCAACTCCAGCGCCTGCTGCAGGTTGCCGGCTTGCTGCAGGGCCTGGCTGGCGGCGCCGTAGTGGCCAGGCAGCAGGCGCTGGCCGAACAGGAAGCTGCTGTCGTCGGCGTCCAGCAGGCGCCGCGCGTTGTCGATCAGTTGCAGAAACTGCTGTGGGCTGATGCGCGCCTGACCGCTGAGAATGTCTTCGTGGAACAGGCCGCTGCCGCGCAGCAGGCGATGGCTGTCCAGCTCGCGGGCCAGAGCCAGATCGAGCAGCAACGCTGGTTGGTGGTGGGCGGCGATGAAGCGGCTGTCGCGTTCGTACCAACTGCCCTTGATGGCCATGGCGTCTTCCTCAGGCCCGTTTGATGGCAGGCGCTTGCCTGGTCCGTGCCAGGGCCAGGTTGACGCGTTTGAGCAGGTTGTCACCGTCCTCGTCCTGCGCCAGCACGCTGGCCACGCTGGCCGACAGCTGCAGGCGCTCGCCGTTGCGGCTGCTGCGGTAGGCAAGGTGGCGTACGGCGTCCTGCAGCTCGATGGCGATCTGTTGCGCCTGTTGCGCGCCGGTGCCTGGCAGCAGCACGACGAAACGGTCGCCGGCCAGGCGGCAGAGCAGGTCCTGGCGGCGCAGGTTGAGCAGCAGCAACTGGGTCAGGCTCTGCAGCACCCGATCGCCCTCGGCGTGGCCGTGCTCGCGGTTGAGGCGGCCGAAGCCATCCAGGTCGAGGATCGCCAGGCCCAGCGGCTGGCCTTCGGCGCGGCTTTGCTGCAGCGCCTGCTGTACTTGCAGGCGCAGGTACTCGGCGCCGCCCAGTGGGGTGAGCTTGTCGAACAGGCGGTGCTCACGGAACAGCCGCTCGCGCTTTTCCATCTGCGCGCTGATCGCCAGCTGCTCGCGGTGCCAGTGGTAGATGCCCAGGGTCATGAGGATGAAGCCTACCGGCATCGGCCCGGACTCCAGCCACTTGTCCCAGTTGGCGCTGGCCGGCAGTTGCACGAACTCGTCCACCGAGTCCATCCACAGCGAGAAGAACAGGCAGGCCAGGCCGCAGAACAGCAGGTTGGTCACCCGGCCGGCCGGGCGGCTTTTCAGCAACAGGCCGATCCACAGCAGCACCAGTAGCGCCGAACCACCTTCGCCGAGGATATCGGTCCAGTTCCATTCGCTGACGGGTTTGATATGGCCGGCGATCAGGTGAGCAAGCAGGCCGAGATTGGCCAGCAGCAAGAGGCCGGCGAGTTTCCAGGCATGCAGTTTCAGCAGGGGTGGCATCGGCGGTGCTCCGCAGGCTTCGATGGCGGCAGCAGAACAGATGCCCATGACACTTTGGTTGCAGCCGGGGAGGTCGATTCGGCTCAGGGCAGTTGCACGATTTTTTGCTGCGCACGGCCGTAGGGTGCGCCGCGCGCACCAACCCCGCGGCCGTTCAGGCGCCACACACCACTCGCCACGAGCAGGCAGCCCGCCGTCGAGGCGCGCCGCGTCAGGTCATTTCGGCTCATCTGCCGCCGATAGTGCCGCTAAAACCCGGGTATTTGCGCTGTTCGCTCCAGGTCTGTCACAGAAGCGTCATTCGCCCCACCTAGCTTGCGCCTCCAGCGAGCCGGCCCCGTGCCGGTAGTTTTCACTCTTGGGGAGAGCAGGCCATGCGCCTAGGTCACAGCAGCACCCGCCATGCGGGCTTTCGTATCAGCACCCTGGCGCTGGCCATCGCCGCCAGTACCGTCGTCCTGGCCGAGGAGCCGGTGCTGCTCGAACACGTCGAGGTGGTCGGCCAGGCGGTGAGCATCGACAAGGCGTTGCAGGATCAGCGCCGCTCCGACAGTGTCACCAGCGTGGTGCATGCCGACGGCATCGGCCAGTTGCCGGACGACAACGCCGCCGAGGCGCTGCAGCGTATTCCCGGACTGTCGGTGGAGCGCGACCAGGGCGAGGGCCGCTTCGTCAGCGTGCGCGGCATCGGCCCGGACCTGAATAGCGTGACCATCAATGGCACCCTGGTGCCCTCGCCGGAGAGCGACCGCCGCGCGGTGGCCCTGGACGTACTGCCGTCCGAGTTGGTGCAGTCGCTGTCGGTGGTCAAGACCCTGACTCCGGACATGGACGCCAACTCCCTCGGTGGCACCGTGCAAGTGGAAAGCCTGTCGGCCTTCGACCACGACGGCCTGTTCTACACCCTCAGCGGCGAGGCTAGCCATGACGACAACAGCAGCCAGACCAGCCCGAAATTCTCCGGCGCGATCAGCGAGCGCTTCAGTCTCGGCGACGGTATCGACAACTTCGGTGTGGCCGCGGCGCTGAGCTGGCAAAAACGTGATTTCGCTTCGGACAACGTGGAGACCGGCGGTGCCTGGGACTTCAGCGACGGTGCCAGGCTCGAAGAGCTGGAACAGCGCGCCTACGACATCCGCCGCGAGCGCACCGGCTTCGGTCTGAATTTCGACTACAAGCCGGACGACGTCTCCAGTTACTACCTGCGTACCCTCTACAGTCGCTACAAGGACACGGAAACGCGCAACGCCGCCGGCGTTGGGTTCGCCGACGCGCAGTTGCCCGGTGAGACCGGCGAGGCCGAAGGCTGGCGTGAGCTGAAAAGCCGTGAAGAAACCCAGCAGATCCAGTCCTACGTGTTCGGCGGCGAGCGCAGCCTGGGCCTGTGGACGGTCAGCGGCCAGCTTGGCTACAGCAAGGCCAGCGAGAAGACCCCGGAAGGCATCGCCGGCGCCACCTTCGAGGGCAACGACGACTTTGCCGATGTCGGCTTCGGCGGCACGCGCAAGCCGAAGCTGAACATCGGTTCGGATTTCTACGACCCGGCCAACTTCACCCTCGACGAAGTGGCGTGGGAGAAGCAGAAGACCACTGACACCGAAAAGAACATCAAGCTCGACCTGGCCCGCGACTACGAGCTAAGTGGCTATGCGGCACAGGCCAAGTTCGGTGGCAAGCTCAGCCGGCGCAAGAAGGACAACGACCTGGAGGCCTGGGTCTACGAGGATCTGGGCGACTTCGGCCTGACGGACGAGCAGCTCAACCTCGGCCAGTTCGTCAAGGGCGAGGTCGACTACGGTCTCGGCCGCTTCGGCCCGGGCATCAGCGCGAAGGCCATCGAGCGTCTGCTCGCCGGGCTGAACAAAGCCGACTTCTATGACGAGGAAGAATCACGCATCAACGACTTCTCGATGCGCGAGGACATCAACGCCGCCTACCTGATGAACAGCGTCGACATCGACGACTGGCGCTTTATCGCCGGGATGCGCTACGAGGGCACCGAGTTCGAGGCCAAGGGCACCGGCCTGCGCGACGATGCCTACGAGTCGATCAGCAGCCGCAAGCGCTACGACCACTGGCTGCCGGGCTTGCACGCACGCTACCAGCTCGATGCCAGCACGCAGATCCGCGCCGCCTGGACCAACTCGGTGGTGCGCCCGACCTTCGGCCAGCTGGCGCCGGGTTTCGTCATTGACGGTGACGAGGCCAGTTTCGGCAACCCCAACCTCAAGCCGCTGGAGTCGAGCAACTTCGACCTCGGTATCGAGCGCTACCTGGGCCGCGCCGGGGTGGTCTCGGCTTTCGCCTTCTACAAGGATATCGACAATTTCGTCTATGCCACGGACCTGGCCGGCAGCGGCGCCTGGGCCGATTTCAGCGAGGCCAATACCTTCGCCAACGGCACCAGCGCCAAACTCTACGGCATCGAGCTGGCCTACTCGCAGAAGTTCGAGTGGCTGCCGGCACCCTGGAACGGCCTGCTGCTGGGCGCCAACGCCACCTTCAGCCGCTCCGATGCGCGCATTGAAGGCCAGGGCAGCAAGCGCAGCATCGACCTGCCGAACCAGTCCGACCAGGTCGGCAACCTGACCCTGGGCTGGGAGAACGACAAGCTCAGTCTGCGCCTGGCGGCCAACTACAAATCGAGGTACCTGGCCGAGGTGGCGGCTGTGGACGACAAGGTCCATGACCTCTATGCCGATGCTCAACTGTTCGTCGATTTCAGCGCCGGGTACTTCCTCAGCGACAACCTGCAGCTCAAGTTCGAGGCGCAGAACATCACGGACGAGTCCTATTACCTCTATACCGGCAACCGTCGCTACAACGCCCAGTACGAGGAATACGGCCCGACCTACACGCTCGGCCTGACCTTTACCCACTTCTAAAATCTCTGCCCTGCGCGCCCGCCGGGCAGCGCAGGGCGACCCGTACAAGGATCGCCCCTGAAATGAACCGTGTTTTTACCCCTTCGCCCCTGGCTCTCGCTCTACTCGCCAGTGTCCTGCTCCTCGCTGGTTGTGAGCCACAGGCGCGGGCCGTCCAGGCCCAGACCACTGCGAACGAGGCTGCGCCGCTGGCACCACAGGCCTGGCAGCCTGCCACCGAGATTGCTGTCGAAGACCTGCAACTGCTGACCGACACCACGTTCTGGCCGGGTGCGCGCTACCTGCTCAGCAGCGAGAAGCAGGGCCTCTACCTGCTCGATGAACAGGGCGCCAAGCTGGCTCATCTGCCCGGTCGCTTCGGCGCCCTGGATCAGCGTGTCGATGCCGAGGGCCTGCTGCTGGCCAGTGTCGACATCGACCGTCAGCAGCCCGTGCTGGTGGCGCTGCGCGGTGCCGAGCGGCGCTGGGGGGCGCCGGTGTATCTGCCGCGCGCCAGCTTCAAGGTGGACGGCCTATGCCTGTCGCGCGACGAGGCCGACAACCAGTTCCTGTTCCTGGTTGGCGAAGAGGGCATGGGCGAACAGTGGTTGGTGGCCCAGGGCCTGCAGCCGCTGGCCGAGCCGCGCCTGGTGCGGCGCCTGAGCCTGCCGCCGGCCAGCGAGCATTGCCGCGTCGATGACGCTGCCGAGCTGCTCTACGTAAACGAGGAAAACGTCGGCCTGTGGGCCTACACCGCCCACGCCGAGGCCGACCTGACCCGCCAGCCAGTGGGCCTGCGTCAGCCGTTCGGTGATATCGCCGAGGCCATGGCCGGCATGGCCGTGATTCCTGCTGGCGTGCTTGCCCTCGACCCCGAGGCCGGCGTGCTGCACCGCTACAGCCGCCAGGGCAAAGGCTGGCGCGCCGAGGCGCCGCTGCCGCTGGCTGGGCTGGATGAGCCTGAGCGCCTCGGTGCGCGGGTGGTCGAGGGTGGTCTGCAATTGCTGATCGGCGACGACCGTGGCCTGCACCGTGCTCAGCTCGACTGGCTGCCGGAGCCACCGGCGCCGATCAGAGCGCTGCCGGTGCTGACGTCGCTGGTACAGACCGACGAGGTACCGAGCCTGGGCGACGCCGCCGACGACCCGGCGATCTGGCTGCACCCGGATGAGCCGAGCCGCAGTCGCGTACTGGGCACCGACAAGCAGGGCGGCCTGCTGGTCTACGACCTGCAAGGCAAGCAACTTCAGGACCTGCGCGTCGGCCGCGTCAACAACGTCGACCTGCGCCCGGGCTTTCGCCTCGGCAGTGCCACGGTGGACTTGGCCGTAGCCAGCCATCGCGACAACAACGCCCTGCAGTTCTTCGCCATCGACCGCGCCAGCGGCGAGCTCAGCGACCTCGGCCAGGCGCCGACCACCCTGACCGATATCTACGGCTTGTGCCTGTTCCAGGAGCCCGATGGCGCCATCCATGCCATTGCCAACGACAAGGACGGCACTTTCCTGCAGTACCGCCTCGACGGTTCCAGCGGCCTCGTGCAGACCACCCTGGCGCGCCAGTTCAAGGTCGCCAGCCAGCCGGAAGGCTGCGTCGCCGATGACCGTAACAAGCGCTTGTTCGTCGGCGAGGAGGATGTCGCGGTGTGGGCCCTGGATGCCCGCGCCGAGGTGCCGGCCGAGCTGCAGCAGGTAATCGGCGTCGGCGACGTGGTGCACGCCGATATCGAGGGTTTGGCCTTTTACCAGGGCGAGCAGCGCGACTACCTGGTGGTCTCCAGTCAGGGCAACGACAGTTATGTGGTGCTCGACGGCCAGGCGCCCTATGCGGTGCGCGGCGCCTTCCGTATCGGTCTGGATGCAGAGCGCGGCATCGACGGTGTGTCGGAGACCGATGGCCTGGAGGTGACCTCGGCCAACCTCGGTGGCCCCTGGAGCCAGGGGATGCTGGTGGTGCAGGACGGCCGCAAGCGCATGCCCGAAGGCCGGCAGAACTACAAGTACCTGCCCTGGCGCGCAGTGGCCGAGGCCCTGGGCCTGGAATAACCGCGTTTCACGGCCGGATTTCGTCCGGCTAGGGGGCGTTCGTAGGGCGGACTCAGGAGCGCAGCGAACAGTCCGCCGCAGCGAAGCACCGGGCACTACAGACGGGGCGAGAAGCTCGCGGCTAAAGCCCCTCCTACGGGCCCGGAGCAAGGGATCCGGTAACCGCAATAGACATGGCGCTCGCCACCCATGGTGGGCGCGACAAGCAAGGAGTCGGAGATGCACAGTTCACTCGAACAGATGACCGTCTGGAGCCTGGTCAGCGAGGCCAGCCTGCTGGTGCAGGCGGTGATGCTCAGCCTGGTGCTGGCGTCGCTGGCCAGCTGGTATTTGATCGTTCAGCGCAGCGCCGTGCTGCGCCGCAGCGAACGTGAGGCGCGGAGCTTCCTGCAGCGCTTTCGCGGCACCGCCGACCTGGCTCAGTTGCAGCGCGAGTGCGGCGCCGAGGCGGATCAGGATGCAGGCCTGCAGCAGTTGTTCCAGGCCGGTTACCGCGAGTACCAGCATCTGCAACGCGAGCCCGGCGTCGCCAGCGAGGCGGTGGTCGAGAGTGTCGAACGTAGCCTGCTGGTGGCCATCGCCGAACAGGAAGAACGTCTGGAAAAGGGCCTGCCGCTGCTCGCCACGGTAGGTTCGGTGAGCCCCTATGTCGGCCTGTTCGGCACCGTCTGGGGCATCATGAATTCCTTCATTGGCCTGTCCCAGGTGCAGCAGGCGACCCTCTCCACCGTCGCACCGGGCATTGCCGAGGCGCTGATCGCCACCGCCATCGGCCTGTTCGCGGCGATTCCCGCAGTAATCGCCTACAACCGCTTCTCCGCTCGGGTAGCCAGCCTTGGCGCGCGTTACTACGGCTTCGGCAACGAGTTGCAGGGGCGCCTGCAGCGCAAGCTGCACGCCGGTAGCGGCCGCATCGCCGCAGCGGCCTGAGGGGAAAGCCATGCGCAGGCCACAGAGCAAGCACGGCCCCAAGGCCGAGATGAACGTGGTGCCCTATATCGACGTGATGCTGGTGCTGCTGGTGATCTTCATGGTCACCGCGCCCATGCTCACCCAGGGGGTGCAGATCGAGTTGCCCAAGGTCGCCGCCGAAGCGCTGCCCAGTGATCACCAGCAACGCATCCTGACCCTCTCGGTACAGGCCGATGGCAGCTACTACTGGAACCTCGGCAGCGAACTGGACACCGAGCTGGGCGCGGCCAGCGAGCAGGCGGTGGACCTGGCGGTGATGAGTGCGCGGGTGGCGCAACTGGTCGCCGAGGGTGGCGACACCCAGGTGTATATCCGCGCTGATCAGGCCGCCGACTACGCCAGCGTGGTGGCCGGCATCGCCGCCTTGCAGCAGGGCGGGGTGAGCAGCCTGGGGTTGGTCACCGAGGCTCCGCAATGAGCAGCCTGGCCATGCCTGCCGTAGACGATGCTCGACGTTCAGTACTGCTGTCGTTGCACTGGCGTCGTCGCTGCGTGGCCCTGGGCGCGACCCTCGGTCTGCACCTGGGGCTGGGCGCGCTGTTGCTGACTCATTGGCAGGTTGACGAACCACCGGTGCCGCTGGTCAGCACGGTGCAGTTGCAACTGCTGACCCTGACCCCGCCGGCACCGCCGCAGCCGCCTGCCGTGATTCCCGAGCCACCGCAGCCGGCCCAGCCCGATCCGGCCATCGAGCAACAGCGGCTGGAGCAGGCTGCCCTGGCGCGCAAACGCGTCGAGCAACAGCGCCTTGAGCAGGAGCAGCAACGCCAACGCGAGACGCTGCGGCGTGAGCGAGAGCGCCGCGAGGCCGAGGTGCGCGAGCAACTGGAGCAGCAGCGTCTGGCCGAGCTGCGTGAACAGGCCGAGCGTCAGCAGGCGGCCGCTGCTGCGGCCGAACGCGCGCGCCAGGCCGAAGCAGCTGCAGCCGCCAGTCGCGAGTTCCTGCCCATCGCCAAGCAGGCCCCAGCCTATCCGCAGCGCGCCCTGGACAAGGGTCTCGAAGGACAGTGCACGGTGCGTTACCGGGTCAATGAGCAGGGCCGGGTGGAAAATCCCGAGGCCGAACCCGACTGCCACCCACTGTTCGTCCGCCCCTCACTGAACGCGGCGAAGAGCTTTCGCTACCAGCCACGGGTGATCGATGGCCGCGCCGTGGCGGTGGCCAACGTGAGGAACACCTTTACCTATCGCATCGAATAACGCTGCTCCTCAATCCAACCGTAGCCCGGATGCAATCCGGGAACACCAGCCAGCATAGAGAAGCTCGATGAAGCACGATCCGCAGGACTTTCACCAACGCCTTGAAGCCCACGACGACCAGTCGATCAACCCCAGCGCCAATGCGCCGCTGGCCACGCTGATCGACCCCACCCGGCGCAACCTGCTCAAGGGCGGCCTCGGCCTGGCCGCCCTGGGCTTCTTCGGCGGCGGCCTGGCCGCCTGCGGCAAGGCGTCGGCCAGCCCGTTGCTGAACTTCACCAGCGTGCCGCTGCAGTTCGATGCACAGTTCGATCAGGTGCTGGTGCCGCCAGGCTACCGCGCTGTGCCGTTCTTCTCCTGGGGCGACGCGGTGGAGCCCGGCGCGCCGGACTGGCGCCCGGATGCCAGTGACGACTGGCATGCCCAGCTCAAGCAGGCCGGCGACAACCACGACGGCATGAACTTCTTCGCCTTCGAGGGCGAAGAGGATCGTGGCCTGCTGGTGATGAACCACGAATACGTCAATCCGCCGCTGCATCCGTCCGGGGTGATCGACCAGTCCAAGCCGCGCCCGCTGGACGAGGTGCGCAAGGAGCAGGCCGCTCATGGCGTCTCGGTGATCGACGTGAGGAAGGGCTCGGACGGCCAGTGGCACAGAGTGCTGGATTCGCCCTACAACCGGCGCATCAGCATGTTCACGCCGATGCGCCTGTCCGGGCCGCTGGCGGGGTTGGAGATGATGAAGACCGCCAGCGATCCCGAAGGCCTGACGGTGCTCGGTACGTTGAACAACTGCGCCACCGGTGTCACGCCCTGGGGCACATTCCTCACCTGCGAGGAAAACTGGCACAACTACTTCATCAACCGCGACAAGCAGGACTACCCGCGTCGGGTGTCGCACAAGCGTTACGGCCTGGCCAACGAGGGCACCAGCAAGAACTACGCGTGGGAAACCGCCGATCCGCGTTTCGACGCCACCCCCTATGACGACCAGCCCCACGGCGGCCACGTCAACGAACCGCACCGCTTCGGCTGGGTGGTCGAGATCGACCCCTTCGATCCGAGCGCGCAGCCGATCAAGCGCACCGCCTTCGGCCGCATCAGTCGCGAGTGCGCGGCACTGGCGCTTGGCGAAGATGGGCGTATGGCCTTTTACTCGGGCGATGACGCCCGCGGCGAGTACGTCTACAAGTTCGTCCCGGCCGGGCGTTTCGACGCCGCCAATCCTCGCGCCAACCGCGACCTGCTGGACGAGGGCACCCTGTACGTCGCACGGTTCGATGCCGATGGCAGCGGTCAGTGGCTGGCCCTGGTGCACGGGCAGAACGGCCTGAGCGCCGAGCACGGCTTCGCCAGCCAGGCTGAGGTGCTGCTCAACGCTCGTGCCGCCGCCGACCGTGCTGGCGCCACGCCGATGGATCGTCCCGAGTGGGCCACGGTGCACCCCGGCACCCGCGAAGTCTATGTCGCCTTGACCAACAACGATGGCCGTGGCGACAAGCAGCCTACCGACGCCGCCAACCCGCGTCCGCACAACCTGCACGGGCAGATCCTGCGCTTCAAAGAGCAGGGCGCCGACCCGACCGCCACCGCCTTCACCTGGGAGCTGTTTCTGCTGGCCGGAGAGGCCAAGGGCGCGCGGACTGCCGAGGGTGAGCCGGTACCGGCCAACCTCACCGGCACCGTCAATGGCGACATCTTCTCTTCACCGGACGGCCTGGCTTTCGATGCCGCCGGGCGTCTGTGGATCCAGACCGACTATGACGACGAGGAGGCGCCGATGCAGGGCATGGGTTGCAACATGATGCTCTGCGCCGACCCCGTTACCCGCGAGGTGCGTCGCTTCATGGTCGGCCCGCGCGGCTGCGAGATCACCGGCTTGGCCTGGAGCCCTGACGGCAAGGCGATGTGGGCCAACATCCAGCACCCGGGCATCAGCTACCCGGCCAGCGACGGACGTAGCCGTCCGCGCTCGACCACGGTGCTGGTGACCCGCATCGACGGCGGGGTGATCGGCAGCTGATTCCTGCGGCGCACCCTCTCCGTAGGGGCGCCGTGCGCACCGATGTCTCCGCCCACCATGGCTGGTGCGCACAGCGCACCCTGCGAGATCAGGCGGCCTGTCGCCCGGCGCTGATCTGCTCGAACCAGTCCAGCGTCTCGTCCCACAGACGCTGTGCGGCGGGACGGAAATAACCCATATGACCGATAGTGCCCAGGCCCTCGGCTTGCGAGTCGAGCGTGCGCGCCTGGTAAGGCGCATTCACATAGGCGGCCATGAAGGCATCGCGAGAGGCCGGTGGCGCCCACAGATCGTCCAGGCTGTTGAGCGCCACAATCGGTGTGCTCACCTGGGCGAAGCGCTCGGCCAGGCCCGGCATCTGCGGGTCGTCGAAGAAGTAGCGCGGGAAGCGGCACCAGCGCTTCCACTGACGGTACACGCCCAGCGGGAGGTCCTCGCCCATGCCCAGTTTGCTCCAGGCCAGATAACCTTTGTAGCGCGTCATCAGTGGGCCGATCACCCGCCACATGGCCAGTACGCGCACCTGCTCTGCCTTGGGCATCCAGCCGTGCCAGCCGGCGCCGGTGCCGAAAGTGTAGAAGCCGGCGACCTGATCATGATTGGGCAGCAGGCCAAAGGCGTGACCGCCGAACGAGTGGCCGATCATGAACAGCGGGCGCTCGGCGTGCCGGTGCTGATCCACCGCCGCGGCCAGGTCGAGATGGGCCCAGTCGAGATACTCCATCTCGAATCCACGCAGGCTATCTGGCTTGGATTGGCCGATGCCACGGTAGTCCAGGGTCATGGTGTTGAAACCACGGCTGGCGGCGTATTCGGCAAAACGGCGATAGAAACCTTGCGGCACCCCGGTGGCGCCGGCGATCAGCAACTGCGCCTGTGGTCGCTCGGCGTGATAGCGCGTGGCGGCCAACTGGTAGTCGTCGAGGGCGAGCAGGGGCAGTGTTTCGCTGCGAATGACTGTGTTCATGCTGGCGGGGACTCCATGCGGTGCTGGCGGGTCAGGTGGAGCAGGGTGGCAACGGCCTGTTTCAGCGGCTCGCTGCTGCCGGCGACACGTGCTTGCAGCAGACCGCCCTCGTAGAGCGCGACGAACAGGGCAGCGAGCCCCTCTGGCTGTGGGTAACCATGGCGCTGCAGTTGCTGCTGCAGTGCCTGGCGAATGGCGACGAAGGCATTGGCCAGGGCTGCACGAATTTCGTGATCTTGCGGACCACTTTCCAGGGCGACGGTGGCCAACGGACAGCCGCGTTCGAAGGCGCTGTCCTGCAACTGGCCAAGCGCGCTCTGCAGCCAGATAGTCAACGCATCGAGCGGATCGGACTGACGCTCGAAGAGCGTGGCGAACGCCTGCTCGGCGCGCTGGCCGATGCGTTCGATGGCGGCTACCGCCAGTTCGGTTTTGCCGTTCGGGAAGTGGTGATAAAGGCTGCCCTTGGGCGCACCGGCGGCAGCCAGCAGTTCGCTCAGGCCGACGCCATGCAGGCCTTTGCGCTGCAGGGCATCGATCATGGCGTCGATCAGTTTGTCGCGAGTGGTCTTGGTCATGGCCTGGATTATGTAGACCGGTCGGTCTAGTCGCCAGTGTCATTCAAGCCGCAGATGAGGGTATATCGGCACAGCAGAGCGCCGCCCAGTGGGCGGCGCCAGGCATCAGGCCTGCTTGGCCACCCAGACGGCATAGGCGTCTATGAACTTCTGCAGGAATGGCTTGATGCCGTCGCTGAGTACGCCGTTCTCGTCGAAGAAGTTGCCGGCGCCACCGAGGTAGGCTTCCGGCTGCTGCAGCACATGCACGTCGAGGAACACCAGGCACTGGCGCAGGTGATGGTTGGCACCAAAGCCACCAACGGCGCCCGGCGAGGCACTGAGCACGGCACCCGGTTTGCCGCTGAAGCCGCTCTGGCCATACGGGCGCGAGCCGACATCGATGGCGTTCTTCATCGGCGCCGGGATCGAGCGGTTGTACTCGGGGGTGATGAACAGCACCGCGTCGGCCGCCTTGAGTTTGCTGCGAAACGGCGCATAGGAGGCCGGAGCGGTATCGCCGTCGGCGTCTTCGTTGTACAGCGGCAAGTCGCCGATCTCGAGGATTTCCAGGTTCAGCGAGGCGGGCGCCAGTTCAGCCAGCGCCTGGGCCAGTTTGCGGTTGATGGAGGCTTTGCGCAGGCTACCGACCAGCACGGCGACGTTGTAGGTCTTGCTCATGTGTACTCCAGAGGGTGTGGTGAGGAAGGAACAACCACTATAGACCCCGGATGTTTCAGCAGGTGCTGAACGCGTTCAGCAGATCTTCGCTGAAGGCCTGCTGCGCTTCGCTGGGCGGATGGCCGCGGTGACTGGCCAGACGAAACTGCACGGTGAAATCCCAGATGCCGGGCAATGCGCGCAATTGGCCGCGATTCACCCAGGGCAGGGCAATGTGCTCGGGCAGGTAGCCCAGGTGAGCACCGGAGAGGATGAACGCCAGGCTGCCTTCGACCTGCTCGCAACGGGCGCTGCTGCTGCCGCCTTGCCAGGGCTCGTCGGCAGCGATGAAACGGTAGGGATGCAGCACCCGGTCGCAGTCCTGCAGGTCATCGGCGCTCGGCGTTGCCCGGTCGAACAGCGGATGCTGGCGCGCGCAGTACAGGCGCTGGCGCTCGTCGAACAGCGGCTGATAATTCAGCGCCGTCTGGCTGCCGGAAAAATAGCCGATGGCCAGTTGTAGCTGGTCCTGCAGCAGGCGTCGCTCCAGTTCGGCGGGCATGGCGCTGAGCAGTTCGATCTGCACCGCCTGGTTGCGTTGGCGAAAACGCCCGACGGCCTTGCCGATGCGCTCGATCACTTCGTTCGACAGCGCTTCGGACAGACCGATACGAAGCTCGCCGAGCAGCTTGTCGGCCATGCCCTGGGCTTCGCCCTTGAAGATCTCGATGGCGGCGAACAGCTTGCGCGTGGCGACCAGCACCTGCTCGCCCTTGGGCGTCAGGCGAAAGCCGGCCTTGCCGCGTTCGCACAGGCGAAAGCCCAGGCGCGTTTCCAGCTTGGCCATCTGCGTGCTGATGGTCGACTGGCCGATACCCAGTTCACCCTGCGCGGCGCTGAAACCGCCGCTCTCCACCACGGTGACGAACAGCCGCAGCAGTTGCAGGTCGAGGTCGCGCAATTGGCTGAGCATACGTGCCCCATACATTGATGAAGATCGATGTTGGAGTAGAACACTTCGTATTTATCCGAAGCAACGCCGGGCGCAGGATGCCGACATGCCTGGTTCTGTACGAAAAGTCGTCGAGCGAAGGTCAGGCGAGGCAAAAATGGGTGAGGAAGCGGAGTTTACGAGCTGTAAATGAGCATTCCGAACCCATTTTTAACGAAGCATCACCGAGCGCAGGCACTTTTCGTACAGAACCTAGCCTCCAGCAAAGAGGCACGGCCCACCGCATCTGCCCGAGGATAGAACCATGCGTCTTGCTGCAAGCCTGCTGCTCCTGGCCGTCGCCACGCCCCTGATGGCGGAGCCGAAACAGCTCAACCTTTACAACTGGGCCGACTACGTGGCGCCGCAGGCGCTCGCGCGCTTCCAGGCCGAAACCGGCATCCGGGTCAAATACGACACCTTCGACAGTACCGATGTGCTGGAGAGCAAGCTGATGACCGGCGGCAGCGGCTACGACCTGGTCTTTCCCGCTTCCAGCGGCCTGTCGCGCGCCATCCAGGCCAAGGCGTTGCAGCCGGTGGGGGCGTTGCAAAACGCCGGCAACCTCGACCCCGAACTGCTGGCCAAGCTGGCCAGCGTCGACCCCGGTAACCAGTACGGCGTGCCCTACACCTGGGGCACGGTGGGCCTGGCGATCAACAAACAGGCCGTGGAACGGCGCCTGCCCGGCGTGGCCCTGGACAGCCTCCACCTGCTGTTCAAGCCCGAGTACGCCAGCAAGCTGAAGGACTGTGGCATCTCCGTGCTCGACTCGCCGCAGGAGGTGATCGCCATCGCCCTCAACTACCTGGGCAAGCCGCCCTACAGTGCCAAGGGCGACGACCTGGAGGCAGCCAGCGCTTTGCTCGCGGCGCTGCAACCGAACCTGCGCTACATCGGCAATGCCCGGCAGATCGACGACCTGGCCAAGGGCGAGACCTGCCTGGCGCTGACCTACACCGGTGACGCCGGCATGGCCGCTGCACGCGCTGCCGAGGCCGGGCAACCGTTCGAGGTGCTCTACCGCATTCCGCGCGAAGGCACGTTGATCTGGTTCGACACCATGGCCATTCCCGCCGATGCGCCGCATCCGCAGAACGCTCGCGCTTTCATCGACTTCATGCTGCAGCCCGAAGCCATCGCCGAGCTGACCAATGAACTGTTCTTCGCCAACGCCAACCATGCCGCCACGCCCCTGCTGGACGAGGCGGTGAGCGGCGACCCGGACATCTACCCGCCCGAAGCCGTGCGCGCACGCCTATTCGCCGAGCAGGTACTGAGCCTGCGCGAGCAACGCCAGCGCACCCGACTATGGACCGCTTTTCGCAGCCAGTACTGAGTCTGTAGGAGCGAGCTTTGCTCGCGAACATCATCGAAACGAGTATTCGACCATGGACCAAGCCTTCGACAATGACCAGGCCATCACCCGCGCCAACCTCTACGGCACCGCCGCCGAACCCACCTACGCTGGCATCACCAGCTTCATGCGTCGGCGTTACAGTCGTGACCTCACCGGCGTGGACCTGGCCATCAGCGGCGTGCCGTTCGACACCGCCACCACCAACCGGCCCGGCAGCCGCTTCGGCCCGCGGGCGATCCGTGCCGCCTCGATCCAGTCGGCCTGGGCGCGGCATTTTCCCTGGGAGTTCGACCCCTTCGACCTGCTCGCCTGCGTCGACTATGGCGACTGCTATTTCGACCACGGCACGCCGCAGGACACTCCGGCGCTGATCGAGGCGCACGCCACGCGCATTCTCGAGGCCGGCAGCGCGCTGCTGACCCTGGGCGGCGACCACTTCATCAGCTATCCGCTGCTCAAGGCGCATGCCAGGAAGCACGGCACGCTGGCGCTGATCCACTTCGACGCGCACAGCGACACCTGGCCGGACGAGGAGGGCAAGCGTATCGACCACGGCACCATGTTCTATCACGCCGCGCGTGAAGGCCTGGTCAACCCGGCGCGCTCGGTGCAGGTCGGCTTGCGTACTACCAACGACGACGTGATGGGCTTCCAGGTGCTCGATGCCCGCGAGGTGCACCGCAGCACGCCGGAGCAGATCGCCGAGCGCATCCGCGCGCGGGTGGGCGAGCATCCGGTGTACCTGACCTTCGACATCGACTGCCTCGACCCGGCCTTCGCCCCCGGCACCGGCACACCGGTGTGCGGTGGACTTTCCAGCCATCAGGCGCTGGAGATCCTGCGCGGTCTGCGCGGTATCAACCTGGTCGGCATGGACGTGGTGGAAGTAGCGCCGCCCTACGACAACGCCGAAGTCACCGCACTGGCCGGCGCCACCCTGGCGATGGAGATGATCTGCCTGTATGCCGCGCGGCATAAGCGGGGTGAAAGGACCTAGGGTGGAAAGCGCTGTTCATTTCTACCTGCGGTATTCGCGTCGGTTACCCATGGTGGACCGGTGAAGCGTGGTCCACCCTACGCTCTAACCGGCGTAGCCCGGATGAAATCCGGGGTGCTATCTCGGGGCGTTCGCCTCGATTGCCCAGGGTGGATCGATGAGGCGTGAGCACCTTAAGCATTCCGGCAAAAAATCGGGCCTGTTAGGCCCGTAAGTTCACGCTCAAAGATTTTGTAGGCACTGCCCCAGGCCAATGGGCTCGGGCTTGAATAGCCGTGCATCCATCAGTTTCGGTTCACGCACGATGGGGGCGAAATCCATGCGTGCGAGGATGTCGCGCTGGATATCCACGCCCGGCGCCACTTCGATCAGTTCCAGCCCTTCAAGGCTCAGGCGCAGCACACAACGTTCGGTGACGTAGAGCACCGGTTGACCGCGCTCGGCGGCCAGGCGGCCGGCGAAGGTACGGTGTTCAACCTCGGCGACGAACTTGCGCAGCTCGCCGTCCTGGACGATACGCAACTGGCCATTTTCGATGCGGATGTCCTGTGTGCCAGCACTGAACGTACCGACGAACACGACCTGCTTGGCGTTCTGGCTGATGTTGATGAAACCGCCGGCACCGGCCAGGCGTGAGCCGAACTTGGACACGTTGAGGTTGCCCGCCGCGTCGGCCTGGGCCAGGCCGAGGAAGGCGATGTCCAGGCCGCCGCCATCGTAGAAATCGAACTGATAGGGCTGGTCGAGCAAGGCGCTGTGGTTGCTCGCTGCGCCGAAATCCAGGCCGGAGGCTGGTACGCCGCCGATCACGCCGGGCTCGGCGGTCAGGGTCAGGCGCTCGATCACACCTTCTTCGGCAGCCACTGCAGCGACACCCTCGGGCATGCCGATGCCGAGGTTGACCACCGCACCGCTTTTCAGCTCCAGCGCAGCGCGGCGGGCGATCAGCTTGCGCAAGTCCAGCGGCATCGGGGTCAGGCTGTCCACCGGTACGCGGGTCTCGGCGGCGAAGGCGGGGTTGTAGGCGGTAGCGAAGGTCTGCTGGTGATTGGCCGGCTCGGCCACTACCACACAGTCCACCAGGATGCCGGGAATCTTCACCTGCCGTGGGTTGAGCGAGCCGCGCTCGACCACCCGCTCGACCTGGGCGATCACCAGGCCACCGCTGTTGCGCGCAGCCATGGCGATGGCCAGGCTCTCGATGGTCAGCGCCTCGCGCTCGAAACTGAGGTTGCCGTCAGGGTCGGCACTGGTGGCGCGAACGATGCCGACGTTGATCGGGAAGGTTGGGTAGAACAGGTAGTCCTCGCCGTCGATGGGCATCAGCCGCACCAGATCGGCAGTGGTGCGCGCATTGAGCTTGCCGCCACCATGGCGCGGATCGACGTAGGTGCCCAGGCCAACGCGTGACAGCTGTCCCGGCTTGCCGGCGGCGATGTCGCGAAACAGTTGGGAAATCACCCCCTGCGGCAGGTTGTAGGCCTCGATGCGGTTGTCCACCGCCAGCTTCTGCAACCCCGGCACTAGGCCCCAGTGACCGCCGATCACCCGGCGCACCAGGCCTTCATGGGCCAGGTGGTTGAGGCCGCGACCCTTGCCGTCGCCTTGGCCAGCGGCATACACCAGGGTGAGGTCACGCGGCGCCTGTTCAGCCACGAAACGTTGCTCCAGGGCGATGGCGATCTGCTCGGCGAAGCCGATGCCAACGAAGCCGCCGGTGGCCAGGTTGGCGTTGTCCGGGATGCGCGCCACGGCTTCGGCGGCGGTCATGATCTTGCTCATGGTGGGGACTCGAAAGCGATTGAACGAAACTGAGTACAGGGCGCTTCAAAGCGTAGCGAGCGAAGGTCAGACAAGGCGCGCTCAGGCGAGGATGCGCAGTGTACTGAAGTACATGAGCAATCCGAGCCTGAGTGCAACGCCGTATGACCGAGCGCAGCAGCTTTGCAGTGTCCTGTCAGAAACTGCCGAACAGCGTGCCCAGCGTGATAACCACGGCCAGCGCCACCATCGGGAAGGCCACGGTGTTGACGAAGATGAATTTGTACGACTCGCGGTGGGTGAGCTTGCAGATCGCCAGCAGCGAGATCACCGCGCCGTTGTGCGGCAGGGTGTCCATGCAGCCCGAGGCCATGGCGGCGACGCGGTGCAGCAGCTCGGGGCTGATGCCGGCGGCGTTGGCCATTTCCAGGTACTGCGCGCCGAGGGTCTTCAGCGCGATGGACATACCGCCGGAGGCCGAACCGGTGATACCGGCGAGGATGTTCACCGCCACCGCTTCGGAGATCAGCGGGTTGCTGGAGACGCCCAGTACCAGGTCACGGATGATCACGAAGCCGGCCAACGATGCGATCACGGTGCCGTAACCCACCTCGGCGGCGGTGTTGAGGATCGGCAGCATGGAGCCGAAGGCGCCGTCGTTGACGCTCTTCTTCAGGTCCATCCAGCGCTTCCAGTGCATCGCGATCAGCAGCACGATGGCCGCGCTGAGGGCGACGATGATCGACCAGATACCGATCAGCGACTTGGCATCCTGCAGGCCGCCGTATTCCGGCTTTGCCAGGTAGCTGGTGTCGACGCTCGGCAGAATCTGCTTGGCCATCAGGAAGTTGAGGCCGATGACCACGAAGATCGGCAGCAGCGCCAGCCAGAAACCGGGAATGTCGCGGCGCTCTTCGACGACCGGGTCGTCGCGGTGCTCGCCGTAACCTTCGCCCGCCGCCATCAACTTGCGCGACTGCGCAGTGAGCCACCAGGTGCCGAGGCCGAACATGATCAGGCCAGCGATTACCCCCAGGCCCGGTGCAGCAAATGCGTCGGTGCCGAAGAAGGGGTTGGGAATGGCGTTCTGGATCGCCGGGGTGCCGGGCAGCGCGGTCATGGTGAAGGTGAACGAGCCGAGGGCGATGGCGCCGGGGATCAGGCGCTTGGGAATGCCCGCTTCGCGGAACAGCGCGGCGCCGATCGGGTACACGGCGAAAGCCACCACGAACAGCGAAACGCCGCCGTAGGTGAGGATGCCGCACGCCAGCACGATGGCCAGAATCGCCCGCTCGCTGCCGACCTTGGCGACGATGCCGTGGGCGATGGCGCGCGCTGATCCCGAGTCGTCCATCAACTTGCCGAACAAGGCGCCGAGCAAAAACAGCGGGAAGAACTGGATCACATAGCCGCCCATGGCCTTCATGAACACCTGGGTGTAGGTGGGCAGCAGCAGGGCGATATCGCCGGCGAACAGCAACGCCAGCAGGGCCAGCAGCGGGGCGAGGATCAGGACGTTGATGCCGCGATAAGCGAGGTACATCAACAATGCGAGGGAAATCAGAATACCGAGGGTACCCATGGGTGGTTCCTTTTGTTGTTGTTCTAGCGGCTCGAGGCCGTTTTATCGGAAGGCGCGGATGCGGCAGCGTGCCTTTGCCGGTTATAGAGCCAGAGTCGTGCCAGGCGGCGTTACGACTTTGGTCGATAGGGCGGGAAGCCGCTCCCGACGGGGTTTTCGGGCTGGTTTGGGTACGTACGTGAGGCTGGGGGTGGTGAATCGCTTGTCCATAAATATGGAATTTGTCCAGATTAATGGATTATTTGGTCGATAATTTGTCCAGATTTCTAGACGTCTGGGTGCGTGATTCGCGTCGTCCTGTAGGAGCGAGCTTGCTCGCGATCAGATCGGCAGGCGGACATTGAGGGATCGCCGGCAAGCCAGCTCCTACGCAAGCGATGGCGCGGGTAGCCCGGATGCAATCCGGGCTTTTGTGGGCGCCTGATCCCGGATTTCATCCGGGCTACGCAATTGCGGCCCGCCACGCTTTTTGTGGGAGGGGCTTTAGCCGCGATTGTTATGGGGAAGCGTTGCGGGTGGCGCATCGCCGGCAAGCCGGCTCCTACAGGGTGAGGCGCTCAGCCCCGCCGCCCCAGCCCGTGCTGTGCCAGCTTGGCGTAGAAACCGGCACGGGAAATCCCCAGGCGCTCGGCTGCCAATTGGCGATTGCCATCCGTTGCTGCCAAGGCCGCCAATAGCGCCTGGCGCTCGGCTTGCGCCAGTTGTTCGGCCAACGACTGCGCTGCACCAGTGATTACCGGCGCAACGGGCGTCGGTGCACTCGGCGTCACCGGGTCGACCAGCAAGCCACGCAAGGCTTCGCCATCCAGTCGCCCATCGACCGCCAGTTGCGCCCGCTCCAGCAGGTTGCGCAACTCACGCACGTTGCCGCGCCAGGGCTGCGCGCAGAGCAGGGCGAGGGCATCTTCCGTCAGTTCCATGGGCGCCAGGCCGGAGCGGTTGGCCAGGTCATCGAGCAGATGCTCGATCAGCGCGGGAATGTCGCTCGCGCGTTCGCGCAACGGCGGCACGCGCAGGGCCAGCACGTTGAGGCGATAGTAGAGGTCGTCGCGAAACTGCCCGGCGGCCACCTTGGCCTCCAGGTCGATATGGGTGGCGGCGATTACCCGCACGTTCAGCGGCTTGACCTGATTGGAGCCGAGCGGCTCCACCTCCTGTTCCTGCAACACGCGCAACAGCTTGGCCTGCAGCGGCAGCGGAAGATCGCCGATCTCGTCGAGAAACAGCGTGCCGCCGTTGGCCACTTCGAACTTGCCGATGCGTGCCTTGCGGTCGGCGCCGGTAAAGGCGCCGGGTGCCGTGCCGAACAGTTCGGCCTCGACCAGGGTTTCCGGAATCGCCGCGACGTTGACGGCGACGAATGGGCCGTTGGCGCGCGGCGACAGGTTATGGATGCCCTGCGCCAACAGCTCCTTGCCGGTACCGGTTTCGCCGCGGATCAGCACCGTCGCGTCCAGTTGCGCGGCGCGGCGTGCCTGGCGCTTTACCTCGCTGGCCGCGCTGCTGGCGCCGATGAAACCCGCGATGGTGTAGCGCGCCCGTCGTGCCTTGGCCAGCTCATGCTGGGTGGCGAGCAGTTGTGTCTGCAGGTTGGCGTACTTGGCCATCAGCGGCTTGAGATGACGGGCTCGGTCGAACAAGACGAAGCCGAGCGCGCCGACCAGGGTGCCGTCCTCGTCGCGCAGCGGAATGCGGGTAACCACGAAGTGCTCGCTGCCGAAGGCCATCAGGTCGAGCATGCTCGGCTGGCCGCTTTCCACCACTTCGCGCAGGCGGCTGGCCGGCAGCACTTCCTCGATCTCCTTGCCCAGCGCCGTGCGCGCATCGGCGATGCCGACCTTCTGCGCGTACTTGTCGTTGATCCAGACGATGCGTGCCTGGCGATTGACCGCGATGGTGCCTTCGCACTGCGCATCGAGGTGATCGAACAGCAGCGGCATGGCCACCGCGCGAAAGCGCTCGGGCGACACGCCGATGATCAGGCCGTGCTGGTCGAGGTCGTCGCGGGAAATGGCCATGGGCGAGTGTCCGGAAGTGAGATGCCGGTGATTATGGGCAGCGCCGATCAGGCCGGGCAACGTCAACAGTCATCGGACAATGGCATTCGCTGCGCGCTTCTGGAATAGTTGGGCGGCCGCGCGTAACCCGCCGGCACCTGCCGATCGCCCACAAGGCCTGCCCGGCAGCCGTGACACCTGCCGTGTCCCTTTCGCGTGCCGACCAGGCGCGCCAGGCGAGCCATCCGCCCGCCGCTGGATCCGCACCGCTTTGCCGGTGCCACAACGACAATGACCAAGATCCATACAAGGACGCCCCGATGAAACTCAAGCGACTCTTCTCCGCGCTCGCCGCCGGCGCTGCGCTGACGGCCCTGTGCGCCACCGCGCAGGCGCGTGAATACTCCGTTTCCACTGTACTTTCCGACGCCTTCCCCTGGGGACAGGCCGCGCAGAAGTGGGCCGATCTGGTCAACGAGCGCTCCGAGGGGCGCATCACCCTGCGCGTGTATCCCAATGCGCAGCTGGTTGCCGGTGACCAGACCAAGGAATTCTCCGCGATGCGCTCCGGCCTGATCGACATGGCTGTGGGCTCGACCATCAACTGGTCGCCGCAGGTGCCGGAACTCAACCTGTTCTCCCTGCCGTTTTTGATGAAGAACGATGCCGACCTCGACGCCATCACCCAGGGCGAAGCCGGCAAGCTGGCTTTCGCTGCCATCGAGCAACGCGGCATCGTGCCGCTGGCCTGGGGTGAGAACGGCTTTCGCCAGTTGTCCAACTCGTCCAAGCCGGTGCGCAGCCCGGCTGACATGGCTGGCCTGAAGATTCGCGTGGTCGGCTCGCCGCTGTTCCAGGACACCTTCACCGCCCTCGGCGCCAACCCCACGCAAATGAGCTGGGCCGACGCCAAGCCGGCACTGACCACCGGCGCGGTGGATGGCCAGGAAAACCCGCTGTCGGTATTCGACGTGGCGCGTGTCGACCAGGTGGGCCAGAAGTACCTGACCCTGTGGGACTACATGGCCGACCCGTTGGTGTTCGCCGTCAACCAGCGCGTGTGGAAATCCCTGCCCGAAGAAGATCGCGAGCTGCTCAGCCAGGCCGCCATCGACGCCGGTAAGTGGGAGATCGAACTGTCGCGCGGCGCCCAGGCGCAGCGCCTGGTCGACGTGCGTGAGCGCGGCGTGGAAGTGATCGAACTGAGCGACGCCGAGCGCGCGGCCTTCGTCGAAGCCACGTCCAGCGTGCATGAGAAATGGGCACCGCGTATCGGCGATGCGCTGATGGACGCCGCGCGCAAGGCCGTGGCCCAGCCCTGATTCGTTTTATCTGACCGGAAGCCCAAGGGCTTCGGAGCGTGATGCTGCAAGTCTGTCGCGCGACACCGATCCGCTCCCCTCTCCCATTTATGGGGCGACAGCGGGAACAGCGAAGCACTGCTTCGCCCGCTGTCGCGACCTGAGCTCTGCGAAGGGCTGGGGCACAGAGTGGGAGCTGGGGGAGAGGGCCAGCGGTACTTCTGTAGAACAACGCCAAGTCGGTCGTTCGAGGTTCTTATGAGCAAGCCAATCGACGCGCCGCTGGAGCGCGTGCTCGCCACCCTGGCCCTGGTGATCATCAGTCTGATCAGCCTGGCCAACGTCGTGGTGCGTTATTTCACCGATGCATCCTTTGCCTTCACCGAGGAAATCTCGGTGTTCCTGTTGGTCATCCTCACCTTCGCCGGCGCCTCGGTGGCCATGCGCAGCAACCGGCACATTCGTATCGGCCTGCTGGAGCGCATGTTCCCGCGTCTGCGCACGCCGCTGATCCTGTTGCAGTGGCTGGCCGGCGTGTTGGTGCTGGGGCTGGTGTGCTGGTTCGGTGGCCAGTTCGCCTGGGAGGAATTCCAGTGGGATTCCGAGTCGCCCGGCCTTGGCCTGCCCAACTGGTGGTACGTGATCTGGCTGCCGATCCTGGCGCTGCTGCTGTTTGTGCGCCTGACCCAGATGACCTTCGATCGCCTGCGCGGGAGGATCAGTGATGAGCCCTGATCTCTGGCTGATCCTCAGTTTCGCCGTGCTGCTGGCACTCGGTGTGCCGGTGGCCTTCGCCCTCGGCCTATCCGGCGCCATCGGTATCATCGCCGGCCTGTCGCCGGACATGCTCGCCACCCTCGGCACCAACACCTACAACGGCGTGGCCAAGTACCCGCTGATCGCCATTCCGCTGTTCATCCTCACCGGCCTGGTGTTCGAGAAAGCCGGTGTCGCGCTGCGCCTGGTGCGCTTCGCCCAGGCGGTGATCGGCCCGCGTCATGGCGGCCTGGCCATGGTCGCGGTGCTGGTGTGCTTGATCATGGGCGGCATGAGTGGCTCTGGCCCGGCCGATGCCGCCGCCGTGGCCATGGTGATGCTGCCGAGCATGACCAAGGCGGGGTATCCCAAACCCTTCTCGGCTACGCTGATCGCCGCCTCGGCCTCGACGGCGATTCTGATTCCGCCGTCGATCGCGCTGATCCTTTACTCCATCGTGGTGCCAGGCGTGGACCTGCGTGCGCTGTTCGCCGCCGGCCTGTTCCCCGGCATCCTGGCCGGCCTGGTGCTGTTGCTGCCAGCCTGGCTGCTGTCGCGCCGTTACGGCTGGGAGTCCCCGGAGCAGGGCGAGCGTCCGCCGCTGGGCGAGAGCTTCAAGCAGGCGCTGCCAGCGCTGTTCGCCCCGGTGCTGATTCTCGGCGGCCTGCGCAGCGGGCTGTTCACCCCCACTGAAGCTGCCGTGGTCGGCGTGACCTACGGTGTGCTGATCGGCCTGTTCGTCACCCGCGAACTGGACTGGCGCAGCCTCTGGCGCCTGTGTGGCGAAGCCGGGGTGATCTCCGGTGTGGTCATGCTGATCATCGCCCTGGCCGGCATCTTCGCCTGGGCCGGCACCATGCTCGGCACCTTCCGTCATCTGGCCGAATGGCTGATCTCGCTGTCGGATAACGGCTGGGTGCTGCTGGCGCTGGTGATGCTTGCCGTGCTGCTGGCCGGCATGCTGCTCGATGCCATCTCCATCTACCTGATCCTGATGCCGATCCTGATTCCGGTGATGCAGCACTTCGGCTGGAACCCGGTGTGGTTCGGCATCCTGCTGGCGATGAACATCGCCATCGGCCAGTTCACCCCACCGGTGGCGATCAACCTGATGGTCACGGCGGAGGTCGCCAAGATACGCCTGGAACAGACCGTCGGCTGGGCCGCGCTATTCGTCGTGGTGATGTCCAGCGCCCTGCTGCTGGTGGCGATCTTCCCGGAAATCGCCCTGTGGCTGCCGCGCGTGCTGGGTTATGCGGTGTAAAACAGGCCAGGCCGTCTATAGTTGCCTGATGGTGCGCAGCGGGGGGCTGCGCACCGCTGAGGGCGGCAGCGCTGGGCACCAAGATGAGTGACGGCAACTATAACGATCACAGGGATGTAGGCGCAGGGCACTGCGAAGGGCTGCGCGAGTCGGGCAAGCGCAAGCTGATGCGCACCATCCTGCTCGCCACCGGCCTGACCCTGGGCGGCTTTGCCGTGCTGCAGGCCCTGGCCGGCAACTACCCCTTCGCCATCGTCGAAGTGCTGTGCACTGCGCTGTTGCTGTTCGGCGCCTGGCGCATCGAGCGTGCCCGTCATCTGTACCTGTGGATCTACCTGTACCTGATCCCGACCTTCTGTTTCATCCTCTACATCATCGTCATGCCGGACGCCTCAGCGGCGGCGTTCGTCTGGCTGTACATGATCCCGCTGCTGGCCTACCTGCTGCTGGGCAAGCAGCGCGCTTTCCTGCTCACCGCCCCCTTCATGTTCGCCGGGCTTTTGCTGTACTTCGCCGACAACCACCTGACCCTGGATACACACGGCCTGATCGATCTGGGCAACGCCGCCTTGTGCGGCGTGCTGATCCTGGTGTTCGTGCACATCTACGATGGCTTGCGCATGCAGGCTTACGAGGAGTTGCAGCGCCTGGCGCAGACCGATTCACTGACCGGCGTGGCCAGCCGTGGCAGCTTCCAGCACGCCCTGCAACGCAGCATTCAGGAGGCCGAACGCAGCAACGGCCATCTGGTACTGGTGCTGCTCGACGTCGATCACTTCAAGCAGGTCAACGATCAGTGGGGGCACGAGGCGGGCGATATGGCGCTGCAGCACATCTGCCAGATCCTCCAGCAGCGCCTGCGCGTGACCGACTTTCTCGGTCGCCTGGGCGGGGAGGAGTTCGGCCTGCTGCTACGTCATACCGACAGCACTGGCGCCGACCCGCTGGTGGACAAACTACGCAAGCAGATCGCCGAACAGCCGCTTGAGTACGACGGTGAGCAGATCGCGCTGTCCGCCACCTTCGGCCTGGCCACCTGGCCCGTGGACGGCCGCAGCGCCGCCGAGCTCTACCGTGCCGCTGATCGTCGCCTGTACAGCGGCAAGCAGCGCGGACGCAACCAGCTGGTCAGCGCCGACATACCGACCGAGCTGCTATTGGACAAATTCGACGTGCGACTTTGAGTGCCGGCTAGCGTGCTGCGCTGTTAGATGCAGCGGGCACGCAGGGCTGCTGGCCTATGCCCGCGAGGTTCTCCACGTCATTCAGCACGTTATGGCCCTGGTTGACCTTCTGCGCGTTCTCCGCAACTTCCATGCGCTTTGCATAGGTCGCCGAGTTGCCATTGAAGCTCTGCTGAGTCTCCAGCACGGTGTTGGCCATCTCCAGCAGGCTGCGCCCGGTAGCGATCAGGTTGCTGGTCGCGCTCGGCGCGCATGGATCGTTGGCCAACTGGGTGTTCTGCAGCCCCTGGGTTTGCGTGTTCTGCGCCAGGCAGCCGCTCAGCGAAGCCAGCACGGCGACGCTCATCAGGACACCCAGGGTTCCTTTGGTGTTCATCAGACATTCCCTTCTATGACCGGGCCCCGACCCTGTGCCGAGGCGTTGCCCGGATTCTAGGAACGGGTGGGGACGCGCGAAATAGTACGGGTGTACTAGTGTCGTTGTGCCTACCAGGCAGCTCCTTGCGCTGGCTGCAGGCTCCGGCCTAAGGTGCCGATACGACCACATGCGCTGTCATCAGCAGGGAAATGTCATGTACCGGAACGCCTCCACCGTTTACGACACCGAACGCGCCCAGGCCGGGGTGCGGATGATCTTCATGTCGGTCGCCGCCTGCTACATCGTGATCCTCTACCATCTCGCGCTGATCGATCCGGCGCTGGTATGGAAGGTCTTTCTTCTGGAGGGTGTCTTCAGCGTCGCCGCCACACTGATCTGGTTCGATATCCGACGTCGTCCGGGCAGCTATCGCGGGCGCCGTCTGATCACCATGCTCACCGACTATGCCGGCATCACGGTGGTCCTGGCATGCGGCGGCGCGGCCATGCTGCCGGTCTACGCGATCCTGATCTGGGTCACCATCGGTTATGGCTTGCGCTACGGTTCCGGCTACCTGCTGCTGGCCACCCTGCTGGCGCTGCTGTCGCTGAGTATGGCCGCCAGCCTGTCGGCGTACTGGCAATCGCAGCCCTACCTGATCGTCACGCTGCTGCTCACCACCTTGATGGCGCCGGCCTACATGCACGTGCTGCTCAAGCGCTCGCGCCAGGCGGCCGAGGCCGAGCAGGCTGCCAATCGGGCCAAGTCGCAGTTTCTCGCCCAGGCCAGCCACGACTTGAGACAACCCATTCATTCCATCAGCCTGTTCACCGCCTGCCTGCGCGACAGCAGCCTGGGCACCGAGCAGCGGCACCTGGTGGAGAACATCGACAAATCTCTGCACAGCGTTGCACGTCTGTTTCGCACGATTCTCGATATGTACTCGCTCGACAGCGGCAAGGTGGTGCCGCAACTGGAGTCGCTGGAGCTGCGTGGCCTGCTGCAGCAACTCATCCAGCAGAATGCCGAGGCGGCGCGCTGGGCCGGAGTCGAGATGCGCCTGCGCTGCCCGTCGCTGCATGTGCGCGCCGACCCGGTGTTGCTCACCACCATGCTGCAGAACCTGCTGTCCAATGCCCTGAAATATGCGCCAGGAAAACCAGTGCTGATCGCCTGTCGTCGCCGGGGGGCAGGCGTTGCCATCGAGGTCTACGACAAAGGGCGCGGCATCGCCGCCGGCCATCTCGACAACATCTTCGAGGAGTTCTACCGCGTGCGTCAGGAGCGAGACAGCGATGTCGAGGGAATGGGCCTCGGCCTGGCCATCGTCAGGCGTCTGGGAGCGTTGATGGACATGCGCGTGAGCATTCGCTCCGTGGAGGCACGCGGCACGCGGGCGGTGATCGACGGCCTGCAGCGCGTCGAGGCGCCGCGCGCGATGTCCTCAGCCAACGGTAGCAGCCTGCAGGCGCCGCGCATGCTCGATGGCTTGCGCGTGTGCCTGATCGAGGATGACCAGAACGTGCTTATGGCCACCGCCACCTTGCTGCAGAAATGGGGCTGCGAAGTCGCCACCTTCAGCACGCTGCCCGATGCCTCTGCGCATTTCGATCTGGTGGTGACGGACTTCGACCTCGGCACCGAAGCGTCGGGGGCCGACTGCATCCAGCACGTGCGGCGCAGCAGTGGGCGCAAGGTGCCGGCGATCATCATGACCGGGCACGACGTGCGTCGTGTGCAGGAGCAGGTGGGCGACAGCGATATTCCAATCCTGTCGAAACCGGTGCAGCCCGCCGAGCTGCGTTCGCTGTTGGTGGCGTTGAAACTCCAGCTCAAGGCTGCGTGATGCTCACACCAGCCCGGCCTTGGCTCCCTTGGCGGCGGCTGCGGCGCGGGTGCTGACGTCCAGCGTGCGCAGCAGCGAGGAAACATGGATGCGTACGGTGAAGGGCGAGATCGCCAGCTCGCGGGCGATTTCCTTGTTCGACAGGCCGCGCACCACCAGCCGCAAGACCTCCTGCTGACGTGGCGTCAGTTGCTCCAGCAGATGGCGGTCCTCGGCGAAGGCCGGCACGCCGGATGGGCCCAGGGTCAGGACGAACTCCCCGGCGCGCACGGCCAGCAAGGCAGCGGCGATCTCATCCGGCGGCGTCGCCTTGCCGATGAAACCGTCCGCGCCTGCCGCCATCACTTCATCGATCAACTCGCGGTTGTCGACCATCGACACGATCACGATCGAGCTGCGCGCAAACGTCTGGCGCAGCGCGCTGATGGCCTGCGGCGACTGGCCGGGGAACAGCAGGTCGAGCATGAACAGGCTCGGTGCCGTGCCAGCGTGCCCCAGGCTCAGCACCTCATCCATGTCTCCGGCTTCGAGAATGCATGCCTGGGGGAAGACGCGCTGGGCGATACGACACAGGCCATCGCGGAAAACCGGATGATCGTCGGCGACGATGATGCGTTCGTGTGGTGACTGTTCAGACATGCTGGGCGCCTTCATATTGGCGCCAGACTAGAGTCATATCCCTGGCGGCGCCAGTGGCAGGTTCTCAGTATTACCGCTGGCTTGGTCGCCCCTAGTGAACTGCAAGGCGTCAGCCGCAGTCTGTTCAGGTACCCCTTATGGAATGTAAAGGAGTACCGCATGGACCTTATCCGTATCCTCATCGCCATCCTGCTGCCGCCGCTGGGCGTGTTTCTCCAGGTCGGTTTCGGCGGCGCGTTCTGGCTGAACATCCTGCTCACCCTGCTCGGCTACATCCCCGGCATCGTGCACGCGGTGTACATCATCGCCAAACGCTGAGGCCCTATTGGCTGATGTGTTTGGGCAAGCGGCGCCGAGCGCTGCTCTCGTAGGGTGGGTTAGCCGCCTGTGACATTGCCGATCGACTCGCAGTGCCGGCTGCGGCGTAACCCACCATCGGCGCAACGCCGTCCATCGTCTGGTGGGTTACGCGGCGCACCCCCTTCATCTGCGTCTGCAAGACTCGGCATTCGGCGCCGCTAACCCACCCTACGCTACTGAGGCCTGTCCCGAGCGCGCTCGCCTACTAATGTCGAAAGCGCTTCGCTCCCCTCTCCCATTCATGGGGCTACAGCGGAAACAGCGAAGCACCGCTTCGCCCGCTGTTGCGACCTGAGCTCTGCGAAGGGCTGGGGCACAGGGTGGGGGCCGGGGGAGAGGGCAGAAGATCACGCAGCAATTTGCTTATCTCGCCCCTGGCGAAGCCCCCTCATTCCCGCCGCAAAAAGTGCACGCTGAACAACTGCGCCGGGTCGCGCCACATGGCGACCGAGGCGAAGCCGCATGCGCCCGCCAGATCACGAAAGCCGCTCGGCGTGTACTTGTAGGAGTTCTCCGTGTGCAGGGTTTCGCCAGCGGCGAACTCGAACACGCGATCCTCGATGCGCACCCGCTGCGCCTGCCGGCTGACCAGATGCATCTCGATGCGTGACTCGGCTTCGTTGTAGAAGGCCCGGTGCTGGAAGCGACGCGGGTCGATATCGCTGTGCAGCTCATTGCGGATGCGCTCGAGCAGGTTGAGGTTGAACAGCGCAGTGACCCCGGCCGCATCGTTGTAGGCGCGCTCCAGCACCTGGTGGTCTTTCACCAGATCCACGCCGATCAGCAAGCCGCTGCCGGCCGGCAGGGCCTGATGCAGGTTGCGCAGAAAGGCGCGCGCCGCGTCCGGGTCGAAATTGCCGATGCTGGAGCCGGGAAAGAACGCCAGCGGCCGTTGCCCCAGCGCCTCGGTGGGCAGCTTCAAGGGCTGGCTGAAGTCGGCGCACAGCGCGTGCACGTCGAGCCAGCGATAGTCGGCCGCCAGGCGGCGGGTGCTGCCATGCAGAAAATCGCGGGAGATATCGATGCCCAGGTAACGCGCCGGGCGCAGGGCTTCGAGCAGCAGGCGGATCTTGCGACTGGCACCGCTGCCCAGCTCCACCAGGCTGGCGTTGCGCCCGGCCAGCTCGGCGATATCGCTCGCCGCCAGGCGCAGAATGGTTTCCTCGGTGCGCGTCGGGTAGTACTCCGGCTGCAGGCAGATCAGCTCGAACAGCTGCGAGCCGCGATGATCGTAGAAGAACTTCGGCGACATCGCCTTCGGGCTGGCTGCGAAGCCGCGCAGCGCTTCTTCGCGCAACGACTCCAGTTCCGGGCTGATGGATTGTTCGTGGGTACGGATTGCCAATGCCATGCTCAGAGCTCCCTGGCCAGGCGCAGGCCGGAGAACTGCCAGCGCATCGTGGGGTAGAAGAAATTGCGATAGGTGGGGCGCACGTGGTCTTCAGGCGTGGCGCAACTGCCGCCGCGCAGCACCATCTGCCCTGACATGAACTTGCCGTTGTACTCACCCAGGCTGCCGCCCAGCGGCCGAAAGCCGGGGTAGGGCCGGTAGGCGCTGGCCGTCCATTCCCAGACATCGCCATAGAGCTGCTGCAGGCCATCACCCGCGCCCGCCGCCACCGGCTGCAGGTGATCGTTCTCGACGAAATTGCCCCACAGCGGTTCGTCCTGCGCAGCCACTTCCCATTCCTCCTCGCGTGGCAAACGCGCCTGCGCCCAGGTGGCGAAAGCCTCGGCCTCGAAGTAGCTCAGGTGACAAACCGGCGCATCCAGATCCAGCTCGCGCGGGCCGCCCAGGGTCAGCTCCAGCCAGTCATCGCCCTCACGCAGCCAATACAGCGGTGACTGCCAGCCAGCGCGCTGAATATGGTCCCAACCGTCCGCCAGCCACAGCGCCGTGCTGCGATAACCGCCATCGCGGATGAACTCCAAGTACTCGCCATTGCTCACGGGCCGACTGGCCAGCTGAAAGGCCTCGACGAACACCCGGTGTTGCGGTCGCTCGCAGTCGAAGGCAAAGCCATCGCCGGCATGGCCGACATGGCGCAGCCCGGCGGGAAACTCGATCCAGCGCATCTCGCCGGCCGCCGTGCCGCCCGGCTTGAGGTCGTGACGATAGACCGGGCGCAAGGGGTTCTGCGCCAGGATGTGCTTGATATCCATCAGCAGCAGCTCCTGATGCTGCTGTTCGTGCTCCAGCCCCAGCTCGACCCGCTGCAGCACCTCGTCGGCAAGCTCACTGCCTGACTGGAGCAACTGCGCCATGGCCAGGTCGACATGGCTGCGATAGGCGTACACCTCGCTTACCGTCGGCCGCGACAACAACCCGCGCCGCGCCCGCTCGAAGGGCGTGCTGTGGGTCTTGTAATAGGAATTGAACAGATGGTCGTAGCGCTCATCCAGCGGACGATAGCCCGGCAAGAAGGGCTGCAGTACGAAGGCCTCGAAGAACCAGGTGACATGCGCCAGATGCCATTTCGGCGGGCTGACGTCCGCCATGCTCTGGATCACGTAGTCCTCGGCCTCCAGCGGCTCGCAAAGCCGCTCGCTGGCAGCGCGCACCCGCTGATAACGCTGCCATAGCTGTTCGAGGTGCGGTGGTGAAACGGCGATCCTGCTGGTGCGGTCTCGCATAACACGCATCCTTTGCTGGCGCCGCGAAGCGCGACGGTTCTAAAAGCCGACTGGCCAATAAGGGCAAAGGTTCAAGGAAAAGTGTGTCGTTTACATGGCAGGGGTCCGAAACGCATCGCACCATGCGCGCCATCCTGATGGCGGCGATCAGGCGCTGCGCTGTCACCACTTGACCGGTGATCCGCGCGCTGCCCCGGCTCGTAAACGCCCTCGCCACCAGCGCGCCAACCACGATTGAGGCTCGCGCGCTGCTGAGTGGGGCTGCCGATGGAAGCGCGGCAACTCGCCCAGGGCGATCCACAGCTCACCCTGCCACTCCAGCAGATTGACCTGCTGATTGTCCCAGGCCATCAGACAGCGGGATGGCTCATGATCGGCCCGCGCCGCACTGTCGCGCAGCGCCGGCAAGGCCACATGGCTAAGCCAGCGACGCAGATGACGGTTCTCCGGATGCGAGAAGCGCCACAACGCCCTGTACATGCCCGACTCACTGAGCACCTCCACCGTCTCCAATTGCCCACTGGCCAGCTGGAAATGCACCGTCCGCACCTGGTCGGCATCCATCAACCGACAGATGCGCTCTGGGTGGCGATGGCCCAGCAACCGCGCAAACTCCCTGGCACAGACCCATGGCTGGCGGTCGATCATCACCCCGCGCAGCGGGCGGTTGTGCCGCATCAGTACGATGGGGATAAAGGCATCTTCCATAAGGCCTCCCGGCTACTTGGTTTTCTATATCTGAAAATCAGATATCTGGAGAGTAGATATACCGTGACTGTCCTGTCAACGGACGGATGCGCCTCCTGTGGAAAAGTCGGTTTATCGAGACGAAAACCTGGTTTTCTTGAAATTGCTCAAACAGTGTCGGGTCGAGGCAGGGCTGACCCAGGACGACTTCGCCAAAGCGCTTGACCGCCCACAGTCGTTTGTCAGCGACGTTGAACGTGGGCTGCGCCGGCTGGATCTGATCCAGCTCCGGGATATTTGTCAGGTGCTGGGCATCAGCTTGAGCAGCTTTGTGCAGCGCTTTGAGGATGAGTTGGCTGGCAATAATGATGGCCGGGACAAAAGGAAGAGCCAGAGCGACGGGTAGTGATGCACCACTATCAGAGGAAAATAAATCTGTCCCCGATTTCGGTGAATAAGTATGCGAATGGAGCAAGGTTGCGCGCAATCCCCTCGCTTTGAACACTATGTGTAACCCACTACACATTGGTTCCAGTTTTGTGGGCTAGCGTCCCGCTAGATATAAAGGCATGGATATTGAGGAGGGTTTAATGTTTGCTAGGTACGATATATGGTAAAGAGAATCATTTAAATTATTTGATCTTGAAAAATTTGTCATCAGCAGAAAGCGTGAGCACTACATTCTCTTTCAGGAAGGTTTTGCTCAAGCCATATAATTTATCACTAAGGATCGAGACGACTGTTTGGATCTTTCTCGAATTTGCAATCATGAAGAGCGTTTTTAATTTCTCCTCGTCTGCCGACTCTAGATAATCTTGGACTGTAAACGAGATAAATCTTGAGCTTCTTTTATTGCCAAAGTCAACGTAAGCCATATCAAACGCCATCGCGGCAGCTCTTGGTGCGCCGTCACCAGTGTTTAGCTCTTCATTCTTGATGGAGAATCGTAGCTTTCCGAAGCCGTCGTCACTTGCTAACAGCTCATTATAATGTGAGCCGAATATTTTCTTGGTTATGAAACGGTAGCTTTTATTGAATGCTGCTAGTTTGGCATCGAAGTCCGTATGCCTTAATGCAATATCTTTACGAATGTCTTCTTGTTTTTTTGACTTTTCTTTTATTGTTTTTTCTGAGTTTCTTACTTCGTCAACAATGAAGGTTATTCTTCCTCGCTCCTCGCGCTTATTTTGAATTTCCTTCTCGATTAGGATAAATCCGCTAAACTGGCTATCCCTTGAAATATCTTTGACAACCTTCTTTTCGGTATCAAGCTTATTCCCGAGCTCAGTTTTTAAGTCATAAATTTCATCTCTAACCGCTTTGCTCAGTTCTTCAACGTATTGCGCTTTCCTAAGCATTATCGAATTATGGAATTCAATAGTCTGCTCAAGGGTTTTAGTTAGGTTGGGGATTACTGCTTTTGCTTCGTTATAAAGTGCAGAGATCGCATTAATATCAGCTTCAACAATGTTGTGCTTATATCTTTCGATTGTTTTTTGATTGTAAAATAATTTTGTTTCTAAGTTGGCAATTTTTGTAGAAATTAGTGCCACATCCTGCCTGGATTGCTTCAGATTCGAAATTGCATGGTTTTGGCTGTCAACAATGTCGTAGTCATCCTCGCGGGATTCTAAGTCTGAAATTTGGGAGTCAATTTCTTTAAGGGTGGATTCTAAAGCTTCGATTTTATGGCCGCCAAGCAGCGCCTTAATGCGCTCTTTCTCGGATATGATTTCGTCATCAATAAGGTTTAGATCCTGAATACTATTGATTCCGTCAAATCCATACAAGTATGAATATATCAATGAGTATTCATTGTCGCTTGTGTAGGCGGTCAAATATTTGATTGAGCTGTTGCATGTCTGGCGATTAATTCTGAAGAATTTATTCTTAATGGCACCGTAAGGCGGTTGACTTCGGTGGTAGCCAAATAATTTTGCGACCTCATTTTTGTATTTTTCGCTGCCGTGGAAAGGAGCGCCATTGATAAAATTTTGGCTCTTTATTACGTCGCGATTCTTTTGAGCTTGTGCGAAAAGAGTTCTGCTGAGCTTATGTAGGCCGGAGGCAAGCTTAAGTGTAAGCTCAAATCGAACTGTTCCCTTGGTAAGGAAGTCTTTTATTTGCTCATTTATTTTGCCATTGTCGGGGTCAACCCAAAAGCTGTCGTGGGATCCGCCGAGGCAAAAATTTATGGCTCTAAGAGAGCTGCTTTTACCGACCTGATTTCCGTTTGCACCTGAGTTGGTGATGATGTTTATTCCGTCTTTGAATTCAATGCGCCGAATTTCCTTCTCGCCATCGAATACAGATAGTAGCTTCAGTTGCATAGACTAATATCGCCGGATTTAGTTAGCTCAATGCATCCAGCGATGAAAAGCCAATCTAGAGCATACATGAAGTATGCAAAAGAGACTTCGTCATAGGCTAGATTGAACTCACGATGCAAAAGCAGTGGGCTCATCTCGCTAAAGTTGTTGTTTTTAAGGGTGGAGAGAATTTGTCCGCCTATTATATATAGGCTTTTGGCGGGGGATTGTGCATTGCTTAAAATCATTTCGGTGGCTCTAAAATTTTGCAATTTATAAAGCCGTAGCAAACTATGAGCTCTTTGGCTGAGTGCACGATCTCAATGGTGGCGCCGTCAAAGCCTTCAAAAGTTTCATCAATAAGTTTCGAGACTTTGAGTAGAATTCGGTCAGAATTATTTTGAATAAATTCAAAAATTTCGCTTTTGTTTGTTGTGCGAATGCTGCCTTCTATAAGCAGTTCTTTCTTTGCTTGCTTGTACTTTTGTTGAATGGCCCAGAGAAACCGGCTCTTCGCACCTGGGTCTTCGTTATCAATGCTCTCAATTAAGGCCTCTATCAGGCCCATGTAACCACTGTATTCTCGAATGTCTTCCGCATACGCAGCTACAGCGTTATATTCAAGCTTCTCGTCTACTCCAGGATAGTCGACGATTTCACCATCGATTGATTCTTCAGGCTTGTATGCTTCGATAATTTTAATTAACAGTGGATTTAATATGGAGGTTACTTTTGAGAGGGCGGTTATGGTGACGCTCACTTCACCACCATTGTTGTTTACTGCTATTCCGCCGTTATTTGCTTCGGCTGTCTGAGATTCAGTCATCTCATTTGGGCCTATTAACGGTTACGTTAACACTTCCTTTGCCTGTCGAGTTGACAGCGGTGCCGCCATTGTCAGCAGTTGCAGTGACACCACTAGACTTCGATCCTACATGCGCCACAATCAGCACTATGAAACAGAATACGGTAGCCCCTAGACTATAGATATACGACTTGTACAGCAGCTCAGGGGGTAGGTGATTTAAAAGATCTGACTTAATCCATTCGCGATAGAAAGAATAGAGCAGACCGGTTGCTAGCGCCCCCAAACCACATCCAACGCCAAGTGATGCTTTCAAGACACTGAGCATTCTTCGCCCTCCGTAGCCATTATGGTCGGTCAAAGAGGCTATCTATGACCCTAGGCGTCTGATCTTACACTGCCAGCACCTACAGCGCAGCGGCGGGGCGCTGAAGACCTACCATTAAAGAATGCCAGTATTTGGGGACAGACCATGATTCTCTGCTTTCCTTTGCATCTATAAGCTCTGCATCGTCCGGCACTTGGGAAATGCTGAGCATCCCCAAAACTGCTGCCCTGCCTTCGGTCCGGTCTTCACCCTCCGAACCAGCAGCGCGCTACCGCATTTCGGGCACCGCCTCTCGGCTGTCGGATTGCTCCGGTGCTTCAGGTTTTGCACATGCTCACGGTGAGTGGCGAGGGTCGGCGCGCGGCGGCCGGTTTGCAGGGCGTGCAGCATGGCGTCGACTTCAGCCTCGCTAAATACCGGCTGCTGGAATGACTTGATATAGCGGATAAAGCCAATGCCCTGGGTCACGTTGGCCGGCACTTCGGTTTTGAAGGTGCTGCCGCCGACAAAGGTGATCACCGAGTGCAGGTGCGCGGGATCAATGCCAAGGGTGGCTTCCAGGGCTTTGAGGTGCTTGTAGTTCTGCCGCAACGGGTTCTGAAATTTGAACGTGCGCTTGTAGAGCTTCTGCGTCCACTGTGCCTGCTTCTCGCTGCCGAAGATCCAGCCGCTCATGTTCTTCGTTTCCAGCACGAAGATGCCGTAGGGCGAGAGGAATACGTGGTCGATCTGCGTGGTGCCGTCTGGTGTGTTCAGGGTGACGTTGTGCAGGCGGCGGTAGGTTTGCTTGTCCAGCTGCCAATGTGCGAACAGGCGCACCAGCAGTTCACCGATCTGCCCCTTGGCCCAGGGCGATTTGAGCAGGCCGATCAGCAGGGCTGCTGGGATCAGCCAGAACAGGCTGTCTATAAGCGGGCGAAGAATGAGGCCGACGTCCATATTTTCTTCCGTGAGCAAAGCCGCTTGAGTGGCGCTCGTTGTACGAGCGAGCAGGCGTGCCGAAATCCAGATGCCTGGCACACCCGGATAATGGCTAATTGCTTTCAATCGCTCAAGGGGATCGCGACCATTGTCCTATGGTCGCTAGGCGGCTACGCCAGGTTTGGTGCCTTTGAAGACATTTCAGTGTGGCCAGCCGGGCTGCTGCCAGAACCAGATCGGGTCATTCAAAAGGATTGTTTATCCATGAGCCGAATACAGGCGCTATTCGGCTCATGGAATGGGTGACGTGATGATGCTCAGGCAACTGATATCGTCGTCCGTGGGCGGTGTGTTCAGGTGACCTTCATGTAAGAAATGTTGCTGCTGTGAAGTGCTCAGCCCGGCCCAGAAACCATCGGTCGCCAGCAGCCAGCGCTGATTGACGGCAAGCGGCCAGTGTCTGATTTCGGGGTTACTTACGCGTCTGGGGCTGAAGCAGCGCGTCAGGCGGTGGCGTGATGACATTTGCGCAAGCTCAGCGTGCGCGAGGTTGCCTTGCCAGTTGGCCATGCAGTGCACGGGAGTCAGCCAACTGATTGCACCTGCGGCTTCTACAAGGCCCAGGCAGCAGTCGCCTTCGTGGATGCTGAGCGCGGTATCGGCCAGCAGGCATAGAACCAGGTAACTGCAGGCCGCATGCGGGTGTGTTTCACACAGGGTCTGATGGCTGTCGTCGATTAGCTGCAGCAGCAGTGAGGGCAACTGCTCTCGGTTCAGAGCGGTTACAGGCAGGCGGCCGATTCCTTGGATCAGCTCTGCCAGCAGAGCATTGGCCAGTTCGCCGCTGCCTGGGTGGCGGCTGCTGCCATCGGCGACCAGATAAAAACTGGCCTGCGGCAGATCCAGGTGGGCATAAGCATCGCGGTTGTAGGCCATGCGTTTACCGGTCTGAGTATGCCATTGCACGCTTGCACGCATTCAGGTCGCTACCTGGGCAATATGTTGCAGCCGCTGCCAGATGATCCGTTCACGTTCGTTATCGCCACGGGCGGCATCCTGCACCAGGTAGGCGAAGTCGCGGTTGTTCAGCAGCTCCGTAAGTTTTTCTGCCAGATAGGCGCGTAGCTCGGGTGCGGCGCTTTCAACTTCCTGGAGTAGTTCTTCGCGGCCATTGACCAGGTTGAGGATGTCTTCAAGGTCCTGGCTACCCAGTGGGTTGTGCGCGCCACGCCCGGCATAGGCCTCGAGTTTGCTGCCGAGAAAGTAGGGCGGGGTGAACAGGCGAATGCGGCAGCCGCTGGGGAGTTCATGCCACTGCGCGCAGGCCAGACCATCCTTGAACCAGCGATTATTGCAGCCCAGTAAGTCGGCGGTCTCTGCATCTTCAGGCATGAAGTCAACTTTCAACTCACCCAGGCGCATACGGCAGACGACGTCATCTTGAGGGGATTGCTTGAAGCCTTTCTCACGTAACTGTTCGACCAGCTTTTGCCATTGGGCATAGCCGGTGAGATGAATGACCAGATCCACATCATCTGTGTAGCGGACTTCTTCGAGGCTGAATTCATCGGTCAATAGCAAGGCTGTGGTACAGCCGCCAACGAAGGCAACCTGCTGGCACAAGTCCTGACCAAGTGCCTGGGCGACCACTTCGAGCATCTGGATGTTATGAGAGCGGCTCATGCCTGCAGCACCTTCTCGCGCAGCATCTGGTTGGCAAGGTTGGCTTCTCTGGCGTTACCCAGGCGAATTGCATCGATCAGGGCCAGGTATTCATACAGGCGCGGGTCTTTCTTGACTGCGCCTGGCACCGTCCTGAACAGGGGCGTTATGGATTGTCCCTTGCGATTGCCGTATGCGTCTGGCCAGACATGGATAAGGTCGCCACCACTCATCAGGGTGCCTTGCAGCACGGGGGCGGAGAAGCTTGTAGGAATGCCTCGAACGATTTCAGCCGGTTTTACCGGGAATACGTAGCGCAAACCATGCTCGATGAAGCCCAACAATGCCTTGCTGTTGACCCGAGGTAACTGTGTGCTCGGGTCTATTCGCAAGAGACCTGTCTGTTGGCAGCGTTTCAGCGCGGAGGCAATTTCGCTTTTACTGATGCCCAGTGAGGCTTGCAGGGCGCGTACTGAATAACTGTCTTGATGGACGGGTGGATCTTGCTCAGCGTCATCCTCCCAGCCTTGCCACTGGTCGTGTGAGGGGGCGTCGCTTTGCTTGAGCAGTTCTGCTGTTTCGCTCTTAAGCCTCTGTTGCAGGCGTTCGCGCTGCTCAAGGCAGATCAGCTTGACTAGCAACAGAACGTCTTGACTCTTCATGGCGGCCTCAGTTAGCGACTGTCCTTTGTCCTAGGACTGAGGACAGTTTATGCGCTGGCAGATTGTGTCTGTCAATGGCTTGGCTGGTTTGCCGCAGATTGGCATTCAAGGCCTGTAGCGCTCTATCCAGATTGTCGCCAAGGATTGAGGGAGGGGGGATTTTTCAATGCGCCGGGGGGTGGCCATTGGCCTATGGCACGATGACGCACCAGAGGCTGACTTGGTCGGCTTAGGTGCTCAGCGTGCTATCTGGTAACGGGTGCTGCGCCCACCACCGGGCAGTCGCTCGATGCAGCCCTTCTCCAGCAGGTCGCTCAGATGGCGGGTCGCGGTGGCTTTGGATACCTTGGCTACGGCCTGGTACTGGGCGGCGCTGATACCGTTTTCGAAACCCCGTTCGCCGCCATCGAGCAGGCGGTTCAGCACTTTGATCTGCTCCGCAGATAGCGTTTGGCTGCGGTGTGCCTGCCAGAAGCGCGCCTTGACCAGCACGCGGTCGATACGAGCAAGGGCCTGCTCCAGGCTGTTGAGTAAGGTTGCGAGAAACCACTGCAGCCAGCTGGTGATATCCAGCCCACCTTTCTGACTGGCTTCGAGGATGCGGTAGTAACCGGCGCGGTCGTCGAGGATGCTCGCGGACATCGCGTAAAAGCGGATGGCCTGCTGTTCGCCCTGAGCTAATGCCAGGTCGGTAATGGCGCGAGTGAGGCGGCCGTTGCCGTCATCGAATGGGTGCAGGGTCACGAACCAGAAATGGGCGATACCGGCGCGCAGAAAGGGGTCGAGGCTGGCATCGCGGCGGCTGCTTTCGAACCAGGCGAGAAAGTCCGCCAGTTGCGCTTCCAACCCTACGCGGGGAGGGGCTTCGAAATGTAGGGTAGGGCGGTCTATCCGACCCGAAACTACCTGCATGGGCTCTTCGCCGCGCAGTGCGCCGATGTGTAGTGGGCGAGCCAGAAGTTGATCATCGGTGGGGAATAACCAACGGTGCCAGGTGAACAGTCGCTGTTCGTCCAGCGGCTCTTGATGTGCGTGGGTGGCATCGAGCAGCAGTTCCGCCAGGCCTTCGGAGCGCGAGGTGGTGCGGCCTTCTTCGTTCAGCCCCAGGCGCCGCGCCAGTGATGAACGCACCGAGCCGACAATCAGCTGCTCACCCTCGATGGCAGAAGAGGTGACGATGTTCTGCATCATGGCATCCAGGCTGCTCTGCACTTCGGTGTCACTGCCCACCGCACCGAGCATGCCCAACAAACGCCCCTGAGCCTGACTGCAAGCACGCAGCAGCGGGGCAAGCGCTTCGGCTTCCCAGCTGAAGTGCGGCCAGTCGGGCTGCTGCCAGATCCAGAGTGGGACATTCATAGAGGCATTCATGTATGAGCCGATTAGCGAGCCTATTCGGCTCATTTGGTGAGCCGATAGTGCCGACTATTCAGCTCACTGTCCAATCGCTGCAATGCCTTCTGCAAGTCTCGGGCGCCAAATGAGCGCTGAGTTCACTCCACGAACCCGCTCAGCATGCGGTAGCCATCTGCGGTTACCTCGACCATCGCTGACAGCACCACGCTATCTCGCCCGTCCACGGTGAACACTTCCAGGAAATTGGCGGTGTTCAGACGTGTCCTTCGTTCATTTCCGTTATTGGCCATCGCATAGATGTTCAGCACCTGGCCTTTCTTCATCTTGGTGTGAGTGGGGTAGTTGTTTCGATAGCCGATGATCCATGGCGGTTGAATGCGTTTCTGGCCCATGGTGTAACCGGAATACTCCGCGATGGGCTGCACGCGGTAGTCATCGAGCACCTGCTGCATCGCCTCGCCGATGTCCTCGATGTAAGCGCCATCACCGACCTGTTCGATACCGCTACGCAACGCCTTGTGAGCGGCTTCCAGCAGGGCTTTTTGCTCTTCACTGGCGTCAGGCGTGGCAAAGGTCCAGGCCTGGGCGACATGCGCCCGGGGAGATGCGCTGACCAGTTCGATTGTTACCAGTGCGGCTTTGGGAAAGGGCTTATCGCTTGGGAAGCCATTGAGCACGCCATCGTTGACTGATACGGCTATGGCAGCTGGGTAACCGCTGTAGCCAACCAGCATTGGATGCCAGCCCTTCGCCTTGAACTGGGCCAACAGGTGGTCCTGAATCGACAATCCATCAGCGCCCTCACGAATCAGCGGCTTGAGCGAGCGCAGCATATCGCTGGCTTGCGGGGCCAGGTGTCGCTCTTCGGCCAGAATCTGTTCATCCGGTAGCTCGGCGATCTGGGCTGCCAGGACGTCGTTGCCCTTGGTGTATTGCCCGATGAGCGAAGGCTGTGCCTGGCTCTGCAGGCAATACCACAGTGGCAACAGGCTCAGGAGACCGAGTTTCATTCGAACATTCACGCTGATCATCCCTTTTTGCTGTCCATGCTGGGCTGTGCGTTGGGTTTGGAGGCGTTCCAGCAATGCTGCTGGAACGTCGTGCGGTGACTTCGGTGCCCGCTCGGCGTGGTTGGTATGGGACTGCTCAGTTGTAGTGGCCACGAAAAACATAAAAGCCGCGCAGTGCGCGGCTTTGAAGGTGGTGGGCCCAGCAGGACTTGAACCTGCGACCAATCGATTATGAGTCGAGTGCTCTAACCAACTGAGCTATAGGCCCCCAGAAGGCCGGCGGATTATACCGGCGCGTTCTCGTCAGCGCCAACCGCTTGACCTGGCGGGAGAAATTTCCGGGTGAAGGCCTCGGCCGAGAGCGGGCAACTGACCACGTAGCCCTGGATCTGCAGGCAGCCTTCGGCGGCCAGGCAGAGTTCCTGGGCCTTGGTTTCCACGCCTTCGGCGATCACCGTCAGTTGCATGCTGTTGCCCAGGGCGATGATGGCGCGGGTGATCGCCAGGTCGTGCGAGTCGTCCGGCAGGCCACGGACGAAGGACTGGTCGATTTTCAGCACGTCCAGCGGCAGGCGCTTGAGGTAGCTGAGCGAGGAGTAGCCGGTGCCGAAGTCGTCGATAGCCAGTTGCACGCCGAGCTGCTTGAGGCGGTGGAGGATGTCCAGCGCTTCGCCGGCCTGGTTCATGATGAAGTTCTCGGTGATCTCCAGTTGCAGCAGCTCCGGCGCCAGGTTGTAGCGCTGCAGCAGTGCGCTGATGCGCGGCAGCAGGCTGGGCTGGTGCAGCTGTGCGCCGGCGAGGTTGACCGAGAGGGCGCCAAAGCCGTGGCCGCTTTCTTGCCAGACCTGCAGTTGGCGGCAGGCTTGTTCCAGCACCCAGTCGCCCAGCGGCAGGATCAGCCCGCTTTCTTCGGCCACCGGGATGAAGCGATCCGGCGGGATGTCGCCGAACACCGGATGCGGCCAACGTACCAGCGCTTCGGCACCGACCAGGCTCTGGCTGCGCAGGCAGAACTTGGGCTGGTAGTACAGGCACAGTTCGTCGCGCTCCAGGGCGCGGCGCAATTCCTGTTCCATGGCCATGCGCTCGTTGACCTGGAAGGTCAGCGAGCGAGTGTAGAACTCGCTGCGGTTACGGCCCTTGGCCTTGGATTGGTACATGGCCGCGTCGGCGTTCTTCACCAGGGTGGCGACGTCGAGGCCGTCCTTGGGGTAGAGGCTGATGCCGATGCTGGCGCTGATGAAGAACTCGTGGTTGTCGAGCTGGAACGGTGCGCCGAAGCATTCGAGTAGTTTCTGCGCGACCTGTTCGGCGTCCTGCGGCTGGTGCAGGCCGGGCAGCAGGATGATGAATTCGTCGCCGCCGAGACGGGCCACGGTGTCGATATCACGCAGTTGCAGTTTCAGGCGCGCGGCGATGGCCTTGAGCAACTGGTCGCCGACCGGGTGGCCGAGGCTGTCGTTGATCTGCTTGAAGCGGTCGAGGTCGAGAAACAGCACGGCGCCCAGTTGGTCGTCGGCGCGTGAGCCATCCAGAGCACTGCGCAGACGGTTCTCGAACAGCAGGCGGTTGGGCAGGCCGGTCAGCGGGTCGTGGTGGGCCTGATGATCGAGGCGTGCCTGGGCATGCTTGAGGCTGGAGATGTCGGCGAATACCCCGACGAAGTGGGTGATCTGGTTATCGCAGTTGCGTACGGCACTGATGGTCAGCCATTCAGGGTACAGCTCGCCGTTCTTGCGCCTGTTCCAGATTTCGCCCTGCCAATGGCCGTTGGCCGCCAGGCTGTGCCACATGGCGGCGTAGAAGGCGTTGTCGTGCTGGCCGGAGGAGAGCAGGCTGGGGCGCTGGCCGAGAGCTTCGGCCTCGCTGTAGCCGGTGATCTGGGTGAAGGCGCGGTTGACCGCGGTGATGCGCTGTTCGAGGTCGGTGATCAGCACGCCTTCGGCGGTGCTTTCGAAGACGGTGGCGGCTTGCTGCAGTTCTTCCTGCATCTGCTGGCGTTCGGTGATGTCGCGGGCGATGGTCAGCAGGCATTCGTCGCCGCCTATGGGCAGCGGCTGTGCGGAAAGTTCGCAGAGACGCAACTGGCCGCTCTTGGTGCGCACCGGGGCGATCAGGTCGCGCACGCTGCCTTGCTCGCGAATGCGTTGCACCAGGCGTTCACGATCTTTCGGGTCGGCCCAGATGCCCAGACTGAGGGTGCTTTGTTCGGCAATCTCGTCGAGGCTGTAGCCGGTGATGCGGCTGAAACCGTCGTTGGCCTCTACCAGCAGGCCATCGCGCAGACGGGTGATCAGCAGTCCATCGGGCGAGGCGTGGAAGGCCTTGGCGAACTTCTCCTCGGAAATCTGCAGTTGCTGCTGGGTGCTCTTGAGCTGGCTGATGTCGCGCACCACCACGACCAGTGCCGGGGTGTTGTCGAGCACGAATTGGCTGGCCGAGATGAGGCCGGTGAACAGGCTGCCATCGGCGCGGCGGAAGGGCATTTCCAGGTTGCGCAGGCTTTCGTCCTGCAAACGCAGCAGCAGGCTCGGGCCGATGCCAGGCACGCCCCACAGATCGAGTTCGGTGGCGGTCTTGCCGATGGCCTGTTCGACGCTGATGCCGGTCTGTTCGGTGAAGGCGGTGTTGACCTCCAGCAGCACGCCGTCGATGCGCCGGGCGATGATCAGGATGTCCGGACACTGCTGGAACACCGAGGCGAACTTCTGTTCCGACAGGCGCAGCGCCTGCTCGGTCTGCTTGGCGTCGCTGATGTCGACCATCAGGCCGCGAATCACCTGGCGGTCGTCGCGTTGCAGCAGGGTGACGATATCGCGCACCCACACCGTGCGCCCGTCAGCGGCGAGCAGGCGGTATTCCAGGGCGTGGTCGTTGCCGGCCGAGCATTGTTCCAGGCAGGTGCGCAGGGTGCGCTGGTGATCGTCCGGGTGCAGGTGGCGCTGCCAGAAGCCGGGCTCCAGCCATTCATGCAGGGGGTAGCCCAGCAATTTTTCCGCATGGGGCGAGACATAGGTGTAATTGAGCCCGCTGGACTCTGTCTCCCAGGTGATGGCCGAAAGGCTTTCGACCATGTCGCGAAAGTGCTGCTCGCGGTTTCGCAGTTCCTGCTCCAGCGCTTCGCGGTTGCGCATCTCGCGTTTCAGGCGGCGGTTGATGCGCAGGATGATGGCGATGACCGCCAGCAGGCCGAGCAGGGCGGGCAGGCCGTAGAGCAGGGTTTCGTACCAGACGCTGCGTTTGTCCAGCACGCTGCCGACCCAGGGTTCCTGCAAGGCGGCGATTTCTTCGGCGCTGAGCTCGGCGAAGAGTTTGTCGAGGATGCCGACCAGCATGCTCTGGCCGCGCGGTGCGGCCATGGCCAACTGGTAGCGATAGGGCGTCTCGCCGCTGATATAGACACCGTCGAGCTTGAGCTGGCGCAGGCTCCAGACGCTGGAGGCGAGATCGCCGACCATGGCGTCGACCTGATTGGTCGCCAACGCCTGCAGGGCAGCGGCGACATTGCGCAGCGGCAGCAGGTTGAGGTCGGGATGGTGCTGGCGTAGCAGTTCGTGCGGTGCGTAGTCACTGACGACGGCGACTTTCAGGCCGTACAGGTCCCTGAGCTGCTTGGGCTGCGGTCCGCCAGTGCGGGCCAGGATGATGATGGGGAAATCCAGGTAGGGGCGAGTGAAGGCCAGGTATTGCTGGCGTTCGGGTGTCGACATCACGCCGGGGAGCAGGTCGACCTGGCCCATGCGCGCCTGCTCCAGTATCGCGCTCCAGTTGCTGGGCTCGACGGGCTGCAGATTCACGTCAAGGCGCTCTTCGATCAGCCGTACATAGGCGGCGGTCAGGCCGAGATAGTTGCCCTGTTCGTCACGAAACTCGAAAGGTGGCCAGGATGCATCGACACCCAGGCGTAGTTCGGGGTGGGCTGCCAGCCAGGTACGCTCGTCCTCGTTGAGTGTCAGGGCTAGGGCCGGGGTCATCCAGTACGCCAGGCACAACAGCAAAATGGCCGGCAAGCGGGGCATAACGGCCTCGTTTCGCGATCGGTATCGTCGTAGTGTAGATCGGCCATGCCGGGATGGCAGTTTGATTGCAGCGTTTGCGCTGCCTTTGGCTGGCGAGTGATCGGGCGCGCTGCCCAGAAAGCAAAACCCCCGGCCTGGGCCGGGGGTTCTGGTATCACTCGTCGAGGAAGGAGCGCAGATGCTCGCTTCGCGTCGGGTGGCGCAGCTTGCGCAGCGCCTTGGCTTCGATCTGACGGATACGCTCACGGGTGACATCGAACTGCTTGCCCACTTCCTCGAGGGTGTGGTCGGTGTTCATGTCGATACCGAAGCGCATGCGCAGGACCTTGGCTTCACGGGCAGTGAGGCCGGCCAGCACTTCGCGAGTGGCTTCCTTGAGGCTTTCGACGGTGGCTACGTCGATCGGGGACTGCATGGTGCTGTCCTCGATGAAGTCGCCCAGGTGCGAATCTTCGTCGTCGCCAATCGGGGTTTCCATGGAGATCGGCTCTTTGGCGATCTTCAATACCTTGCGGATCTTGTCCTCGGGCATTTCCATGCGCTCACCCAGCTCTTCCGGAGTGGGCTCGCGACCCATTTCCTGGAGCATCTGACGGGAGATGCGGTTGAGCTTGTTGATGGTCTCGATCATGTGCACCGGAATACGGATGGTGCGCGCCTGGTCGGCGATCGAGCGGGTGATCGCCTGGCGAATCCACCAGGTGGCGTAGGTCGAGAACTTGTAGCCGCGACGGTATTCGAACTTATCCACCGCCTTCATCAGACCGATGTTGCCTTCCTGGATCAGGTCGAGGAACTGCAGGCCGCGGTTGGTGTACTTCTTGGCGATGGAGATCACCAGACGCAGGTTCGCCTCGACCATTTCCTTCTTGGCGCGGCGAGCTTTCGCTTCGCCGATGGACATGCGACGGTTGATGTCCTTGATCTCGGCCAGGGTCAGGCTGCACTCGGCTTCCAGGTCGGCCAGCTTCTGCTGGCAGCGCTGGATGTCGCCCTGCAGGTTGCCCAGGGCTTCGGCGTACTTGGCCTTGCCCTTGGCCAGGTCGGCAGCCCAGTCCATGTCGATTTCGTTGCCCGGGAACAGGCGCAGGAAGTCGGCACGCGGCATGCGCGCATCACGTACGCACAGCTGCATGATGGCGCGTTCTTGCGCACGCAGACGGTCAAGGGCGTCGCGCACCTGGGTGACCAGGGCATCGTACTGCTTGGGCACCAGCTTGATCGGCATGAACAGCTCGGCCAGGGTGGCCAGCTCTTCAATGGCCTGCTTGCTGCCGCGACCATGCTTCTTCAGCGCCTTGAGGACTTTGTCCTGCTGCTCGGCCACGGCGGTGAAACGGCGAGCCGCTTCTTCCGGGTCCGGGCCGCCATCGCCTTCTTCTTCCTCGTCGTCGCCGCTCTCGTCTTCTTCTTCGTCGTCGCTTTCTTCAGCGGCGGCGCCTTCCTTGACGGGAACGGGGGCGGCGGCTTCGTCAGGCACGCTGCCGTCATCCGGGTCGATGTAGCCACTGAGGACTTCGGCCAGGCGGCCGCCCTCGGTGGTGACGCGGGTGTACTCGGCGAGGATGCCGTCGACGGTGCCGGGGAAGTGAGCGATAGCGCTCATGACTTCGCGGATGCCTTCCTCGATGCGCTTGGCGATTTCGATCTCGCCTTCGCGGGTCAGCAGTTCCACGGTACCCATTTCGCGCATGTACATGCGCACCGGGTCAGTGGTGCGGCCGATATCGGTCTCGACGGCGGCGAGTGCTGCTGCGGCCTCTTCGGCTGCAGCCTCGTCGGTGTCGGCATCGGCCAGCATCAGGGCGTCTGCATCCGGAGCACTCTCGTGTACCGGGATCCCCATGTCATTGATCATGCGGATGATGTCTTCCACCTGCTCAGGATCTGAAATGTCCTCAGGCAAGTGGTCGTTGACCTCTGCGTAAGTCAGATACTTCTGCTCACGACCCAGGGTGATCAACTCTTTGATACGAGATTGCTGCTGCGCTTTTACGGACATAACACCCTATCCACTGAAGGTCTTGGCGGGCTGAAAACAAGCCGAGGATTATACCTCGGTTTTGGCTTTAGGCGCCAGTTGGGGACTTGCTGCTCTGCGAGGAGGCCAGGCTGTAGTGCTCTCTGAGCAATGTCTTTTCCTCGTCTGTGAGCTCGCTGGGGCTTTTATGAATGATGCTGCGGAGCGCCTTTTCACGCCGCCTCTGCGATTGACTGTTTGCAAGTGTAGTAATGGTGTCGAAAAACTGCTGTTCAAGGTTGTCACCCTGGATCAGCCATTCCTTCTCCGCCAGCGCCCGCAGCAGACGACCTTGTTCGGTGCCGTGCCAGCGGGCGATCAGTTGCAGCGAACGCAGGTTGGGCGCTTTCTGCAGGGCACCGACCAAGGCCACGAGAAGCTGAGCGTAGGTGTCATCTTCGTCGGCGAAATGGCTGACATCTTCGACCTTCTGCGCCAGGTGCGGATGGTGCAGCAGCGTGCGCAGTGCGATCAGGTGCGGTGATTCGACGCTCACGGCAGTGCGCGGGGCACGTGGCGCGAAGTCGCCCTTGCCCTTCTTGTTCCACTTGCCGCCACCGTCTTTTTTCCAGCTGCCCTTACCGCCTTCGTTGCTGCGCTCGTAGTGCTGCTGGGGCGGTGCGGGCTGCTCGTAACCGCCGACGTCCGGCAGGTTGTCGTAGTAGGCGCTGTCGGGGATGTCGCCGTAATCCGGGTAATCGCTGCTGGGCGCCTGGCTGGTGGTGCTCGGCGCGTGACTGCGCGGAGCACTGGCGACCTGGCTCAGCGCTTCGCCGGAGAGGCCGGTGATCTCGCTCAGGCGCTGGCGCATCAGGGCGCGCAGGTTGTTGCCGGGAATCTTGTCGATCAACGGCGCGGCCAGGGTCACCAGGTGTGCCTTGCCTTCCAGTGAGCGCGGGTCGGCTTCTTCACACAGCTGCTGGAAGAAGTAGTCGGCCAGCGGTTGCGCGTGCTGGTTGATGCGTGCGCGGAAGGCGTCGGTGCCCTCGGCGCGGACCAGGGTGTCCGGGTCTTCGCCATCGGGCAGGAACAGAAAGCGTGCGCGGCGCCCGTCCTGCAGGCTCGACAGGGTGGACTCCAGGGCGCGCCAGGCGGCATTGCGCCCGGCAGCGTCGCCGTCGAAGCAGAACAGCACGCTGGGCACGATGCGGAACAGGCGCTTGAGGTGTTCTTCGCTGGTGGCCGTGCCCAGTGTCGCCACGGCATTGCGCAGGCCCTGCTGAGCCAGGGCGATGACGTCCATGTAGCCTTCGACCACCATGATCTCGTCGAGATCGCGGTTGTGCTTGCGCGCCTCGTAGAGGCCGTAGAGCTCCTGGCCCTTGTGGAACACCGGGGTTTCCGGCGAGTTGAGGTACTTGGGCTTGTCGTCGCCCAGCACGCGGCCGCCGAAGGCGATCACCCGGCCGCGGCTGTCGCGGATGGGGAACATGATGCGGTCGCGGAAGCGGTCGTAGCGTCTGCCGTTCTCGGCGTTCTCGATCAGCAGGCCGGCGTCGATCATGACTTTCTGCTGCAGGGCGTCGGCGCCCAGTTGCTTGAGCAGGTTGTCCCAGCCGGGCGGGGCGAAGCCGATGCCGAAGTCGCGGGCGATTTCGCCGGTCAGGCCGCGGCCCTTGAGGTAGTCCACCGCGTATTTGCGCTGTGGATGGCTTTTCAGTGCCTGGCGATAGTGCTCGGCGGCGGCATTGAGCAGCGGGTAGAGCGGTGAGTCGACTGGCTGTCTGGGTTTGTGTCCGCGACCACTTTCCTCGCGCGGCACGTCCATGCCGGCGCGCTTGGCCAGCTCCTCGATCGCCTGGGGAAACTCCAGTTGATCGTGGTCCATGACGAAGCCGAGGGCGTTGCCGCCGGCACCGCAGCCGAAGCAGTAGTAGAACTGCTTGTCGGGGCTGACGGTGAAGGAGGGGGTCTTTTCCTTGTGGAACGGGCAGCAGGCGCTGTAGTTCTTGCCGGTCTTCTTCAGCTGGATGCGCGAACTCACCACATCGACGATGTCGGTGCGGTTGAGCAAGTCATCGATGAAGGATTGCGGGATCAGGCCGGCCATAGGCGCTCAGCATACTGCCCGGCGCAAGCGCGGGACAACGATGGGTAGAAAAGCAAAAACTCCGCTCACTCGCTGAAGCGCGAGGCGGAGTCTTTCAAATGCAATGCCCGGCCAGAGCCGGGCATTCGAGCGTTGCGTGTACGGTATTAGTACAGGCGAACGCTGCGACGCTGTTCGCGCTGCACTTTCTTGGCGTGACGCTTAACAGCGGCAGCGGCCTTGCGCTTACGCTCAGCGGTCGGCTTTTCGTAGAATTCGCGGCTACGGACTTCAGCCAGTACGCCGGCTTTCTCGCAGGAGCGCTTGAAACGACGCAGGGCTACGTCGAAGGGTTCGTTCTCTTTAACTTTGACGGCTGGCATCCAGGTCGTACCTTCGTTAATTACCGGTGTTCAACGCGCTCCCGGCAAATGGCTCGGGTTGCGTCGGTTTTTAAGGGTTGCGGATGTTACCCCCTCGAGCCGAGGAATGCAAAGGCCTCTGATCGAAAAGCGCTGGCCGCTCCGCCGGGCGGCGCTTATCATGCGCGCCTTTGTTCCACGCGGCAAATCAAGGCTCAAGCTCCATGCTCGTACTGGGATTGGAAACCTCCTGCGATGAAACCGGTGTCGCGCTCTATGACAGTGAGCGCGGCCTGCTGGCTGACGCCCTGTTCAGCCAGATCGACCTGCATCGCGTCTACGGCGGCGTAGTGCCGGAATTGGCCTCGCGCGATCACGTCAAGCGCATGCTGCCGCTGATCCGCCAGGTGCTGGATGAGGCGGGCAAGCAGGCCGGCGACATCGACGCTCTGGCCTACACGGCAGGCCCTGGCCTGGTCGGCGCGCTGCTGGTCGGCGCGTCCTGCGCGCAGGCGCTGGCATTTGCCTGGGGCGTACCGGCCGTCGGCGTGCACCATATGGAAGGTCACTTGCTGGCTCCGATGCTGGAAGAGCAACCGCCAGCCTTTCCGTTCGTCGCCTTGTTGGTGTCCGGTGGCCATACCCAGTTGGTGCGAGTCGATGGCATCGGCCAGTACCAGTTGCTCGGCGAGTCGCTGGACGACGCTGCCGGTGAGGCCTTCGACAAGACTGCCAAGCTGATGGGCCTGAATTATCCGGGCGGCCCGGAGATCGCCAAGCTGGCCGAGCAGGGCACGCCGGGGCGTTTCGTTTTCCCCAGGCCGATGACCGATCGTCCGGGTCTGGATTTCAGCTTCAGCGGCCTCAAGACCTTTGCGCTCAATACCTGGCAGCAATGCCGCGACAACGGTGACGACCTCGACCAAGCCCGTCGCGACATCGCGCTGGCCTTCCAGCAGGCGGTGGTCGAGACTCTGACCATCAAGTGCAAGCGCGCACTCAAGCAAAGCGGGCTGAACAGCCTGGTGATCGCCGGTGGCGTGAGTGCCAACAAGGCGCTGCGCGAACATCTGGAGCGCATGCTGGGCGAGATGAAGGGCAAGGTGTTCTACGCGCGGCCACGCTTCTGCACCGACAACGGCGCGATGATCGCCTACGCCGGTTGCCAGCGTTTGCTGGCCGGGCAGCATGAGGATCTGGCGATCAAGGTACAGGCGCGCTGGCCGATGGAGTCGTTGCCGGCGATTTAACGAAACGCATGTACCGTAGGAGCGGCTCAGCCGCTCCTACGGGTTATTCAAAAGCGCCGCTCGCGGCCGGCGAACAGGTCACGCAGATTGCTGCGGTGGCGCCAGACGATCAGCCCGGCCAATACGCAGGCTGGCAGCAACGCCGCCGGTTGTTGCCAGGCCAGCAGCGGTAGCGTCAGCGGTGTAGCGATCAGCGAGGCCAGCGAGCTGGTGCGGGTCAGCAGGAATACCAGGGCCCATGCCGCCAGGGCGAGCAAGGCGGCTGGTGGGTAGAGGCCGAGCAGCATGCCGGCGGCAGTGGCCACGCCCTTGCCGCCACGAAAACGGAAGTACAGCGGGTAAAGATGGCCGACGACGGCCGCCAGGCCGATCCAGGCCTGCTGGTGCAGGCTGAGGCCGAGCAGCTTGGCGATCAGGATCGGTAGCAGGCCCTTGAGCAGGTCGCCGATCAGCGTCATCACGGCGAGTTTCTTACCGGCCACGCGCAGCATGTTGGTGGCGCCGGGGTTGCCCGAGCCGCTGGCGCGCGGGTCTGGCCCGCCAGCAAGTCGGCTGAGCAGGATGGCGAAGGACAACGAACCGAGCAGGTAGGCAAGGATTGCCAGAAGCCAGAACATGGTGGCCATTCCAGGGCATGGGGTGGCCCGATTCTAACGAGGTGCAGCGCCCTTGTCGTGGCGCGGAGAGTGCGGGTGGACAGAGTATTTATCGAGGGGCTGGAAGTCGACACGGTGATCGGCGCCTACGATTGGGAGCGCGACATTCGCCAGTGCCTGCTTCTGGACCTGCAGATGGGCTGGGACAACCGCCCGGCAGCAGCCGGTGACGACCTCAACCTGGCGCTCGACTACGCCAGTGTGTCCACGCGCATTCAGGCCTTCGCGGCCGAGTCGCAGTTCATCCTGGTCGAGACCTTCGCCGAACGGCTGGTGCAGACCCTGATGGACGAGTTCAACATTCCCTGGATACGTCTGAAGCTGACCAAGCCCGGCGCGGTGCCAGCCGCACGCGGCGGTGTGGGCGTGGAGATCGAGCGCGGATGCCTCTGACTCGGGTCTTTCTCGGCCTCGGCAGCAATATCGAGCGCGAGGCTCACCTCGTCGCGGGCCTCGATGCGCTGACGTTACTGCTCAGTGATATGCGCTGCTCGCCGGTGTTCGAGAGCCATGCCGTGGGCATCAAGAGCGGCAATTTCTTCAATCTGGTGGTGGTGGGTGAGACTGAACTGCCGCTTTTGGAGTTGGACCGCCGGCTGAAATTCATCGAAGCCGACAATGGCCGCTACGCGCCGGACCGCAAGGGTTTGCCGCTGGACATCGACGTGCTGCTGTATGGCGAGCAGGTCGGTAATTTCAACGGCCTGATCCTGCCGCGCGCGGAAATTCTCAAGAACGCCTTCGTGCTCTGGCCGCTGGCGCTGTTGGCACCGCAGCTACAGCACCCGGTGGATGGTCGTTCGTACGCCGAGCTGTGGGCTTCGGCGCAGATCGATCAGCAGCTCTGGCCGGCGGCCTTCCAATGGCGTGGTGTCGAGCTGACGCCGGTAGAGTTGCTGCAGACGCGCCCTGCGTAGCCCGGGTGCAATCCGGGGGCGGCCTCAGAATCGCCCCGGATTTCATCCGGGCTACAGCTGCTGCGGCGGATTGTAGGAGCCGGCTTGCCGGCGATGATCGCCCGCAAGCGGGCTCCTACGAGGGGGCATGTTGCGCTTTGTAGGCCTTGAGCGCTTGCAGGCGCTCGCGATTGAGCGCCTCGCCCAGCTCTGCACCCTTGAATCCCTTCTCCAGTAGCGGTTTGACCGGCACTTGCCGGGCAGCCTCGGCAGCGCCCAGCAGGTAAGCGGCCTGCGGGTAGTCGCGTTGCTCCAGGCCCAGGCGACCGCGTGCATCCATCTCGCAGGCCGCGACGAATTCGGCGAAGCGCTGCGGGCGGCGAAACACGTCGAAGCGTTGCAGCAGTTCCAGTAGCGTCGAGGGGCGCAACTCCAGTGCGCGATGGCCATGGGTATGAAACTCGCCGACCAGCATTGCCAGCTCGGCGCAGTCGCGGGGTGCTTTGCAGCGCTCGTTGATCGCCTGGATCAGTGGCAGGCCTTTGGGCTCGTGGGCGATATGCCGTGGCCATTCGGCCTCCGGTGTCAGGCCTTTGCCGACGTCATGCAGCAGGCAGGCCCAGCGCACGTTCAGCGGCTGGTCGTGCTCCGCACACTGGCGCAACACGCTCTGCACGTGCACGCCGGTATCGATTTCTGGATGGTGTGCCTGCGGTTGCGGCACACCGAACAGATCGTCGACTTCCGGCAGCAGGGCGGCCAGCGCGCCGCAGTCGCGCAGCACCTGGACGAACACGTCCGGGCGCGGCTCCATCAGGGCGCGGGATATTTCCTTCCAGCTGCGCTCGGCGGTGAGGTGGGCCAGCTCGCCGGATTCGGCCAATTGACGCATCAGCTCAAGGGTTTCTGGCGCGACGCTGAAACCGAGCGGTGCATAGCGAGCGGCGAAGCGGGCCACGCGCAGGACGCGCAGCGGATCTTCGGCGAATGCAGGGGAAACGTGGCGCAGAATGCGGGCTTCAAGATCTTGCTGGCCGCCATAAGGATCGATCAGGTTGCCCTGGTCGTCCTCGGCCATGGCATTGACGGTCAGGTCGCGGCGGATCAGGTCTTGTTCCAGCGTGACGTCGGGGCTGGCGTGGAAGGTGAAGCCGCCATAGCCGCGCCCACTCTTGCGCTCGGTGCGGGCCAGTGCGTACTCCTCGCCCGTTTGCGGGTGCAGGAACACCGGGAAGTCGGCGCCCACCGGGCGGTAGCCAAGTTCGAGCATCTGTTCGGCGCTGGCGCCAACCACGACCCAGTCCACTTCACTGATGGGACGGCCGAGCAGGCGATCGCGCACGGCGCCGCCGACTGTGTAGATCTGCATGTGTGTTCCTCCACTGAGCGCAGAGGATACCGAAGATCGAGGTGGGACGCGCCGTGTGGGCCGGTATATAGGGTCAGGGCGCGATCATGGCCAGCAGTTGGACCTGCAACCGCTCAGATCGGCGGAATGATCAGGTCCAGCCTCGGGTATTCGCTGTCGTTCTCCGAGCTGCCGCGTGGTGGTACATGCTGGGTGGTGATCAACTGGTCGCCCTGGCAGACCTCCAGGTGAATGTCGAAGCCCCACAGCCGGTGCAGATGCTTGAGTACTTCGCCAGTGGAGTCGCCCAGTGGTTTGCGGTCGTGTTGCTGATGACGCAAGGTCAGCGAGCGGTCGCCGCGGCGGTCGATGTTCCAGATTTGCACGTTAGGCTCGCGATTGCCCAGGTTGTACTGCGCGGCGAGCAGCTCACGGATGGTGCGATAACCCGGTTCGTCATGAATGGCCGGTACCAGCAGCTCGTCCTTCTGGTCGTCGTCGAGAATGCCGAACAGCTTGAAGTCGCGAATCACCTTGGGCGAGAGGAACTGCAGAATGAAGCTCTCGTCCTTGAAGCTGTTCATGGCGAACTTGAGCGTGGTCAGCCAGTCGCTGCCGGCGATATCCGGGAACCAGCGTTTGTCTTCTTCGGTGGGGTTTTCGCAGATACGGCGAATGTCGCGGTACATGGCAAAACCCAGGGCGTAGGGGTTGATACCACTGTAGTAGGGACTGTCGAACGGCGGCTGGTAGACCACGCTGGTGTGCGACTGCAGGAACTCCATCATGAAACCGTCGGTGACCAGGCCTTCGTCGTACAGATCGTTCATCAGGGTGTAGTGCCAGAAGGTAGCCCAGCCTTCGTTCATCACCTGAGTCTGACGTTGCGGGTAGAAGTACTGGGCGATCTTGCGCACGATGCGAATCACTTCGCGCTGCCAGGGCTCCAGCAACGGCGCGTGTTTTTCCAGAAAATAGAGGATGTTTTCCTGCGGTTCGGCGGGGAAACGCTTGTTGTCCTTCTCGCCACCCTTGTCCGCGTTCCTGGGAATGGTGCGCCACAGGTCGTTGATCTGCTTCTGCAGGTGTTCCTCGCGTTCCTTCTGGCGCCGGCGCTCTTCTTCGGCAGAGATGGGGTAGGGGCGTTTGTAACGGTCGACGCCGTAATTCATCAGCGCGTGGCAGGAGTCGAGCAGCTCCTCCACTGCGTCGATGCCATAGCGCTCCTCGCACTGCATGATGTACTGCTTGGCGAACACCAGGTAATCGATGATCGAGCTGGCGTCCGTCCAGGTACGGAACAGGTAGTTGCCCTTGAAGAAGCTGTTGTGGCCGTAGCACGCGTGGGCGATCACCAGTGCCTGCATGCAGATGGTGTTCTCTTCCATCAGGTAGGCGATGCAGGGGTCGGAGTTGATCACGATCTCGTAGGCCAGGCCCATCTGCCCGCGCTTGTAGCCTTTCTCGGTGGCGAGGAAATGCTTACCGTATGACCAGTGGTGATAGCCCAGCGGCATGCCGACCGAAGCATAGGCATCCATCATCTGTTCGGCGGTGATCACTTCGATCTGGTTGGGGTAGGTGTCCAGCGCGTAACGCTCGGCGATGCGCGCGATCTCCTTGTCGTACTGGCGGATCAGGTCGAAGGTCCACTCCGAACCGGTGGACAGCGGTTGGCGTTTTTTGGCTGTAGCGCTCATGGCATTGACCTCAACTCACCAGGCGACGCTGGAACAGTTCGCGGAACACCGGGTAAATGTCCGCGGCGGACACCAGCTGCTGCTGGGCGAAGCTGTCGGCGAAGGCTTCGGCCACCTGTTCGTACTCGAACCACAGCGCCTGGTGCTCACGTGGGGTGATCTCGACGTAGGTGAAGTACTGCACGAACGGCATGATCTGGTTGATCAATATATCCCTGCATACCGGTGAGTCGTCATTCCAGTTGTCGCCGTCCGACGCCTGGGCGGCATAGATGTTCCACTCGTTGATCGGGTAGCGCTCGGCCATGACTTCCTGCATCAGCTTCAGCGCGCTGGAAACGATGGTGCCGCCGGTCTCGCGGGAGTAGAAGAACTCTTCCTCGTCGACCTCTTTTGCACTGGTGTGGTGGCGGATGAACACCACGTCGATCTTGTCGTAATTGCGCTTGAGGAACAGGTAAAGGAGGATGAAGAAGCGCTTGGCCACATCCTTGGTGGCCTGGGTCATGGAGCCGGACACGTCCATCAGGCAGAACATCACCGCCTTGGAGCTGGGGTTGGGCTGCTTGGTCAGCAGGTTGTACTTGAGGTCGAAGGTGTCGAGAAACGGCACGCGATGGATGCGCACGCTGAGGCGTTCGATTTCTTCCTGAATGGCCTGTATATCGCCGAAGTTGTCCGGCTCTTCACGTCGCAGTCGCTCCAGTTCGGCCTTGGCTTCGCGCAATTTGGCGCGGCTGGAGCCGGACAGGGCGATACGCCGAGCGTGGGCCGAACGCAGGGTGCGCACGATGTTGATGCGTGAGGGGTTGCCCTCGTTACTGATGCCGGCGCGCACGGTCTTGAAGGTTTCCGCGCCGGTCAGGTGGCGTTTGACCAGATTGGGCAGCTCCAGGTCCTCGAACATGAAGTCGAGAAATTCCTCCTGGGTGATCTGGAAGACGAACTCGTCCATGCCCTCGCCGGAGTTGCTCGCCTTGCCACTGCCGCGTCCACCGCCGCCGCCTTGTGGTCGCGGGATGCGTTCGCCGGTGGTGAATTCCTTGTTGCCGGGGTGGACGATGGTCTGCTTGCCGCCACGGCCGTGATGCAGCACTGGCTCATCGATATCGCGGCCGGGAATGCTGATCTGCTCGCCGTGCTCCATGTCGGTGATGGAGCGCCGGCTGACGGCTTCCTCCACCGCCTTCTTGATGTGTTCACGGTAACGCCGCAAAAAGCGCTGGCGGTTCACCGTGCTCTTGTTCTTGCCATTCAGGCGCCGGTCGATCACATAGCTCATAAGCCCCTCCGGGGCGGCTTCAAGCTGCAAGCCGCAAGCTGCAAGTAAGCGAAGGGCGTCCAGCGCTCCCGCTCGTTCTTGCCGCTTGAAGCTTGTAGCTTGCGGCTGCTGTTATTGCGATTTGCGAACCCGCAGGTACCACTCCGACAGCAGGCGCACCTGCTTCTCGGTGTAGCCGCGCTCGACCATGCGTTTGACGAAGTCGTTGTGCTTCTGCTGATCCTCCTTGCTGCCCTTGGCGTTGAAGCTGATGACCGGGAGCAGGTCCTCGGTGTTGGAGAACATCTTCTTCTCGATGACCACGCGCAGCTTTTCGTAGCTGAGCCAGGTGGGGTTCTTGCCGTTGTTGTTGGCGCGGGCGCGCAGCACGAAGTTGACGATCTCGTTGCGAAAATCCTTCGGGTTGCTGATGCCGGCAGGCTTTTCGATCTTCTCCAGCTCCTCGTTGAGCGCCACGCGATTGAGGATCTCGCCGGTCTCCGGGTCGCGGTACTCCTGATCCTGAATCCAGAAGTCGGCGTACAGCACATAGCGGTCGAAGATGTTCTGACCGTATTCGCTGTAGGACTCCAGGTAGGCGGTCTGGATTTCCTTGCCGATGAACTCGATGTAGCGCGGCGCCAGGTACTCCTTGATGTAGCGCAGGTAGCGCTCGCGCACCTCGGCGGGGAACTGCTCCTGCTCGATCTGCTGCTCCAGCACGTACAGCAGGTGCACCGGGTTGGCGGCGATTTCGTGCGGGTCGAAGTTGAACACCTTGGACAGGATCTTGAAGGCGAAGCGGGTCGACAGGCCGTTCATGCCCTCATCGACACCCGCGCTGTCGCGGTACTCCTGGATCGACTTGGCTTTCGGGTCGGTGTCCTTGAGGTTCTCGCCGTCGTAGACGCGCATCTTCGAATAGATGTTGGAGTTCTCCGGTTCCTTCAGGCGCGACAGGGTGGAGAACTGGGCAAGCATCTTCAGGGTGTCCGGCGCGCAATGGGCCTTGGCCAGCGAGCTGTTGATCAGCAGCTTGTCGTAGATCTTGATCTCGTCGGTCACGCGCAGGCAGTACGGCACCTTGACGATATAGATACGGTCGATGAAGGCCTCGTTGTTCTTGTTGTTACGGAAGCTGTGCCACTCGGACTCGTTGGAGTGGGCCAGCAGTATGCCGCTGTAGGGAATCGCGCCGAGGCCTTCGGTGCTGTTGTAGTTGCCTTCCTGGGTGGCGGTCAGCAGCGGGTGCAGCACCTTGATCGGCGCCTTGAACATCTCGACGAACTCCATCAGGCCCTGGTTGGCCCGGCACAGCGCGCCCGAGTAGCTGTAGGCGTCGGCGTCGTTCTGCGGGAATTCTTCTAGCTTGCGGATATCCACCTTGCCGACCAGAGCGGAGATGTCCTGGTTGTTCTCATCGCCTGGTTCAGTCTTGGCCACGGCGATCTGGTTGAGGATCGACGGGTACAGTTTGACCACGCGGAACTGGCTGATGTCGCCGCCGAACTCCTGCAGGCGCTTGGTGGCCCAGGGCGATATGATCGAGTTGAGGTAGCGGCGCGGAATGCCGTAATCCTCTTCGAGGATGGCGCCATCCTCGGTGGCGTTGAACAGCCCCAGGGGCGACTCGAATACCGGTGAGCCCTTGATGGCGTAGAAGGGCACCTTCTCCATCAGCTGCTTGAGCTTCTCGGCCAGCGAGGATTTACCGCCGCCCACCGGGCCCAGTAGATAGAGAATCTGCTTCTTCTCTTCCAGGCCCTGAGCGGCATGGCGGAAGTAGGAGACGATCTGGTCGATGCACTCTTCCATGCCATGGAAGTCGGCGAAGGCCGGATAACGGCGGATGACCTTGTTGGAGAAGATGCGTGACAGGCGTGAATCGCTGGAGGTGTCCAGCAGTTCCGGCTCGCCAATGGCCATCAGCAGGCGCTCGGCCGCAGTGGCGTAGGCGCTGCGATCCTGTTTGCACAGTTCGAGGTACTCCTGCAGCGAGTACTCCTCCTGGCGGGTCGCCTCGAAACGTTGTTGGAAGTGACTGAAAATGCTCATGACTTCACCTCGCTCGATGCTGAAAGCTGGCTCGGGATCGGTCGTGCGTGCAGGTGCTGGGTAACCCCGGCCTAGAGACAAGTCGGGAAGAATCCCCCAAAACCTAAAAGTCGTTACCGATGGCCCGATGCCGGTTGGCCGGCTCTACCTTGAGTGGGATGGCCTGAGTAACAGAATAGTTCGTTCTGCCGAGGGTCAAGGGCTGGGTAACGATAACTGGATGTTACCGTACGTCGGGAAGTGGCGGCAGACCAGAGCGGGCGCGGCTTGCCGCCTGGAGAAATTTATTCTTCGCTGCTTTGAGCCGTTTCGCTCGGGTAAGTGGCGCGCCACAGTTCGAAACCGCCGTCGAGGCTGTACACCTCGGAGAAGCCCTGGCCGACCAGATAGGCCGCTGCGCCCTGGCTGGAGTTGCCGTGGTAGCAGGACACGATCAATGGCGCGTCGAGGTCGGCGTGGGTGATGAAATCATGCAGCGAGTGGTTGTCCAGGTGACGCGAGCCGCTGATATGGCCATTGGCGAAGCTTTGCGGGTCGCGAATGTCGACCACGACGGCACCCTGGGTGCGCAGCTCCTGCGCCTGTTGTGGAGAAATGCGTTTGAACTCGCTCATGTTCGTTGCCTTCGAGTGATTCGTGGGGCGCCTCTGGCGCTTATTCCTTGGGACAGGTGCAGCGGTGAAGTGCTCCGCTGTCGACATCGAGCAAGGTCATCGCACCGCCCCAGACGCAGCCGGTATCCAGCGCGTAGAGGCCGGGCTCCGTGCAGTTGCCTTCCAGCGCTGCCCAGTGACCGAAGATGATCTTCTCACCGCGCATCTTGCGCTGCGGGTGGCTGAACCAGGGGGCGAAGCCGGGCGGGGCGCTGCCAACACCTTCCTTGCTCTTCAGATCCAGCGTGCCATCGGCCTTGCAGAAGCGCATGCGGGTGAAATAGTTGGTGATCACCCGCAGGCGGGTCACGCCGTGCAGTTCCTTGTTCCATTTGGCCGGTTCGTTGCCGTACATGCCGTCGAGAAACAGCGGCAGACGGGCGTCGTCACGCAACGCTTCTTCGACCTCGGCTGCGCGGCGCAGCGCCTTGCTCAGCGTCCATTGTGGAGGGATGCCGGCATGTACCAGGGTTACCTTGCGCTCGGCGTCGTGGTGCACCAGCTTCTGCATGCGCAGCCAGTCGAGCAGGTCGTTACGATCCGGCGCATCGAGAATCTCGCGCAGGGTATCGCCCTTCTTCAGGCGTTCGATATTGTGCGCTGCGGCCAGCAGATGCAGGTCATGGTTGCCCAGTACACAGGTGATCGCATGACGAATGGAGTAGAGAAAACGCAGAGTCTCCAGCGACTGCGGGCCGCGATTGACCAGATCGCCGACCAGCCACAGCTGGTCTTGCGCCGGATCGAAAGACACTTGTTCGAGCAGGCACTTGAGCGGTTTCAGGCAACCCTGCAGGTCGCCGACGGCATACACCGCCATCAGTGAAGTGCCCCCGGTACGGCGAGGCGAAACGGAGCGATGGTCGCATCGAAGCGTTTACCGTCCTCGGCGAGCATCTGGTAGCTGCCCTGCATGGTGCCGACCTGCGTGGCCATGACCGTCCCGCTGCTATAGGTGTGGCTGGCGCCGGGTTCGATGTGCGGCTGCTGGCCGATCACTCCAGTGCCGCGGACCTCCTGCACACGGCCATCGCCGTCGGTGATGATCCAGTGACGCGACAGCAACTGAGCCGGTAGCTCGCCGTTATTGGCGATGGTCACGGTGTAGGAGAACGCGTAGCGGTTCTGCTCCGGCTGCGATTGGGCTGCCAGGTAGCGGGTGGTGACGCTGACGTCGATCTGATAACGAGGGTCGGACATGCGCGTGATCCGTTTAGCGTGATTGCAGTTTAGTCCTGCTCGGCCGAAGGCTGCAGGGCCAGCTGGTCGGCCAGGCGGACGAAGGCGGCCAGATCCAGCTGCTCGGGGCGCAGGCTGCCGTCGACGCCTGCCGCTTCGATGGCCTCGGCGGGCAGCAACTGCTTGAGCGTGTTGCGCAGGGTCTTGCGGCGCTGGTTGAAGGCTTCACGCACAACGCGTTCGAGCAGGCGATGGTCCTTGGCCGGGTGCGGCAGGGTTTCGTGCGGCACCAGGCGGACGATGGCCGAATCGACCTTGGGTGGCGGGTTGAAGGCGCCGGGCCCAACGTTGAACAGATGCTCCACGCGGCAGTGGTACTGCACCATGATCGACAGGCGACCCCAATCTCCACCGCCTGGGCCGGCGGCCATGCGCTCGACCACTTCCTTCTGCAGCATGAAGTGCATGTCGCGAATCAGCGGTGCGTTGTCCAGCAGATGGAAAATCAGCGGCGTGGAGATGTTGTAGGGCAGGTTGCCGACCACGCGCAGGCTGCGTGGCGCCGCTTCGAGGCGGGCGAAGTCGAATTTCAGTGCGTCGCCCTGATTCAGACGAAAGCGCGGATTGTCACCGAACTTGCCTTGCAGGATAGGGATCAGGTCGAGGTCGAGTTCGATCACGTCGAGCTGCGCGCCGCTGCCGAGCAAACCCTCGGTAATGGCACCCTGGCCTGGGCCGATTTCCAGCAGGTGCTCGTCCTCCTTGGCGCGAATGGCGCGCAGGATACGGTCGATCACCCCGGCATCATGCAGAAAGTTCTGGCCGAAGCGCTTGCGCGCGCGGTGTTGGTATTCGGACATGGCGACAGCTCCAAGTCTCAAGCTGCAAGCATCAAGCAGGCGCCGAGAGCGATAAGGCAAAGTCACGCAGTTTAACAGCGAAAGATGCTGCGGCTGTAGGCGCGCGCGGATTTTGTGACCCTGACGGGCCGTAGCCCGGATGCAATCCGGGAAAGCATGGCGGCGATGGCCCAGGATTGCATTGGGCCATATGACCGGTCGTGATCAACCCGCCGCTAGTGGCTTGCTGCGGGTGGTTGCTGCCATCTGGTAAGCCGTCTCTAGCGCCACCTGCAGGCTGCCGGTATCGATATTGCCGGTGCCGGCCAGATCCAGGGCAGTGCCATGATCCACCGAGGTGCGGATGATCGGCAGGCCCAGCGTGACATTGAGCGCCGCGCCGAAGCCCTTGAACTTGAGCACGGGCAGGCCCTGGTCGTGGTACATGGCCAGTACGGCATCTGCATGTTCGAGATACTTCGGTGTGAACAGGGTGTCGGCCGGCAGCGGTCCCATCAGGTTCATGCCTTCGCTGCGCAGACGCTCCAGTGTCGGTTCGATGATCTCGATTTCCTCGCGTCCCAGATGGCCGCCTTCGCCCGCGTGCGGATTGAGCCCGCACACCAGGATGCGCGGTTCGGCGATGCCGAACTTGCTTCGCAGATCGGCATGCAGGATGCGCGTGACGCGCTCCAGGCGCTCGGCGGTGATGGCGGCTGCGACGTCCTTGAGCGGGAGGTGTGTGGTGACCAGCGCGACACGCAAGCCACGGGTCGCCAGCATCATCACAACCTGCTGGGTGTGGGTGAGTTCGGCGAGAAACTCGGTGTGACCGGAGAAGGTGATGCCCGCTTCGTTGATCACGCCTTTGTGCACGGGGGCGGTGATCATCCCGGCAAATGTCCCGTCCAGGCAGCCTTGGCCTGCGCGGGTGAGGGTCTCTAACACGTAGGCGGCGTTGGCGGGCGTCAGTTGGCCTGGGAGGGCGGGGGCAGCCAGCGGCGTATCCCAGACATACAGGGCGCCTGCAGCAGCAGGCCTGTCTGGCCATTGTTGTGGGCCAGCGGTCAGCAATTCGATATCCAGCCCCAGCTGTTTCGCGCGTTCTGCCAGTAGCTCGCGACTGGCGATGGCGACCAGAGGTGCAGGCTGTGCCTGCTGCGCCAGCAGCAGGCACAGATCGGGGCCGATGCCGGCAGGCTCGCCTGGGGTGAGGGCAAAACAGTGCTGCGCAGTCATGGTCGCTCTCTGTACGGGCTGGTGCGTCAGTTTACGCTGCCCGGGCCAATAACGAAAAAGCCCGGCACTTGGCCGGGCTTTTGGGGCGATACCGCTATTACAGCTTGGTCTCGACGTAGGCTTCGTCGCGGATCTGGCGCAACCAGGCCTGCAGTTCCTCGTCGTACTTGCGATTGCGCAGCAGGTTTGCGGCCTGCTGTTCGCGGAACTGCGCGCTGCTGTCGGTGGCGCGGCGGCCCATGACCTGCAGTACGTGCCAGCCGTACGGGCTTCTGAAGGGTTTGGACAATTCGCCGCTGGGGGTATCGTTCATCACCTCGCGGAATTCGGGAACCAGCGCGTTGGGGTCAATCCAGTTCAGGTCGCCCCCATTGAGCGCGGAGCCCGGATCTTCTGAGAAACTCTTCGCCAGTTCGGTGAAGTCCTCGCCAGCGACGATGCGGTCATGCAGGCGCTCGACCAGGCGAAGGGCTTCTGTCTCGCTGCGAATCTCGCTGGGCTTGATCAGGATGTGGCGAACATGCACTTCGTCACGTACCTGGGTGTCGCCGCCGCGTTTCTCGATCAGCTTGAGGATGATGAAACCGCCCGGGGTTCGCACCGGCTCGGTGACTTGGCCCGGGTTCAGCTGGCTGATCATGCTGTCGAACGGAGGCGGCAACTGGCCGGCCTTGCGCCAGCCCATTTCACCGCCCTCCAGGGCGTTCTCGCTGGCAGAGCGAGAGACGGCCAGTTGGGCGAAGTCCGCGCCTTGCTGCAGTTGCTGATACAGCTCCTGCGCCTGACGGTCGGCAGCCTGGATTTCGCTGGAGGACGCACCCTCGGAAACCGGGATCAGGATATTGGCCAGACGGAACTCTTCAGACAGCTGCATCTTGCCCAGGTCAGAGGCGAGAAAGTTCTGCACTTCCTGATCGGTGACCTGGATGCGTTCGGCCACGCGGCGCTGGCGCACACGGCTGATGATCATCTCGCGACGAACCTGGTCACGGGCGTCGTTATAGGACAGGCCGTCACGTGCCAGCGCTTCGCGGAACTGCTCCAGGCTCATGCCGTTACGCTGGGCGATGGTACCCATGGCCTGGTTCAGCTCTTCGTCGGTGATACGGATGCCGGAGCGATCACCGATCTGCAGCTGGATGTTCTCGATGATCAGGCGTTCGAGCACCTGCTGGCTGAGTACGTTATCGGGAGGCAGAGCGCCACCGCGCTTGTCGATGGTCTGTTGCACTTCACGCAGGCGAGCGTCGAGTTGGCTCTGCATGACCACGTCGTTGTCGACGATGGCCACGACGCGATCCAGTGGGCGAACCTGGGCCTGAGCCGTTGCCGCCAGCAGTGCTGCGCCCAATAACAGGGGGCGCAGGCGATCAGAAAGCTTGGTCTTCACGTTCACGGTAACCTTGAATGCCTTGGTCGAGGAAAGATTCCACCTTGTTGCCAACAACGCCGCCGAGGCCCTTGAGGACGATCTGCAGGAAGATGCCGCGGTCCGGCTCGTCGTTGCGCGATGGGTCGAGGCTGACTTCGTCGTAATCGATCCAGTAGCGGTTGATCAGGCGCAGTTTCCAGCAGCAGCTGTCGTATTCGAAACCACCGAAGGCTTCGAGGGTACGGTTGCGGCCGTAGTCGTACTGCCAGCGCGAGATCAGGCTCCACTGTGGAGCCAGCGGCCAGATGACGGAGAAGTCATGCTGGTCGATCTTGTAGTAGTTCTTGATGTAGTTGGGGTTCGGCTGTCCGTTGCCCAGCGTTGGATTGCCGTAGTCCGGGTTAGTGGTCCAGGTGCCACTGTCACGGTCGTAGCGCAGGGTGTCGTTGCGGTAGCGATAGCCGAAGTTGACGATCTTGTTCGGATTGGCTTCCGGCTGATAATGGAACATTGCGCTACCCGAGCGGGTGCTGTGCTGGTCCGGATCCCAGTTGAAGGTCGAGGAGAAGCGCCAGTCGCGGTTGAATCGATACAGGTACTCCAGTGCGTACGGAGATACATCCGAGGTGGCATCCTGGCGGCCGCGATAGTCGATCCCCGGCATCTGCACCTTGCGGTCTTCGAAGTAGAAGGCTTGGCCGATGCTGAAACGCTGACGCTCGAAGCCGTTCGACTCGACCCAGCGGCTGGTCACGCCCAGCGACAGCTTGTTCTCGTCACCGATGCGATCCTTGCCGCTGAAACGGTTCTCACGCCACAGCGAGGCGTAGCTGAAGGTCGGCTCGCCGGTGTCGAAGACCGGGATATCGGTCTGGTCTTCTTCAGGCACGTAGAGGTAGAACGCACGCGGCTCCAGGGTCTGGCGGAAGTCCTTGCCGAACAGCTGGGTGTTGCGGTCGAAATACAGACCGCTGTCGACGCTGAACAGGCCCACGCCGCGGTTTGGTGAGCGCTTGTAATCGACGCCGAACCACTGATTGTTTGGATCGTTTGTCGCCAGCTCAGATTTACCCTTGCCATCCAGGTTTACCTGGTACTGCGTCTGCATGTATTTGACCTGAGGCTTGACGAAGCCCCAGCTCCAGTTCAGCGGCAGGGCAACACCTGGCTCCAGGTGCAGACGTTCACCGTCTGCGCGGTTAAGACCGGTCAGACGTTCGTCATACCAGCGATCTTGCGGGCGACCGGTTACGCCGTCCTTGTCGGTGAAGAAGCCAGAGCGCAGGTTGCGATCGAAGCGTACGTATTCGGTGCCGTAGGTGAAGTCCAGGCCACCCGGATTGAACGGCAGCTTGCCGTCCAGGGTGATCTGCGGCAGACGATCATAAGGCGTCACATCGGTGATGTTGGCCAGTTCGTATGCATGCACGTTCAGGCGTGCGGTATAGCTGCCACCGCGATAGGTCAGGGTGCCGCGCTGGTCGACGTAGGTTTGCTTGTCGATGCCCAGGTCGGTATCGAGATCCTGGAAGTAGTAGGGGTCGCTGATATTGGTGTAGTCGACCTCGGCGAGCAGGCGCGAGTTGAGCCCCTGCTTGTGCTGCCAGCTGTACATCCAGCGCTGGTCTTCGTACTCGGATTGCAGTTTGCGCTCGTCTTCGCTGTCGTTCAGCCATGCGCCGCCGACCTGGCCTTCGCTGCTCTCGGTCAGGTAACGGAACTCACCTTCCATCAGCAGGCCGCGTTGGGCCATGTAGGTCGGGTACAGCGTGGCGTCGTAGTTCGGCGCCAGGTTGAAGTAGTACGGCGTTTGCAACGAGAAGCCGTTGCTGCTCGACGTGCCGATGCTGGGTGGCAGGAAGCCGGACTGGCGACGGTCGTCGATCGGGAAATAGATGTACGGGGTGTAGAACACCGGAATGTCCTTGACCCGCAGTGTGACGTTGGTCGCGGTGCCGAAGCCGGTCGCCGGGTTCAGGGTGACGTTGTTGCCTTTCAGGTGCCAGGCATTGTCGCCCGGTTCGCAACGGGTGTAGGTGCCATCCTTGAGGCGGATGATCGCGGTCTCTTCGCGCTTGGCGTAGAGCGCGCTGCCGCGCACGTGGGCCTGATGCATCACGTATTCGGCGTTGTCGATACGGGCTTCGCCGTTATCCAGCTGCAGTTCGGCGCGGTCGCCGACCACCAGCGTACCCTTGTCGCGCAGACGCACGTTGCCGACCAGTTCACCACGGTTTTCCGTCTGGTGCAGGCTGGCTTCGTCGGCCTCGACCTGCATGCCGGACTGACGCAGGACGACGTCGCCTGCGAGCGTGGCGATCTGCTTTTCCTGCTCGAAGCGCGAGGCCTTGGCGGAAATGAACATCGGCGCTTCGTCCAGCGGCGTGGTGTCATCCATGCCCGGACGCAGCGGCTCGACGTAGGTGCCTGCGCAATAAGGACCGGCCTCGGCCAGTTGCGCGGCAGTCAACTTGTCGCGCGGGACCCAGTCCAGGTGACTGTAATCAGGACTGCGCGAGGCGAGGGCACGGCCCTTGCTTTCGGTGACCAGCACCGGGGCAGCATCCTGCTTGGCTACGGCCTCGCTGGTGGCGCCACCTACGCTGACAGCATCACGGCTGTGCACCGGGCGCGGAGGCAGGGCGCTGGCCGCCGATTTCGGCGCGCAGGCCCAGCCGCCCGTGGGCGACGCCTGGCAATCGTATTGCTCGGCGGCAAAGGACTGTAGGCTGAACGCGGGCTGTAAGGCCAGGAGGCTGCCGGTGACCAGCAGCGGGAATTTTTTGCGGAACGCGGGGTATTTTACTGCCATCTTGTTAGTCCGGGCTTCCTGCGCGCTATCGGCCCAGGGGCCGCACGCCTCTCGATGGGCTGAAAAAGATGCTGGATAATAAAGCATGACCCGCGCAACGGCTAGCGCCGTCGGAGACCCCTTGATGTCTGAACACGATGTACGTCTGCAACAGCTGCAAACCTGGCTCGTCGAGCAATTGCCCTCCCTCTTCGCGGCACGTGAATGGGGAGCGGTGCCTGAGGCCGAACTCACTCCCGCCAGCAGCGATGCCAGCTTTCGCCGCTATTTTCGTTGGCAGGCCGGTGAGCGCAGCCTGATCTTGATGGATGCGCCGCCACCTCAGGAAAACTGCGAACCCTTCGTGCGTATTGCTGCATTGCTGGCCAGCGCCGGTGTGCATGTGCCTCAGGTGTTGGCTGCCGATCTCGAGCAGGGCTTCCTGATTCTCGATGACCTGGGCCGCCAGACCTACCTGGACGTGATAAACGAACACAATGCCGACGCGCTGTTCGACGATGCCATCGAGGCCTTGCTGCAGCAGCAGCGTTTACCGCTCGACAGCCATTTGCCGCATTACGACGAGGCGTTGCTACGTCGTGAGCTGCAGCTGTTTCCCGAGTGGTACGTACAACGCCATCTGGGGCATGCCTTCACACCTGAGCAGGAGGCTGCGTGGCAACGCATCAGCCGCCTGTTGATCGACAGCGCCCTGGCTCAGCCCAAGGTGGTGGTGCACCGCGACTTCATGCCGCGCAACCTGATGCAGAGCTCGCCCAACCCTGGCGTTCTGGATTTCCAGGATGCCGTCAACGGCCCGGTCACCTATGACATCACGTGTCTGTTCAAGGATGCGTTTCTCAGTTGGCCCGAGGTGCGCGTGCAAAGCTGGCTGCAGGATTACTGGCAGCGTGCCAAGGCAGCGGGCATTCCGGTGCAGGCATCGTTCAACGACTTTCTGCGCGCCAGCGACCTGATGGGTGTGCAGCGTCACCTCAAGGTCATCGGCATCTTCGCGCGCATCTGCCACCGCGATGGCAAGCCCAAATACCTCGGCGATGTGCCGCGTTTCTTCTCTTATATAGAGGCTGTGCTGGCGCGTCGGCCGGAGCTCGCCGAGTTGGGTGAGCTGTTCGCCAGCCTGGCGAAAGATGAAGGGGCACGTGCATGAAGGCGATGATTCTCGCCGCGGGCAAGGGTGAGCGCATGCGTCCTTTGACGCTGCATACGCCAAAACCGCTGGTGAAGGCGGCGGGCGTGCCGTTGATCGAGTATCACATCCGTGCGCTGGCGGCCGCTGGTTTCACCGAACTGGTGATCAATCATGCCTGGCTCGGCCAGCAGATTGAGGATTACCTCGGCGATGGCTCGCGCTTCGGCGTGCGTATCGTCTATTCCCCCGAAGGTGAGCCGCTGGAAACGGGTGGCGGCATCTTCAAGGCACTGCCGCTGTTGGGTGCCGAGCCATTTCTGGTGGTCAATGGCGATATCTTCACCGACTACGCCTTCGCCGCACTGCGTGAGCCGCTCGCCGGTCTGGCGCATCTGGTGCTGGTGGATAACCCGGCGCATCACCCGCAGGGCGATTTCGTGCTGGCGGCGGGGCAGGTTCGTGACGGTGAGGCGACAGGCGAGCGGTTGACCTACAGCGGTCTTGCCGTGCTGCACCCGCGTCTGTTCGGCGCTTCTCAGCCCGGTGCCTTCAAGCTGGCGCCGCTGCTGCGTGAGGCGATGGCGGCCGGGCAGGTCAGTGGCGAGCATTATGGCGGCTGCTGGGTCGACGTCGGTACGCACGAGCGCCTGGCCGAAGTCGAGCGTTTGTTGCAGGAGGCGCGCTAGGTGTTGTGGCCGGCCACCATGCTCGGGGCTGCCGCCGGCCTCGCCCTGGCCAGTATCCCAGGTGCTCTGCTGGGCGGTCTGCTCGGGCAGGTGCTGGATCGTCGTCTGCGCCTGCATGGCTGGGACAATCTGCGTGAACGTTTGGGCGGTCGTGCGGCACCGACGGATGACGATTTGCTGTTTCTGATGCTGGGGCGTCTGGCCAAGAGCGACGGCCGGGTGGTGCAGAGCCATATCCAGCAGGCGCGCTCGGAAATGCAGCGGCTGGGGTTGGACCCGGCGGCTCAGCGTCGCGCCATCGAGGCTTTCTCCCGTGGCAAGACCGGGCGTGACAACCTGCGTGCGCCGCTGCAGCGTCAGCGTGAGCGCGCCGATGCGTTGCTGCGAGCCTGCTGGCGCATGGCCTGGGTCGATGGGCGGGTGTCGGCCAGCGAGCATGAACTGATTCTGCTCTGGGGCAAATGGCTCGGCTGGGACAGTGCCCGGCTCGATAGCCTGGGTGAGGAATACGCGCCGCGTCGCAGTCAGCAGCCGGCACCGGCTGGCGGCAGTTACCAGGAAGCGCTGCGGTTATTGGGTGTGAATGAAGGCAGCGAGCCGGAGCAGATCAAGCGCGCCTACCGGCGGCTGCTCAGCCGGCATCACCCGGACAAACTGGCCGGCTCCGGCGCCTCGCCCGAGCGTATCCGTGAAGCCACCGACACCACGCGCCAATTGCATCAGGCCTACGCGCTGATCCGCCAGCGCCGGGGGATTCGCTAGCCGGTAGTTTTCAGCCGCCTGCTAGCTGCCTGCGGCGCGTATGTGCTGCGTCAGCCAGCCGCGTAGACGGCGGTAGAGCTGTTCTTGCTGAACATCCAGGTTGCCTGGCAGCGCCTTCATCGACACCTGTACGTACGTGGGTAGCTTCGCTCGCTTGCTGGCCTGCAGGCGCTTCAAGGCAGCCGTGCGGTCGGTGGCTTGATCCTTGTAGAAGAAGTCGCCGGTGGCCACGGCCAGCTGTGCGACCATTTCATCCAGTGGCGGCGCGAAGCCGGCAGGTAGTTCGGCTGCCACCATCAGCAGATTCTGCACGTTGTCCGGCTGGCGTTCGCTCAGGTAACGCGCGGCCCAGTAAGCGCCGCTGCCGTGGCCGAGCAGGACGATTTCCCTGGCTTGCTGCTGGCTGGCGAAGGCGATGGCGGCATCGATGCGCGCCATCACGCGATCGACGTGGGCCTGACGCCGCTGCTCCGGGCTGATCGCGCTGCTGTCCGTGGGTTGAGCACCGTCTGCCGCCGGCGTTTGTACAGGGTCATCGGCAGCGGAAGCCGCCTCGGTACTTGCAGGATCAGCGGGCACCGCTGGAGTGTCGGCGCTGGCATCACGCAGTGGCAGCGGGTCACCGTCCGGGTCCGGCAGCGTCAGGCTCAGGCTGTGCCAGCCGGCGTCGGGCAGCTTGCGCCGCAACGGACCGACAGCCGCGGCGCCATCGGCATTTTCCACGTCGCCGGGCACCAGGATCACCGCGCCACTGGGTTCGCCGACGTTGGCCGGAAGCCAGAGGGCGAGGAAGCTTTCTGCGCCGGCCTGCAGCATCTGCTGCTCACGCTTGTCCAGACGTTGCTCAAGCACCTGTGCGTCGCTGACGCTGCGTTCGGGCAGCAGTGGGCGTTCGCTGGGAGTCGATGTTTCGGCCTCGCCGGGCGTCGCGTTCTGTGTGTCCTCGGTCGGCTCCTGCGCCCAGCTCGTGGCAGTGCAGAACAGGCAGAAACCGAGCAGTGCGAGTGAGTTCAGGCGCATCGATGAAGCTCCTTGGGGACTGCTACAGAGCCTAATGCCGAGCTCCGCTTTTGTCAGGCGATTAGCGCAAGACTGGAGTAAGGTAGGGGATCGCGTCACCGGATTCGCCGTGCATGAAATCCCTTCTCCGTTCCCTCGCCCTCCTGCTGATGCTGGCCATTCCCACCGCCTGGGCCGAGAGCACGCGCATGCCATTGCGCCCCGCTTTCGATGCCGAGCAGCGCGCCTGGCTCAAGGAGCATCCGGTGCTGCGCGTGGGCCTTGTCCAGCAGGCGCCCTGGGTCGTGCGTGACCAGAACCGACAGTTGACGGGCGCCAATGTCGAACTGATGCAGCGTCTGCTCGAAGGCATGGGTGTCACCCCCGACTGGCGCTTGTATCCGAACCTGGGGGCCCTGGAACGTGCCGCAAGCGTCGGCGAGGTGGACCTGGCCCCAGGCCTGCAGCAGACACCGGCCGGCCTGCGCATCTGGCATTACTCCATGCCTTACCTGCGCGTACCGCATCTGGTGGTTGGCGAGCGTAGCGGCAATGGCGCGGTGGATCTCGACCAACTGCCGCTGGAGCAGAGGGTCGCGTTGCGTACGCCGAGTCAGGCTGCCGAATACCTGGAACGCACTCATACCAACCTGCGTCTGCGCGCGACGACTTCAGAGCGTTCGGCGTTGCTCTTGGTTCTGAATCAGGAGGTCAGCTACGCGGTGCTGGATGAAGCGAGCCTCAGCCTGCTGCTACGCGAGTCACGCTTCTCCAGCTTGAGCATCGTGGGCGACATAGGTCTGCCGCAGCTCCTGCGTCTGGCCACGCGCCGCGATCAGGCGCTGTTGCCCGGCATCGTCGATCAGACCCTGAAGGCACTGCCAGCTCGCGAATTGGAGGCGTTACGGGAAACCTGGATGCCTTTGCGCTATCCGCAGTCCACTGATTTCGTCGGTTTCTGGAAGACGCTCGCGCTAYTTTTCGGCCTGGTGTTGATGCTGGTTGCAACTGCGCTCTATCGGCAAAGGCAGCAGACGCGTTTGCTGGAGCGAGGGCTGCTGGGTGCCCGTGGCGAGCTGGATCGTCACCAGCAGGCGGCCGAGGCATTGCGTCTGAGCCAGTTTTCCATCGACCACAGCACGGTGGGCATTCTCTGGGTCAACTGGGACAGTCACCTGCGCTACGCCAACCGCGCCGCCGAACGCATGCTTGGCTACGCCGCCGGCGAGCTGGTGGACAAACCATTGAGTCAGTTGGAGCCCGGCCTGCACATGGATCGTTGGCTCAACCTGTGGAAGCGCGTGCGTGAGCAGGAAGAGGGTTCCCCCGGCTTCGAGGTCGACTGCCTGCGCGCCGACGGCAGCCGCATGCCGGCCGATGTTTCCCTGAGTTTCCTGCGTTATCGCCAGGCCGAGTATCTGGTGGTGTTTCTCAGCGACGTCACCGAACGCCGTCGGGCGCGTGCGGCGCTGGAGGAGAGCGAGGCACGCTTCAAGGGTATCGCCGGCAACGTGCCCGGCCTGGTGTTCCGCCTGGAGCGCGCCGGGCCGGGAGCGGTGGTCAACTTCGCCTACATCAGCGAGGCCAGTCAGGACATGGTCGGCTGGCCGGCGCACGAGTTGCAGCGCGAGGAGCGCGGTATCCGCAGCCTGGTGCATCCGCAGGATCTGAACAGCTATCTGAACAGCCAGACGCTGGCGCTGGAAGGCGAGAGCGACTGGTACTGGCAGGGGCGCATCCTCACCGCCGATCAGGAGGTGCTGTGGGCCGATATCCGCACCACCGCGCGCCCGCTGGGTAATGGGCGTGTGGTCTGGGACGGGATTCTCTGGGATATCACCGAGAACAAGCTGGCCGAGCTGGCACTGGCCGATTCGCGGGCGCGTCTGCGCGAACTGTCGGCGCACCTGGAAAGTGTGCGCGAGGAGGAAAAGGCACGGATCGCCCGCGAAGTGCACGACGAACTGGGGCAGGTGCTGACCGTACTCAAGCTGGAAACGGCGATGTGCGAGCTGGTTTGCGCCGGACAGATTCCCGAGCTGGACGAGCGCCTCAACAGCATGAAACGCCTGATCGCTCAGTTGTTCCAGCTGGTGCGTGATGTGGCCACGGCGCTGCGCCCGCCGATTCTCGATGCCGGCATTGCCTCTGCCATCGAATGGCAGGTACGGCGTTTCGAGGAGCGCACGCAGATTCCTTGCCTGGTCGAAGTGCCGGAGCACCTGCCGCATCTGCCGGATGCCCAGGCCATAGGTATGTTCCGCATTCTCCAGGAGGCACTGACCAACGTGATGCGACATGCCGGTGCGCACAGCGTCGAGGTGCGCCTGTGGCAGGAAAGGGGCGCCTTGTGTCTGTCGGTCGTCGACGATGGCAAGGGCTTCGATCCGGCGCTGCGCAAGCCGGGGCAATCCTTCGGCCTGGTCGGCATGCAGGAACGCATGCTCATGCTCGGCGGACAGTTGCAGATTGACAGCCAGCCGGGCGAGGGCACTACGCTGTGTGCGCGTATCAATCTGGAAGAGGAGATCGCAGCGTGATTAGGGTACTGGTGGCCGAAGACCACACCATTGTGCGGGAAGGCATCAAGCAACTGATCGGTATGGCGCGTGATCTCGAGGTGGCCGGCGAAGCCTGCAACGGCGAGCAACTGATCGAGGTGTTGCGCCGCACCTCTTGCGATGTGGTGCTGCTGGATATCTCCATGCCCGGCGTCAATGGTCTGGAGGCCATCCCACGTATTCGCGCGCTGACCGATGCTCCGGCGATTCTGGTGCTGTCGATGCACGACGAGGCGCAGATGGCGGCGCGTGCGCTCAAGGCCGGGGCTGCCGGCTACGCCACCAAGGACAGCGACCCGGCGCTGTTGATCACCGCGATTCGCAAGGTGGCCGGCGGTGGGCGTTATATCGATCCGGCGCTGGCCGACCGCATGGTCTTCGAGGTCGGACTGACCGATTCGCGTCCACCTCATGCGCAACTGTCCGAGCGTGAGTTTTCGGTGTTCGAGCGTCTGGTTCGGGGAGAGGGCGTCAACGATATCGCCCTGCACCTGGCGATAAGCAACAAGACCGTTAGCACGCACAAGGCGCGCCTGATGCAAAAGCTCGGCGCTAATTCGATGGCCGACCTGGTGCGCTACGCCATGGAGCACCGCCTGGTCTGATCGGGCGCTTTCGTAGGAGCGGCTTCAGCCGCGATGAATCGCCCACCGGAGCTTCGCGGCTGAAGCCGCTCCCACGCTTCGTCGGGTGCTCGAAAGCCTAGGCAGGCACTCGGATTTTGTAGGGCGATTCCTACAGCAGATTCTCCTCGCGCCTGATATCAGCTTGTCATCCCGCCCGATTTTTCACCCTTTCTCGCCGACCTAATCTTGGGTCATCGGCCTGAGACAAGAACAAGGGTGTGGTGTGATGGCAAACGATGTACTGGTGAGCTTCCGTGGCGTACAGAAGAGCTATGACGGCGAAACGCTGATCGTCAAAGACCTCAACCTGGATATCCGCAAGGGTGAGTTCCTGACCCTGCTCGGCCCGTCCGGCTCCGGCAAGACCACCAGCCTGATGATGCTGGCCGGTTTCGAGACGCCGACCGCTGGCGAGATCCTCCTCGATGGGCGCTCCCTGAACAAACTGCCGCCGCACAAGCGTGACATCGGCATGGTGTTCCAGAACTACGCGCTGTTTCCGCACATGACCGTGGCCGAGAACCTGGCCTTCCCGCTGAGCGTGCGTGGCATGTCGCGCACCGACATCAGCGAGCGGGTCAAGCGCGCGCTGTCGATGGTACAGCTCGACAGCTTCCGCAACCGCTATCCGGGCCAGCTCTCCGGTGGCCAGCAGCAGCGCGTGGCGCTGGCCCGTGCGTTGGTGTTCGAGCCGCAACTGGTGCTGATGGACGAACCCCTCGGTGCGCTGGACAAGCAACTGCGCGAACACATGCAGATGGAGATCAAGCACCTGCACCAGCGTCTGGGCGTGACCGTGGTCTACGTGACCCACGACCAGGGCGAAGCGCTGACCATGTCTGATCGTGTAGCTGTGTTTCACCAGGGCGAGATCCAGCAGATCGCCGCGCCGCGCGAACTCTACGAAGCGCCGCACAACACCTTCGTCGCCCAGTTCATCGGTGAGAACAACCGCCTGGCTGGCGAGCTGATCAGCCGCGATGGCGAGCAGTGCGTTGTGCGCTTGGCGCGTGGTGAAGAGGTGCGCGCCACGGCAGTCAATGTCGGCGCAGTGGGCGATGCCGTGAGCCTGTCGATCCGCCCCGAGCGCATCCGTTTGAATGGCCACAGCGAAACCTGCCCGAATCGTTTCTCCGGGCGTATCGCCGAGTTCATCTACCTGGGTGACCACGTGCGTATTCGCATGGAGGTCTGCGGCCAATCCGATTTCTACGTCAAACAACCTGTGGCCGAGCTCGATCCGGCCCTGACGGTTGGTGACCTGGTTCCGCTCGGCTGGTCTGTCGAGCATGTCCGCGCGCTGGATCCACTCCAAGCCGAGTGAGCCTTTCGCGCAGTGCTTCACCTTTACCCCGAAACACAGAGGAGCTGATAAGAATGACGAAATCCCTGAAGCTCGCGGCGTTGGCCCTGGGCGTTAGCTGCGCCATGCCGGCACTGGCGGTGGATCTGACGGCGGTTTCCTTCGGCGGCGCGAACAAGGCGGCGCAGGTCAAGGCGTTCTACGAACCCTTCGAGAAGGACACTGGCAACAAGGTGCTGGGCGGCGAATACAACGGTGAGATGGCCAAGGTCAAAGCCATGGTCGACACCCGCAGCGTGAGCTGGGACCTGGTGGAGGTGGAGTCGCCGGAGCTTGCCCGCGGTTGCGACGAAGGTCTGTTCGAGGAGCTCGACCCGGCACAGTTCGGCGATGAGGCCAACTTCATCGACGGCGCCATCCAACCGTGCGGCGTCGGCTTCTTCGTCTGGTCCACGGTGCTGGCCTACAACGCCGACAAATTGAGCGCTGCACCGACCAGTTGGGCCGACTTCTGGGATGTGGCGAAATTCCCGGGCAAGCGTGGCCTGCGCAAGGGCGCCAAGTACACCCTGGAGTTCGCCCTGATGGCCGACGGTGTGCCGGTCAAGGACGTGTACAAGGTGCTGGCCACCAAGGAAGGCCAGGATCGAGCGTTCAAGAAGCTCGACGAACTGAAACCCAATATCCAGTGGTGGGAAGCCGGTGCCCAGCCGCCGCAGTACCTGGCCTCCGGCGACGTGGTGATGAGCTCGGCCTACAACGGTCGTATCGCGGCCGTGCAAGCCGAGAGCAACCTGCAAGTGGTGTGGAGCGGTGGCATCTATGACTTCGACTCCTGGGCCATCCCGCGTGGCGCCAAGAACGTGGAGCTGGCCAAGGAATTCATCGCCTATTCGGTCAAGCCCGAAGCGCAGAAGACTTACTCGGAAAACATCGCCTACGGTCCGGCCAACAAGCAGGCCATTGAGCTGCTGGCGCCAGAGCGTCTGAGCCTGATGCCGACTACCCCGGAAAACATCGCCAACCAGGTGGCCATCGACGTGACCTTCTGGGCTGACTACGGCGAGCAGCTGGAGCAGCGTTTCAACGCCTGGGCTGCCCGTTAAGCAAGGTGTCGCGCAGCGACGCCTTCCTCGTCCCCTTCTCCTGCGGGAGAAGGTGGCGCATAGCGCCGGATGAGGGGCGGAGCTGCCCAAATGATGTGTGTCGTATCCCCGAATTTCTGCCGCCTGGTGCGGCCTTAGCTTGCGGAGTTGTCCATGGCCGCCGTACTGCCTGCCAACGATTTGCCTGGGCCGAGCCTGAAGCAGCGTCTGGCTCGTGCCGAGCGTTTCAATCGCCTGAAATCCAAGGCGCTGATCCTGCCGCTGTTGCTGTTTCTCCTGCTGACCTTCCTGCTGCCCATCGGCGCGCTGCTGATGCGCAGCGTGGACAACCCTGAGGTGGTCGGCAGCCTGTCGCGTACCGTCGAGGCGATTGCCGGATGGGATGGCCGTGGTCTGCCAGATGAATCGGTATACCGGGCGATTGCCGACGATATGCTCGAGGCGCGGCGCAACCAGAGCCTGGGCGATCTGTCCAAGCGCCTGAACATGGAGCTGGCGGGCTTCCGTAGCCTGGTCAGCAGTACCGCTCGCAAGTTGCCGCTGCGCGAGGAACCAGCGTCCTACCAGGAAGCCTTTCTCGACATGGACGAGCGCTGGGGCGATCCCGCCTACTGGCAGGTGATACGCCGCAATGCTTCGTCGGTGACGCCCTACTATTTGCTGGCCGCGCTCGATCACCGCATCGACGACCTTGGCGAACTGGCCAAGGCCACACCGGATCAGGCCATCTATCTGGACATCTTCGCCCGCACCTTCTGGATGAGCCTGGTGATCACCGCCATCTGCCTGGTGCTGGCCTATCCGTTGGCCTACCTGTTGGCCAACCTGCCGACCCGCCAGGGCAACCTGCTGATGATTCTGGTACTGCTACCGTTCTGGACCTCGATTCTGGTGCGGGTGGCGGCCTGGATCGTGTTGCTGCAGTCGGGTGGGCTGATCAACAGCGCGCTGATATCGCTGGGCATCATCGAGCAACCGCTGCAACTGGTGTTCAACCGTAGCGGCGTGTACGTGGCCATGGTTCACATCATGCTGCCGTTCATGATCCTGCCGATCTACAGCGTGATGAAGGGCATCTCGCCCAGCTACATGCGTGCGGCGGTGTCGCTCGGTTGCCACCCGTTCGCCAGTTTCTGGCGGGTGTACTTCCCGCAGACCCTGGCCGGTGTCGGCGCCGGTTGCCTGCTGGTGTTCATCCTGTCGATTGGCTACTACATCACCCCGGCGCTGCTGGGCAGCCCGAACGACCAGATGATCAGCTACTTCGTCGCCTTCTACACCAACACCACCATCAACTGGGGCATGGCCACGGCCCTTGGCGGCCTGCTGCTGGCGGCGACCCTGGTGCTTTATGTGGTGTACAGCTGGCTGGTTGGTGCGAGCAAGCTGAGGCTTGGCTAAAAAACGGTCTGCGTAGCAGGCCATCTGATGACCCTCTCCCGCTTGCGGGAGAGGGTGCCCGAAGGGCGGGAGAGGGTGCTTGTTTCAGCACCACTGCTTCTCGGTAACCGAACTTGGGAGGAGGGCACAAGAAGAGCGCCCTCTCCCCAACCCCTCTCCCGCAAGCGGGTGAGGGGAGCTAAACGCTAAATGGAGTCACAGCCATGCTCAGCCCCTACATGTCACCCGTCGAGCGCCTCTGGTATTACGGCCTGCGCATTCTCTGCGGCCTGGTGCTGCTGTTTCTGATCCTGCCGGTGCTGGTGATCGTGCCGCTGTCGTTCAACTCCGGCACCTTTCTGGTCTACCCGCTGCAGGGCTTCTCGCTGCGCTGGTACGAGGACTTCTTCATGTCCGCCGACTGGATGCGCTCGCTGAAGAACAGCCTGATCATCGCCCCGGCCGCGACCATGCTGGCCATGGTCTTCGGTACCCTGGCGGCCATCGGCCTGACCCGTGGCGAGTTTCGCGGCAAGGCGCTGGTGATGAGCCTGCTGATCTCGCCGATGATCGTGCCGGTGGTGATCATCGGCGTGGCCAGCTACCTGTTCTTCGCGCCGCTGGGCATGGGCAACAGCTACCTGTCGCTGATCCTGGTGCATGCCGTGCTCGGCGTGCCGTTCGTGATCATCACCGTGTCGGCCACCCTGCAGGGCTTCAACCACAACCTGGTGCGCGCCGCCGCCAGTCTCGGCGCCTCGCCACTGACGGCGTTTCGCCGGGTGACCCTGCCGCTGATCGCTCCGGGCGTGATCTCCGGCGCGCTGTTCGCCTTCGCCACCTCCTTCGACGAAGTGGTGGTGACCCTGTTCCTCGCTGGCCCCGAGCAGGCTACCCTGCCGCGGCAGATGTTCAGCGGCATCCGCGAGAACCTGTCGCCAACCATCGCTGCCGCGGCGACCCTGCTGATCGGCTTCTCGGTGTTGCTGCTGCTGACTCTGGAGTGGTTGCGTGGGCGTAGCGAGAAGCTACGCACTTCGATGCCGGAATAGATCGCCGCAGTTGTATGTTCAGGGCCTCGCTGGGAAACCGGCGGGGCCTTGCTCGTTTCCGGGCGTAGAATGTGCAGTTTCTCCTGTCCCAACAAGGCGGCCAGATGGACTTCGATGATCCCGGTTTTCGTGAGCTGATCGACGCGTTGCATGACGGCGTCTACATCACCGACGCCGATGGCATCACCCTCAAGGTCAACAGTGCTTATGAGCGCCTGACCGGGCTGCGTGCCGAGGACGTCGTCGGCCAGCACATGCAGGCGCTGGTAGAGCAGGGCGTGATCTCGCAGTCGGTGTCCCTGCGTGTGCTCAAGGAAGGCAAGGCGCTGTCACTGATGCAGAGCGTCAGCCAGGGCAAGCGTCTGCTGGTCAGCGGTACGCCGATCTTCGCCGGTGATGGACGCGTGCGCTACGTGGTCAGTACCGTGCGCGACATGACCGAGCTGCTGCGCATGAAGCACGAGCGCGACGAGCTGCAGCAGCTGAAGCAGTTACGCAGCAGCACGGCCAGGCTGCATGCCGGGCAGCGTGACGATCTGCTCGATGCCTCCCCGGTTGCTGACAAGCCCGCTTCCGGGCGCGTCTTCATGCAGGCGCGGCAGGTCGCGGCCAGCGACGTGAAGGTGCTGCTGCAGGGGGAGACCGGCGTTGGCAAGACCCTGATCGCCCAGTACATCCACAAGAGCAGCCCGCGCGCAGCGCAGCCGTTCCTGGCGCTGAACTGCGGTGCGCTGCCGGAGAACCTGATCGAGGCCGAGTTGTTCGGCTATGTGCCGGGCGCGTTCACCGGCGCCGGCAGCAAGGGCAAGCGCGGTCTGCTGGAGCTGGCGCACCAGGGCACGGTTTTTCTCGATGAGATCGGCGATCTGCCGCTGCCGCTGCAGGTCAAGCTGCTCAAGGTGATCGAGGAGAGTCGCTTTATTCCGGTCGGTGGCCTGGAGTTGAAGGAGGTGGACGTGCGCATCATCACCGCCACCCACCACGACCTGCGTACGATGGTCGCCGAGGGGCGTTTTCGCGCCGACCTCTACTACCGGCTCAACGTCGTGCCGATCCACATTCCGGCCTTGCGCGAGCGCCCCGAGGAAATTCAGCCGCTGCTGGATTTTTACCTGGCCGAATTCAACCAGCGTTATGGCCGAGCGCTGAGCTGGGAACTCGAAGCGCTCGATGCACTGACCGACTACGCCTGGCCCGGCAACATCCGTGAGCTGATCAATCTGGTCGAGCGCCTGGTGGTCACTGCCAGCGGCGAGCGCATAGAGCTGTTCGACCTGCCGGAGGAGATGCGCATCGCCCGCAGCGCCGCAGGCGAAGACGACCTGCTGCCATTGCGCAAGCAGGTGGAGAACCTTGAGCGGCGCCTCATCCGCCGTGCGCTGATGCAGCACAAGACCACCCGAGAGGCAGCCAAGGTGCTTGGTCTGAGCCAGGCGACGCTGGTGCAGAAGATGAAACGCTGGGAACAGGGTTGATTGAAAAATGGATCGAATCACGGTCTTTTGATTGATTTTCTGATCAAGCGCAGCCCGTAGCGCGCTGTGACAAATCGACGCAAGCCTTCTACCACGCCGCTTTCGGCGAGCTGGCACAGGAATGGCTATGGCAAGCCCCAAACCCGCTCAGCACAACAACGCATAAGGGGCCTGCTGATGAACACTGCCGCATTCAAGATCGCCAACAAGCTGCTGACCGGCCAGGGTGCCGTGGAGCAACTGGCGCTCGAACTGCCTCGACTGAATATCACCAATCCGCTGATCGTCACCGACGCCATCCTGATCAAGTCCGGTACGGTCGAGCATGTCCTCAAGCAGCTCGGCGAACGCCGCTATGGCATCTTTGATGGTGTCGAGCCGGAGCCGGAGATCGCCATCGTCGAGGCCTGCGCCAAGGTCTATCGCGACGGCGGTCACGATGGTCTGATCGGTGTCGGCGGCGGCAGCGCCATCGATATCGCCAAGGCCGTGGCCGGTTACGTCGGTCATGACGGTGTATTGGAAGAGTTGTTCGGCGTCGATCAGATCAAACGTAAAGGGCCGCCGCTGATTGCCATCCCGACCACCGCCGGCACCGGCTCGGAAGTGACCAACGTGTCGATCCTCTCCGACAAGCAGGCCCAGCTGAAGAAGGGCATCGTCAGCGATTACCTGCTGCCCGACGTGGCCCTGGTCAGCCCGCTGATGACCCTGACCTGCCCGCGCGGCGTGACCGCTGCCAGCGGCGTCGATGCATTGGTGCACGCGGTGGAGTCCTATCTGTCGGTGAACGCCTCACCGATCACCGACGCCCTGGCCATTGGCGCGATCAAGCTGATCGCCAAGGCGCTGCCCAAGGCCTATGCCAACCCGGCGGATCTGGTCGCTCGCGAAGACATGGCGACCGCCAGCCTGATGGCCGGCATGGCCTTCGGTAATGCCGGCGTGGGCGCGGTGCATGCGCTGGCCTACCCGCTGGGCGGTCGCTTCAACATCGCTCATGGCGTCAGCAATGCCTTGCTGCTGCCCTACGTGATGGCCTGGAACAAGCTGGCCTGCGTCGAGCGCATGGCCGAGATCGCCGCTGCTCTCGGTGTGCAAACGCATGGCCTGAGCGACAAGGCCGCCGCCGACCTGGCCGTCGAGGCCATGGCCGAGCTGTGCGCCAGCGTCGACATTCCCAAGGGCATGCGCAGCTTCGGCGTGCCGGAAGACGCCATCCCGGCCATGGCCGAGGAAGCGGGCAAGATCGACCGCCTGATGCGCAACAATCCGCGGCGCCTGACGGCGGGCGACATCGAACAGATCTACCGCGCTGCCTACTGATTACCGCAACGAAGATGACAGGCCCCAGTGTGCTGGGGCCGGCTGAAATACAACTCTAATAAAGCTGGGTGACTCAAATGTCCGAACTGCATCAACAAGACCTTGGTGTGGAAGCCCCCTACTGGCCGGTGGGGCCATTCAAGGTGCGTCTGCCTTTCATTCATTACCGCTTCGAGATCTCCGACTACATGCAGGGCCTGCTCATGTGCGCGGTGGATCTGGCGGCGATTCCGCTGATGACCGAGTTCCTCGGCATGCCCTTCGAGGTGGCGCTGGCAGTGGTCATGCTCAATGGCCTGCTGTACCTGACCCACCACCTGCTGGGCGACCCGGTCGTTCCAGGCTGGATCACCCCGGCGATCCCACTGCTGATGGCCTACTGCAGCCAGTTCCCGGAGGGCCCGGAGCGGGTGCATGCGCTGATTGCCTTCCAGTTGATGCTCGGGGTGTTCTCGATAGGCCTGGGCATGACGGGCATGGCGCGTAAGGTGGTGTCCTTGGTGCCCTCGGCGCTCAAGGCCGGCATCATCATGGGCGCCGGCCTTAGCGCGGTGGTGACGGTATTCAAGGAAGGCGGTCGTTTCGATAGCTTCCCCTGGACCATTTCCATCGCCATCGGCATCGCCTTTTACCTGGTGTTTTCCATCCATTTTCAGGAGCTGAAGAAGCGCAACCGCTTCTGGTGGAATTTCGCCAAGCTGGGCATCTTCCCGATCATCCTGCTGGCGGTGATCGTCGCGCCGATTTTCGGCGAGGCACCCTGGCCCAGCATCGAGTGGGGCATCAGCCAGCCGGACTTCGTCACCCTGTGGAACGAATACACCGTGTTCGGCCTCGGCATGCCGCCACTGATGATGTTCGTCACCGCCATCCCCACCGTGTTCGCCGCCTATCTCGTGGTGTTCGGCGACGTGCTTGGCGCCAGGGCGATCCTCGGTGAAGCCGACCATGTACGGCGTGACGAGAAGGTCGACTTCAACCCTAACCGCTCGCACCTGATCTTCGGTGGGCGCAATGCCTTCATGAGCATATTCGGACCGGACGTGGCCATGTGTGGCCCGCAGTGGTCGGCCATGCAGGTGGTAATCACCGAGCGCTTCAAGGGTGGCGCCAAGGCGATGAAGTCGATCTACGGCGGGGTTGGCTCGTTCCGTTGGGGCACCAATACCGGTCTGCTGTTGTTGCCGGTGGTGACGCTGGTGCAGCCGATCCTCGGTGTTGCGCTGGCGCTGACTCTGCTGATCCAGGGCTACGTCAGCGTGCGCCTGGGCATCATGGAGGCGCGCAGCCAGCGTGACCTGGGTATCGCCGGGGTGATCGGTGCGGTGCTGGCGATCAAGGGCGCCGGCTGGGCCTTCGCCATCGGTGTTGGTCTGTGCGCGCTGATCTATGGGGCAAGGATGTTCCGTGGCGAGAACGACCAGACCTTCACCAAGGATCTGCCGCCCGCCGAGTGAGGCCTGTGCAATCCCCAATTCAGCCGAGGGGCGAACGCCTCCCTCGGCGGCAGGAGAAAATCATGCAACTGAACGATCCCGATCTGCTGCGCCATCAGGCCTATATCGATGGCCAATGGTGCGACGCCAGCAATGGCGATGTGACTGAAATCTTCAACCCTGCCAACGGCGAGTTGCTGGGCGTCGTGCCGAACATTGGCGGCGCGCAGACCCGTCAGGCCATCGAGGCGGCGCAGGCTGCCCAGCCCGCCTGGCGTGCGTTGACGGCCAAGGAGCGCGCGGCGCGGCTGCGCAAATGGTACGAGTTGATGCTGGCCAATCAGGAAGATCTGGCGCGGATCATGACGGCCGAGCAGGGTAAGCCGCTGACCGAGGCGCGCGGTGAGGTGCTTTACGCGGCATCTTTCATCGAATGGTTCGCCGAGGAAGCCAAACGCGTCTACGGCGACACCATTCCCGGCCATCAGCCGGATAAGCGTCTGATCGTGACCAAGGAGCCCATTGGCGTGGCGGCGGCTATCACACCGTGGAACTTCCCGGCGGCGATGATCACCCGCAAGGCCGGTCCGGCACTGGCCGCCGGCTGCGCCATGGTGCTCAAACCGGCGCCACAGACACCGTTCAGTGCGCTGGCGCTGGCTGTGCTGGCCGAGCGCGCGGGCATTCCGGCCGGGCTGTTCAGCGTACTGCCGGCAGATGCCGAGCGTTCCCGTGAAGTCGGCGCCGAGCTATGCGCCAACCCCATCGTGCGCAAGTTGTCGTTCACCGGCTCCACCGGCGTCGGCATCAAATTGATGGAGCAATGTGCACCGACGCTGAAGAAGCTCTCGTTGGAGCTTGGTGGCAATGCGCCGTTCATCGTCTTCGAGGATGCCGATCTCGATGCCGCGGTCGAAGGCGCGCTGGTGGCCAAGTACCGCAACGCCGGGCAGACCTGCGTCTGCGCCAATCGCTTGTATGTGCACGAGGCTGTCTACGACGCCTTTGCCGACAAGCTGGCCGCGGCCGTGGCCAAACTGCGGGTTGGCCCGGGTGATGAAGCAGACGTTGTAATTGGCCCGTTGATCGACGGCAATGCCGTGGCCAAGGTGCAGGCTCATCTGGCCGATGCGCTGGAGAAGGGCGCCAAGGTGCTGCAGGGCGGCAAGCCGCACGCGTTGGGCGGGCATTTCTTCGAGCCCACGGTCATCACTGGCGTCACCGCGGATATGCGTGTGGCCCGCGAAGAGACTTTTGGTCCGCTGGCGCCACTGTTCCGTTTCAGCGACGAAGCCGAGGTGGTGCGCCAAGCCAACGACACCGAGTTCGGCCTGGCCGGCTACTTCTATACCCGCGATCTGGGGCGCACCTTCCGTGTAGCCGAAGCGCTGGAGTACGGGATGGTCGGTATCAATACCGGGCTCATCTCCAACGAAGTGGCGCCATTTGGCGGTATGAAGGCGTCGGGGCTCGGCCGTGAAGGCTCCAAGTACGGCCTGGATGAGTATCTGGAGATCAAGTACCTCTGCCTAGGCGGTATCTGAGGCAGGCGGCTCACGGTGGGAGGGACTTCAGTGCGTGGGGTGGACAACGCGAAGCTTGTCCACCTTTTCTTCATGCTGCGTCGCAGCCGAACCATGGTGGACAAGCCTCCGGCATGTCGCACCCTACGCCAAGCTGGCTTCGGTCGATTGAAGACGTCACAGCCGTTACAATGCGCGCCACCGTGACCCAAGCACTCAGAGGTGCGCCATGCAACCCTTCGCCATCGCCCCGTCGATCCTTTCCGCCGACTTCGCCCGCCTGGGTGAGGAAGTGGACAACGTACTCGCCGCCGGGGCGGACATCGTCCACTTCGATGTCATGGACAACCACTACGTGCCCAACCTGACCATCGGCCCGATGGTCTGCTCGGCGCTGCGCAAGTACGGTATTACTGCGCCGATCGACGCACACCTGATGGTCAAGCCGGTGGATCGCATCATCGGTGACTTCATCGAGGCGGGCGCTTCCTACATCACTTTCCACCCGGAAGCCTCCGAGCATATCGACCGTTCCCTGCAGCTGATCAAGGCTGGCGGCGCCAAGGCCGGCCTGGTGTTCAACCCGGCCACCCCGCTGGACGTGCTCAAGTACGTGATGGACAAGGTCGACATGATCCTGCTGATGAGCGTCAACCCCGGTTTCGGCGGGCAGAAGTTCATCCCCGGCACCCTCGACAAGCTGCGTGAGGCCCGTGCGCTGATCGATGCCAGCGGCCGCGAGATCCGCCTGGAGATCGACGGCGGCGTCAACGTGCAGAACATTCGCGAGATCGCCGAGGCGGGCGCCGACACCTTCGTTGCTGGCTCGGCCATCTTCAACCAGCCGGACTACAAGGCCGTGATCGACGCCATGCGCGCCGAGCTGGCCCTGGTGCGTGGATGAAACCGCTGCGAGCGCTGTGCGGCGGCGAGCTGCCGCGCCTGGTGATGTTCGACCTGGACGGCACCCTGATCGACTCGGTGCCCGATCTGGCCGAGGCGGTCGACCGCATGCTGATCGAGCTGGGTCGCCCGCCGGCTGGCGTTGAAAAGGTGCGTGACTGGGTCGGCAACGGCGCGCGGGTGCTGGTGCGCCGCGCCCTGGCTGGTGGCCTGGATCACGCTGCAGTGGGCGAGGCCGAGACGGAAGAGGCGCTGGCGCGCTTTCTTGATATTTATGCCGACTGTCATCACCTGACCGCGTTGTATCCCGGCGTGCACGAGCTGCTCGAAGCGCTGAGCACGGCGGCCGTCGAGCTCGCCGTGGTGACCAACAAACCGGAGCGCTTCGTCGCGCCGTTGCTGGAGCAGGTCGGCCTGGGCGGCTATTTCCGCTGGATCATCGGCGGCGATACCCTGGCGCAGCAGAAACCCGACCCGGCTGCGCTGCTGCAGGTGATGCGCCTGGCCGGGGTCGAGGCGGCGCAATCGTTGTTCGTCGGCGACTCGCGCAATGACGTACTGGCCGCGCGCGCTGCCGCGGTGCCCTGCGTCGCCGTGAGTTACGGCTACAATCACGGCCGGCCGATTGCCGAGGAGCGGCCGAGTCTGGTGGTCGATAGCCTGGCCGAGTTGTTGTAGGGGCGGGGCAGCTCGCGCGTTATCGATCCACCGACATGACCTTGCCGGTGGACGGGTGAAGCGTCGTCCACCCTACGGCTGAACAGCCTCTGTAGGAGCGGATTTATCCGCGATTTCATCGCCAATTTCGCGGATAAATCCGCTCATGAAAATCGATCGCCTTGCCCAGCTTGCAGCGTGTAGCGTGTAGCTGCTAACGTGGCCGCTCTTCTCATTCCCCCGCCTGTCGAGATCGCACCGTGGTGGTTAGCTGCAAACTCTGGATGAAAGTGATCAAGGCTCTGGCCCGTTGGCGCTGGCGCGCCTGATCTCGTCCTGCCGCCGCCGCGCGGCCCGTTTGCACCCGACCGTTTACCCCGAGCCATGAGGCTGATCATGACCCATGAAGAATTCCTGCGTTTAGCCGCTGAAGGCTACAACCGCATTCCGCTTGCCTGCGAAACCATCGCTGACTTCGACACCCCGCTGTCGATCTACCTGAAACTGGCCGATGCGCCCAATTCCTACCTGCTGGAGTCTGTGCAGGGCGGCGAAAAGTGGGGCCGCTACTCGATCATCGGCCTGCCGGCGCGCACCGTGCTGCGTGTGCACGGTCATGAGGTGGTGATCACCACCGACGGCGTCGAGGTCGAGCGTCATGAGTGCGCCGATCCGCTGGCCTTCGTCGAGCAGTTCAAGGCCCGCTACCGGGTGCCGACCATCGCCGGGCTGCCGCGTTTCAATGGTGGCCTGGTCGGTTACTTCGCCTATGACAGCGTGCGTTACGTCGAGCCCAAGCTGGCTGCCGGGGTCAATCCAGATGCGCTGGGCACGCCGGACATCCTGCTCAACGTCTCCGATGCCGTGGTGGTGTTCGACAACCTGGCGGGCAAGATGCACGCCATCGTGCTGGCCGACCCGGCTGAGGCGCAGGCCTTCGAACGTGGCCAGGCGCAACTGCAGGAAATCCTGCACAAGTTGCGTCAGCCGTTCACCCCGCGTCTGGGGGTGGATCTGAACAAGCCTGCGGGCGAGGAGCCCGCGTTCCGCTCCAGCTTCAGTCGCGAGGATTACGAGCGCTCGGTCAGCGCCATCAAGGATTACATCCTGGCGGGCGACTGCATGCAGGTGGTGATTTCCCAGCGCATGTCGATTCCGTTCAAGGCGGCGCCCATCGACCTGTACCGCGCGCTGCGTTGCATCAATCCGACGCCTTACATGTACTTCTTCAACTTCGGCGATTTCCATGTGGTGGGTTCGTCGCCCGAGGTGCTGGTGCGTGTCGAGGACAACCTGGTCACCGTGCGGCCCATCGCCGGCACCCGCCCGCGTGGCGCCACCGAAGAGGCCGATCTGGCGCTGGAAGAAGACCTGCTGGCCGATGCCAAGGAAGTCGCCGAGCACCTGATGCTGATCGACCTGGGCCGCAACGACACCGGGCGCGTCTCGGAAATCGGTTCGGTGAAACTCACCGAGAAGATGGTCATCGAGCGTTATTCCAACGTCATGCACATCGTTTCCAACGTCACTGGCGAGCTGAAGAAGGGCCTGACTTCGATGGACGCGCTCCGGGCCATCCTGCCAGCCGGCACCCTGTCCGGTGCGCCGAAGATCCGCGCCATGGAAATCATCGACGAGCTGGAGCCGGTCAAGCGCGGCGTCTACGGCGGTGCGGTCGGTTACTACGCCTGGAACGGCAACATGGACACCGCGATTGCGATTCGCACGGCGGTGATCAAGGACTTTGAGCTGCACGTGCAGGCCGGCGCCGGCATCGTTGCCGACTCGGTGCCCGCGCTGGAGTGGGAAGAAACCCTGAACAAGCGCCGCGCCATGTTCCGTGCTGTCGCACTCGCCGAACAGACTGCCGTCCAGGCCCAGGAATAAGAGGAGCCGTACCATGCTTTTGATGATCGACAACTACGACTCCTTCACCTACAACGTCGTGCAGTACCTGGGCGAGCTGGGTGCCGACGTGCACGTGATCCGCAACGATGAACTGACCATCGCCGAGATCGAGGCTCTGCAGCCCGAGCGCATCGTCGTCTCGCCCGGCCCTTGCACGCCTACCGAGGCCGGTGTGTCCATCGAGTCCATCCTGCATTTCGCCGGCAAGCTGCCGATCCTGGGTGTTTGTCTCGGCCACCAGAGCATCGGCCAGGCCTACGGCGGTGACGTGGTGCGTGCGCGCCAGGTGATGCATGGCAAGACCAGCCCGGTATTCCATGAGGACAAGGGCGTGTTCGCCGGCCTCAACAACCCGCTCACCGTGACCCGCTATCATTCCCTGGTGGTCAAGCGTGAAACCCTGCCGGATTGCCTGGAAATCACCGCCTGGACCCAGCATGAAGACGGCTCGGTCGACGAGATCATGGGCCTGCGCCACAAGACTCTGAACATCGAGGGCGTGCAGTTCCATCCCGAATCCATCCTCACCGAGCAGGGTCACGAACTGTTCGCCAACTTCCTCAAGCAGACCGGAGGCGTGCGCGCATGAATATCAAGGAAGCTCTGGGCCGCATCGTCGCCCAGCTCGATCTGACCACCGAGGAAATGCAGGCGGTGATGCGCGAGATCATGACCGGCCAGTGCACCGACGCGCAGGTCGGCGCCTTCCTCATGGGCATGCGCATGAAGAGCGAGACCATCGACGAGATCGTCGGTGCCGCCAGCGTCATGCGTGAGCTGGCCGCACCCGTGGTCATCGATGCCGAGCGGCTGGTCGACACCTGCGGCACTGGTGGCGACGGCATGAACATTTTCAACGTCTCCACCGCTGCGGCCTTCGTCGTCGCGGCAGCCGGCGGCAAGGTGGCCAAGCACGGCAACCGCGCAGTCTCCGGCAAGAGTGGCAGCGCCGATCTGCTCGAAGCCGCCGGCGTCTACCTGGGGCTCAAGCCCGAGCAAGTGGCGCGCTGTGTCGAGAGCGTGGGCGTCGGTTTCATGTTCGCGCCGTCTCATCACGGGGCGATGAAGCACGCCATCGGCCCGCGCCGCGAGCTGGCGTTGCGTACCCTCTTCAACATGCTTGGCCCGATGACCAACCCGGCAGGTGCCAAGCATCAGGTCATCGGTGTATTCAGCCAGGCACTGTGCCGGCCGATGGCCGAAGTGCTGCAGCGCCTGGGTAGCGAGCACGTACTGGTGGTGCACGCGCAGGATGGGTTGGACGAAATCAGCCTGGCTGCACCGACCTTCATTGCCGAACTCAAGAACGGCGTGGTCAGCGAGTACCGCATCCAGCCCGAGGATTTCGGTATCAAGAGTCAGAGTCTGATCGGCCTGACCGTCGACAACGCCGAACAGTCGCTGGCGCTGATCCACGATGCCCTCGGCCGGCGCAAGACTGACAATGGCCAGAAGGCCGCCGACATGATCGTGCTCAACGCTGGCGCGGCGCTCTATGCTGCTGACCATGCCAGCAGTCTGCGCGAAGGTATGCAACTGGCGCATGACGCCCTGCACACCGGCCTGGCGCGCGAGAAGCTGGAAGAGCTGGTGTCCTTTACCGCAGTATTCAAACAGGAGAACGAAGGGTGAGCGTGCCAACCGTACTGGAGAAGATCGTCGCCCGTAAGTTCGAGGAAGTCGCGGCACGTCGCGCTCAGGTCAGCCTGGCCGAGATCGAGGCTGCTGCGCGCAGTGCCGACGCACCGCGTGGCTTCGCCCGCGCGCTGCTCGAGCAGGCGGCGCGCAAGCAACCGGCCGTGATCGCCGAGATCAAGAAGGCCTCGCCGAGCAAGGGCGTGCTGCGCGCCGACTTCGTACCGGCGGATATCGCCCGCAGCTACGAAGCGGGCGGCGCCACCTGCCTGTCGGTGTTGACCGATATCGATTTCTTCCAGGGCGCCGATCAGTACCTGCAGCAGGCGCGCACCGCCTGCGCGCTGCCGGTGATCCGCAAGGACTTCATGGTCGATCCGTACCAGATCGTCGAAGCGCGTGCACTGGGCGCCGACTGCGTGTTGTTGATCGTGTCCTGTCTGGATGACGTACGCATGGCCGAGCTGGCCTCGGTGGCCAAGGACGTCGGTCTCGACGTGCTGGTCGAGGTGCATGACGGCGACGAACTGGAGCGTGCGTTGAAGACGTTGGATACGCCACTGGTGGGTATCAACAATCGCAACCTGCACACCTTCGATGTCAGCCTGGAAACCACCCTCGACCTGCTGCCGCGTATTCCGCGTGATCGTCTGGTGGTGACCGAAAGCGGCATTCTCAATCGCGCCGATGTCGAGCTTATGGAGATCAACCAGGTTTATGCCTTCCTGGTCGGTGAAGCCTTCATGCGTGCGGAAAGTCCGGGTAGCGAATTGCAGCGCTTGTTCTTTCCCGAACGCGGCCGGCCGGCTGTCATCGGCAACGATCCTGAGTAAGACGCATAAAAAAGCCGGCAATCAAGCCGGCTTTTTTATGGAGGCTGGTTCAGCGCGTGCCGAAGACCACCATGGTCTTGCCTTTGACGTGTACCAGGCCCTGTTCTTCCAGCGACTTGAGTACCCGACCGACCATCTCGCGGGAGCAGCCGACGATGCGGCCGATTTCCTGACGGGTGATCTTGATTTGCATGCCATCCGGATGGGTCATCGCATCCGGCTGCTTGCACAGGTCAAGCAGGGTGCGCGCAACACGGCCAGTGACATCAAGGAAGGCCAGGTCGCCGACCTTGCGCGTGGTATTGCGCAGACGCTCGGCCATCTGGCTACCGAGGGCGAAGAGGATTTCGGGGTCTTGCTGGGTCAGTTCGCGGAACTTGGCGTAGCTGATTTCCGCTACTTCGCATTCGGTCTTGGCGCGAACCCAGGCGCTGCGTTCCTTCTCTGAGCCATCCTTTTCGAACAGGCCCATCTCGCCGAAAAAGTCGCCAGAGTTGAGATAGGCGATGATCATTTCACGGCCATCGTCATCCTCGATCAGGATGGTGACCGAGCCCTTGACGATGAAGAACAGGGTTTCGCAGCGATCACCTGCGTAGATGATGGTGCTTTTGGCTGTGTAACGACGGCGATGACAATGTGCGAGAAGCTTGTCGAGGTTCTTGATCTTTGGTGTAAGGGTAATAGCAACCATGCCCGAGTCCCGAATATGAAAAGTGAAGGCCTTTGTCCAACGGCAATTTCTTATTTGTTATCCGGCCAAGTGTGACAGCATTCCGACGCCAGCTTAACAGACATACTATGACCAAGGAGTTTTTTGCGACTTGGGTAACGTTACGGCGTGGAACTTTCGCGCATTCGGCGCACATCGGATTGCAGCCTGCCTGTGCTAATCTGCCGAACTTTTCCACTCTGGGAGCCAATATCGATGAAAGCGCGTGTGCAATGGGCCGGTGAAGCTCTGTTCCTCGGCGAGTCCGGTAGTGGCCATGCCGTGGTGATGGACGGTCCGCCCGATGCGGGTGGTCGTAACCTCGGTGTTCGGCCGATGGAGATGCTGCTGATCGGCCTCGGTGGCTGCAGCAACTTCGATGTGGTCAGCATTCTGCGCAAGGGCCGCCAGCCGGTAGAAAGCTGCGAGGTGTTCCTCGACGCCGAGCGCGCAGACGAGGAGCCCAAGGTGTTCACCAAGATCCACCTGCACTTCGTGGTCAAGGGCCGTGGGCTGAAAGAGGCTCAGGTGAAGCGGGCGGTGGAGCTGTCGGCGGAGAAGTACTGCTCGGCCTCGATCATGCTGGGTCGTGCCGGTGTGGATATCAGCCACGATTACGAAATCGTCGAACTGGGCTGAATCCATGTGAGCAAGTAACGAGGGCGCCGATTGGCGCCCTCGTTCGTTTCAGATGCGGTAGGTGCTCTTGGTCATGACCTTCGACAGTAACGTCATGCCGAACTTGATTGGCGCCGGGAAGCGCACACCGCCTGCCGCCATGGCGCTGTTGGCGTGCTGCTGTTCGTCGATGCGCATCTGTTCGAGGATGGCGCGTGACTTGGTGTCGTGCTCGGGCAGTTGCTCCAGGTGCTCGTCCAGATGCTTGCACACCTGATCTTCTGTGGCGGCGACGAAGCCCAGGCTGACGCGATCACTGACCAGTCCGGCAACGGCGCCAACGCCGAAGGACATACCGTAGAACAGCGGGTTGAGTACACTGGGGTGGCTGCCCAGCTCACGAATGCGCTGTTCGCACCAGGCCAGGTGGTCGATTTCCTCATCAGCCGCATGCTCCATGGCGCTGCGCACTTCCGGGAGTTTGGCGGTCAGCGCCTGGCCCTGATAGAGCGCCTGGGCGCACACTTCTCCGGTGTGATTGATGCGCATCAGGCCGGCGACGTGGCGCGACTCCTCGCTGCTCAGCTCGGTCTCGTTCTGCACGATGGCAGGCGATGGGCGACCCGGCGCACCGCTGAATGGCAGCAGTGTGCGCAGCGCGGCATCGGCTTGCAGCAGCAGGCGGTCGACGGGGGAATACTGACGTTCGCTGGCCATGGGGCACCTCCAGAGGTAACAACCGGGCTAGTTTACTGCAAAGTCGCCAGGTCGTCCGCGCTCAGGGTAGCTCGCGCAGCACGCGAAACCCCAGCGCATAGTCGCGATGATGCGGCTGCTTGAGATCGCGCATGCTGCTGCGCAGGTAGACCGGACCGCTGTTCCAGGCGCCGCCGCGCACTACGCGCGGGCTGTTGTCGAGCTGGCCAGCGCTCTGGGTTTCGCTGCCGTCGAAGCGTTGGGTGAAGTTCGAGGCCGTCCACTCCCAGACATTGCCCGCCATGTCGTGCAGGCCGAAGGCATTGGCTGGGAACTGACCGACGGCCGCCGTCTTGTTGCGCAGCAGGCGTGAGCTGGCGCAACCGCGGCAATGAGCGCGGGGTGCCTGTTCATCGCTGTCGAATTCGTCGCCCCACCAGTAGTAGCTCTGGCTGCCGCCGCGTGCCGCATATTCCCATTCGGCTTCGGTAGGCAGGCGATAACGCGCGCCTGTCTCGCGTGACAGCCACTGGACATAGGCGTGAGCGTCACGCCAGGACACATGAATCACCGGACGCTGCGCCGAAAGGCCCCAGCCCTCGTTGTCAGGCATGGGCAGCCCGTTGGCGTCGGCATACTTCTGCCAGTCGGCGAAGGTGACTTCGTAGCGGCCGATGGCGAAGGCTTGATCGAACGCAATCGATCGTTGCGGGCGCTCGTTGTCATTACCGCGACCGCTGGCATCGCCAATGCGGAACTCGCCAGCCGGAATCACCACCATTTCGGGGCCCTGAGCGCCGCCGGGCAACGGATCGCTGATGGTTTCGATAGCGGCGGCCGGCAGGTTAACCAGCAGGCAGGCGGCGCTGGCCATGAATACTGTGATGCGACGCGCTTTCAGCACTTGCACGGGGTGATGCCTCCGGCGACGATCTGCGTGTTCAGGCGGTCCATGCTGTAAGTTCTCGATTCTGTGAAACCGCGGATGGTAACCCTGCGTGCCTGGCTGGCCAAATCTCACAAGGAGTCGGTGTTGAAGAACGATATTCATGATCTTGGGCTGGTGCTGGATTCCAAGGTCAAGCTGGTGGTGATCGAGTCCTGGGACGAGCTGCGCGTGCTGGAAACCCTGACAGGTTTGGCGATCAAGCGCGGTCTCGGCCTGCACACCTGGTCGGTGACCGAGGGCCTGCAGCGTCTTGGTTTCGGCGGCGCAGCGGTGGACGAGTCTGCGACCCTCGAGCCCGAGGCGGCTCTGCGCATGATCAAGGCCGATCTGCAGCCGAACCTCTACGTGATGTGCGACCTGCATCCCTTCCTCGATGACAACCCCAGGCTGGTGCGCTTGCTCAAGGAAATCGCCATGAGCGAGGCCGCACACAAGCCGACGCTGGTGCTGGTGTCGCATGCGCTCAAGCTGCCTGCCGAAGTGCAGCGTTTCGCGGCACGCTTCAGTCTCGCGCTGCCGTCGGAAGACGAACTGCTGAGCATCGTGCGTGACGAGGCGACGCGTTGGAGTGAAGGCAATCGCGGCGCACGCGTGCGCACCGACAACCGCACCTTGCAGCAGGTGGTGAAGAACCTGCGCGGCCTCAGTCATGCCGAGGCACGCGCGCTGGCGCGCAACGTGATCTGCGATGACGGCGCAATCACCCAGGAAGACATCCCGGAGCTGAACAAGACCAAGTTCCAGTTGCTGGATCTGGAGGGCGTGCTCAGCTTCGAATACGACACCGCGCGCTTCGCCGAAGTCGGCGGGTTGGTCAACCTCAAACGCTGGCTGGCCGAACGTCAGGCCGGCTTTCTCGAAGGCAAGCTCCTTGATGCGCCGAAAGGCGTGATGCTGGTCGGCGTACAGGGCGGTGGCAAGAGCCTGGCGGCCAAGGCCGTTGCCGGACTCTGGGGCTTGCCGCTGCTGCGCCTGGATTTTGCCTGCCTGTACAACAAGTTCTTTGGCGAGACCGAGCGTAATCTGCGTGAGGCGCTACGTCTGGCCGAACAGATGGCGCCCTGTGTGCTGTGGATGGACGAGGTGGAGAAGGGCTTGGCCAGTGGCGACCACGACGGAGGCGTGAGCCAGCGTGTGCTCGGCACCCTGCTGACCTGGATGGCCGAGCGCAAGGCACCGGTGTTTGTGGTGGCCACGGCCAATGCCATCGACCGTCTGCCGCCGGAACTGGTACGCAAGGGGCGCTTCGACGAGTTGTTCTTCGTCGACCTGCCCAGTGCCGAGGTTCGTGCCGACATCTTCCGTATCCACCTGCAACGCCGTGAACTGGAGCCAGGCGGCTTCGATCTTGCGCAACTGGCTGCTGCCAGCGAGGGCTACTCTGGCGCCGAGATCGAGCAAGCAGTGGTCAGCGCGTTGTACGCAGGTCAGGCGCAGCAGCAGGCGGTCGATCAGGGTTTGCTGCTGCGTGCGCTGCAGAGCACGGCGCCGCTGTCGGTGGTAATGGCCGAGCGCTTGGCGGCGTTGCGGGAGTGGGCCGATGGGCGGACGGTCAATGCCGGCTGAGCACCTGGTCAGGCGCCGGTGAAGGGGCGGGTCAGGCGACCACTGAGTTTGCGTACCAGCCAGCGCGGGGCGAGGCGTGGACTCAGGGCCAGCAGGCGGTTGCGCCAGCCGGGAATGATGATGGCGCGATTCTTTTCCAGTGCGCGAACGGTGATCAGCGCCACTTCCTCGGCGCTCATCATCAGCTTGCTGCCGGCAATCCGCGTGACGTCCATCTGCGCCGCACGGAAAAAGGCGCTGCGGGTTGGGCCGGGGCAGAGTACTGACACACGCACGCCGCGGCTTCTCAGCTCTTCGCGCAAACCCTCGGAAAAGTTCAGTACATAAGCCTTGCTGGCGTAGTAGCTGCTCATCCAGGGGCCGGGCTGGAAGGCCGCGACCGAGGCGACGTTGAGAATCTGCCCGCTGCCGTGCTCGGCCATATGCTGACCGAGTGCGTGACACAAGCGGGTCAGTGCCAGCACGTTGACTTCCAGCTGCTCCAGCTCGCGACTCCAGTCCTGCTCCAGGAACGGACCGGCGCAGCCAAGGCCGGCGTTGTTCACCAGCAGATCGACATGCCACTGGCCTTCTTCCAGCTCCAGCAGCAGGCCGGACAATTGCAGCGGCTCGCTCAGGTCGCAGAGACGAAACAGCACGTCGACGCCGAAGCGCTGGGCCAACTCGCAGGCGATGCTTTCCAGGGCATCACGCCGGCGCGCCACCAGAATCAGATTGCGCCCACGGCGCGCCAGGGCCTCGGCCAAGGCCAGGCCAATGCCGCTGGACGCTCCGGTGATCAGTGCATAACTGCGCATGGTCGAGGGTTACTGCTCCTGAAACTCGGCAGCGCGCTCGACATAACCCTGGTACTGCGGAATGGCGATGGCGGCGACGATACCGGTCACTGGCACCAGCAGGAACAACCAGGCCAGTACCTTGACTGCGGTGCTGTTGGGGGGCGGTGGCGGGCCGTAGCGGTTGACGCCCTGAGTACCGGGGATGATCAACATCAGCAGGGCGAACACGCTGCCGAAGACCGGGATCAGGTGCACCAGCAGCAGCCAGCCGGACCAACCGATGTCATGCAGACGCTGCACGCCGATGAAGACGCCGATCACGACCGCAGCAATACTGACGATACCCAGCGCCAACATGGCCAGGGTCGAGGACATCGCGGCAATGCCGGTACCGATCAACATGATCGGGATGAAGCACAGCGTCATCGCCATCAGCCAGCCCAGGTAACGCACGCGGCCGATCCGGCCGCTGACGCCGAGGACCTTGAGCTCGGAGTACTGCGGCAACTGCTCGGCGACATTCGCCTGGGGTGGCGCATAGGGCGATGCAGTCGCTGCGACGGGAGCTGGGGCAGGAGCGGCTTCGGCCAGCTGTGCCTGGCGGGCGAGGTATTTGTCGATGATGATGCCGCAGGCAGAGCACTCGCTCGCCTTGGCTTGCTCATGGCCGCATTTGGGGCAGGTCATGTCCGAGGTAACGGCCTCCACAGCCTGCTCGGTTTCGGCTTCGGTCGGCACCAGGCTCAGGCTGGCGGCCTGATCCAGCTCCTTGCGCACCTTGGCGCCCGCCTTTTGCAGCGCGTTGAGGTACTGCTCCGCCTCGCCTTCGCCCAGATCACGCTTGAGCGCCACCGGCGCTCCGCTGAACAGACTGTCGATACGAGCAAGGTCGCTCTTGAACAGGCGGGCCAGGTTTGTCTTGACCATTTCCAACGATGCCTCGGGCATCAGTTGGCCGTCGAACACGATCTTGTAGCGCGGTTGATTCATGCGAGCTTCCTTGTCGGCGGGAAGTGGAGGTGAACGAAGCGTTCGTTGAGCAGCAGGCGAGGCATAAGCCTAGAGTGCCGCAAGGCCAATATACAAGCGGCCTGAAGCGTCGCTCATGGCTATTTTTCAGGCGTTGCCTATTGTGCTCCAGCGGCCGACCAGTTGGCCGCGGCGTAGTAGACGTATTTCGCTGAAATCGCCCAGCACACCTTCGCTGGTCGCAGGGCGCAGAAATACCCAATCGTTGCTCGTCAGTTGTGTGCCTTCACCACCGATCAGGCGCTCCTGATTGGCGCTACGGCCATAGAGTTCGTCGTAGTCGAGCCCGGCCGGCGAGACGGGCTGCGCCGGCCAACGACCGCCGTAGAGGTAGTAGGCGTTCTCTCGGTTGGGGTTCCAGGCGCTGATCAGGGGCTTGAGTGGTTGCAGGTAGGGCAGGGCGCCGTCGACCACCTTGAGTACGGGGCTGGCGATCCACAGGGCTGGCTGATGTTCCTCCAGCAGTGGCGTGTCGAACTCTGCGGGTTTGAGCAGGGCGGAACCGACGGAGACTTCACTGAGCGAAGTCTCCTGCTGGCTGTGCAGCAGGTAGGTCAGACTGCCTGCACCGTTGAGCAGCGGCTTTGCTGGCCAAAGATCGCTGAACCCCTGAGCGTTGCTGATGAATTGTCGATAACGCGCATCGGTCTCGCTGAATGCTCGCCGCTGACTCTGCCAGGGTGGGCTGTGCGCGACATGCGCGTCATAACCCATCAGCCCCTGTAGTTGCAGTGTCGGCTGCTGGCGAAGCTGCTGCAGTGCCTGAGCCAGCGCCTGCGGGGTGGCGAAACCGCCGCGTTCCAGGCCAACGTCGATTTCCAGTGCGATGCGCAGCGGTCGCCCCAGTGCCTTGGCCAGTTCGGCGTACTCCATCAGGCGCCGCTCGCTGTCGATCAGCCAGGTCACCTGGCGGTTGGGATCGAAATTCAGGTGGTGCGCAAGTTGGCGATAGAAGTTCAGGGCCGCAGCGACCGGCATGGGTTTGCCAAGCAGCAGGTCGGCCTGGGGAAAGCTCCTGGCCAGGCGATTCAGTTGCGGCTGATGAAAGACCATGAAACGCTGGGTCTGCAGACGCTTGGCCAGGTATTCCAACAGACCGGTGCTGGCCAACGACTTGGCGACCAGGCGCAGCTGGAGGCGGCTGCCTAGCCGTGCTGCCAGCAGGTCGGCGTTGGCGTCGAGCCGATCGAGATCGAGCAGCAGGATGGGGATGCCCTCGCCATCGCGCTGCAGTTGCCGGTTGAGTTCGGCGAAGTAGGCGTCATGCTCGCGACCATGATCGGCCGGGCGCAGCGCCCAGCCACCGAGCAGGCCGAGCGCGCCCAGCCCCAGCAGGTGGCGACGCTTCATTGCGGCCAGCGTTGCCCCAGCTGTTTGCTCCGTGTCAGTGCGGCGCGATATTCGTGGTCGAGTCGCGACACCAGCTCCTGCACCGACGGCAGATCGTCGATGCCGCCAACGCCCTGGCCGGCCGACCAGACCGTTTTCCAGGCCTTGGCTTCTTCATCCATCGGCTTGAGCTTCTCGCCGTAGTTGATATCGCCCTTGTTCTGCAGCTGTCTCAGGTCGTAGCCGGCCTGCTCCAGGCTCTGGCGCATGAAGCTGGCCGGTACACCGGATACGGCGGGTGTGTGAATGATGTCGGCGGCCCGAGCTTCGAGAATCATCGCCTTGTAATCGGCCGACGCATTATTCTCGGTCGTGGCGATGAAACGGGTGCCCATATAAGCCAGGTCGGCGCCGAGCAGCTGCGCGGCGAGAATTTCGTGGCCGTGATTGAGGCAGCCGGACAGCAGTACGGTCTTGTCGAAAAACTGACGAATCTCGGCCAGCAGGGCGAAGGGACTCCAGGTGCCGGCATGGCCGCCGGCGCCGGCGGCCACGGCGATCAGGCCATCCACGCCAGCCTCGGCAGCTTTCTCGGCATGGCGGCGAGTGGTCACGTCATGGAACACCAGGCCGCCATAGCTGTGCACGGCATCGACCACTTCCTTCACCGCGCCCAGACTGGTGATGACGATGGGTACGCGCCGCTCGACGCAGATGGCCAGATCCGCCTGCAGGCGCGGGTTGCTGTTATGCACGATCAAATTGACTGCGTAGGGTGCGGCGTTGCTCGCGAGGCTGGCTTCGATCTCGTCGAGCCAGGCGGCGAAACCGGCGCTCTCGCGCTGGTTCAGCGCCGGAAAGCTGCCGACGATGCCGCTGTTGCAGCAGGCACTGACCAGCGCCGGGTTGGACACCAGAAACATCGGCGCAGCGACCAGAGGCAGGCGCAGGCGTTGTTCGAGCAGGGCAGGCAGAGACATGGCGAACTCCTCAGAAGGGGCGGACGACAACCAGGATGACGATGCCCAGCAGGGCCAGCACCGGCGCTTCATTGAACCAACGATAGAACACGTGACTACGGCTGTTCTCGCCGCGGGCAAAGTGCTTGAGCTGAGCGCCGCACAGGTGGTGATAGATCACCAGGGCCACCACCAGCGTGAGCTTGGCGTGCATCCAGCCCTGCGTGAAGTAGTACGCCGAATTGAGGCTGAGCAACCAGATGCCCAGGCCCAGCGTGGCGATCATCGAGGGGATCATGATGCCGCGATACAGCTTGCGCTCCATGATGCAGAAACGTTCGTGACTGGCGGCGTCGCTGCTCATGGCGTGATAGACGAACAGACGCGGCAGGTAGAACAGGCCGGCGAACCAGCAGACCATGGCGATGATGTGCAGAGCCTTGAGCCAGAGATAGAGCATTTTCGCTTCCCGCGCTGAAAAATGGCCTCGATAGTAGAGGCAGCTGACGGTCTGCGTCACCTCCGCGGTTGGAGCTTGGCCGATGCGGCTTTATCATCGGCAACTTTCCAATGGCTTTTGCAAAGGGGCATGTGATGATCAAGGTCGGTATCGTCGGCGGCACGGGCTACACCGGTGTCGAATTGCTGCGTCTGCTGGCGCAACACCCGCAGGCAGAGGTGACCGTGATCACTTCCCGTTCCGAGGCCGGCCTGCGCGTCGACGAGATGTACCCCAATCTGCGCGGCCATTACCCCGAGCTCGCGTTCAGCGTGCCGGATGTCGCCACCCTGGGCGCCTGTGACGTGGTGTTCTTCGCCACCCCGCATGGCGTGGCCCATGCGCTGGCTGGTGAGTTGCTCGCTGCGGGTACGCGAGTAATCGACCTCTCCGCTGACTTCCGTCTGCAGGACGCCGATGAGTGGGCCAAGTGGTACGGCCAGCCGCACGGCGCCCCCGAGCTGCTGAAAGAGGCGGTGTACGGTCTGCCCGAGGTCAATCGCGAGGCGATCAAGACTGCGCGCCTGATCGCCGTACCCGGCTGCTACCCGACCGCTACTCAGCTGGGGCTGATCCCGCTGCTCGAAGCCGGACTGGCCGAGACCGGTAGCCTGATCGCCGACTGCAAGAGCGGTGTCAGCGGTGCCGGTCGTGGCGCCAGCGTTGGTTCGCTGTTCTGTGAGGCCGGCGAGAGCATGAAAGCCTACTCGGTCAAGGGGCATCGCCACCTCCCGGAAATTCGTCAGGGGCTGCGCCAGGCAGCAGGTAGCGATGTCGGCCTTACCTTCGTGCCGCACCTGACACCGATGATTCGTGGCATTCACGCGACCCTCTATGCGCGCGTTGCCGATACCTCGGTCGATCTTCAGGCGCTGTTCGAGAAGCGTTACGCCGGCGAGCCCTTCGTCGATGTGATGCCGGCGGGCAGCCACCCGGAAACCCGTAGTGTGCGCGGAGGCAACGTTTGCCGTATCGCCGTGCACCGTCCGCAGGGCGGCGACCTGGTGGTGGTGCTCTCGGTGATCGACAATCTGGTCAAGGGGGCCTCGGGCCAGGCGGTGCAGAACATGAACATCCTCTTCGGTCTCGACGAGCGCCTCGGTCTGTCGCACGCGGCCCTGCTGCCGTGATACCGGGCTGGGAGGTCCGCCTCAGCGATCCTCGTCGCGAACGCAGACGCCGTTGGCTGCAGTTGCTGCTGGTGCTCGCCATCCCGGTGGCCTTTGCTCTGGGATGGTACTGGCCGCAGGCGCAGCCGCAACAGGCGCCCGCGGATACGCAGGCACTGCTGACTCGCCTTGCCGAACAGGAGCAGGAGCTGGAGTTGCTGCGCCAGCGTCTGGCCGTGGTCGGCAGTAGCGACAAGGTCACGCAGCAGGCCATGGAGCAGAATCGTCGTACCATCAAGCTGCTGGAAGAGCAGATCTTCAAGCAGCAGCAGGATCTGGCTTTCTACAAAGGCGTGCTGGCACCTGCCAGTCGTCGTGAAGGTATTCGCATTCGCGCCTTTGAGCTGCAAGCCACGGACGCGCCGCAGCGATTTCGCTACAAATTGCTGATGAGCCGAGTCGGTGCCAGTGATGAGGCATTGCAGGGGCGTTTGCGTATTACTGTCGAAGGGCAGCAGAACGGTAAGCCGGCTTCGTTGGAGTTGGCGGCGCTGTCCGACGAGGTAAGCGAGAGCAGCATTGCGTTCTCCTTCAAGCACTTCCAGTCCTTTCCCGAAGCGGGTCGTTTCGGCGAGCTACAACTACCTGAGGGCTTCGAGCCGCGTCAGGTCAAGGTTCAGGCGGAGGTCGAGGGCGACAAGCCGCTGAGCCGTACATTCGAATGGATAAAATCAGGAGCGATAGCCACCCATGTGGAGTAAAGACAAGACCAAACCCGACTTGCAGCGCTTCAGCGGCAAGACCAGCCTGATTGCCGCTGGCGCCGAGCTGGTAGGCGACATGCGCTTTCAGGGCGCGGTGCAAGTGGATGGTCGGGTCACCGGTAATCTGCTGGCTACCGAAGGGCTGGTGCGCGTGAGTGCAGGCGGCCTGGTTGAAGGTGAGATACGGGCACCCCATATAGTGATCGATGGAGAGGTGAGTGGTGATGTATTCGCCAGCGGCCATCTTGAGCTGGGTTCACGCTCTCGGGTTCGCGGCAACCTGCATTACGGCCTGATGGAGATGGCCATGGGGGCGCAGATCGAGGGGCGCCTCTGTCATATCAAGGATGGTGAGCGGCCACTCGAGCTTCCCGCTATGCTGGAAAACGAGCAATAGTTGACCAATTTTGTAGGGCAAGCGGATAATGCACGCCCAAAGCAGTATGGCGCATGGCGCCGGGAGTCCAGAATGAGCGTCGAAACCTTCACCCCTGCCCCCATGCACTTTACCCAAGGCGCGGCCAGCAAGGTGAAGAACCTGGTCGATGAAGAGGGTAATCCGCGCCTGAAGCTGCGCGTGTTCGTCACGGGCGGCGGCTGCTCGGGCTTTCAGTACGGGTTTACCTTCGATGAGGACGTGGCCGAGGATGACACCATCGTCGAGCGCGAAGGCGTTAGCCTGGTGGTCGATGCCATGAGCTTCCAGTATCTGGCTGGCTCCGAGGTCGACTATCAGGAAGGGCTGGAAGGTTCGCGTTTCGTGATCAAGAACCCCAATGCCACCACCACCTGTGGTTGTGGGTCGTCCTTCTCGATCTGAATGCATCGCCTGATGACAGACGCCGCGCTCGATGCGCGGCGTTTTCGTTTTCACGCCGGGTAGATGGCGCCGAGCACGCGTAGGCCTTTGGCGCCGGTCACGCTCGGGCGATTACCAGCAATGCCCTCAAGCGCGCAATGTGCCAGCCAGGCGAAGGCCATGGCTTCGACCCAGTCCGGATCTACGCCCTCAGTCGCGGTGCTGCTCACCTCGGTTCCAGCCAGCATCTCGCGCAGGCGCTTCATCAGACAAGCGTTGTGCGCGCCACCTCCACACACCAGCAGAGCATCCGTGTGAGCCTGCGCGTTGCGTAGGGCGCTGACGATACTGCATGCGGTGAGTTCTACCAGGGTGGCCTGAACGTCTTCGCTGGCCAGTCGCGAAGATGCTTGCAGGTGGCCAAGCAGCCAGTCGAGGTTGAACAGTTCGCGACCGGTACTCTTCGGTCCCTGGGTGGCGAAGAACGGATCGCTCAGTAGTCGCGACAGTAGCGCGCTGTCTACCTTGCCGCTGGATGCCCAGGCACCGTCACGGTCATAGGCCAGGCCCTGGCAATACTGAATCCAGGCATCGAGCAGAACGTTGCCAGGGCCGCTGTCGAATCCCAGAACCTCCTGGCCGGGTGAAAGCAGGCTGAGGTTGCTGAAACCGCCGACATTGAGCACGGCGACCTGCCGCTGGCTATTGCCGAACAGGTCATGGTGGAAGGCTGGGACCAGAGGAGCCCCTTGACCGCCAGCGGCAACATCGCGCCGGCGGAAGTCTGCGACCACACAAATGCCCGTAAGCTCGGCCAGCAGCGCAGGGTTGCCGATCTGGATGGTGAAGCCGCGCGCCGGTTCATGGCGCACCGTCTGGCCATGGCTGCCGATGGCGCGAATCTGCTGCGCGGTCAGATTCTGTTGCTGCAGGAGTTCGTTGACAGCGGCAGCGGCCAGTTCGACCCAGTGTTGTTCTGCAATGGCTGCGCGTGCCAGCTCATCATTGCCAGAGGTGCACAGCGCAAGCAGGTCGCTACGCAGTTGTTCTGGCATGGGGCGGTAGAGCGTGGCGAGAAGGTGAGGACGCTGATCCTGATCGATCAGCGCGATGTCCAGTCCGTCCAGGCTGGTGCCGGACATCACGCCAATATAGAGGGGCACGGCTTACTGCTGGTTGGCGGCTAGCATGGTGGCCTTTTCCTGGTCCATGCGTGCCATCAGCGGTTTGCTCAGTTGCATGAAGCGCTGTTTCTCGCTCGCTGCAATGGGGTCTGCCATCGGCAGCTTCTGGCTGAGTGGATCGACGTGTACACCGTTTACCTGGAACTCATAGTGCAGGTGAGGGCCGGTGGAGAGGCCGGTAGTACCGATATAGCCGATGATCTGGCCTTGTTTGACGTTCGCACCGTTGCGAACACCTTTGGCAAAACCCTGCATGTGTGCGTAAAGGGTGCGATAGCGCTGGCCGTGCTGGATGATCACGGTATTGCCGTAGCCACCGTTACGCCCTGCCAGTGCTACGCGACCGTCACCGGCAGCCTTGATTGGCGTGCCACGTGGCGCGGCATAGTCGACGCCCTTGTGTGCACGGATCTTGTTCAGGATCGGATGCTTGCGACCCGTGGAGAAGCGCGAGCTGATGCGAGCGAAGTCCACCGGAGTGCGGATGAACGCCTTGCGCATGCTTTCGCCATTGGCGTTGTAGTAGCTGGTAGTGCCTTGTTTGCTGGTGTAACGCACGGCGGTGTAGGTCTTGCCGCGATTGGTGAAGCGCGCCGAAAGGATGTTGCCGGTGCCTACGGGCTTGCCGTTCACTACCTTCTCTTCGTAAATCACCTCGAACTCGTCACCTTCGCGAATATCCATGGCGAAGTCGATGTCGTAGCCAAACACGTTGGCCAGGTCCATGGTCAGGCTGTGCGACAGGCCGGCACGCTTGGCGGAGAGGAACAGCGAGCTGTTGATCACGCCGCGGCTGTATGCGGTGACCACCTCAGGCTTGATCTGATCACGCTCGAAGTCGAAGCCTTTATCGGTACGGCTGAGGCGAATGGTTTCCAGATCGTTGAGCTTGCTCTGCAGGCTCTTCAGCTTGCCATCTTCGTTCAGCTCGAAGTCCAGCACCTGGCCCACTTTGAGACGGCTGAACTGCTTGGCGTCCTTGCTGCTATTGAGGGCTTCGTGCAGATCATTGGCGTTCAGACCAACCTTGGCGAATACGGTAGAAAGCGTATCGCCATTGCTGACCGTGATGTTGTGGTGGTTGGGGTCGGAAGGAGGAGTGGTGTCAGCTGTTTCTAGGCGGTCTTTGTCAGCGTCTTCTGCGCTGTTCTCTGCGGTGTTCGCGCTTTGCTCGATCTTGGCGAAGGGCGAAGCGGCGCCAGGCACTGGCTGTCCCGCTCGGAGGTCGTCCTTTTCCTGCAGCACCTGCTCGGTATCGTTACCGAGGTCCAGGTCGAGAAAGGTTTTCTGCGCTTCGACTTCACGCGAAGGAAACACCAGCAGAGCCAGGCTCAGCAGCGCAGCTACACCGCTAGCAGCCAGGATATGGCTTTTAGGGTAGGGCGGGGCTTTGGGGATATTTTGCGTCATGGCGTGAGGCGTTTTCTTGGAATATGCATTAACTGTATAAAATATAACCAAAATCGGCTTGGGGCAACCCTTGACATGCCGAACGGACGCTCAGGGCGCTTACCCTGGGCAAAACTTGTAATTAGTCCGCGATCTTGTATGGTTGGTTCCCTTTCAATTTCCAGTGGTTGCGGGTTCTGTCATGAAGTCGGTCGAAGAGCAGCTGGCGCTGATCAAGCGCGGTGCAGAAGAGGTTCTGGTTGAGGCTGAGCTGGTAGAAAAGCTCAAGCGTGGTCAGCCGCTGCGGATCAAGGCGGGTTTCGACCCCACCGCGCCGGATCTGCATCTCGGTCACACCGTCCTTATTAATAAGCTGCGTCAGTTTCAGGAACTCGGTCATCAGGTGATCTTCCTGATCGGCGACTTCACCGGAATGATCGGTGACCCCAGCGGCAAGAGCGCTACCCGTCCGCCGCTGACACGTGAGCAGGTTCTGGATAACGCCGAGACCTATAAACAGCAGGTTTTCAAGATTCTCGACCCGGCCAAGACCGAGGTGGCCTTCAACTCCACCTGGATGGATCGGATGGGGCCTGCCGATTTCATTCGTCTGACGTCGCAGTACACCGTAGCGCGCATGCTCGAGCGTGATGACTTCGACAAGCGCTACAGCAGCAACCAGCCGATCGCCATTCACGAGTTTCTCTACCCGCTGGTTCAGGGCTACGACTCCGTGGCGCTCAAGGCCGATGTCGAGCTGGGCGGTACCGATCAGAAGTTCAACTTGCTGATGGGGCGCGAGTTGCAGCGCGCCTATGGTCAGGAGTCGCAGTGCATCGTCACCATGCCGTTGCTGGAAGGTCTCGACGGCGTGAAGAAGATGTCCAAGTCGCTGGGCAACTACGTCGGCATCCAGGAAGCGCCGGGTGTGATGTACAACAAGCTCGTCTCCATGCCCGATGCGCTGATGTGGCGTTACTTCGAGCTGCTCAGCTTCCGCTCCATGGAGGAGATCGAGCAGTTCAAGCGTGATGTCGAGCTGGGGGCGAACCCGCGTGACATCAAGATCAAGCTGGCTGAAGAGCTCGTTGCGCGTTTCCACGGCGCAGAAGCTGCTGCCAATGCGCATCGCTCCGCAGGTAACCGCATGAAGGATGGCGAACTGCCGGAAGATCTGCCAGAGATCGAGTTGCTCTCGATCGAAGATATGCCGATCTCGTCCGTCCTTAATAAGGCGGGCCTGGTGAAGAATGCTGCGGTTGCTCGTGACCTGTTGGGTTCGGGCGGTGTGCGCGTCGATGGTGAAGTGGTTGATCGCACCTTCCTGTTCAAGCTGGGGTCGGTTCACGTCTGCCAGGCAGGCAAGAAGGCCTTTGCGCGTATCACCCTCAAGTCCGAGTAATAAAACTGCAATTTTTGCTTGACGTGCATTCTGCTGGCGGTAGAATGCGCGCCACTTCAGCGATGAAGCTCTTCAAAAACTTCTTGTTAATCAATAAGTTAAGTTTAAAAGAGGGGTTGCAAAGCGAGGTGAGGCGTGTAGAATGCGCGCCGGTCGACAGGGTGA